>NZ_CALRWL010000014.1:0-117287 GCF_943371865.1 Azorhizobium sp. AG788 | reverse complement strand
GCCGCCGCTGCCGCCGCCGGTGGACATCAGTCCGACGGTCCGGCCCCGGCCGATGCGTCCGGATTTCGAGCTGCCGCCCCCGCCCACGGTGGGCGGCTTCGGCACCATGCAGCGCCCGCCGGGCCTGCTGCCGGAATAGCCGGAGCCTTGCGGCTCAGATGCGGTCCAGGGTCACATAGCTGAAGGGCAGCTCGTCGCCGGGGCCTTGCAAGGGTCCTTCGCGGTCGGTCTCCCGCCAAACGGCGGGGTCGAACGGCGGCAGCCGGACGTCGCCCTCCGGCGTCGCGTGCACCTGAGTCAGATGGATGCGGTGCGCCAGCGCCAGCGTGCCGGCGAACACGCCGCGTCCGCCGATCACCATGATCTCGTCCGCCCCCATCTCCTGCGCCGCCGCGTCGGCCAAGGCGCAGGCCGCCTCCAGCGTCCGGCCCACCCGCACGCCCTCGGGTGGGGCAAACGTGGGATCGCTGCTCACCACCACCGAGATGCGGCCGGGCAGCGGGCGGCCGATGGAGATGAAGGTGTGGCGGCCCATGAGCATGGGCTTGCCCATGGTCAGGGCTTTGAAGCGCTTGAGGTCCGAGGGCAAATGCCAGGGCAGGGCTTGGTCGCGGCCGATGACGCCATTCTCGGCCACGGCGACGATCTGGGTCATGGGCCGCATCACAGGGTCTCCGCGCCGGACAGTTGCGCCAGCGCCCGTTCCGCCGCCGCGATGCCCGAAAGGTGGGCGCCGTGGCAGGTGGAAAAGGCGTGGGTAGACACCGCTTCGCCGGCAAAATAGATCCGCTCGCCCACCGGCTCGAACAGGCGCGCCCGCTCCATCCCATGGCCGGGCAGGGCGCTGGAATAGCCGCCGCCGATGAACGGATCATCGGCCCACCCGGTGGAAAAGCTGGCCCGTAGCCGCCGGCGCAGATCCTCGCCGAAGGCGGCGCAGAGCGCATCCAGCGCGGCGGCGGTCATGGCGCCGTGGCCGGCCGCCAGCAGGCGGGCGCCGGCATCGCCGGCCACATGGCCGATGGCGGCGGGCTGCGCGCCGGGCAGCAGCTGGAAGTGGATCGGCGCGGTGGCCGGATGGTCGAGATCCAGCACGCCGATGCTGGCATGCTCGGCGATGCCGAACACGTCGCGATCAAAACTCAGGGCGATCTTCTCCGCCACCCCCAGCGGCAGGGCCGCGAATGCCGCCTGCAGGGCCGCGGGTAGCGCCGGGAAGAAGCCGAGTCCGCCCTCGGCGATCACCCGCGTCGACACGGTGACGATCACCGCTTGCGCGGTCAGCTCACCGGCATCGGTGATCACCCGCACGCCCTTGCCCGACCAGTCCAGCCGCCGCACCGGGCAGGCCAGCGTCACCGGCACATCGGCGCCATAGGCCCGCACCAGGGCGCCGTAACCATCGGTGACCGGCCAGTTGGCATCGGTGTCGTGATAGGCGGCAAAGTCCACGCAGGAGATGTTTTCCGGCTCATTGGCGGACATCAGTGTGAACCAGGAGCGCACCATGCCGTCCCAGCGCGGATCGCGGTCGCTCTCACCCCACACGGTGGCGGCAGACACGTCCCGGCCCGCTGCGCCGGCGGCGCGCACCGCATCGAAGGCGGCGTCCACTGCCGCGCGCGCGGCCTTGTCCTCGGCGGCATCGGCCCAGCGCCGGCCCAGATGCAGCCGGCGGCTGGCGCGGCCATCGGAGCGGCGATAGCGCAAGCCCAGGGCATCGGCGATGGGCACGAAGGGATTGTTGGTGGCGTCGTGCAGCCAGTGGCAGCCCAGATCCCAGGGCTGGCCGAGGCTGACGGTATCGGTGAAGGCGCGCCCGCCGGTGCGGCCCGAGGCCTCCAGCACCCGCACATGGGCGCCTGCCGCGCGCAAGGTACGCCCTGCGGCCAAGCCCGCCGCGCCCGCCCCCACAATCACCACATCGCATTCGGTTGTCATGCAGAGGCAATCAGCAAGAGGCGGGAGTCAGGGCAGAGCACCGCCCGGCGCAGGCGCGCCGGGGGAGACTCACTTCTTCCGGAACACGTCCAGCCGAACCACTTCGGCGCCGCCGGAGGGCGGGGTGGCGTCATCGTCGCCGGCCTCGTCCTTGGGGCTACGCGCCAGTTCGGCGCGGGCGGCATTGGCGATGTTCACGGACGGCTCGGAACCGGCACCCCGCGGCGGACGGGCACTGCTGGACAGCTGCACCGGGGCCGAGACGTCCTGGGCGCCGTCGATCTCCGGCTCCTCGTCGGGCGTGCCCAGGTCGAACTGGAGGCCGAACTTCACCGAGGGGTCGAAGAAGCCCTTCATGGCGGAGAAGGGAATCAGCAGCTTTTCCGGTACGCCGCCGAACGACAGGCCCACTTCGAGGGCGTGCTCGGTGACGGTCATGTCCCAGAACTGGTGCTGGAGCACGATGGTCATGTCCTCGGGATACTGCTCGCGCATGCGCTGCGACAGGCGCACGCCCGGCGCGCGGGTATCGAACGAGAGATAGAAATGATGGTCGCCCGGCAGGCCGTCGCGGGCCACATCCGTGAGGACGCGGCGGACGACGCCGCGCAGCGCTTCTTGGGCGAGAAGATCGTAGCGAATATGGTCGACCGGCGGCATGGGCCCTGCTGAATAGCTTCGGCCGGACCTCGTGCTTGCCGCCCCGCGATGCGAAAGCTCCGCAATAGACGGGTCCGCGATGCGAAGGGTTTGCACAGAACGGACGCGATATCCGCAACCTTCCCCCAGAGCCGGCCGCCCCGGAGAGAAGTGGAGGCTTCTGTTGCCAGGTGCCTCCGAACCCCGCCTAGCCAGTGCTACCCGGTAGGACTTTTATTTCGGTACCTTTACCGCTCACGCGGCAACGGCAACCGGAGCATAGTTGTCATTCGCAACTATAGGTCGGCCCGATATCGGCGGAACCATGCCGAGCGAAAGAAAGCTCTTTACACCCTCGTCGATCCTGTTTCGCCCCCGCCGGAGCCCAGCGCGCACTGCGCTTTTGCGCTGCGCTCTGGGCTTTGGTGGAGGCGCCGGGTACTGCCCCCGGGTCCGAAAGGCTTATTACAACAACCATTTATCGCCATATCCGGCTTGCACCGGCCCGATGAATATAGGCGCCGTCGGCGCGCGATGAAAGGGGCCGTCGCAGGATATTGACCGAGGATCGTGCGAGCGGGGAAAACGCCGGGTGCCGCAGGTTCAGTCGGTGGACAGGGGATGCAGGTCGCGGACCATGCTCTTCAGGCGCTCGTCCAGCACATGGGTATAGATCTGGGTGGTGGACACGTCCGCATGGCCCAGCAAGGTCTGCACGATGCGCAGGTCGGCGCCGTGAGCCAGCAGGTGGCTGGCGAAGGCATGGCGCAGCACATGGGGCGAGAGGATCGCGGGGGACACGCCGGCGGCCACCGCCAGATCCTTCAACTCCCGCGCCGCATGCTGGCGGGTGAGGTGTCCGGCCTCGGCCGAGGTGGGGAACAGCCATTTGGAGGCCTCCAGCCCGCCCTCCTTGCGCGCCGCCAGATAGGCGGCCATGGCCGCCTTGGCCGGTTCGCTCAAGGGCACCAGCCGCTCCTTGCCGCCTTTGCCCGACACCATGATGGCATCGCGGGCGCGGGCCGCGGCGGCGGGCAGGCCCACCAGTTCCGACACCCGCAGGCCGGTGGCATAGAGCACTTCGATCAGGCACACGGTGCGCAGCCGGCGCAACCGCTCCGGGGACGGCGCGGGTTCGGCGGCACGGGCATGGGCGGTGTCGATCAGCGCTCCCACCTGATCGAGGCTCAGCACTTTGGGCAGCGGACGGCCGCGCTTGGGGCCGTCGAGCACGGCGGCGGGATCATCGCCGCGCCGGCCTTCCGCATAGAGAAAACGATACAATTGCCGGATGGCGGAGAGCCGCCGCGCCACGGTGGTGGACTTCAGGCCGCGATCGGTCAGTTCGGCCAGGAAGGCGCGGATGTCGGCGGTCTGGGCATCGGCGATGCTGCGGGCGCGCACCGAGAGAAAATCGTCGAAATCCGCCAGATCCCGGCCATAGGCCTCCAGCGTGTGGACGCTGGCGCCGCGTTCCACCGCCTGCATGTCGAGGAAAAGGGCGATGGGGCCGGAGGCGCTCATCACGAAGGTTACTTAGCGTAGCGGTCGTTGGGCACGGTGAAGGTGGTATCGCGTGTCACCGGCTGGACCATGGTGGCCAGCGCCCAAATACCGGCATAGCCAAGGCCCGCCAGGATGGCGATGACCGCGAGAAAGCGCAGAAGGCTCGGCACAGGTTATCTTCCGAATCGCGCTGGATACAGGGTTCCGACTGGTCGCACGCTCTGGCTGTGCTTTCAACCGGCATTGCCCGCTCGCCATGGCGATGCTAGGCCGACACAAGACCCGGGGCGGGTCCATGAGGATGAGGAGTGGGGCGGTGAATGGTGATACCGGCCGCGGCAGGGCCGAGGATAGCGCGCCAGCGCCCGACCGATTGCTGCTGGAGCGGCTCGGCGCCCGCTGCATCGTGCTGGTGGGCATGCCGGGTTCGGGCAAATCCTCCGTGGGCCGCCGCCTCGCCAAGCGCCTCGGGCTGCCGTTCCTCGATGCGGATGAGGAGATCGAGCGCGCCGCCGGCATGGCCATACCGGAGATCTTTGCCAGCCGCGGCGAGGCGGAGTTTCGCGAGGGCGAGAAGCGGGTGATGCTGCGTCTGCTGCATGCCGGTCCCTGCGTGCTGGCCACCGGCGGCGGGGCGTTCATGAATGCGGAGACGCGGGCCGGAGTGGCGCGGCACGGGGTCTCGGTCTGGCTGCACGCGGACCTGCCCATCCTGCTGCGGCGGGTGCGCAAGCGCACCGATCGGCCCTTGCTGGCGGACGGCGATCCCGGCGAAAAGCTGGCGGCCCTGCTGGCGGCGCGCGGCGATACCTATGCCTTGGCCGATGTGCGGGTGGATTCCCGCGATGCGCTGCATGAGGCGGTGGTGGAGGATGTGCTGCTGGAAGTCGCCCGGCATCTGGAGCGGCACGACGCCGCGCCCGCCGACGCCGGCCTGAGCCGATCGTGAGGGGCTGAGGCCCGCCGCCGGCAGCCCCTGTGCCGCCGGCCTGAAACTTTTTACCGTCAGGATCCGTCATGTCGTCAGTCGCAACGCCGTCCTCCGTCTCCGTCCCGCAAGGGTCTCCGGCCGCCCCGCGCACGGTGCGGGTGGAATTGGGCGCGCGGGCCTATGACATCGCCATCGGCCCAGGCCTGCTGGGCGAGATCGGCACCCGCATCGCCGCCTTGCGTCCCGGGGCCCGCGTGGCGATCGTGACCGACCAGAATGTGGCGTTGCAGCATCTCGGCATGGTGGAAGCGGCGCTGGACGCGGCGGGCATCGGCTTTTCCACCGTGATCGTGGCGCCGGGCGAGGGCAGCAAGTCCTACGCCGGCTTGCAGCAGGTGGCGGAAGGACTGATCGCCGCCCGGGTGGAGCGGCGCGACCTGGTGCTGGCGCTGGGCGGCGGCGTGGTGGGCGATCTCGCCGGTTTCGCCGCCGCCGTGGTGCGGCGGGGGGTGGATGTGGTGCAGGCGCCCACCACCTTGCTGTCGCAGGTGGATTCCTCCGTCGGTGGCAAGACCGGCATCAATTCGCCCCAGGGCAAGAATCTGGTGGGCGCCTTCCATCAGCCGGTGCTGGTGGTGGCCGATACGGCGGCGCTAGATACTTTGCCGGCGCGTGAACTGCGCGCCGGCTATGCCGAGGTGGCTAAATACGGCCTGCTGGGCGACGAAAAACTGTTCGGCTGGCTGGAAGGCGCTTGGCGCGGCATCCTGTCCGGCGACGGCGACCGGGTGGAAGCGGTGGCCGCTTCCTGCGCCGCCAAGGCGGCCATCGTCGCCCGCGACGAGACCGAGACCGGCGACCGCGCCCTCTTGAACCTCGGCCACACCTTCGGCCATGCGCTGGAGGCTGGCGCCGGTTTCTCGCAGCGGCTGCTGCATGGCGAGGCGGTGTCCATCGGCATGTGCCTGGCCTTTGCCTATTCTGCCCGGCTCGGCCTGTGCTCGGGCCAGGATGCGGTGCGGGCGCAGCGCCATCTGGAAGCGGTGGGCCTGCCCACCCGCATCGCCGATGTGCCCGGTGAGCTGCCTGACACTGACGGCCTGATGACCCTGATCGCCCAGGACAAGAAGGTGTCGCGCGGCGCGCTTACCTTCATCCTGGCCCGCGGCATCGGCGCGGCCTTCGTCGCCAAGGATGTGGACGCCGCCAGCGTGCGCGCGTTCCTGGAGGAAATGCGGGCGGCGTGAGGCATCTCTACTGCACCGCAGCATTTGCGGCGCATAAGGAAAACGGCCTTTCGTATAAAGAAGCGCCCCATTGCCGGGAGCGTCCGACAGCGTTATTAGGCGCCCCACGTCATCACCCGCGGCGCCGTGAGCGCGCGGGAAGGGGTCAGGGATGTACCAGCCGGCCGAAACCCGTTCGTTTGCCACTCCCACCATGGGCGCCATGGCCATTATGGCCATGAAGACTCTCGTGCGTGCGGCGTGCAAACCCCTGCGCCGCGCGCGAAAATGATGCTGCGGCAGGGTGCGGGCCTCGCCCGCTGAACGGTTTTCCCATTCGGCATTTCTTTTGAGAGAGGCGCGAGCAATGGCTCGGCTGGTCATGAAGTTCGGCGGCACGTCTGTCGCCACCATCGAACGCATCCGCAATGTGGCGCGCCATGTGAAGCGCGAAGTGGACGCCGGCTATCAAGTGGCGGTCGTGGTGTCCGCCATGTCCGGCAAGACCAATGAATTGGTCGGCTGGTGCAAGGACTCGTCCGCGCTCTACGATCCGCGCGAATATGATGCGGTGGTGGCCTCGGGCGAGCAGGTGACCTCGGGTCTGCTGGCCATCACCTTGCAGGAACTGGGCATTCCGGCCCGCTCCTGGCAGGGCTGGCAGGTGCCCATCTCCACCGACGACGCCCATGGCTCCGCCCGCATCCTGGAGATCGACGGCACTGCGCTCACCGGGCAGATGGACACCGGGCAAGTGGCGGTGGTGGCGGGCTTCCAGGGCATTCATCTGCCGTCCGGGCGCCTGACCACCTTGGGCCGGGGCGGCTCGGACACCAGCGCGGTGGCCATCGCCGCCGCCATCGGCGCCGAGCGCTGTGACATCTATACGGATGTGGACGGCGTCTACACCACCGATCCGCGCATGGTGCCCAAGGCCCGGCGGCTGGATCGCATCGCCTTCGAAGAAATGCTGGAAATGGCGTCGCTGGGCGCCAAGGTGCTGCAGGTGCGTTCGGTCGAGCTGGCCATGGTGCACCAGGTGCGCACCTTCGTGCGCTCCAGCTTCGAAGACCCAGACGCGCCCCACATGGGCACCGTGGAAGCAGCCGGCACGCTGATCTGCGATGAGGAGGAAATCGTGGCAAACCAGATGGAAGCCCAGGTGGTCACGGGCATCGCCTTCGCCAGGGACGAGGCCCAGGTCTCGATCCGCCGCGTGGAGGACAAGCCCGGCATTGCCGCCTCCGTGTTCGGCCCGCTGGCCGAGGCGCACATCAATGTGGACATGATCGTCCAGAACGTGTCGTCCGATGGCCGCTATACGGACATTACCTTCACCGTGCCCACCGCCGATTACGAGCGCGCCAAGGCCGTGCTGGAAAACGCCAAGGCGAGCATCGGCTTCGAAGTGGTGGAAGGGGCCGTGGATGTCACCAAGGTGTCGGTGATCGGCATCGGCATGCGGTCCCACGCAGGCGTCGCCGCCGATGCCTTCCGGGCGCTGGCGGCCAAGGGCATCAACATCCGCGCGATCACCACCTCCGAGATCAAAATCTCGATCCTGATCGATGCGGCCTATACCGAGCTTGCCGTGCGGACTCTCCATTCGCTATACGGGCTGGATAAGTAGGATGCAGCGGCGCCAACTTGTACCGCAGGTTGGTCGCTGCATTCTGATTCCAGGTTAAAGTCGCCCCAGGTTACAGTTGCCGGGGGGCGCCGTCCGCCGACCCGTTCCGGGTTGGCGGTCCCCGGCCACCCCTTTTCTAAGGATGCGGTCGATGCGTGGCGCGCTCGGCGGTCCCCGCGTGCTCTTGAGACGCCTCCGCGAAGTCATGGCGGAGCCGGTCAGCGCGCAGGATCGCCTGGATAAGATCGTGGTGCTGATCGCTGCCAATATGGTGGCGGAAGTCTGCTCGGTCTATGTGCTGCGCGTGGACTCCACCCTGGAGCTCTACGCCACCGAGGGCCTGAATCGCGACGCGGTGCATCTGACCGTGATGCGCACCGACGAAGGCTTGGTGGGCCACGTCGCCCGCGAAGCCGAATCGCTGGCCCTGTCCGACGCCCAGAACCATCCGGAATTCTCCTACCGGCCGGAAACGGGCGAAGAGATCTACAACTCCTTCCTGGGCGTGCCGATCCTGCGCGGCGGCAATACGCTGGGCGTGCTGGTGGTGCAGAACCGGGCCCGGCGCACCTATACCGACGAAGAGATCGAGGCGCTCCAGACCACCGCCATGGTGCTGGCGGAGATGATCGCCTCCGGCGAACTGACCGCGCTGGCCAAGCCCGGCGCCGAGCCGGCGGTGCGCCGGCCGCTGCACCTCACCGGCACGCCTTTGGCCGATGGGCTGGGCCTGGGCCATGTGGTGCTGCACGAGCCGCGCATCGTGATCACCAATGTCATTGCCGACGATCCGACCAAGGAAACGGCCCGCCTGGACGGGGCCATCGGCAAATTGCGCGCGTCCATCGACCTGCTGCTGGAGGATGACGGACTGTCGAAGGCCGGCGAGCATCGCGAGATCCTCGAAGCCTATCGCATGTTCGCCCATGACCGCGGCTGGATGCACCGGATGCGCGAGGCGGTGCTGTCCGGCCTCACCGCCGAGGGCGCGGTGGAGCGGGTGCAGTCCGACACCCGTGCCCGCATCATGCGCGCCTCCGACCCCTATCTGCGCGAGCGCCTGCACGATCTGGACGATCTGGCCAACCGGCTGCTGCGCGAGCTGACCGGCCGCACCCGCGCGTCCGAGCGCTCGGACCTGCCGGAAAACGCCATTCTGGTTGCCCGCAACATGAGCCCCGCGGCGCTGCTGGACTATGACCGCACCCGCATTCGCGGCCTGGTGCTGGAAGAGGGCGGCACCACCAGCCATGTGACCATCGTCGCCCGCGCGCTGGGCATCGCCGCCGTGGGCCAGGTGGAGAATGCCTCCAGCCTGGCGGAAACCGGCGATCCGGTGATCGTGGACGGGCAGGCGGGCGAGGTGCATCTGCGCCCGCCCGGTGACGTCGAAGAGGCCTATGCGGAGAAGGTGCGGTTCCGCGCCAAGCGGCAGGCGCGCTATGCGGCGCTGCGCGACATCCCCTGCATCACCAAGGACGGGGTCGCCATCGACCTCAATCTGAATGCCGGCCTGCTGGTGGACCTGCCGCATATTGCCGAGACCGGGGCTGCGGGCATCGGCCTGTTCCGCACCGAATTGCAGTTCATGGTCGCGTCCACCTTCCCGCGCATTTCCGAGCAGCTGACCCTCTATCGGGCGGTGCTGGATGCGGCGGGGGAGCGGCCCGTCACCTTCCGCACCCTGGATATCGGCGGCGACAAGGTGCTGCCCTACATGCGCACGGTGGAGGAAGAGAACCCCGCCTTGGGTTGGCGCGCCATTCGCCTGGGCATCGATCGCCCCGGCCTGCTGCGCAGCCAGATCCGTGCCTTGCTGCGGGCCGGCGCCGGCCGCGAACTGCGCATGATGTTCCCCATGGTGGCGGACGTGGGCGAGTTCGATCAGGCGAAAGCCATCCTGGAGCGCGAGCTAACCCATCTGCGCAAGCACGGCCATGCGCTGCCCGAGAAGGTGTTCGTGGGCGCCATGGTGGAGGTGCCTTCGCTGCTGTTCCAGCTGGACGAGATGCTGTCCCGGGCGGACTTCCTGTCGGTCGGCTCCAACGATCTGGTGCAGTTCCTGTTCGCCGCCGACCGCTCCAACGTGCGGGTGGCGGACCGGTTCGATCCGCTGTCGCCGGCGGCGCTGCGGGCGTTCCGCATGGTGGCGGAGGCCGGCGAGCGCCATGGCAAGCCTGTGACTTTGTGTGGTGAGCTGGCCTCGCGCCCGCTGGAGGCGGTGGCGCTGGCGGCATTGGGCTATCGGTCGCTGTCGCTGTCGCCTGCATCGGTGGGGCCGGTGAAGTCCGTGGTGCTGGAACTGGACGTGGGCGCCGCCCGCGCCGTGCTCCAGCCCCTGCTGGACCAGACCACCGGCGGCGTGGATGTGCGCGCCCGCCTCAAGGAATTCGCGGAGAAGAGCGGCTTGCCGATCTAGAATGGGGCGTGTGCTGCCGGCGGCGCAGGCCGGCGGCGATGTCTCGTGTCGCGCCTCCTCTCTCCTGGTCCCCTATCTTGCCCGGTATAGTCTGCTGACGATCATGTCCCCCGCCTACCTCTCCGTTGCATCTTCTGTTCCGTCGGTCCGCCCGTCGGCATGGGGAGTGCTGGCATGAGCATCGATTTGCCCACCGCCAAGCTCGACCAGGTGGTTGCGCGCCACGCCGAGGTGGAGGCGATGCTGGCCGCCGGCGCCGAGGGCGAGGAATATGTCCGCCTCGGGCGCGAGTTTTCCGATCTCTCTCCAGTGGTGGAGCAGGTGCGGGCGCTGCGCGCCGCCGAGCAGGATCTGTCGGACGCCCGCGAGATGCTGGCCGACCCGGAAATGCGCGATCTCGCCCAGAGCGAGGTGGAGCGCCTGGAAGCCCAGCTCGACAGCCTCGCCAAGGAGGTGCGCGTCGCCCTGCTGCCGAAGGACGCCATGGATGAGCGCGGCATCATCCTGGAAGTGCGCGCCGGCACTGGTGGCGACGAGGCGGCGCTGTTCGCCGGCGATCTGTTCCGCATGTATTCCCGCTACGCCGCCGAGAAGGGCTGGAGCGTGGAGGTGCTCTCCGAAAGCGAGGGCTCCATGGGCGGCTACAAGGAAGTCATCGCCGCGGTGCACGGGCGCGGCGCCTATGCCCGGCTGAAGTTCGAATCCGGCGTCCACCGGGTGCAGCGGGTGCCCGACACCGAGGCCTCCGGCCGCATCCACACCTCCGCCGCCACCGTGGCGGTGTTGCCGGAGGCGGAAGAGGTGGACGTGGACATCAATGAGAGCGATCTGCGCATCGATGTCTACCGCGCCCAGGGGGCGGGCGGGCAGCATGTGAACAAGACCGAGAGCGCGGTGCGCATCACCCATCTGCCCACGGGCATCGTGGTGGCGGTCCAGGACGAGCGCTCGCAGCATCGCAACAAGGCCCGCGCCATGGCGCTGCTGCGCTCGCGCATGCTGGATGAGGAGCGCCAGCGCCAGGACAATGCCCGCTCCGCCGACCGGCGCGGGCAGGTGGGCTCGGGTGATCGCTCCGAGCGCATCCGCACCTATAATTTCCCCCAAGGGCGCCTCACCGACCACCGCATCAACCTCACCCTCTACAAATTGGAGGAGGTGATCACCGGCCAGGCCCTGGACGAGGTACTGGACGCGCTGATCACCGAGCATCAGGCCGGCCTGATGGCCGCCTCGGAGCGGGACTGAGCCATGCCGCACCGGGCGCCCGGCACGGTGGGTGCCCTGCGCCGGGAGGCCGCCGCGCGCCTCGCTGCGGCGGGGATCGACAGCCCGGATCTGGATGCGGGCCTGCTGCTGGCCCAAGCGCTGGGCCTGTCCGCCGCCGCACTGCGGGTGGCCGGGCCTGATCTGGTGAGCCCGGCCGGGGCCGCATCCTTCGCGCAGATGCTGGCGCAGCGGCTGGCGGGCGTGCCGGTGGCGCGGATCCTGGGCGAGAAGGAATTCTGGAGCCTGCCCTTCACCCTCTCGCCGGACACGCTGGTGCCGCGCCCGGACACCGAGACCGTGGTGGAAGCCGCGCTCGATGCGCTCAAGGGCCGGGCGGGGCCGCTCCGGGTGCTGGACCTGGGCACCGGATCGGGGGCGATTCTCGCCGCGATCCTGGTGGAATTGCCCACCGCCTGGGGTCTGGGGATCGATCAATCCCCCGGCGCGGCCGCCACCGCCCGCGACAATCTGGCGCGCGCAGGATTGAACCGGCGCGGTGCCGTGCTGGTGGGGGATTGGGCCGCAGCGGTGGATGGACCGTTTGATCTGGTGGTGTCGAACCCGCCCTATATCCCCACCGGCGACATTGCCGGACTGGCCATCGATGTGCGCGAGAATGACCCCATGGCAGCGCTGGATGGGGGGCCGGACGGGCTCGTGGCCTACCGGGCCATAATCCAGGAGGCGCCACGGCTTCTGGCGCCCGGCGGCGTGCTGGTGCTGGAACTGGGCATCGGCCAGGAGGCGGCCGTCACCGCGTTGCTCTGCGCGGCGGGCCTGCCGCCCACGCATGCCGCGCGGCCCGATCTTGGCGGGGTGGCGCGGGCGCTGACCGCGAGCCGGCCGTGAGACGGCTTGGGATCTCCGTGGGTTGCGTCGAGGGCGCGGATTGTATTGCGGTGCGGCGTGGGGCTGAAAAAATCGCTTGGAAGGCAAGGTCGAACTGGCTAGTGTCGGTACAGGTATCGAACCGATGCAGTGGCCTGAGGGGCTGGTGCGAGCTTCCGAAATCTGGACAGGATCTCTCGGACGCTGCGGAAGGCGCAAGCCGGCGACGCGCGAATGTCGTGTTGCGGCTGTCTTCTCGGAACGATCAATGACGCTAGGTCCTCGCGTTCGGGACGCATCCGTAACGTTGAGGTTTGACGTAGCTTGCCGCGCGGGAACGCGCGGAGCGGGGCTCATGGTCACACAGATCCTGAATTCGTTTTGTTCGGAACGAACGTGACAACCGTTGAGCGCAGCCTTCGGTCGAGGGCATTCGTGACTTCATCGGGCTTTCGAAAGCCGGCCGTAGCGGACGCTGTACCAGCGCCCGGTGTTTCGGTTCGGACGCAGGCGGCGGCGGAACAGCCGAGCGAGTAGAGAACGATTCACATGAGAAATGGTCAGCAGAAGCGCATGCGCGGCCGGAATAATAACCGCCGCGGCTCCAACCCGATGACCCGGGTCTATGAGTCCAACGGTCCGGATGTGAAGGTCCGCGGTACAGCGCATCACATTGCCGAAAAGTATCAACAGCTCGCTCGGGATTCCCATTCGTCCGGGGATTATGTCGCCGCTGAAAATTACTATCAGCACGCCGAGCACTATCAGCGCCTCATCGCCGCTCTCCAGGGCCAGATGGCCACTCAGCCCGGCTTCGGCCGTGAGGATGAGATGGAAGACGACGAGATGGAGGATCTGGGCGGCTTTGATCCCCCCCAGCCCAACTATCAGCCCCGCGAGCAGAACTACCAGCCGCGTGAGCAGAACTATCAGCAGCGCGACAACCAGGGCCCGCGCGACAACCAGCAGCGCCAGCCCCGCGACAATCGCCAGAACAACAATCCCAACAATCAGCCGCGCCGGCCCCGCGACGACGAGGGCGGCGAGGGCAATTACCAGCCGCGCGAGTTCCGCGGCCAGCGCAACCGCGACGACGAGCAGCAGGGCAATTACCAGCAGCGTCCGCCCCGCGAGGCCCGTCCGCCGCGCGAGGAAGGCACCGAGGGCAATTATGCGCCCCGTCCGCCGCGTCAGCCCCGGGAAGAAGGCGAGGGCTACGTCGCCCGCGCGCCCCGTCCCCCCCGCGAGGAGGGCGAGGGTTATGTGGCCCGCGCGCCGCGTCCGCCGCGGGATGACGCCGATGGCAACACCTATGCGCCGCGTCCCCCCCGCGCCCCGCGGGTGGAAGGCGAGGGCGGTTATGCCGCCCGTGCGCCCCGTGCCCCCCGCGAGGAAGGCGAGGCCTATACGCCCCGTCCGCCCCGGGAACCGCGCGCCCCGCGCCCGGTGGAAGATGAGGCCCCTTACGTGGCTCCCGCCGTTGCCGCGCCCGCCCCGGCGGCCGTTGCTCCCGCTCCGGCCCCCCGCGCCTCCCGCGCCCGCAAGGAGCGTGAGGATGTGCAGCCGCAGCTGGGTCTGCCCTCGTTCATCACCAGCCCGGTTGCGACCCCGGTGGTGAAGGAGCGCGCCGCCCCCAGCACCCCGGAAGAGACCGAGGCCAGTGACGCCGACAACCCGCGGTTCGGCCGCCGTCGTCGCCGCTTCCGCAATCAGGAAGAGGGCGGAGAAGACGCCGCACCCGCGACCGGCACCACCGCCGAGCCGCAGTTCGACAACTGAGTGCCTGTGCCTGGGGGGATCCTCCAGGCGCACGCCTCATCCGTCCCGGCACCGGGCTTCGGCCCGCGTCGGGCCATGACTTCACGAAAAAAGGCCCGCTTTGGCGGGCCTTTTTTCGTGCGGCTTGTTGTGGGGGCGCTGTCAGAGCGGGCGCGGGAAACGCGCCGCGCCCTCTGGTTCACAGCTTGCGCAACAGCACCTCTTCCACCTCATGGTCCCCGGCTTTGCGCAGGATCAGATTGGCGCGCTGGCGGGTGGGCAGGATGTTCTCGTTCAGGTTCGGCAGGTTGATGCGGTGCCAGATCGACAGCGCGGTGGCAACCGCCTCGGATTCCGACAGCTTGGAATAGCGATGGAAATAGGAGAGCGGGTCCTTGAAGGCCGTCTCCCGCAGCCGCATGAAGCGCTGCACATACCAATGCTCCAGCACGTCATCGTCGGCGTCGATATAGACCGAGAAGTCGAAGAAGTCGGAGACGAACGGGATCGCCTTGCCGTCGCGGGGCGGGCGGCCGGTCTGGAGCACGTTCAGGCCCTCCACGATCAGAATGTCCGGGCGGTCCACTTCCACCGTCTGGTCGGGCATCACGTCGTAGAAGAAATGCGAATAGAGCGGCGCCTTCACCGGCCGGCGTCCGGCCTTGATGTCGGTGAGGAAGCGCAGCAGCAGCGAGAGGTCGTAGCTTTCGGGAAAGCCCTTCTTCTCCATCAGCCCTTCCCGCTCCAGCACCGCATTGGGCAGCAGGAAGCCATCGGTGGTCACCAGATCCACCTTGGGGGTGTTGGGCCAGCGGGCCAGCAGCGCCTGCAGCACGCGGGCGGTGGTGGACTTGCCCACCGCCACCGAGCCGGCAACGCCGATGATGTAGGGCATCTTGCCCTCACCGGTGTTGGTGTGGTCGAGGAAGTGGCTCATGGCGCGAAACAGTTTCTGCGTCGCGCCCACATACAGCGACAGCAGGCGCGAGAGCGGGAGATAGATCTCCTCCACTTCCCGAAGCGACAGCCGGTCATTCAGGCCCTGGAGGCGGACGATCTCGTCCTGCCGCAGCGGCATGGGCGTATCCTCGCGCAGCTGCGCCCATTCCGCGCGCGCGAAGCTGCGGTAGGGGGACAGGCCGGGATCGAGCCTTTGATCCATCAGTGCGTTTCCTTCACGGCCATCTCAGCTCCGTTGTCTCGAAGCTTTTTCCTCGTGGCCGGATCGGCTGGTACGCCGGGCCAATTCCGCGTGAACATCATCGAGCGGCACGCCCTTGGCATGGAGCAGCACCGCAAGATGATAAAGCAGGTCGGCGACTTCGGAGACGAACTCCGCCCGCTCGCCGGCCACCGCCGCCAGCGCGGTCTCCACCGCCTCCTCGCCCACCTTCTGGGCGCATTTGGCAATGCCCTTGTCCAGCAGGGACCGGGTATAGGAGGCGCCGGCATCCACCCGCGCCCGGTCAGCGACGATGCGTTCCAGGTCGGCGAGGGTCACGCGCTCTTCGCTCATGGTGGTCCCAGACATGCTGTGCCTCCCGGATGGGGAGGGCTGATCCCGGCACGCTTGGCAAAGCCTGCCGCTGTTTCAAAGCAACTGCCGCCGCCGCGCAAGGCGACTTAGGTTTTAGGTCTCTTGGACGGCGTCTCAGATTTCTAACCGCACCGGCAGCCCCGCCTGCGCCAGCCGCTCCTTGGCCTGCTGCACGGTGAAGGTGCCGAAGTGGAAGATGGACGCCGCCAGCACTGCGGAGGCGCCACCCTCGCGGATGCCCTCCACCAGATGATCCAGGGTGCCGACGCCGCCGGAGGCGATCACCGGCACATGCACCGCATCCGACACCGCGCGGGTCAGCGCGGTATCAAAGCCGATGCCGGTGCCGTCGCGATCCATGGAGGTGAGCAGCAGTTCGCCCGCGCCCAGATCCACCACGTCGCGGGCATATTGCACGACGTCGATGCCGGTGGGCTTGCGCCCGCCATGGGTGAAGATTTCCCAGCGGGGCGCTTCGCCGGGGCCGGACACCTTCTTGGCGTCGATGGCCACCACGATGCACTGCTCGCCGAACTTTTCCGCCGCCTCGCCCACGAAGGCGCGGCGGGCGACGGCGGCAGTGTTGATGGCCACCTTGTCGGCGCCGGCCTGGAGCAGAGCGCGCACATCGTCCACCGTGCGCACGCCGCCGCCCACGGTCAGCGGCATGAAGCATTGCTCGGCGGTGCGCTGGACCACGTCGAGGATGGTGCCGCGATTTTCGTGGCTGGCGGCGATATCGAGGAAGGTCAGTTCGTCGGCGCCGGCGGCGTCATAGGCGCGCGCAGCTTCCACCGGGTCGCCGGCATCGCGCAGATCGACGAACTGCACGCCCTTGACGACGCGGCCGTCCTTCACGTCCAGGCAGGGGATGACGCGGACCTTCAGCATGGTGGCGCCTCAGTTCCGTCCGGCCACGAGGGCAAGCGCCGCGCCGGGATCGAGGCGGCCGTCATAGAGCGCGCGGCCGGTGATGGCGCCGGCCAATTTGCGGGCGCGCGGCGCCACCAGGGCTTCCACGTCCGCCAGCGAGCCGAGACCGCCGGAGGCGATTACCGGGATGCTCACCGCATCCGCCAGGGCGATGGTGGCGTCCATGTTCAGGCCCTTCCGCAGGCCGTCGCGGGCAATGTCGGTATAGATGAGGGCGGCAACGCCCGCGTCCTCGAACCGGCGGGCGATGTCCACGGCGGGCAGATCGGAGGTTTCCGCCCAGCCTTGCACGGCCACCTGCCCGTCGCGGGCATCGAGGCCCACGGCAACCCGGCCAGGATAGGCCTTGGCGGCGGCGCGGACGAAATCGGGATCGCGTACCGCGGCGGTGCCGAGGATGACGCGGGTGACGCCCTTCTCCAGCCAGGCGGTGACGGTGGCCATGTCGCGAATGCCGCCGCCCAGCTGCACCGGAATGGAGACGGTCTCCAGGATGCGGTCGACGGCGGCGGAATTCACCGGCTTGCCGGCGAAGGCGCCGTCCAGGTCCACCAGATGCAGATAGCGGAAGCCCAGGGCTTCGAACTCGCCGGCCTGGCTGGCGGGATCGCGATTGAACACGGTGGCCCGCGCCATGTCGCCCTGTTCCAGGCGCACGGCGAGGCCGTCCTTCAGATCGATGGCGGGAAACAGGATCACGGGCGCCACTTCAGGAAATTGGCGAGAAGGGCGAGGCCCAGCCTCTGACTCTTCTCGGGATGGAATTGAGTGCCGGCCACATTATCGCGGGCGACCATCGCAGTGATGGCCCCGCCGTAGTTCGTGGTGGCGACGAGATCGGCCGGGTCGGCCAGCTGGAAGGCGTAGGAATGCACGAAATAAGCGTGCAAGCCGTTATCGCCCAAAGCGATGCCGTCCAGCAGGGGATGCGCCCGCGCTGGGGTCAGCGTGTTCCAGCCCATGTGCGGGATCTTCAGCGCGGGATCGGACGGGGTGATGCGGTCCACCACGCCCTTGATCCAGCCGAGGCCCGCGGTGGTGCCGTGCTCCAGGCCCTGTTCGGCCAGTAATTGCAGGCCGACGCAGATGCCGAGGAAGGGCCGGCCCTTGCCGTGCACTGTCTCCTCCAGCGCCTCCACCATGCCGGGCACGCCATCCAGGCCGCGCCGGCAATCGGCGAAGGCGCCGACGCCGGGCAGAACCACGCGATCGGCGGCGCGCACTACGGCGGGATCACTGGTGACCACCACGCGCTCGGCGCCGGTGTCCAGCGCGGCGCGCTCGATGGCCTTGGCCGCCGAGTGCAGGTTGCCGGAGCCGTAATCAACGATGGCGACGGTCATGGGGCGTAAGGTTCCGGAAACGAGCCGATCACGGTGGGCGCACCACCGGCGGTGGAGCGAGGGGTCTGCGGGCGCTGCGACCGGGCCGGGGCGGGCGCGGCCAGCGGCCAGCCTTGGGCGAAGAAGCGCAGTTCCGCTTCCATCTGGTCGCGGGCGACCAGGCTGCCCGCCTCCTCAAAGCCGCGCCAGCGGAGCTTGGCGATGCGCAGGCTGGGCAGTTCCAGGGCGATGAGCATATGGATGCCGACCTCCACCGCCGTGGAGACCGTATCGGGCAGGCCGAACCGCAGGCCGGCCACGGCCAGCAGCACCGACACCACCAGATAGCCGATGAACGCCAGCCACAGCCGATAGCGCAGCAGCACCAGCGGCGCGAAGATGAGGGCCATCCAGGAGAAGGCCTCGCGCACGAACACCACGCGCTCCGCCGCCCGCAGCGGGGTGTCGCCCGCCACGTCCTTGGTGAGAACGGTCCAGCTCGCCATAGGACCTCCTTCAGCCGCCCAGGGCGCCCTTGGTGGAGGGGATCTCGCCGCTGGCGGCCGCATCGATGGCCACCGCCCCGCGCAGCGCGCGGGCGAGGCCCTTGAAGCAGCTTTCGGCGATGTGGTGGGCATTGTCGCCGTAGAGCGTCTCCACATGCAGCGTCACGCCGGCATTGGAGGCGAACGCCTGGAAGAATTCGCGCACCAGCTCGGTGTCGAATTCGCCGATCTTGGCCACGCGGAATTCGGTGCGGAACACCAGATAGGGCCGGCCGGAAATGTCCAGGGCGACGCGGGTCAGCGTCTCGTCCATGGGCAAATGCAGATCCGCATAGCGGGTGATGCCGCGCATGTCGCCCAGCGCGCGCTTCACCGCCTGGCCGAGCACGATGCCCACATCCTCGGTGGTGTGGTGGAAGTCCACATGGAGGTCGCCCTTGGCCTCGATCTCGAGGTCGAACCGGGCGTGGCGGGCCAGGAGATCGAGCATATGGTCGAAGAACCCGATGCCGGTCGAAATGGTGGCCTTCCCCGTCCCGTCAAGATTGACGGCGAGGCGGACCTTCGTCTCTTTGGTCTCGCGAACGATCTCAGCGGTACGCATGGAACTCCTCCAAGGCCGCGCCTTCTAGCAGGTAGCGTGCTGCAACGCCATATGGCGGCCATGTGACGGCTGCATGTGCCATGCGCCAGCCCCGCAATGCCGCAGCGACATGCCGTAGCGCAGTAGAGGCTTGACGGTCCCGCCTTGGTCCGGTGTGGTTGGGTGGTTCACAGCCGGTGGGGCGGGCCGATGACTGAATTTCCAATCCATGCGGGTTTGCGCCTGGCCTATGACGTGGAGGGCGACGGCCCGCCGCTGGTGCTCATCGGCGGCCTGTCCGCGGATCGGGCCTTCTGGTCGCTCGCCCGGCCACTGCTGGCCGGCTTCACGACCCTGGCGTTCGACCATCGGGATGTGGGCCATAGCGACCGCGCCGACGGGCCTTACACCGCCGTCGACATGGCGCAGGATGCTCTGGCGGTGATGGATGCCGCCGGGATCGGGCGCGCCCATGTGCTGGGCCATTCCCTGGGCGGGGTGGTGGCGCAGGAACTGGCGTTGCTGGCGCCGGAGCGGGTGGATCGGCTGGTGCTGGCCTGCACCTTTGCCCGCAACGACCTCTATTCCCGCGGCGTGCTGGAATTGCTGAAGCGCCTGCGGGCGGAGGTGGGCAATCCGGTGACTTATATCCGCGCGCTGGCCACCTTCACTTTGGGCCGCAGCTTCCTGGAGGCCAATGCCCTGGAAGCGATCGCCCGGCAGGTGGTGGCCGCTGGGCCGCTGCAGGAGGTGGCGGCGTTCCATCGGCAGGCGGATGCCAGCCTGGCGGCGGATACGCTGGAGCGCCTTGGCGCCATCACGGCGCCGACCCTGGTGATGGGGACGCCGCAGGACCGCATTTTCGCGCCCGCCTTCGCCCGCGCCATCGCAGCCGCCATTCCCGGCGCGGTGCTGGTGGAGGGCCCCGACACGGGCCATTGCCCCATGATCGAGGCGCCGCAGGCCTTTGTTGATGTGGTCACTGCGTTCCTGCACGGCGCGGCGGCGGTGCCGGATTAAGCGCGGCACATATTGTCGGTGTCACTGGCGCTGCGGTGCGGGACTGGCCACAGTGCGTGCCGTGATGTCGTTCGGGGGAAGCAGGCCAGATGAACGTCGGATTGTTTCGCAGCCACGCCGCTCTGTTCCTCGCGGTGTTCCTCGACATTCTCTCGTTCGGCTTGATGTATCCGCTGATCGTGGGCCTGTTCGCCACCTCGCCTCTGGTGGCGCCCTATAGCCCCGCCATGCGGGACACGCTGATGTCGCTGGCCTTCTCCCTGTTTCCCATTGGCGCCTTCTTCGGCAGTTCGCTGCTGGGGGATCTCTCCGACGCCTTTGGGCGGCGCAAGACGCTGGTGGTGTGCATGGCCGGCCTGGCGGTGGGCTATGGGCTGATGTGGCTGGCGTTGGAAGTCTCCCTGCTGTGGCTGTTCTTTGCCGGCCGGCTGGTGGCCGGGCTGATGTCCGGCACCTCGCCCATCGCCCAGGCCAGCATGGTGGATGCGGTCGCCCCCGCCGAGCGCGGCGCGGCCATGGCGCAGGTGACGCTGGTCAATACGGTGGGGCTGATGGCCGGGCCGGCCATCGGCGGCGTGCTGGGGCATTTCGATCTGCGCCTGCCTTTGGCCTTCGCTTTGGTGCTGTGCATCTACAATGCGGTGCTGCTGGCACGGGCGCGGTTCGACGCAGAAACGCGCCTGCGGGCGTTTCATTTCGACTGGCGCCAGCCATTCCTGTTGTTCGCGCGGCTGAAGGATCGCCCGCAGGTGGTGCCGCCGCTGGCGGCCTTCTTCCTGTTTCAGCTGGGCTTCCTGATCTATTACACCCTCATTCTCATCATCATGCAGCGCCAGCACGGGTTTACCACCGCGGACGTGGGCCTGTTCTCCGTGGGCATGGGGATCGGATTTACCTGCGGCTCGGCGCTGCTCTATGGCTGGATCAGCGCCCGCCTGCCGCGCGAGCGGGACATGGCCGCCGTCTCCCTGGCGGGCTGCGGTGGCCTGATCGTCCTCGCCGGCCTGCCGTTGCCCGCGGTGGCGCAGGTGGCCCTGGCGGTCGCCATCTGCTGCATCAATGTTGTGGCCTTCATCTCGCTGCTCTCCGCCATGTCCGGTGCGGTGGACGAGACCGAGCGCGGCTGGGTGCTGGGTCTGTCCAGTGCCAGCATCGCGCTGTGCGTGCTCGGCTCCGGGCTGCTCACCAGCCTGCTCTCGCTGGTGCCCGCCGGAGCGCTGGTGGCCGTGGGCGGCCTGGCGGTGCTGGCAGGCATTGCCCCGGCGCTGCGCATGGCGCCGCCCCCGGTGCCCGATGCGGCGTGAGGGACGTTGCACCGGCGGCGGAACGTCTTAAGTAAGGCTGCGTCACCGGAGCGTTTCATGCATTCTCCCGATACCATTTATGGCACAACCATCGTCTCGGTCCGCAAGGGCGGGCGCGTGTCCATCGCCGGCGACGGGCAGGTGACGCTGGGCCAGACCGTGCTGAAGTCCAATGCGCGCAAGGTGCGCCGCCTGGGCAAGGGCGACGTCATCGGCGGATTTGCCGGCGCCACCGCCGACGCCTTCACCTTGTTCGAGCGCCTGGAAGCCAAGCTGGAGCAGTATCCCGGCCAGTTGCAGCGCGCCGCCGTCGAGCTGGCCAAGGACTGGCGCACCGACCGTTATCTGCGCCGGCTGGAAGCCATGATGATCGTGGCCGATGCCCAGGTCTCGCTGGTGCTCACCGGCACCGGCGACGTGCTGGAGCCGGAGGCGGGCGTTGCCGCCATCGGATCGGGTGGCATGTTCGCCCTGGCCGCCGCCCGCGCCTTGCTGGACCGGGAGGACGACCCGGAGGCCATCGTGCGCCGCTCGCTGGAGATCGCCGCCGATATCTGCGTCTATACCAACCGCAACATCACGGTGGAGAGCATCGGCTGATCTGGGCCGCCGCCCATGTCATTGCCTGAGCGCCGCAGCATCCTCCTTGTTGGGATACGAGAGACCCGGACCCATGAGTGACTTTTCCCCCCGCGAGATCGTGTCCGAGCTGGACCGCCACATCGTCGGCCAGGCCAAGGCCAAGCGGGCGGTGGCCATCGCCCTGCGCAATCGCTGGCGGCGGCAGCAGCTGGAAGGCCACATGCGCGAGGAGGTTCTGCCCAAGAACATCCTGATGATCGGTCCCACCGGGGTGGGCAAGACCGAGATCTCGCGTCGGCTGGCACGCCTGGCCGGGGCGCCGTTCCTCAAGGTGGAAGCCACCAAGTTCACGGAAGTGGGCTATGTGGGCCGCGATGTGGAGCAGATCATCCGCGATCTGGTGGAAGTGGGCATCGGCCTGGTGCGCGAGGCCAAGCGCAAGGACGTGCAGGCCCGCGCGCATCTCGCCGCCGAGGAGCGGGTGCTGGACGCCTTGGTGGGCGTCGCCGCCTCCGCCACCACCCGCGATTCCTTCCGCCGCAAGTTGCGGGCCGGGGAAATGGACGACAAGGAAGTGGAGATCGAGCTTCAGGGCGGCGGACAGGGCCTGCCCATGTTCGAGATCCCCGGCATGCCCGGCGCGCAGATGGGCGCGGTCTCCCTGGGCGACATGCTGGGCAAGGCCCTTGGCGGACGTCCCAAGGCGCGGCGGGTGCTGGTGAAGGATGCCCATCCGCTGCTGGTGACCGAAGAGGCCGACAAGCTCATCGACCAGGACGCCACCACCCAGGAAGCGATCTATGCGGTGGAGAATAACGGCATCGTCTTCCTGGACGAGATCGACAAGATCGCCGGCCGCGAAGGGCGCTCCGGCGCCGACGTGTCCCGCGAGGGCGTGCAGCGGGATCTGCTGCCGCTGATCGAGGGCACCACGGTCTCCACCAAGCACGGCCCGGTGAAGACCGACCATATCCTGTTCATCGCCTCCGGCGCCTTCCATGTGTCGAAGCCCTCCGACCTGCTGCCGGAATTGCAGGGCCGCCTGCCGATCCGGGTGGAGCTGGAAGCCCTGACCCGCGCCGATTTCGTGCGCATCCTCACCGAGACCGAGGCCAGCCTGGTGAAGCAGTCGTTGGCGCTCATGGGCACCGAAGGGGTGACGCTGGAAATCACCGCCGACGCGGTGGAGGCCATCGCCGACGTGGCGGTGGCGGTGAATTCCACGGTGGAGAATATCGGCGCCCGCCGGCTCCAGACAGTGATGGAGCGGGTGCTGGACGATCTGTCCTTCACCGCCCCCGATCGCTCCGGCGAGACGGTGGTGATCGATGCCACCTATGTGCGTGACCGGGTGGAAGACCTGTCCAAGAATGCGGATCTCAGCCGCTACATCCTCTGAGGCACAGGTCTGACGCGCGTGCGGCGCGGGCCGAGAGCCCCGCGCCGCACGCCGCGCTCAGCGCACGCCGCCGGAGACGATCAGGGTCTCGCCGGTGATCCAGCGGGCATCGTCCGAGGCCAGGAACACCGCCACCGGGGCGATGTCGCTCGGCTGGCCCATGCGGCCCAGCGGGGTGGTGGCGACCACCTGGGTTTCCATCTCGCTGCCGACGATGCCGGCCGCATGGGTGCCTTCGGTTTCCACCATGCCGGGACTGATGGTGTTGACCCGGATGTGCCGCGCCGCCAGTTCCTTGGCCAGCACCTCGGTGATGGCCTTCACGGCCGCCTTGGTGCCGGTATAGACGCTGGAGGTCGGCATCCCGAGATTGGTGATCACCGAGCCGATATTAACGATGCTGCCGCCGGCCGGGCCGAAATGCTTCAGCGCTTCCTGGCTGGCGAGCAGGACGCCCAGCACATTGGTGTCGAACTGGCGATGGAACTCCGCCGCGCTGACCTGTTCCAGCGGGGCCATCTGATAGACGCCGGCATTGTTCACCAGCACATCGAGGGTGCCGAACGCCGCCTGGGTCTGCGCGAACAGGCGGGCGATGTCGTCCGGCTTCGAGACGTCGGCCTGGATGGCGACGGCCTTGCCACCGGCGGCGGTGATCTCGCTGACCACGCGCTCCGCCCCAGCCTTGCTCGCCGCGTAATTCACCACCACCGCGGCGCCTTCCGCCGCCAGCGCCTTGGCGATGCCCGCGCCGATGCCCTTGGCCGCCCCTGTCACCACCGCGACCTTGTTTGCCAGCTTGCTCATGATCCGTGTTCCGTCGATTGGGTTGAAACTTCGACGTTTAGATAAGTGTCTAATCGTTGAGTGCAAGCCCGCGCCATCACCCCATGGATCGCTAAATTTTGGCGAGTTGCTCGGCGTAGGCGCGCAGCACCTCGCGCTGCAAGGTCAGGTGCGCGAACTTGCCTTCGCGTCGGATCTCGATCAGGCCCGCGGTCTCCAGTTCCTTAAGGTGATGCGAGACCGTGGCGGCGCTGACCGGATGGGCCTGCTGCAGGCATGCGCAAGGCGTCGCACCGGAGCGCTCGCCCAATTGGCGCAGAATCTCGAAGCGGCGCGGCTCGGCCAGTGCGCGGGCGATCAGGGCGAATTGCCGGTCGCTCAGGGGGGAGGTGGTGGGTTCTGCCATGGTCAATTGCTCGCCGATCCTGTGCGCCGGAACTGCGGAGCCCACGGCCCGCGCGGCACCGGCGGGGCCTCAGGCATCCGGCACGGAATTCCTCTCTTCTACTCGCAATGCGATATCAGCATTGGAACGGTGTTTGGCAATGACCCACAACCGGGGAGCGGCCATGCCCCAGGGGCAGATCGGTGACCGGATCAGGCGCTGCTAGCCACGCGGGTGCTGCGCGGGTGTCCGCGGTGCCAGTCCGGCGGCTTCCAATTCGGACAAGACGGGTTCCGCGACACTGGCCAGCGGCAGGAGGCCCTGCACCACCCGCCGGACCCCGACCGCACCGCCGCTGGTGTCCCGCGCCAAAGCGGAGACCACTTCCCGCTCTTCGTCGGTACGGCCCAACGTGTGCAGCGCCAGTGCCAGGGCCACCCGGCTTTCCGGGGTGGGGTGCAACTGCAACGGCGTCACCAGCGTGCCCGCCGCATGGGCATCCTCGCGCAGAAAGGCCGAAACCCCGAGATAGGCATCCTGCAAGGGCGTCTTCAGCGCGCCATGGCTGCGGGCGAAGGACAGGAGCGCCTCGCCCTGGGCCGGCTTGCCAAGGCCGATCAGCACCGTGCCCATTTCGGCGCTGACGTCAAAATCCAGCGGGTTCAATGCCAGCGCCCGCTCCGCCGCGGCCAAGGCGGCGTCGCTCTCGCCACGGGAGAAATCCACCCAGGCCAGCACCCGTGCCGCATAGGCGCTGGTAGGCGACAGGTCGGCGGCCAGCTCCGCCTCCCGCAGCATCTGCGTCAGTGCCGACGGGTCCGGCGCCGCCTCGGGATGACGGCGGGTGTCCTCCAGGAGGAGCTGGGCCTTTGCCGCATGGGCCAGGGCAAAGCCCGTGTGCTTTTCCGCCACCTGGTCGAGACACTCGCGCACCTTGCCGGATGGCGGGGCGCCGGAGGCCCGGCCGGAGGCATAGGCCTGGGCGATGCAGCCGAAGCCGGACGGGACCGCATCGGCGCGGGCCTGCGCCCGGGCACGGGTCGGCAGCACGCTGTAGGACTGCATCAGCGCCACGGCGGTATCCCGCACCACGCGGACCTCCGTGGCCGGCATCTCGGCGCCGCGCTTCAACCCCTCGAAGGCGGTGGTCCAGACAATGGTGCCCTCGCAGCGGTCCGACAGACGCACCAGCAGCGAGAATGTGCCATCCTCCCGGCCTTCCGCCAGCCCTGTCAGGGCGAAGACAGAGCGAGGCGGGGGCTCCCGGCATTCGCGCAGCTGCGCTTCCTGCCCGGGCTCCATGACGTCCACGAAATCAAACCGTGCGAAGGCATCGCGCAGGCGTGCCTCGATGGCATGGGTTTCCGCCGGTGTCGGCGCACGGCTGCCGACGGTCTCGAACGGCCTGACGTCGAGGATCGGCATGCCCAGCCGGTCGGCCAGGTCCCGCGGGCCGTCCCGGCCGGTGCCGAGGACTCGCGCCAAGGGACCGGTGGGGTCGACGCCGTAGCGCAGGCTGGTCCAACCCAGGGTGACGCCGAACAGCACCAGCAGCAGGCCGACGACCCACCCCAGCGGCCGCCGCCTGGGTGCGGTGATCGCGGGCGCGACCCCGGGCGCCGGCAGCGCCTCGGCCGCTCCGCCGGGTTCGATCGGGTCGCCACGCGGCCGGAACTGGGGCACATAGCTGCCCTTGGGAATGAAAATCTCCAGCGTCTCGTCCGGCCCGACCGAGGCGTAATAGCGCTCAAGGGCCCGGCGCAGGCGCGTGGCTTCCACCCGGACGATGGGGTCGGTCTGCGGGTCGAAGGAACTGGGCCGCCCCAAGGCTTCGACGGCAATGGTGTAGCCCTTGATCTCCTCGGCCCGGCCGGCGAGCGTGGCTTCGACCACGAACCGCAGGAAATCCGCGAGCCGGGGCGACGAGATGAACTCGTCGGACCCCAGCACCCGGGCCAGGGCGGCGCGCACCAAGGCGTGGCTGTCTTCAATCCGTGCGCCGTCCGGCGGGCTGTCGGTGGGGGCGTCCATGGCGCTCACCCAGCACGGATCCTGCGCGCAATCGCACCGAGGCACCCGGTTCGGATGCGGGGCAGGACGCAGCGGAGGCAAGCCAGGTGACGTATGGTCATAGCGTTCTTTTCGGTCACGTCGCGTCGCGGCGCAAGCGCTGATGCAAGCGCGGTGCGTCCGCGTCGGATCTTCGAACCCAGGGTTATCCCCCAGGAGTACCTGCACGGGCCTCATAGCGTGCAATCGATGCCCTGGCACGGATATTACGCGACGACGGCCAACGCCCCGACCTAACCTCCCGGAAGATGCGGCGGATATGAGGCTGCGCCGGCATTGAAGATAATGGACGAAAGCTGCAATTTCCGCCGACACCCGGATGGCGGGTATCTCGCCCGATGCGCGTCCAGCGCGAAGGGGCCCCAAACGCGGAGCGAAAAAAACGTCCCAGGGCGGCAGTGCCCCAGGACGTTCCAGTAAGGAGGTCGAGAACGCGCCCCGCGCTCGGAAACCGCGGGGCCAGTCCGGTTCGGGCCTGCGTTTAGATGCGGCCGGTGAGTGCGAGAACAATCACAATGATCAGCAGAACACCGACGATTCCGCCCGGACCATAGCCCCAGCTTCCGCTGTATCCCCAAGTGGGCAGGGCGCCGACCAAGAGTAAGACCAGGATGATGATAAGAATCGTTGACATTTTTGTCGCGTCCTTCTGTCGCTGCTGATCCAAAGAACGCGCTTCAGCGGCAAAGGTTCCGCATAAGCGCGGTCTTCAGCAGAAACATCAGCGGTCGGGGTTCGCACGCGCGACAGCCCGCCCGCGGACGCGCCGGGGCGGTATTGCCCGAGCTTGGCGCTCCGGCTCTCTGCCCTCATCGTTTGCAGGCGGGGGAGACACGCAGCGTCCCCGCCTGCCTCGGCTCGTTCTTTTTCAGACCAAGGGCGCGGTCGCCGCCTCAAGCCAGGCGCGCGCCGCCGCGTCCAGCAGCGGTGCCACCTCCGCCGCCACCCGGGCGTGGTAGGCATCCAGCCACTGCCGCTCCGGAGCGGTGAGCAGGTCGGTGGCGATCAGCCGGCGGTCGATGGGGGCGAAGGTGAGGGTGTCGAAGCTCAGGCAGGGCTTCTCGCCGCCGGCAACCAACTGCGGTGTCACCAGCACCAGATTCTCGATGCGGATGCCATAGGCGCCGGCGCGGTAATAGCCGGGCTCGTTGGACAGGATCATGCCCGCCTCTAGCGGTACATGCCCCAGCTTCGAAATCCGCGCCGGCCCCTCATGGACCGACAGGCCGGCGCCGACCCCGTGGCCGGTGCCATGCTCGAAATCCAGCCCCGCCGCCCACAGGAACTGCCGCGCGAAGGGGTCCAGTTGCGCGCCCGTGGTCCCTTCCGGGAATACGGCGCGGGCCAGCGCAATATGCCCCTTGAGCACCAAAGTGAAATGGGTGCGCATATCGTCCGTGGGCGTGCCGACACTCACCGTGCGGGTGACGTCGGTGGTGCCATCGGGATATTGCGCGCCGGAATCCAGCAGGAACAGCTCCCCCGGCGCGATCTGCCGATTGCTGGTGCGGGTGACGCGATAATGCACGATGGCCCCGTTCGGCCCTGCGCCCGAGATGGTGGGGAAGGACACGTCGGTCAGAAGTCCGCTGTCCCGCCGGAAGGTCTCCAGCGCCTCCACCGCGTCGATCTCGGTGAGGGTGCCGGAGGGGGCCGCGCCATCGAACCAGTGCAGGAAGCGGGTCAGGGCCACCGCGTCGCGCAGATGGGCGGCGCGCATGCCGGCGATCTCGGCGGCATTCTTACGGGCTTTCAACAGGCTGATCGGGTCCGCGCCCTTGGCCACCGTGCCCTGCGCCCGTTCCACCACTTCCGCTAGGCGCACCGGCGCGGTGGCCTGATCCAACCGCAGGGTGCGGCCGGGGGCGAAGGCGGAAAGGGCGGCTTCCAGATCCTGTTCCGGGCGCACATCCGCCACCTCTGCCAGGACATCGCGCACCGCATTGGAGAGTTTCTCGGCGGCGATGAACAGTTGCGGCCGGCCCTCCTGCGGCACCAGCGACCAGGCCAGAGGCAGAGGCGTATGGGCCACGTCGCCGCCACGGATGTTGAACAGCCAGGCGGTAGCATGGGGATCGGAAATCAGCGCCCCGTCCAGTTTGTCCTTGGCCAGCGCCGTGCGGACCTGCTCCAGCTTGGCCGCAACGCTCGCTCCGGCCAGGACCGCATCCAAGAGGCGCACCGGTGCCACCGGCGCGGGCGGGCGATCCAGCCACAGTTCGGCGACCGGGTCGCCCTCCACCGCCACCAGCACGCCGCTGGCGGCGGCCACCGCCCGCGCCAGCTTCTCGCGCCCGTCGAGCGTGGTCCGCCAGGGATCGAAGCCCAGCGAGGCGCCCTTGGGCAGGTGGGCTTCCAGCCATTTCTCCGGCGTGGTCTTGGCCAGGGGCACGATGGTGAAGGCGGCCTCATCCACCTGGGTGGCCGCCTGAAGGGTATAGCGGCCATCCACGAACAGGGCGGCTTCCTCCGGCAGGATCATCAGCAGGCCGGCGGAGCCGGTGAAGCCGGTCAACCAGGCCAGGCGCTCTTCGCCGGGGGGCACATATTCGTTCTGGTGGGCATCGGCGCGGGGGATCACATAGCCGTCAATGCCGCGCCGGGCCAATTCCGCCCGCAGGGCCGCCAAGCGCGCCGGCCCGGTACTGCCGTCGGCGGTCTCCTCGAAGGATTGAAACTGTGCGTGGAAGCGCGGGCGGGCGGACGAAGCCGAGCGGGGGGAGGTCTGTGACATGGGGCAAGTCTAGGACATGGGGAAAGTCTAGACCAGGATCGGGCGCGGATGAAAATCCCCCGCCGCCCCTGATTGCCACGCGAAGCGGGGGATGATGCACGCAACCCCTTGATGCGCCCCACCCCCCTTGTCTATGGTGCCCCGGTCGCGGGCGTAGTTCAGTGGTAGAACGACAGCTTCCCAAGCTGTATGTCGTGGGTTCGATTCCCATCGCCCGCTCCAATTTCTCGCGTCACGACGTCTCAAGACGTCGATTGCGAGACAGATCCAATCTTTTGACGGTTCGAACAGCCGCGTGTGCGGGCGGTTCTTTGTGGCTTGCGGGGCTGTCGGCATTGCTGTGCCTTGGCGGGGCGAGAGGCCGTTACAGGAGCTCGCTAGACCTCGCCAGAGGGAGCTTTCCCGCAGGCCGGCAACTGCCGCCACGCCCGTCCTGGCGCCGATGAGAGGCATCTCCGTCCCCGCTGATCACAGGCGCGTCACGCAACGCAAGATTGAGCTTGTTCTCTTTTTGTTCCTATGGAATCCATAGGGCCGATCAGCCGTGGAGAACGCCATGTCGACCGGAGCCAGCCGCGCGTGCGAGACCGTTTCTGCCGCCGCGCCAGAAGAGTGGGAGGATGTCCAGGCCTTCGACGCGCCCCCTGAATGCCGCAGCGCCATCCAGACGCAGGCGCGGGAAGCAGCCTGGCTGGAGTGGGAGTTCGTCCATCTGGCCGCAGTGTCCCTGCACGCCCTCGACGCCCATGAGCGTGGGCAGGGATGAGCCGGGCACTGCTGGGTTTTTCCGGGCGAAAATTCAGAAGCCCGTTCCCGCCATCGCCGAACTGCGGGCCCAGATCGAGACGATCGAGGGCCCGGGCCGGCGCATCCGGTCTGTGCTGCCGTTTGGCCTTGCGTCCCTGGATGAGCGCCTTCCCGGGCATGGCCTTGCCATGGGCGCTCTGCATGAGGTCGCCGGGGGCGGGAATGGTGCCATCGATGGCGCTGCCGCCGCGCTCTTTGTGGGCGGCATCGCCGCCCGGACCAAGGGCAAGGTGCTGTGGTGCATCACCCGGCCCGATTTGTTCGCCCCGGCGCTGGCCCAGGCCGGATTGGCGCCGGACCGGGTGATCTATGTGGAGGGCGGCGACGACAAGATGGTGCTGGCCTGCATCGAGGAGGGCCTGCGGCACGGGGGGCTGGGTGCCGTCGTGGGTGAGGTCCGGGGGCTGTCGATGACGGCGTCCCGGCGGCTTCAGCTGCGGGCGGAAGAGAGTGGCACGATCGGGCTGGTGTTGCGGCGGTGGCGCCGGCAAGCCGAGGCGACCGATTTCGGACAGCCGACGGCGGCCGTGACCCGGTGGCGGGTATCGGTGCTGCCGTCCACGCCACTGCCGGTCCCCGGCGTGGGGCGCCATCGGTGGCGGGTGGAACTCATGCGCTGTCGTGCGGGTGAGAGCGCGGATTTTGTGGTGGAGGCCTGTGATGGCCAGGGTCGTCTCGCTGTTCCTGCCGACATGGTCCACGGATCGGGCGCGGCGGAAACTCGGTCCCGCGGCGCCGTCGCCTGAGATCCCATTGGTGATGCTGGGCCGGGATCGCCGGCGCCAGGTGGTGATGGCCGCCGATGCGGCGGCCCAGAGGCTGGGATTGCGCGTGGGCATGCCCGCCACCACGGCGCGCGTCCTGGTTCCGGACCTGACGGCCCTGGACCATGAGGCCTTGGCGGATGCCGAGGGCCTGGAGCGGCTCGCGGTCTGGATGCTGCAGCGCTACGCCCCCATCGTCACGGCCGATCCGCCCGACGGGATCATTCTGGATGTGGCCGGTGCCGATCATCTCCATGGCGGCGAGGCGGCCATGCTGGCCGGCATGGTGGCGCGCCTGGGGCGGGCGGGCCTGTTGGCCAAGGCGGCCATAGCCGACACCTGGGGGGCGGCCCATGCGCTGGCCCGTTTCACCCGCGGGCCGACCTGCGTCGTGCCTATGGGGGGAGCGCAAGAGGCGATCGCCGATCTGCCGCTGGCCAGCCTGCGCCTGCCCCAGGATGTGCTTGAGGGGCTGCGCGTGCTCGGCTTTGTGCGCGTGTCCGATCTCTGGGCGACCCCTCGGGCGCCGCTGACCCTCCGGTTCGGCCCCGAACTCGGGCGCCGGCTCGATCAGGCGCTGGGCCATGCGAGCGAACCGATCGATCCCATTCGCCCGGCCGACCTGATCGAAGTCCGCCGCTCGTTTCCCGAGCCGATCGGCGCGCCGGAGACCCTCGCGCGCTATATCGGCAAGCTGGTCGTCCAGCTGTGCGAGGGCCTGACGGCTCAGGGCGTCGGGGCCAAGCGGCTCGATCTCATCTGTCATCGCGTGGACAACACGCTCCAGGCGCTGCGGGTGGGAACCGCCGTTCCGGTGCGCGATGTCCAGCGCTTGACCCGGCTGCTGACGGACAAGATCGAGACCATCGAGCCAGGCTTCGGGATCGAGATCCTGTCGCTGACCGCCACGCTGGTGGAGCCGCTGGCCGCCCGGCAGGTTGCGACCTCCCTGGTGGAGGAGAGCGTTCCGGACGTTTCCGATCTGGTGGATATCCTGGCCAACCGGGTCGGGGAACACAGCATCTACCGGGCCGCGCCCGTGGCCAGCGACGTTCCGGAACGCTCGGTGCGCCGCATTGCGGCCATGACGCCGGAGACCGGCGAGACCTGGCCTGGACACTGGCCGCGGCCGGCGCGGCTGCTGCAGCCGCCGGAGCGGATCGAGACGCTGGCGCTGCTGCCAGATCATCCGCCGGTCTGGTTTACCTGGCGCGGCATTCGCCGGCGGGTGCACCGGGCCGATGGTCCCGAACGGGTGTTCGGCGAATGGTGGAAGCGCGATCCCGAACTGGCGGCGGTGCGGGACTATTTCCAGCTGGAGGACGATGCCGGCGAGCGCTACTGGGTTTTCCGCGCCGGCGATGGCGAGGATGCCGCCACAGGCTCGCACCGCTGGTTCCTGCATGGGGTGTTCGGATGAACGCGCCTTGCTATGCCGAACTCCAGGTCACATCGCATTTCTCGTTTCTGCGCGGTGCCTCGTCCTGCGATGAATTGTTCGCCCAGGCGGCAGCCCTCGGGATCTCGGCGCTGGCGGTGGTCGATCGCAACAGCCTGGCGGGCATCGTCCGTGCCCATGAGGCGGCCAAGACCACGGGAGTCCGACTCATCGTCGGCTGTCGCCTTGATCTGAACGATGGCATGTCCCTTCTGGTCTATCCCACCGACCGCCCGGCCTATGCCCGGCTGTGCCGCCTGCTGTCCCTGGGCAAGCGGCGGGGCGGCAAGGCCAAGTGCGTGCTCGAATGGTCCGATGTCGCGCTGTATGGCGAGGGCCTGATCGCCATCCTCGTTCCCGATCAGGCGGATGAAAGCACCGGCCTGCGCCTGCGCCGCCTGGGGGAGGTGTTCGGGGATCGCGCTTATCTGGCGCTGAGCTTGCGCCGCCGTCCGAACGACCAGATGCGGCTGCATGAACTGGCCGCGCTGGCCGCCCGCCTGCGGGTCGCCACCGTGGTGACCAACGACGTGCTCTTCCACGCGCCGGGCCGGCGCATCCTGCAGGATGTGGTCACCTGCATCCGCCACAACGTCACCATCGACGAACTGGGGGGGCGCCGGGAGCGGCATGCGGATCGCCATCTCAAGGCGCCGGCGGAGATGCACCGCCTGTTTGCCCGCTATCCGCAGGCCCTGGCCCGGACCGCGGAGATCGCGGAGCGCTGCCGGTTCAGCCTCGATGAGCTGGCGTACCAATATCCCGAGGAGCGGGACGATCCGACCCTGACGCCGCAGGAGACGCTCGCGCAGCTTACCTGGGCCGGGGCCGATCGCCGCTACCCGGAGGGGGTGCCCGATGCGGTGCGCCGGACCCTGCTTCATGAGCTGGGGCTCATCGAGAAGCTGCGCTACGCGCCGTATTTCCTCACGGTGAATGCCATCGTCAACTTCGCCCGCTCGCAGGATATTCTCTGCCAGGGGCGCGGCTCCGCGGCCAATTCCGCCGTCTGCTATGTGCTCGGCATCACCAGCATCGACCCCAAGCGCAACGACCTGCTGTTCGAGCGCTTCGTCTCCGAGGAGCGGGCCGAGCCGCCGGACATCGATGTGGATTTCGAGCATGAGCGGCGCGAGGTCGTCATGCAGTGGGTGTTTGAGACCTATGGGCGCGATCATGCCGCCTTGTGCTCGACGGTGATCCGCTATCGCACCAAGGGCGCGCTGCGCGATGTGGGAAAGGCCCTCGGCCTGACGGAAGACCTGATCAAGATCCTCTCCGGTCAGGTCTGGGGCTGGTCGGAGGATGGCGTCGAGGCCAAGCATGTGGAGGCGCTGAACCTCAATCTGGGCGATCGGCGCCTGCGCCTGGCCCTGGATCTGGCGCGCCAGCTCATGGGGGCGCCGCGGCATCTGTCGCAGCACCCCGGCGGCTTCGTGCTGACCCATGATCGGCTCGACGAACTGGTGCCGATCGAGCCCGCGGCCATGACCGACCGCCAGGTCATCGAATGGGACAAGGATGACATCGATGCCCTGAAATTCATGAAGGTCGACGTGCTGGCCCTGGGGATGCTGTCATGCATGAAGCGCGGGTTCGACCTGCTGGCCGCACACAAGGGCATTGATCTCGATCTGGCGACCATTCCCGCCGAGGATCCGCGCACCTACGCCATGATCCGGAAGGCCGACACGCTCGGCACGTTCCAGATCGAATCCCGCGCGCAGATGTCGATGCTGCCGCGCCTGAAGCCGCGCACCTTCTACGACCTCGTGGTGCAGGTGGCGATCGTACGGCCCGGACCCATCCAGGGCGACATGGTGCATCCCTATCTGCGCCGCCGCGAGGGCAGGGAGCCGGTCAGCTACCCCACGCCCGAACTGGAGCAGGTGCTGGGCAAGACCCTCGGCGTGCCGCTCTTTCAGGAACAGGCGATGCGGGTCTCGATCGTCTGTGCCGGGTTCACGGCCGGCGAGGCGGACATGCTGCGCAAGTCCATGGCCACCTTCAAATTCACCGGCGGGGTTTCGAAGTTCAAGGACAAGCTGGTGGCGGGCATGGTGGCCAAGGGCTACGAGCGGGCCTTTGCCGAGCAGACCTTCAAGCAGCTGGAGGGGTTTGGTTCCTATGGCTTCCCGGAGAGCCACGCGGCCAGCTTCGCCTTGATCGCCTACGCCTCGGCCTGGCTGAAATGCTGGCATCCCGATGTCTTCTGCTGCGCTTTGCTCAATGCCCAGCCCATGGGGTTTTACGCCCCCGCGCAGATCGCCCGCGATGCCCAGGACCACGGCGTCGAAGTCCGCCCCGTCTGCGTGAATGCCTCGCGCTGGGACTGCACCCTGGAGCCGACCAGTGATGACCGGCGCTTCGCCGTCCGGCTGGGACTGCGCATGGTGAAGGGGCTGGCCAATGCCCACGCCGCCGCGCTCGTGGCCGCGCGGGCGGACCGGCCCTATGGGGATGTGGAGGAGCTATGGCATCGGGCGGGCATCCCGTCCGCGGCCCTCGTGCAGATGGCCGAGGCCGATGCCTTCCGCCCGGCCTTCGGCTTGGCCCGTCGCGAAGCGCTCTGGGCGCTCAAGGGGCTGCGGGACGAGCCGCTGCCGCTGTTCGCGGCCGCCTCCGCCCGGGAGGCGCGGATCATCCCTGAAGTCAGCGAGGTCGCGGTGGCGTTGCGCCCCATGAAAGCGGGCAGCGAGGTGGTCGAGGACTATGGCCATGTGGGGCTCACCCTGCGCCACCACCCGGTGTCCTTCCTGCGGGCCGATCTCGCCCGCCGGCGCATGGTGACCTGCGCCCAGGCCATGGCGGCGCGGGATGGGCGATGGCTGGAAGCCGCCGGCATCGTCCTGGTGCGCCAGCGTCCGGGCAGCGCCAAGGGGGTGATGTTCATCACCCTGGAGGACGAGACCGGGATCGCCAATCTGGTGGTGTGGACCAAGGTATTCGAGGCGAACCGCCGGACGGTCATGTCGGCCGGCATGATGGCGGTGAAAGGCCGGATCCAGCGGGAGGGGGAGGTGGTGCATCTGGTGGCGCATCGGCTGAGCGACCTGTCACCGGAGCTCGCCAGCATCGGCGAGCGGGACGCGGCATTTCCGCTGCCGCACGGACGGGGCGACGAGGCCCACCATGGCGGCACCGGTCCTGACCCCCGCGACCTCCCGCCCAAGGGGCTGCGGACCCGGGACATCTATGTCCGCGATCTGCACATCGACACCCTCAAGGTGCGGCCGCGGGATTTCCGGTGATGACCCGCACAGCGGCCCGGAGCTGAGGCGTGCCGGCTACAGGCTGGCGGCGGAGCGGGCGGCCTGGTCGTAATGGCCGGACAAGGCCCGCAGCACGGTGGCGATCTCGGACAGCTTGCGCGGATCGATGCCGGTGGCGGCCACTGCGGTGGAGAGCAGGGCCTCGCGCACTTCGCGGTAGCGGGCACAGGCCTTCTTGCCGAGTTCTGTGGCGGCGAGGGTCTTTTCCTTGCCGCGCCGGCCGCCGGCCACCAGCCCGAGGGCCTGGAGCTTCTTGGCGGCATAGGTGACGAGATGGGTGTCCTCCACATCCAGCACCAGGCAGAGGTCGGCGATGGTCTTGGGTCGGTCGCGATGCACCACATGGTGCAGCACCTGCACATCCAGAGCGGAGAGATCGGGAACGCCGGCCGCCGCCATGCAGCGCACCATCCAGCGGCCATAGGCGTGCGAGATCATGTTGAGGCCGAACTCTACCTCGGAGAGCGCCGGCAGCGCGCCTTCCGCCAGATGGGCGGAGGAGACGATGGAGCCAAGGCCGCGGGGGGCGATGGGGGTGTCGTCGAGGGGGCGCTTGGTCATGCTGCTGGTCCCGCTGGCGCGCCGGTGAGGACGCGCGGCCGCAACCGTGTTCCCCGTTCCGGGATGCGAGGAAAGAGCCGGCACGGCTCGGGAGGGAGGCGGCCCGCGCCGGGCTCCGGGAAGAAGGGTCCGAACCGCACCGCGCGGCACGGACCCGTTTTCAGAGGTGAGGCGGGAACCCCGTCGAACTGGAACGCCAGTTCCGGGGCCCCGGCCCCGCCCTCACTTCATCGCTTCGTAGGCCTTCACGATGGCGACGCCCGGTTCGCCGGCCTTCTTCTCCCAATCGGCGGTCAGCTGCACGCCGATCTTCTGGAAGCCGGCCTTCAGCTCGGGGCTGGGCGGGGCCACCGTCATGCCCTTGGCGGTGAGCTGCTGGAGGAACCAGGTGCTCTTTTCTTCCGAGGTCTTCCAGCCGCGGGTCTCGGCTGCGGCGGCGGCCTTCAGCACCGCCTCCTGGGTGGGCTTGTCCAGCGCGTCGAACGCGGCCTGGTTCACGAAGATCATGTTCTTGGGCAGCCAGGCCTGGGTGTCATAGAAATAGGGAATGCTTTCCCAGATCTTCACGTCATAGCCGGTGGCGCCGGAGGTGATGAGGGCCGAGACCACGCCGGTGGCCAGCGCCTGCGCCAGTTCCGCCTGCTGCACGGTCACCGCCTGAGCGCCGACCATTTCGCCGATGCGCGAGGTGCCCACATTATAAGCGCGCCACTTGGCGCCCTTCAGGTCCTCGATCTTGGTGACCGGGGTCTTGGAGAACAGGCCCTGGGGCGGCCAGGCCACCGTGTAGAGCAGCTTCAGGCCCTGGGAGGCCAGCTTCTTCTCCACCGCCGGCTTGGAGGCCTGGTACAGCTTCATCGCCGCCGGATAGGAGGTGGCGAGGAAGGGCACCACGTCGATGCCGAAGATCGGGTCTTCATTCTCATGCAGCGACATGATGACTTCGCCGGCCTGGGCCTGGCCGGTCATCACCGCGCGCTTGATCTCGGGCGCCTTGAACAGCGAGGCGCCGGGATGAATGGTGATCACCAGCTTGCCGCCGGTGGCCGCCTCCACGTCCTTGGAGAACTGGGTGAGGTTCTCGGTGTGGAAATTGTCGGCCGGATAAGCGGCGGGCAGGTTCCATTTGGTCTGGGCCGAGGCGGTGCCGGCGGCGAGGGTCGCAAGTCCGCCGGCGACGAGCGCGGCGGCAAAGGAACGAAGGCGCGTCATGAAGGCCTCTCTTGTGGGTCGTTGGGCAGCGGCACTCAGCCCGGAAACACATAGCGCGGCAGCACCAGGGCAATTTCCGGGAACATGGTGATGATGATGACGGCGATGTTGAGCAGGACGAAGAACGGGAACGCCGCCTTGGCGACCGTCCAGGTATCGCGGCCGCTCATGTTCTGCAGCACGAACAGATTGAAGCCGACCGGCGGGGTGATCTGCGCCATCTCCACATGGATCACGAGGTAGACGCCGAACCATACCAGGTCGAACCCCGCTTGCTTCACCATGGGCAGCACGATGACGGCCGTGAGCACGATCATCGAAATGCCGTCGATGAGACAGCCGAGGATAATGTACATGACCGTTAGGGCAAGGGCGAGTTTACCCGGCGTGAGGTTGAGCCCCTGCACCCACTCCGCCAGCGCCACGGGAATGCCGGTATAGGCCATGGCCGCGGTGGTGAAGGCGGCGCCGGCGATGATCAGCATGATCATGCACGACAGCCGGGTGGCGCTCATCAGGCTCTGGACGAAGGTCTCCCAGGTCAGCGTGCGGCTCCAGGCGGCCAGCGCCAGGGCGCCGAGCACGCCCCAGGCGGCGCATTCAGTGGCGGTGGCCAGGCCCAGCACCAGCGACAGGAACACGCCGAGGATCAGCAGCAGGCAGGGCGCCAGCTTGGAGGATGCCTGCAACTTCATGCGGAGCGACATGGGCGGGTCGCGCGGCGGCGTCTTGCCGGGGTTCAGCAGTGACCACAGGATGATGTAGCCGCTGTAAAGGCCCATCACCAGCAGGCCCGGCAGGAAGCCGGCGAGGAACACTTGCAGGACCGACACATTGGCGGTGACCGCATAGACCACCATGGGGATGGATGGCGGGATCAGCAGCCCCAGCGTGCCGGATCCGGCGAGCGAGCCCAGAGCGAGGCCCTTGTCGTAGCCGCGCTTGTCCAGTTCCGGCAGCGCGATCTTGCCGATGGTGGCGCAGGTGGCGGCGGACGAGCCGGACACCGCAGCGAAGATCCCGCAGCCGATCACGTTCACATGCAGCAGGCGGCCGGGGAGCCATTGCAGCCATGGTGCGAGGCCGCGGAACATCTCTTCCGAAAGGCGGGTTCGGAACAGGATTTCGCCCATCCAAATGAAAAGCGGCAGCGCCGCCAACGTCCAGGAGGCGGAGGCACTCCATACGGTGGTGGCAAGCACCTGCCCGATCGGGACGTCCGTGGTCAGCAGCATGGCTGCGAGACCCACGAGGCCGAGGCCGATGGCGATCCAGACGCCGCTGGCGAGGATCGCCACCAACAGCATGAGCAGGATGATGGAAAGCGGGACCAGCCCGAGATGTTCAACCATGTCAGACGCCTCCGCCCGAGGCGACGCGCTCGACCAGTTCCTCGGGCGTCAAAGGCGGGTCCTTTTCAAAGCGCGGGCGGTTGCCGCGGGCCACATGGACCAGTTCGTCGAGCATGGCGATCAGCAAGATCACGAGGCCGAGGGCATAGCCGCTCTGGGGGATCCACAGCGGCACCGCGACGACACCCTGGGACATGTCGTTGAAGCGATAGGAATCGTAGCTCAGCTGCACCGCATTCTTGGCGAAGTAGAAAATGAAGGACGAGCCGACCACCAAAGCGAGGATCTCGAAAAATTGGCGGGTGCGCCCGTGCAACTTCTCCAGCAGCAGGCCTACGCGGATCATCTCGCCATTCTTGAAGGTGTGGGCGAGGCCGAGGAAGGACATGGCGGCCATGCACCAAGCCGCAAAATCGTCGCCGGCGGGAATATTGATGGCGACTTCGCGGCCGGCGGAAAGGGCGATCATCAGCCCGAAGATGGCCAGGAGGAACAGACCGGCGAGGATACCGGAGGCGAGATAAAGGGCATCAAGGCCGCGTCGGATCATCCGCCCCAGCCCCCAACGCGAATGGAAATGGTGCCACCTGACGCATGGGAAATGTCATGATGCAGGGCGCCGGCCCGAAGCCGAGTTCGGTATCGAAAGTCTTCGCGCGTCATCTGATCCTCTGGCGGAGAGCCACGCGCTCTAGGGCGCTTCATGGCATCTTTGGGGCATCTCGACATCTTGTCAACGAAACGTTGACGACGGATTCGGCTCGTGTCTTGGTTGGGCCTCCGATGCCCCTGTTGCATCGGTTGTTCGCGTCCCGAACGGGTAGGGACTGCACCGCAGCAAGGACCATGCCACGCGCCGGGCCAAATGCCGAGCCGCGGGCCGGGCAACGAGGAGTGAAGCCATGACGACCGATCGAATTGCCACGCCGGCAAGCTGGGAATTCTGGATCGACCGTGGCGGCACCTTCACGGATATCGTCGGCCGCAAGCCCGACGGTACATTGCTTGCTCACAAAGTCCTCTCGGAGAATCCCGAGGCCTATAAGGACGCCGCGGTGCACGGAATCCGCGAGCTGCTGGGCCTTGCCGCCGGGACCCCCATCCCCGATGGGCTGGTTTCTGCCGTGAAGATGGGCACAACGGTGGCCACCAATGCCCTGCTGGAGCGCAAAGGCGACCGGACCCTGCTCGTGACCACCGCAGGCTTCAAGGATGCGCTCAAGATCGGCTATCAGGCGCGGCCCAAGATCTTCGCCAAGAAAGTCGTCAAGCCGGACATGCTGTTCGAGCAGGTGCTGGAAGTGGCCGAGCGGGTGCGCGCCGACGGCACCGTGGAGCAGGCCCCCGATCTGGCCGCCGTGCGTACCGCGCTCGAAGCCGCCAAGGCCGACGGCATCGAGGCGGTGGCCATCGTCTTCATGCACGGCTATCGCTACCCGGCCCACGAGGCGCAGGTGGCGGCGCTCGCCCGCGATCTGGGGTTCGCGCAGGTGTCCGTGTCCCATGAGGTTTCGCCGCTGATCAAGCTGGTGGGGCGCGGCGACACCACGGTTGTGGATGCCTATCTCTCGCCGATCCTGCGCCGCTATGTGCGGCAGGTGGCGGATGAGCTGGGCGCGGGCACGGAAGAGACCGGCGCCGCCATCCGGCTGATGTTCATGATGTCGTCGGGCGGGCTCACCGCCGCTGACCTGTTCCAGGGCAAGGATGCGCTGCTGTCCGGCCCGGCAGGCGGCGTGGTGGGGGCGGCCAAGACCGGCGAGCTTGCCGGCCTCGACCGCATCATCGGCTTCGACATGGGCGGCACCTCCACGGACGTGTGCCATTTCGACGGCGAGCTGGAGCGGGCGTTCGATACCGAGGTGGCCGGCGTGCGCATCCGCGCGCCGATGATGCGCATCCACACGGTGGCGGCGGGCGGCGGTTCCATCCTGCATTATGACGGCGCCCGCTTCCGCGTCGGCCCCGACAGCGCCGGCGCCAACCCCGGCCCCGCCTGCTATCGCCGCGGCGGGCCGCTGGCGGTGACCGACGCCAATGTGATGCTGGGCAAGCTGATCCCGGATTTCTTCCCGAAGATCTTCGGCCCGGCCCAGAACGAGGCGCTGGATGCGGACGCGGTGCGCGGACGCTTCGAGGCCATGGCCGCCGAGATCGGCGACGGACGGGCGCCGGAGATGGTGGCGGACGGCTTCGTCACCATTGCGGTGGAGAACATGGCCAATGCCATCAAGAAGATCTCGGTGGAGCGCGGCTATGACGTCACCCGCTACGCCCTGAACTGCTTCGGCGGCGCCGGCGGACAGCATGCCTGCCTGGTAGCCGATGCGCTGGGCATGCGTCAGGTGCTGATCCACCCCTTCTCGGGCCTGCTGTCGGCCTATGGCATGGGCCTCGCCGACATCCGCGCCCACCGCACCAAGGCGGTCGGGGCGCTGCTGGATGCGGCGGTGCTGGCGCAGGTGGAGACGCTGCGCGCGGCGCTGACGGACGAGACCGTGGCGGAGCTGGCAGGGCAGGGCGTCACCGGCGCGGCGGTAGGCAACGAGGCCAAATTGCACCTGCGCTATGAGGGCACCGACACCGCATTGCCGGTCACCTTGGCCGACCACGCCGGCATGATCGCGGAATTCGAGGACAAGCACCGCGCCCAGTTCGGCTTCGTCTCGCCGGAAAAGCCGGTGGTGGCGGAAGCCCTCGAGGTGCAATCCTTCGGCGGCGGCGCCGGCATCGCCGAGCCGGATCTGCCGCTGGATGTGTCCGATCCCAAGGTGACGCGCACGGTCCGCTTCTTCTCGCGCGGCGCCTGGCATGAGGCCCCCGTGGTGCTGCGGGCGCACTTCCACCCCGGCATGGCGGTGCAGGGACCGGCCATCGTCATCGAGCCGAACCAGACCGTGGTGGTGGAGCCCGGCTGGCGGGCGCAGGTGACGCCCAAGGATCACCTGTTGCTGGCCCGCACGGAGGAACTGCAGCGCGCCGGTGCGGTCGGCACCAAGGCCGATCCGGTGATGCTTGAGGTGTTCAACAATCTGTTCATGTCCATCGCCGAGCAGATGGGCGTGACGCTGCAGAACACCGCCTATTCGGTGAACATCAAGGAGCGGCTCGACTTCTCCTGCGCGGTGTTCTCCGGCACCGGCGAACTGGTGGCCAATGCCCCGCACATGCCGGTGCATCTGGGCTCCATGGACCGCTCGGTGGAGACGGTGATCCGCGAGAATGCCGGCAACGTGCGCCCCGGCGACGTGTTCGCGCTCAACGCCCCCTATAATGGCGGCACCCATCTTCCCGACATCACCGTGGTGACGCCGGTGTTCAATGCCGACGGCTCCGAACTGCTGTTCTGGGCCGCCTCGCGCGGCCACCATGCGGACGTGGGCGGCGTGGCGCCGGGCTCCATGAGCCCGCTGGCCACCAATATCGAGGAAGAAGGCGTCTATATCGACAACTTCAAGCTGGTGGACCAGGGCCATTTCCGCGAGGCCGAACTGGTGGCCCTGCTGACGGGGGCGAAATATCCCGCCCGCAATCCGGTGCAGAATGTCGCCGACCTCAAGGCGCAGATCGCCGCCAATGAGAAGGGCGTGCGCGAACTCAACAAGATGATCGCCACCTTCGGCCTGGATGTGGTGCAGGCCTATATGGGCCACGTGCAGGACAATGCCGCCGAGAGCGTGCGCCGGGTGCTCGACCGGCTGTCGGACAGCTCCTTCACCTATGAGATGGACCAGGGCACGGTGATCCAGGTGAAGATCACCGTGGACAAGGCCAAGCGCGAGGCGACGGTGGACTTCACCGGCACCTCGCCGCAGCAGCCGACCAATTTCAACGCGCCGGAACCGGTCACCCGCGCGGCAGTGCTCTATGTGTTCCGGGTGATGGTGGAGGACGAGATCCCCATGAATGCAGGCTGCCTGCGGCCGATCCGCATCGTGGTGCCGGACGGCTCCATGCTGACGCCGCAGTTCCCGGCGGCGGTGGTGGCCGGCAATGTGGAGACCTCCCAGGCGGTCACCAACTGCCTGTTCGGGGCGCTGAATGCCATGTCGGCCTCCCAGGGCACCATGAACAACCTCACCTTTGGCAATGATGCCTACCAATATTACGAGACCATCTGCTCCGGCTCCCCCGCCGGCCCCGGCTTCGACGGCACCGACGGCGTCCACGTGCACATGACCAACTCCCGCCTCACCGATCCGGAAATCCTGGAGACCCGCTTCCCCGTTCTGCTGGAGGACTTCCACGTCCGCGAGGGATCCGGCGGCAAGGGCCAGTGGAATGCGGGCGGCGGCACCTATCGCCGCATCCGCTTCCTGGAGACCATGGAGTGTGCGCTCCTGTCCTCGCACCGGCGCATCCGGCCATTCGGCCTGGCCGGAGCCGAACAGGGGAGCGTCGGCGAGGGCTATGTGCGCCGTCTCGACGGGCGCTTGGAGCCCATGGAGGGCTGCGCCCAGACCGTGCTGGCGGCGGGCGAGGCGGTGATCGTGGTCACCCCCACCGGCGGCGGCTATGGCGACCCCGCCAAGCGCGGCATGAACTGAGATCGGTTGTTCGGGCCGCTCAGTCCGGCGGCCCGAACAACGCCTTCAGTCTTGCCTGCCCTCCCTTGGTGGCGGCGGTGTCCTACGGCATCATTTGCCCTGCTGCTCCTTGGCACTGAGCAGCGCGGTCTTGCACCCTCCGGACAACTGGCTTTCCTTGGCCTTCATGCATTGCATGATGCGACCGCCGCCGGGCTGCACATCCGCGCATAGCGTGCGGATATCGGCGCCGCAGGCCTTCTGGATCGTTTGCATCATCTGGGAATTGGGCTGCGCGCTTTGTGCGGTTGCCGGTCCCGCAATGGCGGCCAGCAGCACCGGGGCGATCACCACGGCCGGCAGCACAAGGTCGCGCGGGCGCAGCGGCAGGAAACGCAGGGACATCATGAACGCTCCTCGCCCCCCGAGACGGGATGCACCGGGCCGGAGCGGGGGCGATGAACTCCGGCCCGGTGGCGCGGTCTTCAGTCGCGAGCGACTGAGCCGCTGCGGGTGGCGCCGCCCCCGTCGGGGCCGGCGCTCGATCCAGAACAGGAATGGAAGCCGTTGCCGGTGGCGGTGCCGCTGCTGAGTGGCGAGGCTGCGGTCTGCGAGACCGCGGTCAGCGGAAGGACCGCACCGAACAGTCGAGAGGGGCGACCGGATCGCGTCGTCCCAGGCCGGAACAAGGCCGTCATGGAAGGTTCCCACCGAGCGGCGCCGCAGCGGCCCGTTTCATGGCTGCCACTTTCCCCCTCCCCGTTCGCGCAGGGATGTCAGGAGCGCGGGGTTTCGTAACGATTTGTAACGCCGGCGCGGTTCTGTTTGCCTTGGCGAGGCCGCGTCCTAGATTGGCGCCATGTCCGCGACCCCCATTTCCGCTGCACCCGCTTCAGAAAAGATCATCCTGATCGTCGAGGATGACCGCGAGATCCGCTCCTTGCTGGCCGATTTTCTCGCCCGTGAAGGCTATGCCCCGCGGGTGGCGGCGAACGGGCAGGCCATGGATGCGCTGCTGGCCACCGTGCAGCCCGACCTGGTGCTGCTGGACATCATGCTGCCGGGCGAGGACGGCCTGTCCATCTGCCGCCGGCTGCGGTCGCGCGGCGACCTGCCCATCCTGATGCTCACCGCCAAGGGTGACGATGTGGATCGCATTGTCGGTCTCGAAGTTGGGGCGGACGATTATCTGGCCAAGCCGTTCAATCCCCGCGAGCTTCTGGCGCGCATCCGGGCCGTGCTGCGCCGCTCGGCGCCGCCGGTGGCCACTGAGGCCCCGGCGCCCCGGCGGCAGGTCGGTTTCGCCGGCCTGCTGGCGGATCTCGACGCGCGCACGCTCCAGACCGCGGATGGCGCCGAAGTGGATCTGACCTCGGCGGAATTCGATCTGCTGGCCTGCTTCCTGGAGCGGCCCCGCCGCGTGCTGTCCCGCGACCAGTTGCTGGACTGGACCCGCGGGCGCACCGCCGATCCGTTCGACCGCACCATCGATGTCTCGGTCAGCCGCCTTCGCCGCAAGCTCGTGGCGGTGGCGCCGGATGCGGCCCAACTCATCAAGACGGTGCGCAATGGTGGCTACCTGCTCTCCTGCCCCGTTACTCCGGTGCGCTGACTTATGGCCCGTCTTGGTCTTGCGGCACGTCTGGCACTGATCGTGGCTGGTGGCCTGGTGCTGGCCCAGATCATGATGACGATGGCCTATTTTGCCGATCGCCGGGGCGCCTCGGACGGCGCCACCATCGGCCCTCTGATGGGGCAGGTTGCCGCGCTGGTGCAAGTGCTGGACCTCTTGCCGCCCGATGAGCACGAACTGGCGCTACGTGCCACCACGGCGCCGGGCTTTCTGGCTCGGATCGGCACACGCCCGAGCGCGCTCCCGCCTCTGAACGATGCGCTGCCGGTGATCGAGCGGCGTCTTCGCGCCCAGATCAAGGCGCCCCCGGAGCGCTACATCTCCGCCAGCATCGACGCGCGGGCCCAGTTTGGGGCGAAGCTGCTCCCCCTTCTGGCGCAATGGCGGGGGGCGCACCTCAATGTGGTGGTGGGTCTCGCGGATGGCAGGTATCTGGAGGTAGAGGCCACCGGAGACCTCACCGCGCGCCTGTTCGGGATTCCGGTCGGGCTGGTGGCCGGCTTGCTGGGGGTTGGGGTGGCCCTGGTGGCCGTGATCGCGGTGCGCCGGGAAACCCGCCCGCTGTCCGATCTCTCGGCGGCGCTTGATCGGTTCGGCCATAGCCTGGACGTCCAGGAGGTGAACGTCCGCGGCGCACCGGACGTGCGCCGCTTGGTGAGCGCATTCGATGCCATGCAACGGCGGATCGTCGAACTGGTGCGCGGGCGCAGCCTGGTGCTCGGCGCCATCAGCCACGACTTGCGCACCTATGTCACCCGCTTGCGGCTCCGGCTGGAACTGCTGCCGGAGGGGCCGCAGGTGAGCCGCGCCCAGGCGGATCTGGAGGAGATGCAGGGGTTGCTGGACGACGCGCTGTCGGTGGCTCGGGGTGCATTCGGGATACAGGACGGGGCGCCCGCGGATCTGGCGGCGGTGGTGGCCGCCGAATGCACGGCGCGTGCGGCACAGGGCGCGCCGGTGCGGATGGGGGTGATGCAAAGTCCCAGCCCCGTGCGCGGCTCGGTGGCTGGGCTGAAGCGGATTGCGGCGAACCTCATCGGCAACGCCATCGCTTATGGCGACGGCGCCGATGTCAGCGTGATCACGCTGGGCGACTCCGTCGAACTGATGGTCGAGGATCGCGGCCCCGGCATCCCGCACGGGGAGCGGGTGCGGGTGTTCGAGCCCTTCTATCGCCTGGAGGCCTCGCGGAGCCGGGACACCGGCGGCGCCGGCCTTGGCCTGACCATCGTGCAGCAGATCGTCGAGGGTCTTGGTGGCAGTGTAGCGATCGCTGACCGCCCCGGCGGCGGCGCCTGCCTATGCGTGCGCCTGCCGGTATCGCGGGACAATTGATGCCGCAGCCGGTATTGGCGCCGGCTACTGCCGCAGGCGCTGCAGCACCACCACGCCGGGATAGCCATCGGGCACCAGGCCGGCGCGGACCTGGAAGTCCTGCACCGCCACCCGGGTCTTCTGGCCCAGGATGCCGTCGGGATTGCCGACGTCATACCCGAGCTGCGCCAGGCGCGTCTGGATCTCGACGCGCTCCGCCCGGGACAGGGCGCGCTCGTCCGCGGGCCATGAGGCCACGAACGGGCTGCCGCCGCGCAGCCGGTCCGACAGATGGCCGATGGCTAGCGCATAGGCATCTGCTGGGTTGTATTTCAGGATCGCGCTGAAGTTCGGCAGCACCAGGAAAGCTGGTCCTTTGGCGCCGGTGGGCAGCAGCAGGAAGCCGGTATCGGTCGGGCGCGGGAAGCCGGCGCCGCCGGGACGGCGGATGCCCAGCGAGGCCCATTGGGCGACGGTGTAGCGCTTGGTGCGATCCACGTAACGGTAGTCGAAGCCCGGCGGCAGGACGACCTCATACCCCCAGGTCTTGCCGAACGACCAGCCGTCCAGCTTGAGGTTGTTGGCGGTGGAGGCGATCACGTCGGGGATCGAGTCCACCACGTTGCGCTTGCCGTCGCCGTCGAAATCCACGGCGAAGCGCTGGAAGCTGGTGGGCATGAACTGGGTGGGTCCGAACGCGCCGGCCCATGACCCCTTCAGATGGTCTGCAGGGACATCGCCCCGGTTGAGGATCTGCACCGTGGCGACGAATTCGTCGCGGAAATAGTCCTGGCGGCGGCCGATGCAGGCCAGGGTCGCGGTCGAGCGCAGCACCGAGCGCGAGCCCATGCCGTTGGGATTGCCATAGTCGCTCTCGATGCCCCAGATGGCCGCGATCACGTAGCGATCGACGCCATAGGCCTTTTCCACCTTGTCGAAGATGGGCTTGTACTTGGCCAGGATCTCCTTGCCCTTGGTGACGCGGCGATCGCTCACCAGCATGTTCACATATTCGCCCAGCGGCTTGGAGAATTCCGGCTGGCTGTCGAGATAGTCCATGATCTTCATGTCGGGCGTCAGCCCGCCGACGATCTGGGCATAATTCTGCGGGGATACGCCCTTGGCCTGGGCCAGCGGCGCCATGGCGGCGATGCAGTTGGGGAAGTTTGCTTCCGCCTGGGCGATCACCTCCGGCTGCATCATGGGATGGCCGGCGCGCTGCGGCGCGGGCGCCTGCGGGGCCTGGAAGCCGGAGAAGATCGAGCCGGTTTCCTGGGCCTGGGCCGCCGCGGGGACGATGCTGAACACCGATGCCGTCAGCGCCAGTGCCGCCGCCCATCCTGCGCGCGCGCTGCCGGCGTTCGCCTCAATGCCCGTGGTCGTCCCGCTCTTCGTCACCGCCATCGCTCCGCCCTCTTCGCCGCCGCACGCCGCGACCGAGATGTCCTGAGGGGTAATGGGCAATCAATATGGTTGCGCCACGGTTAACGTAGGGCAAGTTTGTGGGCGCGTCAGGTGTTGCGACGCCGATCCAGGCTCTGTTCCCAGGTCAGCGCATGACGCACGATGGTGGCCAGATCATCCAGCCGCGGCTCCCAGCCCACGGTGGCGCGGATCTTGTCGGCCTTGGCCACGACGGCCGCGGGATCCCCGGGCCGGCGCGGCGAATAGGTCACCTTGAAGTCGACGCCCGAAACGGACTTCACGGTGTCGATCACCTCCAGCACCGAATAGCCCCGGCCATAGCCGCAGTTCAGCACCGCGCTGGAGCCGCCCTGGCGCAGATAGGTCAACGCATCCAGATGCGCGGCCACCAGATCGGAGACGTGGATATAGTCCCGCAGGCAGGTGCCATCCGGGGTCTCGTAATCGGTGCCGAACACCGCCATGCCGGGGCGCTTGCCGAGCGCGGTCTCGCAGGCGACCTTGATCAAATGGGTGGCGCCGGCGGTGGACTGGCCGGTGCGTCCGGCGGGATCGGCCCCGGCCACATTGAAATAGCGCAGCGCCACATAGCGCAGCGGGAAGGCAAACGCAGTGTCTTCCAGCATCCACTCGCTCATCAGCTTGGAGCGGCCATAAGGCGAGATGGGAGAGAGTAACGCGTCCTCGGCCACCGGGTCATTGCCCACCATGCCGTAGACCGCGGCGGTGGAGGAGAAGATCAGGTGCGGGACGCCAGCGGCGACCACCGCCTCCAGCAGCGCGCGGGTCTTCACCGTATTGGCGTAATAATAGCCCAGAGGATCGGCCACCGATTCCGGCACCACGATACGTGCGGCGAAATGCACCACGGCGGTGATGTCATGGTCCGCGATCACCTGGGCGACCAGGGCGCTGTCGGAGACATCGCCCTCCACGAAAGTGGCGTCGGGATGCACCGCCCAGCGGAAGCCGGTGGAGAGATTATCCAGCACCACCACCGGCTCGCCCGCATCGATGAGGGCCAGAACCATGTGGCTGCCGATATAGCCCGCCCCGCCCGTGACCAGCACCGTCATGCGCTCTCTCCTCAGCTTCGGGCGACGAAACTGCGGCAGCGCGCGAGGCGCGTCAATCCACGGCGCGACAAAGTCTTGCCGCAGTGAAACCAATATATTTTGCAACTATTTTCACGGTTTGCAGTTGCTTTGCGAGATGTCTCCGACCTGTGTTAGGAAGCGCCTCTCTTACGCCTCCGCAATGATCCGCAACGAACGGTGTTCGATCCATGCCCAAGCCGCTCCGTAAAGCCATCCTGCCGGTCGCCGGCCTCGGCACGCGCTTCCTGCCCGCCACCAAGGCGGTGCCCAAGGAAATGCTGACCGTCGTGGACCGCCCGGTGGTGCAGCATGTGGTCGACGAGGCGCTGGCCGCCGGCATCGAGCACATCGTGTTCGTCACCGGCCGCAACAAGGCGGTGATCGAGGACCATTTCGACCGCCAGTTCGAGCTGGAGAAGACCCTGGCCGATCGCGGCAAGACCAAGGAACTGGCGCAGCTCGACCGGGACACGCCGAAGGCCGGCACCACCTCTTTCACCCGCCAGCAGCTGCCGCTGGGCCTCGGCCATGCGGTGTGGTGCGCCCGCGATTTGATCGGCGACGAGCCGTTCGCGCTGCTGCTGCCGGACATGCTCCATCTGCCCAATGGCAACGGCAAGGGCTGCCTCACCTCCATGGTGGAATCCTTCAACCGCACCGGCGGCAACGTGGTGTCGGTCTATGAGGTGCCGGACGACCAGACCAATCAGTACGGCATCGTGGGCACCGGCAAGCAGGTGGGCGCCGGCGCCAATGAGATCACCCAGATGGTGGAGAAGCCGGCGCTGGGCACCGCGCCGACCAATCTGGCCATCTCGGGGCGCTATATTCTGCAGCCCACCATCTTCGATCTGCTGGCCAAGCAGGAGCAGGGCGCTGGTAACGAGATCCAGCTGACCGATTCGATGCTCAAGCTCATGGAGCGCGAGCGCTTCTTCTCCGTGGAGTTCGACGGCACGGTCTATGACTGCGGTTCGAAGATCGGCTTCCTGATGGCGAATGTCGCCTACGCTTTGTCGCGTCCTGATATCGCTCCGGAGTTCCGCTCGGAATTGGCCGCTTTCCTCGCGGAGTGACGTCGTCCGGGTCAATGCACCATTCGTGGCTGACGCTACGATGCCTTGACCCGATGTCCTTTCCCGTCTAATCGCCAGTTTATCTTGAAGACTGCCCCTGGCGCGGAGCCGAACGCATGCTCCATTCCCCGCATCGTCGCGGTGTGACCGAAAAGCCCCGTCTCAACGACGAGATGCGCTTTCTGCAATCCTGGTTCCAGAGCCCGCTAAAGACCGGCGCGGTATCGCCGTCCGGACGGGCGCTGGCCAAGATGATGGCAAGCTATCTGGATCCCCGGCAGGATGGGCCGGTGATCGAACTGGGGCCGGGCACCGGCCCGGTGACCCGCGCGCTGCTGGCGCGCGGATTTGCCCCCGAGCGGCTGTATCTGATCGAATACAATCGCGAGTTCTGCGCCCTGCTGCGCAAGCGCTATCCGGGCGTCACGGTCATCCATGGCGATGCCTATGCCATGTACGACACCTTGCATGATCGCCTGCCGGCGCCGGCGGTGGGGACCATCTCCTCGCTGCCTTTGTTCACCAAGCCGCCGCAGGAACGCGACCGCATGGTGAATGAGGCCTTCGACCTCTCCCGTCCGGGCGCGCCGTTCGTGCAGTTCACCTATGCGGTGGTCTCGCCGATCCCGCTGAAGCCCGGCGAGATCCATGGCGAAGTCTCGCCGCGGGTGTGGTGGAACCTGCCGCCGGCCCGGGTGTGGGCCTATCGGCGTCCGTCCGCCTGAACCTCTCCGCCTGAAACGGCGGGGTGCCGGACATCGGCGCCCCTGCCGCACTGCAGGCCTGAGGGTCGCTGCCGCGGTGTCCGCCGTTTCATGAGCCTTGAGGTTTCATGACCCCCTTCCTCTATCTCAGCCATCCGCAGGTCCAGGTGGACCCGAACGTGCCGGTGCCACAATGGGGCCTGTCCGCGCAGGGCCGCGCCCGCGCTGAGGCGTTCGCCCGCGAGCCGGCGCTGATGGCCTATGGCCGGCTGGTGTCCTCCACCGAGACCAAGGCCACGGAGACCGCCGCCATCCTGGGCGACGTGCTCGGGCTGCCGGTGGAGGTGCGCGAGGATCTCCACGAGAATGACCGCTCCGCCACCGGCTATCTGCGCGAGGCGGAGTTCCAGGCGGTGGCCGACGCCTTCTTCGCCCGCCCAAGTGAGAGCGTGCGCGGCTGGGAGCGGGCCATTGATGCCCAGGAGCGCATCTGCGCCGGGGTGCTGCTGGCCTTGTCCGAAGCGCCGCAAACGCCCACACTCTTCATCGGTCATGGCGGCGTCGGCACATTGCTGCTGTGCCGAGTGGCCGGCACGCCCATTTCCCGCGCGTACGATCAGCCCCCGGTGGGCGGCGGCTGCTGGTTCCGCCAGACTGCGACTGCGGCGCCCGATCGATGGCGCCCCCTGGAAGAGGCTCCCGCACCGTGACCGATACGCCCCCCGACGTCCGAGACCGCCTGATCGTCGCTTTGGATTTCCCCACCGTGGGCGCTGCGGAAGCCCTGGTGTGGCAATTGGGCGATGCGGTGAGCTTCTACAAGATCGGCCTTGAGCTGACCGTGGCCGGGGGCCTGGATCTGGCGGACGATCTGATCGGCGCCGGCAAGAAGGTGTTTCTCGATCTCAAGATGCACGACATCGGCCACACGGTGGAGAAGGCCACCGCCGCCGCCGCCGTGCGGGGCGTCTCTCTGCTGACTGTCCATGCCTATCCCCAGACGTTGGCCGCGGCGGCGCGGGGCGCGGCGGGCAGCCAGCTCGGCGTGCTCGGCGTCACCGTGCTGACCTCCTATGACGATGCCGATCTCGCCGCTGCCGGCTATGCCCATGGCGTGACGGAGACCGTGCGCATGCGGGCGATCCAGGCCCGCGATGCCGGGGTGGCGGGGGTGATCTGCGCCCCCACCGATGCGGCCATGGTGCGCGGCGCCGTGGGTTCGGATTTCCTGGTCATCACCCCCGGCGTGCGGCCCGCCGGCGCCGATGTGGGCGACCAGAAGCGCATCGCCACGCCCCGCGCGGCCTTGCAGGCCGGTGCGAATCGCATCGTGGTCGGGCGTCCGATCACGGAGGCGGCCGATCCGGTGGCGGCGGCGCGGGCCATCCTGGCCGAATTGAACAGCTGAGGACCCGATCCGCCGGATCAACGGCGGCGGGGCACGGGGAGGCGTGGATGGGTCAGGACGCAGCAACGGAAGTCACGCCCAAGGGCTATTGGGTCGCCGCCGTGGATGTGGTGGATGATGTGGGCTATGGCCCCTACACCCGCGCCAACGGTCCGGTGATCGGCGCTCATGGCGGGCGCTTCCTGGTCCGCGGTGGCCCGTTCACTTTGATGGAAGGCCGCGCCCGCACCCGCAATGTGGTTGTGGAATTCCCGAGCTTTGCGGCGGCGCTGGCCGCATATCGCGACCCCGCCTACCAGGCGGCCATCGACTTGCGCCGGCCGTATTCCACGGCCGATCTCATCGTGCTGGAAGGCGGTCCGGTGCCGGCGCCTGCTGCGCCCGTGGATGTGGTGCCCGGCTATTGGGTGGTGCGGGTGTCCGTGCGCGACCCCGAGCGTTATAAGGCCTATGCGGCGCTGGCCACCGAGGCCACGGCGGCGTTCAACGGCACCTCCCTGGCACGGGGCGGGCGGATCGAGATCGTCGAGGGCACTGCGCGGGGCCGCAACGTGGTGACGCGCTTTCCGAGCCTGGAGGCGGCAGTGGCGTGCTATCGCTCGGAGATCTACCAGCGCGCCCTGGCGATCCGCCAGGAGGTGGCCGAGGCGGATCTGCTGGTGATCCCCGGCTATGACGGGCCTCAGCCCGGCTGACCCGCACGGCGTGCCGGATGGCGCGAATCACCGACGCCGCATCCCGCGGTGCATGACCCCGTGCCGGTGGCTGCAGCGGTGGCCCCGGCACTCCCGCTTCCGGTTAAGGAGAATAAGACGTGTCCGATCTGCGGGTGGTGATCAACGGAGCTGGGGGCCGCATGGGCCAGGAATTGGTGCGGGCGGTGAACCGCGGCGCCGGATTCGTCCTGGTCGGTGCCCTGGAGCATCCCGCCAGTAGCCATCTGGGTGAGGATGCGGGCGTGCTGGCGGGGCTCAAGCCCACCGGCATTACCGTGGAGAGCGATGCCGCCGCGACCTTGAACGGCGCCGATGTGGTGATCGACTTCTCCACCCCGGCCGCGTCCGTGCGTCTGGCGGAGCGTCTGGCCGAAGCCGGCATCGCCCTGGTCATCGGCACCACGGGTTTTTCCACCGCCGAGACCGCCGCCATCGAGGCAGCCGCGCGGCGGACGCCGGTGGTCAAGTCCGGCAATATGAGCCTCGGCGTCAATGTGCTGGCGGCCCTGACCCGGCGCGCGGCGGCGACGCTGGGCATTGCCTTCGACATCGAGATCATGGAAATGCACCATTCGCGCAAGGTGGATGCCCCATCGGGCACCGCGCTGATGCTGGGCGAGGCGGCGGCGGAAGGTCGCGGGGTCAATCTCGAGGACTGTGCGGCGCGGGGGCGCGACGGCATTACCGGGGCCCGCCGGCCGGGCGACATCGGTTTTGCCAGCTTGCGCGGCGGCTCCGTGGTGGGCGAACACGCGGTGATCTTCGCCGGTCCCTCCGAGCGCCTCGAACTGGTGCACAAGGCCGAGGACCGGGGCCTGTTCGCCAATGGGGCGCTGGCGGCGGCCAAATGGACCAAGGGCCGGGAGCCCGGACTCTATTCCATGGTGGATGTGCTCGATCTGGCCGATTAGGCCCGCTGGCGCGCCCGCCATCGCTGCGGGTTTGCGCCTTGCCTTATGTCTGCCGCCTTGGCGGTGTCAGAGAGGTATTCACGCCCCGTCGGCGGGGTGTGGGACTGCCGGTGTCGCCGTCTCGCGCCTGTGAAGGCCTTTGAAACTGCGCCGGTGCTCGTGATATCTCTCGCCGGCTTTCTGTCCGAGGGGAGGTTCGCGTCGGGCAGCAGAGAGACGAAGCGGGCCGGATGATCTGTCCGGCGCGCGGTACGTCTCCGGTTCGGTGCGCGGAAGGATCTTGGCCGGCCTGGGGCGCCTTGCGGCGCATCCGGGCGGGGTCGGGGTCGTTTCGAGGCCTCCCCGTCACCCAAGGATCATGCCCATGGATCGCCTTCTCGTCCTCGTCCGTCATGGGCAGAGCGAGTGGAACCTCAAGAACCTCTTCACCGGCTGGCGCGATCCGGGCCTGACCGAGAAGGGGGTGGCCGAGGCCAGCCGCGCCGGCGCGCTGCTGGCGGCCGAGGGCCTGTCCTTCGACATCGCTTATACCTCGCTGCTGACCCGCGCCCAGCGCACCTGCCAGCTGGTGCTGGGCGAGATGGGGCTTGCCGACCTGAAGACCATCGCCGACCAGGCGCTGAACGAGCGCGACTATGGCGATCTCTCCGGCCTCAACAAGGACGATGCCCGCGCCAAGTTCGGCGAGGAGCAGGTGCACAGCTGGCGCCGGTCCTATGACGTGCCGCCCCCCGGCGGCGAGAGCCTGCGCGACACGGTGGCTCGCACGCTGCCTTATTATGTGCAGGAGATCCTGCCCGGCGTGCTGCGCGGCGAGCGCACCCTGGTGGCGGCCCATGGCAATTCGCTGCGGGCGCTGGTGATGGTGCTTGAGAAGCTCAGCCCGGCCGGCATCATGAAGCGCGAACTGGCCACCGGCGCGCCCATCGTCTACCGCCTCGGGCCCGATGCCACGGTGACGGAAAAGCACGACCTGATCGTGTGACGAGACAGGTGCCCACCCGCCTGGACCATTGGTCCGGGCGGTGATGCTGCTTCTGGTGGCAGACCCTGGTCCCGGTCGGTCCGGGGCGCGGGGTCAGCGGGCGGGCGGTGCGCCCGAGGAGGCGATGGCCGGCTGTCCCGCCGGCGCCTTCAGGCCGGCCGCGAGGCTGTAGCCGAGGGAACGGGCGAGGCAGTCATAGGCGAAGTCATTGCCGTGCAGGCCGTCGATGAAGCTCATCTGCGGGAAGCTGATCTTGTCCCGGTCATGCCAGAGCTGCATCATCGCGAAGCGGTGGAACACCGGCACATTCTGCTCGCGGCCGACGGTGTCAATCAACTGCACCATGGGCTTGGCATCGGGATCGACGATCACCCAGGGCGCATATTGCGGATCGATCAGCACCACTTCGGCGCCATAGCTGCGAATCTTCTCGATGCCGTTGCGCATGGGGACGTCCGAGCCGGACACGCCGAACTGCCGCAGCAAGGCATTGGTGCCCACCTGCCACAACACCACATCCGGCTGTAGCGCGCCCACGTCCGCATCCATGCGGCGCAGATTCTCGGGGGCGTCCTCGCCATTGCCGCCGCGATTCACCACGGTGATGGTGGCGCCGGGAAAGCGGGCCGCCAGTTCCTGCTGCAGGCGGGCGGGATAGGTCTTGGTGGGGGAGGATGCGCCAACGCCGGCGGTGGAGGAGGAGCCCAGCGCCACGATGGTGAGCTTGCCGGTCTTGGCCAGGGTCGCCGCCGCCTGGGGCAGGCGCAGCGCCGGTTGGCTGGTCACGGTGGAGCAGACCGGCGCGGTCTGGGCGGTGGCGGGCGAAGCCAGGAGCACGAGCGACACGGCGAGGGCGCCAACGGGGCCCAGAGGGAAGGAACGCAGACGGGTCATTGGCTCTCCGGCGCGGCGATGCCGTTGGCGATGAAGCGCGCGAGCAATTGACCCACGCAACGATGAACATCCTCGAAGATGCTGGCGCCGGGCTGGAGTTCCGACAGGTCGAAACTGCCGTCTTCCACCCAGTAGCGCATCACGTCATAGCGGTTGAACAGCGCCGACCCTTCGGCCTTCGCTACCCAGCGCAGATATTGAATATAAGGCCCGGCATCGAACATGAAGTCCGTGCGCGGGCTGTATTGCATGGTCATGATCACCGCATCGGCGTTGCGGGCGCGGATCTCGCCGATGCCGCTGGTGAGTTTGGCGCCGAACAGGGCCATGTCGGTGCCGCGCAGCACGTCGGTGGAGCCCAGTTGCCAGATCACCACGTCGAAGCTCTTGTCCACCAGCGTGGCCTTGAGCGCCTTCAGGCTCTCGCCAATGGGGGTCTGGGGCTCGTTGTGGGTGGTGACGCTGATGGTGCGGCCCGGATAGCGCGCCACCAGGGCCTGATTGAGGCTGGCGGGATAGCGCTTGGCCTCCACGCTCTCGGAGATGGCGGGGTTGCGCACCGAGGAGAACACCAGCACCCGCAAAGACTTGGTGGCCCGCAGCGCTTCCGCGGCGCGGCGCAGCGGCACCTTGGGGGTCAGATAGTGCTCGGGGGCCTGGCAGTTCGGCTGTGCCCGCACGGCCGGGGAGGCGGCGGGCGCGGCGGATTGCGCGCGCGCGCTCCCGCCGAGCGCCAGCAGCGCCGCCATGGCCATCATAATCGGCGAGATCCTCAGGATCATGCCACGCCCCCAGCGGTCCGGTCCGGTCCGCGCCGCTTTTCATTCTCCTGATACCACGACATCAGCGCCGCCAGTGCAACCATCAACACGATCCCGGCCACGCTGACGCCAATATGGGCCAGCAGCCGGGCGGAGACTTCCACCAGCACCAGATGCGCGCCGAAGGACAGGAACACCCCGAAGCAGAACACCTCCAGCGAATGCTGGCCGCACAGCAGCAGCGGCTTGGCCCAGGGCGAGCGCAGCGCCTTCCAGTCCTGCGGCACGAAATGGCTCACCACCAGCGCCAGGGCCAGGAAGTGGACGAAGCGCAGCAGCGCCAGGTCGGTCTTGGAGATGGGATAGATGAGCTCCGCCACCGCGTCCGGCACCAGGCCGTCGAGGGCGGGCACGGTCCAACTCAGCACCACCAGCGCTGAGCCCAGCAGGAAGACCCCCGCCGCGGCCACTGCGACCCGCGAGCGGACCACCGGCTGGAGATGCTCCGAGCCGCCCAAGGCGCACCAGGAGCCGAACACGAACAGCAATTGCCACGCCAGCGGATTGAACAGCCACACATGGTCCGCCGGCCAGCCGGGGAAGTTCAGGCCCAGCGCCAGCGCGCCCGCATAGACCGCCAGCGACAGGCCCAAGGTGAGGTTGGGGCGGCGCAGCAGCCCCCAGATCACCACCGGCAGGGCCAGCATCAGCACGATATAGAGCGGCAGGATGTCGGTATTGGCCGGCTTGAAGCGCAGCAGCAGCGCCTGGATCAGGGTGACGTCCGGCTCGTCCAGGAAGCGCAGGATGTTCATTTCCTCCGCATAGAGCGGGTTCTTGAACCGCTGCGCCACATAGGCGATCTGCGCCAGATAGACCACGAACAGGAACACGAACGCCACATAGAGCTGCCACGCCCGCTTCAGCATGCGCGCGGTGGCGATCACCACGCCGCGCTCGCGCATCACCCGGCCATAGACCAGGGCGGCGGTATAGCCGGAGATGAAGACGAAGATCTCAGCCGCGTCGCTGAATCCGAAATTCCGCAGCGTGAAGACGTTCAGTACATTGCTGGGGACGTGATCGAGATAGATCAGCCAGAGGGCCAGGCCGCGGAAGAAATCGAGCCTCAGGTCGCGGGGCGACGCGGGCATGGGCCGGGTCCGCACCGGCAGCCGGACCACGGTTCCGGTGCGTCCGCCGTCACCGCGTGCCCGCCTGGCCTCCGGCATGGGGTCACGCGCCCTTGCCACGCAGGGCGAGGCCGAACAGCACGGTGGCCACGCCGTTGATGACCAGATCGATGCCCAGCAGCAGGCCCAGGATCATCAGTCCGTTCAACGGCCAGCCGGCGACGATGATGATGCCCAGCACCAAAGTGGAGGCGCCGGAGAAGACAATCCATCCCCAGCCCTCATGCCCGCGCGAGCCGAGGCCGGCGGCGATGCGGAACACGCCGTTGATGACGAACGAGATGCCGAGCACCAGGGTGATGACGCCGGCGGCCAGCAGCGGCTGGGTGATGATCAGCGCGCCGGAGATGACATAGAGCACGCCGCACAGCAGCCAGAAGGAGAACCGGCTCCAGTCCTTCACCCGGAAGGCATGCACCACCTGCACGATGCCGCCCACCAGGATGAGGGCGCCCACATAGAGCGCGGTGGCGTAGGAACTGGCCACCAGATGGGCCAGCGCGACGAAGCCGAGGATCACGAAGGCCACGCCCAGGGCCACGAACCAGCCCCAGCTCGCGCGCAGGGCAGCCAAGCGCGCCGTGATGTCGGCGGTGGGATTGGGCAATGTCGTGGGCATGGGACACAAGCTCCGAAGCGGGCAAGGGGCATCATATGCGAGTTGGGCGCGCGATGCTAAGAGGGAGAATGGCGACAGATGAGCGTACGGAAAGGCGCCGGGAGGCGCAGGTCTGGCGTCGACATATGTGGCGGTTGCGGTCCCGGATCGAGGCGAATCGCGCCCGCAGCCATCCACGAAAGTGTGATCTTGCGCCAATATTGTGCGCCTCCGGCGCTGGTCCGTCCAGAGTGGGCCAGCCCGTCACCCGCTCGGTTCGAACCTTCGTCCTCTCCCGTATGGGGCCCTGATGCCTGACGCCCTGCCGCCTGTCGCTCCCGCGCCGAACGCCGTTGGTGATCCCGCCGATCCGCCGGCGCGCCGAGCGCACGCCACGGCGTCAACCGCGGCCGCCTCGGAGCAGGGGCGGCCGAAGTTCAGAACCGTCCGCGCCACAGGCTCCACCTTCAAGCCGCCGCGCTTCCGGCGCCGTCGGTCGGGCGCCGGGCCGAGCGACGGCGCGCCGACGGACGAGACGGAGATCGAGCGGTCGGTGTGGCGGCGGATGCTGCGGCTGCACCTGCGGCTGTTTGTCGGCATCCTGGTGGCGCTGGTGACCTTTGCGGTGTCGCCGGAGCTGGCCTTCCACACCCGGTTCCTGGTGGCCTGGGATATCGGCATCGCCGTCTGGCTGGTGCTGGTGATGAAGGTGGTGATGGGCGGTACCGCCGAGCGCGTGCGGCGGCGTGCGGCGGAGGAGGATGAGGGCGCCCTGGTCATCTTGATCGGCGCCCTGCTGGCCAGCCTGTTCAGCGTGGCGGCCGTGGTTCAGGAAGCCGGCAGCGTGTCCGGCGCCGGGCCATATGCGCTGCCGCATCTGCTGCTGGCCATTGGCACCTTGACCCTATCCTGGACCTTCATGCACGGCATCTATGCGATGCATTACGCAAGGGAATATTATAGCGTTTCCGCCGATACCCATCCCATGCTGGGCTTTCCCGGCGATGAGGACCCCGATTTCTGGGACTTCTTCTATTTTTCCTTCACCATCGGCACGTCCGCGCAGACCGCCGATGTGAGCGTGAACTCCCGGCGGCTGCGGCGCACGGTTCTCGGACACCAATTGGTGGCCTATGTGTTCAATGCCTCGGTGATCGCGCTGGGGGTCAATGTGGCGGCGAGCCTGGTGTAGGCCGGCGGTCGCTCAGGGGCGGTCCAGCTCCATGCGGTAGCGCACATGGTCATCGGCGGCCACATAGGTGTCGTAGAGCTGGCGGGCGGCGGTGTTGCTGTCGCGGGTGTGCCAGTAGAGATCCGACCAGCCCCGCGCCCGGCACAGGGCCACCAGATGCTCCATCAGGGCCCGCCCGACCCCGGCGCCGCGCGCGGACGGGTCCACGAACAGGTCTTCCAGATAGCATACGCCGGTGAGGCTCCAGGTGCCTTCGTGATGCACGCACAGCGCCATGCCCACCAGCGCCCCGTCCTGTTCCGCCAGGAGGGCGAACACCGGCGAGGCCGGGTCCAGGGCGCGCTTCCAGGTGTAGGCCGTGACCACCTCGGGCACGTCGGCCCGATAGAAGTCGTTGTAGCCGGCCCATAATTTGCGCCACGCGGCCTCATCAGCCGCGGTGGGATCCCGCACGGTCACAGTCATGGGTGCACCTCCGCCGCTCGCCTATCACCGTTCGCGTGACCCGCAAAGAAAAAGGGCGCACCCGACGGGCGCGCCCTTTTGCGTTTCGCGTGTTTGGGACGATCAGCGCTGGGCGTTGGCCTGGGCGCCGCCGCTCTTGGGCAGGATCACGACCCGGGTGCCCACGTTGACACGGTCAAACAGGTCTTCGATGTCGGCGTTCAGCAGACGGAAGCAGCCCGAGGACACGAACTTGCCGATGGTCTGCGGCTCGTTGGTGCCGTGGATGCGGTAGACGGTGCCGCCCAGATAGAGGGTGCGGGCGCCCAGCGGATTGCCGGGGCCACCGGCCATGAAGCGCGGCAGATAGGGCTGGCGCTGGATCATTTCCGTCGGCGGGCGCCAATCGGCCCATTCCGCCTTGCGGGTGATCTTTTCCGTGCCGGCCCAGGTGAAGCCGTCGCGGCCCACGCCGATGCCGTAGCGGATCGCCTTGCCGCCACCCTGGATCAGATACAGGTAGGTGTTGCCCGTATCCACCACGATGGTGCCGGCCGGCTGGTTGCTCACATAGTCCACGGTCTGGCGGCGGAAACGATCCGGCACCGGCTCGCTGGGATCCACGTCTTCGATGCGCGGACCGGACGGCGCCTGGGCGGTGCCGGGCACCACCGGGGCGTTGGAACTGTAGACGCCGCCGGGCTGAACGGCCGCCGGCTGAACGTAACCCGCGGACGGGTTCGGCACCTGCTGCGCGCGCATGGCCTGCTGCTGCTCATAGGTCTGCGGCGGCATATAGCCTCCGCGCGGCGCATAGACCGGCGCGCCGTTCTGCTGCGGCGCCACGGCGGCCACGGGGGCGCCGTTGGGACCCTGGATATAGATCTGCTGCTGGCCCGGCTGGGGCTGGCCATAGCCGCCCTGCGACGGCGCGGCGGCATAACCGGGCTGCTGCTGCGGAGCCGTGGCATAGCCGGGCTGCGGCGTGATGGACATGGGCTGCGATCCGGGCGCCTGCGCCTGGGCCGGCTGGGCATAGCCCTGCTGCGGCTGCTGCGGGGCTCCATAATTGGGCGCCTGCGGCGCGCCGGTGGGCGCGGAAATGGGGGCGCGTTCCACATAGTCACGCGAGGGCGTGCGACCATAGGGATCGTTGTAGCCAGGCACGGGCCCGTTCGGGGTGTGCGTGATATCGGCGGGGGGAGCCTCCGCGGAAATCGCACCCGTCTCATCATCGTCCGAGACAGGAACGGAGTAGCGACCCGGGAGCGTTTGCGCGTGGGCCGTCACGGCCAGAAGCGAAGCCCCAAGGGTGAGGAGAAGGGTGTTGCGCAGCGTCATGGAACCCGTGTTAACCCTGAAACGTGACGAAATTGGAAACGCGAAACCTGAATCTTTGTCCCAGTTTGGATCCAATTGACGCAGGCTATGTCTTCAAGGACTCAATGCCGAGATTTGTTCCGGTTATTGGTCTGTAACCCCGCGCGTCGGGGTGCGCAATCGTTGCGATGCCCCCGACAAGGGATCGTGAAGAATGGCACAAGCCTCATTCCAGCCTCACTCTTGCACTGCCCCTGATTTGAATATAAAGATATCTTTATGTCCTTTGGTTTGCCCGCTGCTTTCGATCCGCATCTGCCGTTTGCGACTCTCCTGGAGGGCCTCAAAGCGGCCGGCGAGGACACGCGCCTGCGGCTCCTCGCGGTTCTAGGGGAGGCCGACCTTACCGTATCCGACCTGACGGAGATCATGGGCCAGTCGCAGCCGCGCATTTCTCGCCATCTCAAGCTGCTAGCCGAGGCCGGACTGGTAGAGCGGCATCGGGAGGCCAGCTGGGTCTTCTACCGCCGCGCCACCGAAGGGGCGAACGGCGTCCTGGCGCTGCGTCTGCTAGCGCTGATGGACCCCAATGACCCGGTGCTGGCCCGCGATCGTGAGCGCCTCGCCGATGTGCGCGCCGCCCGCGCCGCCGCCGCGCAGAGCTATTTCCGCACCCATGCGGAGCAGTGGAACCGCATCCGCAGCCTGCATGTGCCCGAGGCGGAGGTGGAAGCCGCCGTGCGCGCCACCCTGGGCGGGGCGCGCATCGATGCGCTTTTGGATCTCGGCACCGGTACCGGCAGCATGCTGGAATTGTTCGGCGGCGAGATCACCCGCGGCCTTGGCCTCGATCTGTCGCCGGACATGCTGGCGGTGGCCCGGGCCAATCTGGAGCGGGCGGGCCTGCGCAACTGCTCGGTGCGCCAGGGCGACATCTATAATCTGGCCATGCCGCGCGACAGCTTCGACGTGGTCATCATCCATCAGGTGCTGCACTTCCTGGATGACGGCGCCCGCGCCGTGCGCGAGGCGGCCCGCGTGCTGCGACCGGGCGGGCGGCTGCTGGTGGTGGATTTCGCCCCCCATGATCTGGAATTTCTGCGTGAGGCCCATGCCCACCGCCGCCTCGGCTTTTCCGCCGAGACCGTGGAGGGCTGGATGGTGCAGGCCGGCCTGGAGCCGGTCAAGCACACCTCCCTGGAGCCCAAGGGCCTCGCCCCCGAGCGGAACACCGCCGGAACACTGATCGTATCGCTCTGGCTGGCCCGCGACCCGCGCGTCCGGGTGGCCGCCGAGCCCCAAAGGGAGATGGTTTGATGTCGGGCCCCATCCGGGCGAGCCGCGAACTGGGCAAGGCCCCGGTCTCGGTGTCGTTTGAGTTCTTTCCGCCGAAGACCGAGGAGATGGAGCGCACCCTGTGGGCCTCCATTCACCGGCTGGCGCCATTGGCGCCGCGCTTCGTCTCTGTGACCTACGGCGCCGGCGGCTCCACCCGTGAGCGCACCCATGCCACCGTCTCGCGCATCGTCACCGACACCGCGCTGGCGCCGGCCGCCCATCTCACCTGCGTCGCCGCCAGCCGGGCGGAGATCGATGACGTGGTGCGCGGCTATGCCAAGGCCGGGGTGAAGCACATCGTCGCCCTGCGTGGCGATCCCACCACCGGGGTGGGCACCGCCTATGAGCCGCATCCCGACGGCTATGCCCATGCCTGCGATCTGGTGGCGGGCATCAAGCGGCTGGGGGATTTCGAGGTGTCGGTCTCGGCCTATCCCGAGAAGCATCCCGAGAGCGCCAGCATCGATGCGGACATCGACGTGCTGGCCCGCAAGGTGGATGCGGGCGCCACCCGCGCCATCAGCCAGTTCTTCTTCGATAACGACGTCTATTTCCGTTATATGGACAAGGTGCGGGCGCGCGGCATCACCATTCCCATCGTGCCGGGCATTCTGCCGGTGACCAATTTCAAGCAGGCAGCCAAGTTCGCCGCCGCCACCGGGGCCAGCGTCCCGGCCTGGCTGGCGGCCCGCTTCGAGGGGCTGGACGACGACGTGGAGACCCGCAAGCTGATCGCCGCGGCGGTGGCGGCCGAACAGGTGACCGACCTGGTTGATCGCGGCGTCACCGATATCCATTTCTATACTTTGAACCGCGCCGACCTGGTCTATGCCGTCTGCCACCTGCTGGGCCTGCGCCCGCAGGGCGCGCCGGCGGAAGCGGCGGTGGCGGTCGCATACTAGGCTGAATTGAAACTAAGGGCCTGACCTCATGCCGCAGAAGGTCGTCATCCCCGGACTTGATCCGGGGATCCACGGGGCTCCGCCGGGGGCAACCTGCAAGGGTCTGCGCCGTCGGCGCTGCGTGGATGGCCGGGACAAGCCCGGCCATGACGGGCGTGAGCTGTGTGTTGGTTTGGGAGGAAAAGATGGGACATGAGCCAGACGATCCCATCCGGATGGATCTGGGCCGGTTGACGGCACGCATCGACACACCAGACGGCCAGCCTGCCGCAAGTCACCGGAGCAATGAATTGCTGCGCATGGTTATGAAGGGCGACGAGATCCTGCACCGCTGCGCGGCGGCCGGGATCGAACGGCGCCTCGAGAAGATCGAAACCCGCCTCGCCGAGCTTGAAAAGCGCGGCCAATAGCCAGATCGGGCCACCCGGCCCGCCCCGTTTTCAGCGGCTCTCAGTCATATGACCCCGAGCCACGAGGTGCCCCCATGAGCGATGTCCACGACGAGACCCAGTCAGCCCTCATCGCCGCCGCCCGCGCGCGCATCCTGGTGCTGGATGGCGCCATGGGCACCATGATCCAGGGGCTGAAGCTGGATGAGGCCGGCTATCGCGGCCCGCGCTTCGCCGACTGGCCGCGGGACGTGAAGGGCAATAACGACCTGCTGAATCTGAGCCAGCAGGACGACGTGCGGGCCATCCACCTGAAGTATTTCATGGCCGGCGCCGACATCGTCGAGACCAACACCTTCTCCTCCACCACCATCGCCCAGGCCGATTACGGCATGGAGGCCTTGGCCTATGAGCTGAACGTGGAAGGCGCGCGCCTCGCCAAGGAAGCGGCCATCGAAGCGGAAAAGCTGGACGGCCGCCGCCGCTTTGTCGCTGGCGCCATCGGACCCACCAACCGCACCGCCTCCATCTCCCCGGACGTGAACGACCCCGGCTTTCGCGCCACCTCGTTCGATGAACTGGCGGTGGCCTATGGCGAGCAGGCCCGCGGCCTGCTGGAAGGCGGCTCCGACCTGCTGCTGATCGAGACCATCTTCGACACCCTCAACGCCAAGGCGGCCATCTTCGCCATCGAGGGCCTGTTCGACGAACTGGGCTACCGCGTGCCGGTGATGATCTCCGGCACAATCACCGATCTGTCGGGCCGTACCCTGTCCGGCCAGACCCCGTCCGCCTTCTGGTATTCGCTGCGCCATTCCGAGCCGTTTTCCATCGGCCTGAATTGCGCCTTGGGCGCCAAGGAAATGCGCGCCCATATCGCCGAACTGGGCCGGGTCGCCGACACGCTGGTGTGCGCCTATCCCAATGCCGGTTTGCCCAATGAATTCGGCCTCTATGACGAGAGCCCGGAGGCCATGGCCGAACTGGTGGGCGAGTTCGCCGCCTCCGGTCTGGTGAACATCGTCGGCGGTTGCTGCGGCACCACGCCGGACCATATCGCCGCCATCGCCCGCGCCGTGGCCGGCAAGACCCCGCGCGCCATTCCCGATCTGGTGCCCATGCTGCGCCTGTCCGGCCTGGAGCCGTTCGAGCTGACGCCGCAGATCCCGTTCGTGAACGTGGGCGAGCGCACCAACGTCACCGGCTCCGCCCGCTTCCGCAAGCTGATCACCACCGGCGATTTTTCCGCTGCGCTGGCCGTGGCCCGCGACCAGGTGGAGAGCGGCGCCCAGGTGATCGACGTCAACATGGACGAGGGCCTGCTGGACAGCCAGGCGGCCATGGTCTCGTTCCTGAACCTCGTCGCCTCCGAGCCGGACATCTCGCGGGTGCCGGTGATGGTGGACAGCTCCAAGTGGGCGATCATCGAGGCGGGCCTGAAGTGCATCCAGGGCAAGGGCATCGTCAACTCCATCTCCATGAAGGAGGGGGAGGAGGCGTTCCGCCATTATGCCCGTCTGGTGCGCCGCTATGGCGCCGCCGTGGTGGTGATGGCCTTCGACGAGCAGGGCCAAGCCGACACCTTCGAGCGCAAGACCGAAATCTGCGCCCGCGCCTACAAGATCCTGGTGGACGAGATCGGTTTCCCGCCGGAAGACATCATCTTCGATCCCAACGTCTTCGCGGTGGCTACCGGCATCGAGGAGCATGCGCCCTATGGCGTCTTCTTCATCGAGGCCACCCGCTGGATCCGGCAGAACCTGCCCCACGCCCATATCTCCGGCGGGGTGTCGAACCTCTCGTTCTCGTTCCGCGGCAACGAGCCGGTGCGCGAGGCCATGCACGCGGTGTTCCTGTATCACGCCATCCAGGCGGGCATGGACATGGGCATCGTCAATGCCGGCCAGCTGGCGCTCTACAATGAGATCAAGCCGGAACTGCGCGAGGCCTGCGAGGACGTGGTGCTCAACCGCCGCGCCGACGGCACCGATCGCCTCCTGGCCCTGGCCGAAGGCTTCAAGGGCGGCGCCGGCAAGGAAAAGCGCGAAGCGGACCTGACCTGGCGCACCTGGGACGTGGATAAGCGCCTCGCCCATGCGCTGGTCAACGGCATCACCGACTTCGTGGAAGTGGATACGGAAGAGGCGCGCCAGTCGGTGGCGCGGCCGCTGCACGTGATCGAAGGCCCGCTGATGAGCGGCATGAACATCGTTGGCGACCTGTTCGGCGCCGGCAAGATGTTCCTGCCCCAGGTGGTGAAGTCCGCCCGCGTCATGAAGCAGGCGGTAGCCTATCTCATGCCCTATATGGAGAAGGAAAAGGAGGAGGCGGGCCTCGGGGAGGCCTCCGCCGCCGGCAAGATCCTCATGGCGACCGTCAAGGGCGATGTGCACGACATCGGCAAGAACATCGTCGGCGTCGTGCTCCAGTGCAATAATTACGAGGTCATCGACCTCGGCGTGATGGTGCCCGCCGCCAAGATCCTGGAAGTGGCCCGCGCCCAGAATGTGGACGTGATCGGCCTGTCCGGCCTCATCACCCCCTCGCTGGACGAGATGGTCTCGGTCGCCTCCGAGATGGAGCGCGAGGGTTTTCACGTGCCCCTCCTGATCGGCGGCGCCACCACCTCGCGCGTCCACACGGCGGTGAAGATCGCCCCGCAATATCTGCGCGGCCAGGCGGTTTATGTGACCGACGCCTCACGCGCCGTGGGCGTGGTCTCCAATTTGCTCAACGTCGACACCCGCGACAGCTACATGGCCGACATCAAGGCCGAATATGTGAAGCTGGCCGACGCCCATGCCCGCGCCGACGACGCCAAGCAGCGGGTGCCGTTGGCCAAGGCGCGCGAGAATGCCCTGAGGCTGGATTTCGCCGGCACCGTGCCGCCCAAGCCCAGCTTCCTCGGCACCAAGGTGTTCGAGGATTACGACCTCGCGGACCTGGTGCCCTATATCGACTGGTCGCCCTTCTTCGCCTCCTGGGAGCTGGCGGGGCGCTATCCGGCGATCCTTCAGGACGAGAAGGTGGGCGAGGCGGCGCGTTCCCTGTTCGCGGACGCCCAGGCCATGCTGGCCAAGATCGTGGAAGAAAAGTGGGTCACCGCCCGCGCGGTGATCGGCTTCTGGCCGGCCAATGCGGAGGGCGACGACATCGTCCTGTTCCGCGACGACACCCGCAAGACCCCGCTCGCCACCCTGCACACCCTGCGCCAGCAACTGGCGCGCCGGGAAGGGCGCTACAATCTGGCCCTGGCCGATTTCGTCGCGCCGCTGGAGACCGGGCTGCCGGACTATATGGGCGGCTTCGCGGTCACCACCGGCATCGGCGAGCAGGCGCGCTCCGACGCCTTCAAGGCCGCCAATGACGATTATTCCGCCATCCTGTTCAAGGCGCTGACCGACCGTCTGGCCGAAGCTTTGGCCGAGCGCATGCACCACCGCGTGCGGCGCGAATTCTGGGGCTATGCGGCGGATGAGGCGCTGGGGCCGGACGATCTGATCGCCGAGAAGTACCAGGGCATCCGCCCGGCGCCGGGCTATCCGGCCCAGCCGGACCACACGGAGAAGGGCACGCTGTTCACCCTTCTGGACGCCACCGCCAAGATCGGCCTGGAACTCACCGAGAGCTATGCCATGTGGCCGGGGGCTGCGGTGTCGGGGCTCTATTTCGCCCATCCGCAGAGCGCCTATTTCGGCGTCGGCCGCATTGAGCGCGATCAGGTGGAAGACTATGCCGCCCGCAAGGGCTGGACCGTGGAGCAGGGCGAGCGCTGGCTGGCGCCAATCCTGAACTACGACCCGGCCCGGCGCGCCGCGGCGGAGTAAGACGCCCCGTCTGCCGCAACGACACAAAAAAGGCCGGATGCCTCAGGGCACCCGGCCTTTTTCGTGGCCGAAGGGTCAATCCTCGTTCGCCTTGAACCGCCCCAGGTTCTTCATCACGAACGGCGCGATCAAAGCGATGGCGGCCACCGCCAGCAAGGTGGCGGAGATCGGGCTTTCCAGCAGCACCATGGGATCGCCGAGCGAGATCGACAGCGCCCGGCGCAATTGCGCTTCCGCCACCGGGCCGAGGATCAGCCCCACCACCACCGGGGCGATGGGATAGTCGAACCGGCGCATGATGTAGCCGAGCAGGCCGAAGGCCATCAGCATCATCAGTTCGACGATGGACGGCTTGGCGGCGATGGTGCCCATGGTGGCGAACACCAGGATGCCCGCATAGAGCCAGGGCTGGGGGATCGACAGCAGTCGCACCCACAGCCCCACCAGCGGCAAATTCAAAACCAGCAGCATGACATTGGCCAGATACAGCGAGGCGATCAGCCCCCACACCAGTTGGGGATGATCGGCAAACAGCAGCGGGCCGGGGTTGAGGCCATATTGCTGGAAGCCCGCCAGCATCATGGCGGCGGTGGCCGAGGTGGGCAGGCCCAAGGTGAGCAGGGGAACGAGGGTTCCCGCCGCCGAGGCATTGTTGGCGGCTTCCGGCCCCGCCACGCCCTCGATGGCGCCGGTGCCGAACTCTTCCGGATGCTTGCTCAGCTTGCGCTCCAGCGCATAGGACAGGAAGGTGGGGATCTCGGCGCCACCCGCCGGCAAGGCGCCGATGGGAAAGCCGAGCGCGGTGCCGCGCAGCCAGGGCTTCCAGGAGCGCTTCCAGTCCGAAAGGCTCATCCACAGCGAGCCGCGCACCGGCTCCAGTTTTTCTTCCTCGATATGCCGGCGCGAGGCCACGAACAGCGCTTCGCCAATGGCGAACAGCCCCACCGCCAGGGTGGTGATCTCCACCCCGTCCAGCAATTCCGGCACCCCGAAGGCGAGGCGCGACTGGCCGGTCAGCGTGTCGATGCCCACCAGCCCCAAGGCGAGGCCCACGAACAGGCTGGTGAGGCCGCGAATGGGACTGTCGCCGAAGGTGGCCGAGACGGTGACGAAGGCCACGCACATCAGCGCGAAATAATCCTCCGGGCCGAACTGGATGGCGATGTCCACCAGGGTCGGCGCCAAAAACGTGAGGCCCAAGGTAGCGATGGTGCCGGCGACGAACGAGCCAATGGCGGCGGTGGCCAGCGCCGGACCGCCGCGCCCGGCCTTGGCCATCTTGTTGCCCTCCAAAGCGGTGGCCATGGAGGCGCTCTCGCCCGGCGTGTTGATGAGAATGGCGGTGGTGGAGCCGCCATACATGCCGCCGTAATAGATGCCGGCGAACATGATCAGCGAGCCGGCGGGATCGAGCTTGTAGGTGACCGGCAGCAGCAGGGCGACGGTGAGCGCCGGCCCGATGCCCGGCAGCACGCCCACGGCGGTGCCCAGCAGCACGCCGATCAGCGCGAACAGCAAATTCATCGGGGCGATGGCCACCGAGAGGCCCTGCATCAGGGCGCCGAGCGTATCCATGGGGAGACCTCAGATCAGGCGTTCGAGGGGGCCCATGGGCAAAGACAAGGTGAGCAATTTGGCGAACAGCAGATAGGCCACGACGCCGATGCCGAAGCCGATGCCCAGATCCGCCAGCAGTGCCCGCCGCCCGAACGCCCGCGCGGTGGCGGCGAACAGCACGGCGGTGGCGGGAATGAAGCCGCCGCCGAGCCCGATCAGCGCGATCAGCGCCGCCATGCCGCCGAGAATCCAGCCGATGGCGTTGAGGTCGCCGCGCTCGCGGTGCGGCAGGGTTCCGCGCAGGGCCGAGCCGAGATTGGCCAGGGCCAGCACGCCGAGGCCGATGGCCACCACCTTTGGCGCGGCGTCGGGGCCGAGGCCATAAGGGGAGGGCGAGGCCAGAGTGGTGGCGTCCCACCAGATCACCCCGGCAATGACCGCCAGGGCGCAGGCGATGGTCACCCCCGCGCCGTCCGGTTTCCTGATTTTGGTGTCCATCTTGCCTCCCCCCAGCCCTGCGGGCCGGACCTCACCCCGTTCGGCGGCAGGCCGCCGCCGGACGCCTGGCTGCTCAGGGCTTCACCAACCCCACGGACTTGAGGATTTCGGTGGTGCGGACGTTTTCCTGCTTCAGGAAATCGGCGAAGGCATCGCCGGTCAGCAGCGCGTCGTCCCAGCCCTTCTGCTTCAGCACCTCCTGCCAGGCGGGGGACTTGGCCATCTTCTCCACCGTGTCCACCAGCGTCTTGCGCTGCTCCGGCGTGAGGCCGGGAGGGGCCACCACCGCGCGCCAGTTGGTGATCTTCAGCGGGATGCCGGCTTCGGTGAGGGTGGGGGTGTCCACGCCCGCGATGCGTTCGCCGGCGGTCACCGCCAGCAGACGCAACTTGCCCGCCTTCACCTGGCTTTCGAACTCGCCATAGCCGGAAATGCCCGCGGTCACCTTGCCGCCCAGCACCGCCGCCAGCGCTTCGCCGCCGCCGGAGAAGGGGATGTAGTTGATCTTGGCCGGGTCCGCGCCCGCCGCCTGCGCGATCAGGGCGGCGGCGATATGATCGACGCCGCCGGCCGAGCCGCCGGCCCAGGTCACTTTGCCGGGATTGGCTTTGATGGCGGCGGCCAGATCCGCCATGGTCTTGAGCGGCGAGTTGACCGGCACGGCGATCGCCTCGGTCTCCTCGGTGAGGCGGGCGATGGGCGTCACCTGGTCCAGGGTCACCGGCGCCTTGTTGGTGAGGATCGCGCCGACCATCACATAGCCGGTGACCATGAGCTGGTTGGGATCGCCCTTGGAGCCGGTGACGAACTGGGCGATGCCGATGGTGCCACCGGCGCCGGCCACATTGGTGACCTGCACGCTGCGGGCCGCACCCGAGGCCACCATCGCCTGCTGCATAGAGCGCGCGGTCTGGTCCCAGCCGCCGCCGGGAGCGGCGGGCGCCATGATCTTGAGGTCCGCCAGTTGGGCGAAGGCCGGCCCCGCGCTCAGCGGTGCGGCGAGCAGCATGAGGCCGCCGAGGGCGGCTTTCAGGCCGCGGCCGCTACCGACGGAGCGGCTCTGGACGCAGGTGTGCTGGCGAGGTGGCATGGCGTGTTGTCCTTCCCTGTACGGCTCACGTCCGCATGGCCATCGCCGCAGACCCGGCGTGGCTTTCGAGAAAGCATGGGTCGGTTCCGAAACGAAAGGAAGGGAGAAAGAGCACGCGGACGCGGGTTTTTCACCGCTGCGCCATACCGTTGGGGAATGCCCGCGATGATCCTCGGTCTCTGACCGCAGAACCGTCCCTTGCGCCCGCCCGGCGAAAGCGGGGCGGGCGCAAGGGCAAGATCGTCCGTGCCGGCGCGGCGGCGAGGCTCAGACGCTGGTGGGGTAGTTGGGGCTCTCGCGGGTGATGGTCACGTCATGCACGTGGCTCTCGCGCAGGCCGGCGGAGGAGATGCGCACGAAGCGCGCCTTCTCGCGGAATTCCGCCAGATCCGCCCCGCCCACATAGCCCATGGCGGCGCGCAGGCCGCCGGCGAGCTGATGCAGCACGCTGGCCAGCGAGCCCTTGTAGGCCACTTGGCCCTCGATGCCTTCCGGCACCAGCTTCAGCGCGTCGCGCACTTCGGCCTGGAAATAGCGGTCGGCGGAGCCGCGGGCCATGGCGCCCACCGAGCCCATGCCGCGATAGGCCTTGTAGGAGCGCCCCTGATACAGGAACACCTCGCCGGGGCTCTCCTCGGTGCCGGCCAGGAGCGAGCCGACCATGGCGCAGGAGGCCCCCGCCGCCAGAGCCTTGGCCAGATCGCCGGAGAATTTGATGCCGCCGTCGGCGATGATCGGGGTGTTGGTGGCCTGGGCGGCTTCCACCGCATCCATCACCGCGGTCAATTGCGGCACGCCCACGCCGGCCACGATGCGGGTGGTGCAGATGGAGCCGGGGCCGATGCCCACCTTCACCGCGTCGGCACCGGCGTCGATCAGGGCCTTGGTGCCGTCGCCGGTGGCGACATTGCCCGCCAGGATCTGGGTGGTGTTGGACATGCGCTTGATGCGCGTCACCTGGTCCAGCACCTTGCGGGAATGGCCGTGGGCGGTGTCCACCACCACCAGGTCCACGCCGGCATCGATCAGACGCTCGGTGCGCTCATAGCCATCGTCGCCCACGGTGGTGGCGGCGGCGACCCGCAGACGTCCCTGGTCATCCTTGGCGGCGTTGGGATTGGCCACCGCCTTCTCGATGTCCTTCACGGTGATGAGGCCGACGCAGCGATATTCATTGTCCACCACCAGCAGCTTCTCGATGCGGTGGTGATGCAGCAGGCGCTTGGCCTCGTCCTGGCGCACGTTTTCCGTGACCGTGATGAGGTTGTCCTTGGTCATCAGCTCGGCGACCCGCTGGGTGGGGTCGGTGGCGAAGCGCACGTCGCGATTGGTGAGAATGCCCACCAGCTTGCCGCCGCGCCCGTTCGAGCCACGCTCCACCACCGGAATGCCGGAGATGCCGTACCGCTTCATCAAGGTGAGCGCATCGGCCAAGGTCTCGTCGGGATAGATGGTGACCGGGTTCACCACCATGCCGCTCTCGAACTTCTTCACCTGCCGCACATGCTCGGCCTGCAATTCCGGCGTGAGGTTGCGGTGGATCACGCCGATGCCGCCGGCCTGGGCCATGGCGATGGCGAGGCGGCCCTCGGTCACCGTGTCCATGGCGGCGGAGAGGATGGGCAGGTTCAAGGTGATGGTGTTGGTCAGGCGGGTGACGAGGCTGACGCCGCCGGGCATCACCTCGGAGGCGCCGGGAACCAGCAGCACGTCGTCAAAGGTGAGGGCCTCGCGGAAGGGCGAGCCATTGAGGGTATGAATGAGTGCCGACATCGCCAACTCCTGGTCGCGGACCCACCTCGCCGGAGGTGGCACGCTGAGACGGGATCGAGACGCGCGACCGGTGCCGCATGACGCTTCGAGTTGGCAGTGGCGGATACCATGGGCGCACGACGAATAGAAGACCTCAGCGACGCTTTCGCCATGCGCTGCACGCAACGGCGTACCGTGCGCAGCGGGGTGCTGCGGCCTGCGGCCCCTTTTGCCGGGGTGTCGGACCTGGATTTCGCCACGCGGGCGGCGGCTGGCGAGGCCCGCGTGCCGCCACCCTCGCCGGCCGCGGCGCGACACAATTTTCGTATGGAATTCATCAAAACTCTGAATAGCTGCCTTTCTCCAACGAGTTAGGCGCGGAGCGCGCGCGAAATCCGGTTTCCCCTTTGCGCCATCATGTTCTAGGGTCCGGCCTCCCGCGCTGTCGCGGGGCGAGCCTCGCGCGGATTTCTGCCATGCCCATGATGCTCCTCGGACTTGTGCTTTTCCTCGGCACCCATGTGGTGACGAGCCTGCCCGGCGTGCGCGCCGGGTTGATCTCAAAGGTTGGGGAGGGGCCGTACAAGGGCTTCTATTCGCTGCTGTCCGCGTCCGGGCTGCTGTTGACCGCCTATGGCTTCGGCCTGTGGCGTGCCGCCGGCCCGGTGAATCTGTGGTATCCGCCCCTGGGCATGCGGCATGCGACCATGGGCCTGATGCTGCTGTCCTGCATTGCCCTGGTGGCGGCCTATGTGCCGAGCCATATCAAGGCCAAGCTCAAGCACCCCATGCTGGTGGGGGTGAAGATCTGGGCGCTGGCCCATCTGCTCAGCAATGGCGATATGGCGTCCGTGGTGCTGTTCGGCGCCGTGCTGGCCTGGGCGGTCTATGACCGGATCTCGGTGAAGCGGCGCGGCCTGCCGCTGCCGGTGGCCCCCAAGGGCTGGGGCGGCGACGCCATCGCCGTGGCCGGTGGCGTGGTTTTGTATCTGGTCCTCATCTTCCTGTTCCACCCGTTCGTGGTGGGCGTGCCGGTGATGGGCTGAAGCCCGAACGGGCAAACAAAAAAGGAAAGGGAAACGCGCCATGTCCATTCAAGCCGAGGCCCGCCGGGTCACCGCGCCCGAGATCCGTGCCCGCAAGGGCGGCGAACCCATCGTCAGCCTCACCTCCTATCATGCGCACACCGCCCAATTGCTGGATCGCCATGTGGATGTGATCCTGGTGGGCGACAGCCTGGGCATGGTCATGCATGGCCTGGAAACCACCGTGCCGGTGACCGTGGACATGATGATCGTCCATGGCCGCGCCGTGGTGCGCGGCACCAAGCAGGCGCTGATCGTGGTGGATCTGCCATTCGGCAGCTATGAGGCGAGCCCGGTGGAAGCCTTCCACACCGCCGCCCGCATCCTGAAGGAGACCGGCGCCGGCGCGGTGAAGCTGGAAGGCGGACGCCGCATGGCCGAGACCGTCCGCTTCCTGGTGGATCGCGGCGTGCCGGTGATGGGCCATGTGGGCCTCACCCCGCAGGCGATCAACACGCTGGGCTCGTTCAAGGCTCGCGGCCGCGACGATGCGGAGGCCGAGGAAATCCTGGCGGATGCCCATGCGGTGTCGGAGGCGGGCGCCTTCTCCATCGTGCTGGAGGCCATCGCCGAACCGTTGGCCCGCCGAATCACGCAGGAGGTGGCGACGCCCACCATCGGCATCGGCGGCAGCCCAGCCTGTGACGGCCAGATCCTGGTGCTGGAAGACATGCTGGGCCTGGCCCCCCGGGTACCCAAGTTCGTCAAGCGCTATGCGGAGCTGGGGCCGGCCATCGAGGCGGCGGTCTCCACTTATGCCCAGGAGGTGCGGGCGCGCACCTTCCCGGCAGCGGAGCATGTCTATGCTTCGCGGGTGAAGAAGGTCTCGTGAGGCGTTCGACCCGCGTTCCGGGACGTCTTGCCCCATGGCTGGCCGGCATCGCCCTCGGGCTGGTGCTGGCGGGCCTGATCGGGGGCGTGCGGCCCGCGGCGGCGGCGGAATGCCTGCTGGTGACCGATGCGCAGACCCGCACGGTGGTGGCGCAGTCGGGCGCCTGCATGGCGCGCCATTCGCCATTCTCCACCTTCAAGATCGCCATCTCCCTGATGGCGTTCGATGCCGGCCTGCTGGAAAGCGCAGCCTTGCCCGTTCTGGAGACGGAGCCAGGGCTGGCGGACTGGAACGCGGCTTGGCGTGGCCCGCAGACGCCGCAATCCTGGATGACCCACTCCGTAGCGTGGTTCTCCCAGGTGCTGACCCGCCGCCTGGGGCCGGAGCGGTTCGCCGCTTATGTTAAGGACTTTCGTTACGGGAACGAGAATGTGGGCGGGGTCAAGGGCGCCGAGGACGGATTGATCAGCGCCTGGCTGGGCTCGTCTTTGGTGATCTCGCCACGGGAGCAGGTGGATTTCCTGCGCCGCATGCTGGGGGGGGATCTGCCGGTGTCGCGGCAGGCGGTGGACCAGACCCGCGCCCTGCTGAAGGCGCAGGAGACCCCGCTCGGCTGGAGCCTGTTTGGTAAGACCGGCGCCGGCTATGCCCGCCGCCCCGATGGCACGCTGGACAAGTCCCGCCCCATGGGCTGGTTCGTGGGCTGGGTGGAAAAGGACGGGCGTACCCTGATATTCGCCCGCTTCACCGCTTTGGACATCCCGTCGGCGGAGCCGCTGGGGCAGGTGGCGCGGCGCCAATTGCTGGCGGCGCTGGCGCCGGTTCTGAGTGCCCAGGCGCGGTGAGAGGGGGGCCGCCATCGGGGCGCCCCTCTGCAATTTGATCGCGAAAGCCTATCAATGCGAGCCGATCTATGTCTTTTTCCGTCGACTGCCGGTGCGGGAGGCGTCGGGCGCGGGATCGTGTCCGGGGTCGGCATTGGGCTGACGGCGCCGGGCGAGATGCGGGCGCGGTCAAAAAATGGCAAGAATCGGGGCGTTTGCCACGATGAGGCCGCATGGATAACTTACCGGCCCTTGCCTGGCCCCCGTTTCACGGTGGCGTGCGGGCCGTCGCGCTTTTGGACTTTGAATGACCGACATTTTTCACGAGATCGATGAAGACCTCCGGCGCGAGCGCTTCCGCCGCCTGTGGGACCGCTTCGGCATTTACCTCATCATCGCCGTGGTGGCGGTCATTCTCGGCACGGCGGCGTTCAGCGGCTATCGCTGGTGGGTGCAGAAGCAGGCGCAGGCGGCCAGCGTGCAATTTGAAGCTGCCGTGAAGCTGGCCGACGCCGGCAAGCACCAGGAGGCGGAAGCCGCTTTCACGACGCTGGCCAAGGACGCACCCTCCGGCTACCGGGCCCTGGCGCGATTCCGCGCTGCCGGCGAACTGTCCGCGCGCGATGCCGCGGCGGGCGTCGCGGCCTTTGATGCCTTGGCGGCGGATACCAGCCTCACGGTCATCGAGCGCGATCTGGCGCGCATCCGCGCCGGCCTGATGCTGGTGGATACCGGCACGGTGGATGCGGTGAAGCAGCGCGTTCAGGCGCTCGCCGACGGGCAGAGCCCGCTGCGCCATGCGGCGCGCGAGCTGATCGCGCTGGCGCAATATCGGGCGGGCGACCTGCCGGCCACCAACGCCACCGCCTCCACCATCATTGCCGATCCGGAAGTGCCCTATGGCGTGCGCTCCCGCGCCGAGCTGCTGCGGACCCTGAGCGCTCCGGTGGCGGCGGCGGTTCCTGCGGCGCCCGGCGGCACTCCGGCCGCCCCGGCGGTCGCGCCGGCCTCCCCTTCCGTTCCGCCGGCGCCCGCCGCCGGCACTCCCGCCACGCAATGAGGAGCACCTTAATGCTTCGCGGCCGTCTTCGTATCGCCTGTGCCTTGATCCTCGCCCTTGGCGTTTCCGGGTGCGAGAGCCTGGAGAAGCTCAATCCCTTCGGCGACGGCAAGAAGCCGATCGTGGGCCAGCGCTCTCCGGTATTCCCGGAAGGCGTGCCCGGCGTCGAGGCCAAGGCCCCCGTGCTTCAGCCCAGCAATTCCAACGTTCCGCTCGGCGCTGCGCCCACTCTCAAGCCTGACTAGGCGGTGGGACCGGATGTCGGTCCGATCGCCTCACTCTTGTTCTCGCATCGGCTTTTTCGAAGTCCGCATCCCATTTTTTCGGGCCGATGCTACAGTTGCGGGCTCGTCCCGATGAAAGCCGTTCCCATGTCCTTCACCCTGGCCATCGTCGGGCGCCCCAATGTGGGCAAGTCCACCCTCTTCAACCGCCTGGTGGGCAAGAAGCTCGCGCTGGTGGATGACCGCCCCGGCGTGACCCGCGACCGCCGCGAGGGCGACGCGCGCCTCGGCGACCTGTCGTTCCGCATCGTCGATACGGCGGGGCTGGAGGAAGCCGATCCCGGCAGCCTCGAAGGCCGCATGCGGGCGCAGACCGAGACCGCCATCGGCGATGCGGACGCGCTGCTGTTCATGATCGACGCGCGCTCGGGCCTCACCCCCACCGATCACGCCTTCGCCTCCCTGGTGCGCCGGGCCGGCAAGCCGACCATCCTGGTGGCCAACAAGAGCGAAGGCCGCGGCGGCGAAGCCGGCGCGCTGGAGGCCTATAATCTTGGCCTCGGCACGCCGATTCCGCTCTCCGCCGAGCATGGCGAGGGTCTGTCCGACCTCTATGACGCCATCTGCGAGGCCCTGCCGGCGCAGACCTTGCCGATGCTGGAGGAGGATGAGGACCCCGACGGCGAGCTGGACCCCAACCGTCCCATCAAGGTGGCGGTGATCGGCCGGCCCAATGCGGGCAAGTCCACCCTCATCAACCGGCTGTTGGGCGAAAATCGTCTGCTTACCGGCCCGGAAGCCGGCATCACCCGTGATTCCATCGCCGTGGATGTGAACTGGAACGGCCGCGCTCTGCAGGTGTTCGACACCGCCGGCCTGCGCAAGCGCGCCCGCATCGACGACAAGCTGGAGAAGATGTCCGCCACCGACGCGCTCCGGGCGCTGAAGTTCGCCGAAGTGGTGGTGGTGCTCATGGACGCCACCTGTCCGTTCGAGGAGCAGGATCTGCGCCTCGCCGATCTGGTGGCGCGGGAAGGCCGGGCCATCGTGCTCGGCTACAACAAGTCCGACCTCGTGACCTCCGCCGCCTTCTCGCGGCTGCGGGAGGAGGCGGACCATTGGCTGCCGCAGGTGCGGGGCGTGCCCATCGTCCCCCTCTCCGGCCTCACCGGGCGCGGCCTGGATAAATTGGTGGAGGCCATCGGCGAGGCCCACGCGATCTGGAACACCCGCATCGCCACCAACCCGCTGAACAAGTTCCTGGAAAACGCCACCGATACCCATCCGCCGCCGGCGGTGTCCGGGCGCCGGGTGAAGATCCGCTACATGACCCAGCCCAAGGCGCGCCCGCCCACCTTCGTCATCTTCTGCTCGCGGCCCGAGGCCATCCCGGAGAGCTATCTGCGCTATCTGACCAACGGCTTGCGCGAAGCCTTCAAGCTGCCGGGGGTGCCGATCCGGCTGAATTTGCGCGAGAAGGACAATCCCTACGCCACCTGAGGGGTGGCGGGGATGTCGGTGAGGACCGCGATATGTCTGCGGCGTGGCGGCTGGTCGCCGGCCTTCTGGCGGTTCTGCTCATGCCCGCAGGCGCGCAAGCGGCTTGCAAGGGGAGCGCGGCCGCGCCGCGCTTCACCCTGTCCGGCGGCGAGGCGCGCGATGGCGCCTCCGGGCTCCTCTGGCAGCGGTGCAGCCTCGGCCTGACCTGGACCGCAAACGGCTGCACCGGCGAACGCACCGGCCTGAACCTTGCGGATGCGAAGACGGCGGCGCTGGCGGCTGGGGGCGGCTGGCGCCTGCCCACGGTGGATGAACTCTACGACCTGGTGGACGAGGGCTGCGGCGAGCCGCCCGTCGACGTGAGCGCATTTCCCGATCTCGGCGGCACCCTGGACATCGAAGAGTCGTTCTGGACCTCCACCGAGGCCGGCATGCTGAACATGGTCTACCAGGTGGACTTCGCCACCGGGCTCGCCGATGCCCGCAGCCAGGGCTATGCGCTCTCGGTCCGGCTGGTGCGCGCCGGGCCTTGAGGGGGAGGCGCACGGCATTCCGGCCCGCTCGTAACGGCCCGTTTACCCTACGGCGATAATCTTCCCGATCGAACAAAGCCGGGGAGAACGGGCATGTCGGTGCGCGGCGTGGATCGCAGGCAGATGCTGAAACTGGCGGCGGCCCTGGGCGGCGGTGCCGCGCTCGCCGCGCTGGGGCCGGCGCGGGCGGCGGAGGATGCCGACGAGGCCGCCATCCGCGCCCTGAAGCCCGGCGAGTTCGTCTGGTATCCCGAGCGGGCGCCGCAGGGCATGGTGGCCGTGGTGGTGGCCCTGCCGGAGCAGCGCTGCTTCGTCTATCGCAACGGCGTGCGCATCGGTGTCAGCGCCGTGTCCTCCGGCCGCGAGGGGCATTTGACCCCCACCGGAGTGTTCACCATCCTGGCCAAGGATGTGGACCATCATTCCTCGCTCTATAACGAAGCCTCCATGCCCTATTCCGAGCGCCTGACCTGGTCCGGCGTGGCGCTGCATGCGGGCGGGTTGCCCGGCTACCCGTCCTCGCACGGCTGCGTGCACCTGCCACTGGCCTTCGCCAAGCTGCTCTATGGCGTCACCGAGGTGGGAACGCCGGTGATCATTTCTGACGGCCATACCGGCCCGCAGGACGTGCTGGACCCCGGACTGATCCTGCCCCCGGACGTGACCGCCGCGCTGGGATCGAGCAAGGATGCCAAGGAGACACCCAGTCCCGAGCCCGTCTCCATCGTCGCCAGCGGCGCCGACCGCCGCATCATCGCCCTGAAGGGCGGGGTCGAGGTGCTGAACGGGGCGATCTCGATCCAGGACCCGGATCGGCCCCTGGGCAATGTGGTTTACGTGCTGACCGCGCAGCCCACCGGCGAGCCGCCGCGCTGGGTGGCGGTGAGCTATGAGGGCAACGGCGCCAAGGGCGGCGTGGCCCAGGAGGCGCTCTCCCGCCTGATCGTGGCCCCCGCCATCAACCAGCAACTGGCCGCGCTGCTGATGCCCGGCGCCACTTTGCTGGTGACCGAATTGCCGGCCAATCCCGATACTCGGTCCGGGCGGGATTTCGTCATCCTCAATCCCCATGGCACGGTGTGATGCGGCGTCCTGTTGTCGGTTCGATGGTTCGTATGCTCTCCCGCGGCGTGTCCCTCGTGGCTCTGGCCGGGGTTGCTTTCGGCGGTGGCGGTTTCGCCTTGGCCCAGACCGCGCCGTCCGCCTCGGTGCCGGCCAAGGAATTGTTCGGCGCCGCGGCGACGCCGGCGCCTTTGGCGGCGCGATCCATCGGCTTTTATTCCAAGGGCTGCCTGGCCGGCGGCGTGCCGCTGCCGGCCGATGGCCCCGCGGCGGGCGCGGCCAAGCCTGCGGGAACCGGACCGCTGTGGCAGGCCATGCGCCCGTCCCGCGACCGCGCCTGGGGTCATCCCGACCTGATCGACTTCCTGGAGCGATTCGCCACCGAGGTGCCGCGGGTCTCCCGCTGGCCGGGCCTGCTGGTGGGGGATATGTCGCAGCCCCGCGGCGGTCCCATGCGCACCGGCCACGCCTCGCATCAGGTGGGGCTCGATGCCGACATCTGGCTGACCCCCAGCCCCGGCCGGGCGTTGTCGCGGGCCGAGCGGGAAAGCCTTTCGGCCACCATGATCGTGCGCCCGGACCGCCTGGACGTGGATGCCAAGGCCTGGACCCCCGACCATCTGGCGGTGATCCGCACCGCCGCGCGTGATTCTCGCGTGGAACGCATCTTCGTGAACGCGGCCATCAAGAAAGCGCTGTGCCGGCAGGCGGAGGGCGATCGCACCTGGCTCTCCAAGGTGCGGCCCTACTGGGGGCACGATTACCACATGCATGTGCGGCTGTTCTGCCCCAAGGACAGCCCCGACTGCCGCCCGCAGGAACCGCCCGCCGCCGACGATGGCTGCGGCAGCGATCTGGCCTGGTGGTTTACGGATGAGGTTCTGCATCCGAAGCCCCCGACGAAGCCGGAAAAACCGCGCCCACCCTTGGTTCTCGCCGACTTGCCGCCGGCCTGCGCCGCGGTTCTGGACGCCCGCTAGGCCGTGGGCTTCCCAATAGGCAGCCACCTGCCGCGTTCCGCCTCATTTGCAAGAGCTCTAGGTTGCGGGTATCCAAGGGGCGATTTTCCAGAGCGCGCGTCGGGGCGGCGAGTGCGCACAAGGCATGGGTCTTGATGGGCCGTCTCGATCGTTACATCTTCTCGACCGCCGCGGTGGCGTTCGTCGGAGTTACCGTTGTGCTCGCCGGGATGATCTGGGCGACGCAGGCGTTGCGTCAGCTCGACCTGGTGACGAGCCAGGGGCAGACGATCCTGGCCTTTGTGGCCATCACCTCCCTGACCATGCCCACCCTGGTGCTGGTGATCGCGCCCGCGGCGCTGTTCATCGCCACCGCCTACACCCTGCTGAAGCTGAACGGCGACAGCGAGATCGTGGTGATGGCCTCCGCCGGCATGAGCCATTGGCGGGTGCTGCGGTCGCTGATTCTGCTGGCCGTCCTGGTCTCCCTGTTCTGCTCGGCGCTGGCCATCGACATCGTTCCGGCGAGCTTGCGGGGCTTCCGTGACCAGGTGTCGCGGGTGCGGGCGGACGTGGTGTCCTTCGTCGCCCAGCCGGGCCGTTTCGTGAACCTGGCACCGGGGTTGGTGTTCCATGTGCGCGACCGGGCGAAGAACGGGGTGATGCGCGGCGTCTTCATCAATGACGCCCGCGAAAAGGAAATATCCACTTATGTGGCCGATCGTGGCCAGATCGTAGAGACCGAAAGCGGCATTTTCCTCGTGTTGGAACAGGGTTCAATCCATCGCCGCGTCCCGGGAGCCGCCAGCAACGGCTCGGTGGTGGAGTTCCAGCGCTATGCGTTCGATCTCTCCGCCTTGACCCCCGGCGGGCAGAGCGGCGCCGATATCCGGCCCAACGAGCGCTCGTTCGCCTACATCACCGAGCCGGACAAGAAGGATCCCTATCTGCTGATGCAGCCGGGGCGCTTCCGCGAGGAGTTCCACAAGCGCCTGTCCTCCGGGCTCTATCCGCTGGCCTTCTTCGCGGTGGCGGCGGCGGCTCTGGCGCTGCCGCGCACCACCCGCGAAAGCCGCGGCCTGGCGCTGGCCGCCATCATTCCGGTCATGACCGCGCTGCAGATCGCCAATTTCGCGGTGACCGGCCAGTTGCGCACCGCCACCTGGGCGGTGCCGGTGGTCTATCTGCTGCCGGTGCTCTCCATCATCCTGGCGGCGCTGGTGCTACAAGGGTGGGTCAGGCTCTCCTTGCCGGGTCCGGTGGCGCGGCTGTTGAACAGCCTGTCGCGCCGTGTCGCGCGCCTTTCGGCACCGTGAGCGCACATGATCGGTCGCACGCTCGGATTTTATTTCGCACGGCGCTTCGTGTCGGCCGTGGCGATGATCTTTTTGTCCTGCGTCGGCCTCATCATGCTGGTCGACTTCCTGGAGATGAGTCGGCGTGTGGCCGATCGCGACAGTGTGGGCGCCCTCGATGTGGCGCTGCTGACGATCTACCGCACCCCGGCCTTTACCGAGCAACTGCTGCCCTTTGCGGTCCTGTTCGGCGCCATGGCCACGTTCGTGACGCTTTCGCGCAAGCTGGAACTGGTAGTGGCACGGGCGGTGGGTCTCTCGGTCTGGCAGTTCTCGTTTCCGCCCATCTTCGTGGCCTTCCTCATCGGGGTGTTTGCCACCTGCGTGTTCAATCCGATCTCCGCCGACTTCAAGGAGCGCGCGAACCGAATGGAGGCTGAGATCTTCAACACCGCCTCCGGCCTGTTCGCCCAAGGGTCCGCCGGCTTCTGGATCCGCCAGCAGAGCGTGGATGGTCAGGCCATCATCCAGGCGGCTGCCTCCCAGCAGGGCGGGCGGGTGCTTTCGGGCGTGACGGTGTTCGAGTTCGACCGCGCCGGACTGCTGCTGGAGCGCGTGGAAGCGCGATCCGCCACGCTCGGCGAAGGGGTCTGGAGCCTCGCGGACGCCCGGGTGGTGGTGCCCGGCTTCGATCAGCAGACGTTCGCGACCTATCTCATTGCCACCAAGCTGGATCCCAAGCAGATCCAGGAGACCCTGGTTTCACCCGAAACCGTGTCATTTTGGCAACTGCCTGATGCCATTCAAAATGCCGAGCAGTCCGGCTTCGGCGCGGCACGCTACCGCCTTCAACTGCAAAGTCTTTTGGCCCGGCCATTCCTGCTAATTGCCATGGTGCTGATTGCCGCAGTGGTTGGCTTAAGGGTGTTTCGTTTCGGCGGTGTGGGGCAGACGATTCTCGGTGGCGTGGTGGCGGGCTTTCTGCTTTATCTGGGAACCAAGCTCGCTGAGGATCTTGGCGAGGCCGGTGTGGTGCATCCCGTTGCGGCTGCATGGTTTCCTGCAGTCGCCGGCATCTTCTTGGGGGTATTGATCCTGTTGCATCGGGAGGACGGATGACGGTCGGGTTCCACCCCTCCGTGGCCCTTGGCGGGACGGCCCTGCGCACCATGGTGCGCCGGATCGGCACCCTTGCGGCTACCGGTTCCCTGATGCTCGGCCTGACCATGCTCGCCCCGGATGCGGCATTGGCGCAGGCGGCGGCTGGGCTGACCAGCGGGATTGGCATGGCCAATCCCAAGACCGATCCCAATTCCAAGATGCTCGTGACCGCCGACCAGCTGGTCTACGACTATAAGAACGACACAGTGTCCGCCGTCGGCAACGTCCAGGTCTATTATGACGGGCAGTCGGTGGAGGCCAAGCGCATCACCCTGTTCCGCAAGACCAACAAGCTGCGGGCCGAAGGCGACGTGCGCCTGAAGGAGAAGGACGGCAAGATCGTCACCGCCGACAATATGGAGCTGTCGCAGGACCTGAAAGAAGGCTTCCTGAACTCCTTGCGGCTGGACACGCCGGACAAGACCCATTTCGCCGCCACCCGCGCTGATCGCGCGGAAGGCAACATCACCGTCTTCCAGAATGGTATCTACACGGCCTGCGAGCCGTGCAAGGACAAGCCGGAAAAGCCGCCCCTGTGGCAGGTCAAGGCTGCCAAGATCATCCATAACGAAGACGAGAAGATGATCTACTACCAGGACGCGACACTCGAGTTCTTCGGGCTTCCGTTCGCCTATTTCCCGTATTTCTCGTCTCCCGACCCCACCGTAAAGCGCAAGACCGGCTTCCTGTTCCCGGAATTCTATTCCGGCAGCATGGTCGGCTACGGCGCCAGCGTGCCCTTCTTCTGGAACATTGCGCCGGATCGCGACGTGACGCTCGATCCCATGTTCTACAACAAGCAGGGCGTGTTGATGAAAGGGGAGTGGCGTCAGCGCCTGGAGAACGGCTCCTACAGCATCCGCGCCGCCGGCATTAACCAGCTGGACAAGGACGCGTTCATCAATAACGGCGTGCAGCCGGGCTATCGCGACAATCGCGGCATGGTGGAGAGCCATGGCCAGTTCGCCATCAACCAGAACTGGACCTTCGGCTGGGATGGCACCGTGGTGTCGGACCGCACCTTCCTGCGCGACTATGGGCTGGTCAGCTCGGACGTCACCGAGCGGGTGTCCCAGGCTTATCTGACCGGGCAGGGCGACCGCAGCTATTTCGATCTGCGCGGCATGTATTTCCTCGGCCTGTCGCTGACCGACGACCAGACCCGTCTGCCGGTGGTGGGAACGCTGGACTACACCTATGTGTTCGGGAAGCCGGTGTGGGGCGGTGAAGCGGGCATCAATGTCAACTTCACCACCTTGCAGCGCGACAATGCCGATTTCATCGGCATGTCCTCCACCACCGCGAACGGCGGCAATATTGGCATCCCGGCGGGGTCCTGCGCCCTGAGCAATCCAAATCCCACCCAGTGTCTGCTGCGCGGCGCGCCGGGCGACTACACCCGCCTGTCGGCGGAGCTCTACTGGAAGCGGACGCTGGTGGACAGCGCGGGCCAGATGTGGACCCCGTTCGCGCAGGTGCGCGTCGATGTGGCCCAGGCGGACATCAGCACGCTGCCCACCAACTACACCAGCGGCACCCTCATTCCCGGGCAGAACCCGTTGCAGTCCGGCAATGAGAGCCTGATCCGCGCCATGCCGGCGGTGGGCCTGGACTATAAGTATCCGTTCATCGCGGTGGAGAGCTGGGGCACCCAGACCCTCACGCCGCGGGCGCAGGTGGTGCTGCGGCCCAACGAAACCAGCATCGGCAAGTTTCCCAACGAGGACGCGCAGAGCCTGGTGTTTGACGACACCAATCTGTTCTCCGTGGACAAATACTCGGGCTATGACCGGGTGGAGGGCGGCGGCCGCCTGAACGTCGGCGTGTCCTATACCGCGTCCATCCGCGGCGCAGGTACCATCAGCGCCTTGGTGGGCCAGTCCTACCATCTGTTCGGGTTGAACTCCTTTGCCGAAGGCGACATGGCCAACACCGGCCTCCAGTCGGGCCTGGACACGGATGTGTCGGACTACGTCGCCCGGTTCAGCTACTCGCCCACGGACAAGCTGGAGTTCATCAGCCGCTTCCGCTTCGCCGAGGACAATGGCTCGCTCCAGCGCTTGGAACTGGAAGGCCGGACCCAGATCGACAAATGGTCGATCTCGGCGATTTACGGCCGTTACGCACCGCAGCCGCTGCTGGGTTATTATGATAACCGTGAAGGTATCTTCACCACAGTCGGGTACAAGCTGAACGAGAATTGGTCGCTGAACGGGGCCGTCCGCTATAACATCGTACAATCCGAGTTCGATTATACGATGGCCGGCATCAGCTATGCGGACGATTGCTTCACTCTCGCTCTGAACTACATCTCCGACTACGCAGCCAATGGCACCGGCGGGTCGCCAAACAACACCCTCTTGCTGCGCATCGGCCTGCGGACCTTGGGTGAGACCAGCATCAAGGGCAGCATCGGCAGTTCCACCACGTCAAATTAGTGTTGACGTGGCCTGCGGCTTGGCCCCATTGCCGCCACAGGAAAAGGGAACATGAAGCGCGCTCATCCTGACGACCTTTGCGGTGGTCGGGCGCAATTTCCGGGATGACCGATGACCGTTTGCCGTCGCCTCTGCCTTCTGATCGCTGCCGTCGTGGCCATTCTGTCGCCCGCCGCCGCCATGGCGCAGGTGCTGGTGATGGTTTCAGGCCAACCGATCACCGCCAATGACGTGAACCAGCGGGTCAAGCTGCATCAGCTGATCGAGCGCAAGGCGCCCTCCAATAAGGAGGTGCTGGAAGAACTGATCGACGAGCGCATCAAGATCCAGCAGGCCGCCCGCTTCACCATCACGGTGGACGATGACGAAGTGGACCGGATGTTTTCCAGTGTGGCCGAACGCTCGGGGCGTACGGCGGCTCAGCTGACCGCCGGCTTCGCCCAGTCCGGGCTCAATGCCAAGACCTTCAAGGAAAAGCTGCGCGCCGACTATGTCTGGAACCAATATGTGCGGGCCCGCTCGCCCGTGGTGAATGTGCGCGATTCCGACGTCGTCGCCGCCCTAAACCAGAAGGACGGGCCGCAGGCCTTCGTCGCCACCGAATACACCTTGCGCCCGATCGTTCTGGTGGTGCCGCGCAACGGCAGTAATCTCGGCGCGCGCATGCAGGAGGCCAGCGCGCTGCGCGCCAAGTTCAACGGCTGCGACGCGGGCATGGACCTGGTGAAGGGCATGAAGGAGACCGTCATGCGCTCCCCGGTCAGCCGTCTGTCCTCGGAAATGACCGAGCCCATGCGGAAGATCCTCGACAAGACCGAGGTCGGTCGCCTGACCCCGCCGGAAGCCTCCCAGTCCGGGGTGGAGCTGTTCGCCGTCTGCGCCAAGCGCGAGGTGAAGGGCGAGAGCTCCAAGAAGCGCGACGTCAAGGACCAGTTGATGAGCACGCAGTTCCAGGCGGAATCCAAGAAGCTGCTCGCCGAACTGCGCAAGACCACGCTGATCCAGTACCGCTGATGCCCGCCCCGGTGACGCCGGCCGCGCTGGCTCTGACGCTGGGCGAGCCCGCCGGCATCGGTCCGGACGTGACCCTCATGGCCTGGCAGGCCCGGCACACCGCCGGCCTGCCCGCTTTCTTCGCCGTGGGCGATCCTGATCTCCTGGCCGTTCGCGCCCGCGCTCTGGGGCTCGACATTCCGCTGCGCGCGGTCGCGCCCGGCGAAGCCGCGGCGGTGTTCGCCGATGCGCTTCCGGTGGTCCGCGCCGGTCCGCGTGCGACGGCGTCCCCCGGGACTCCCGATGCCACCAGTGCCGCCGCCGTGGTGGAAAGCCTCGACGCTGCGGTCGCCCTGGTGCTCTCCGGCGCAGCTGCCGGGCTGGTCACCGCCCCGTTGCACAAGGCGGTGGTCTATGGTGCGGGCTTCCCGTTTCCCGGCCATACCGAGTACCTCGCTGCCCGCTGCACCCCGCCGGGCGGTGCCGCCCCGCGGCCGGTGATGATGATCTGGTCTGAGCTGCTGGCGGTGGTGCCCGCCACCATTCATGTGCCGCTGGCCGACGTGCCGCGCCTGGTGACGGTGGACCTGCTGGTGGAGACCGGGCGCATCGTGGCCCACGACATGACCGCGCGCTTCGGCCTGGCCCGTCCCCGCCTCGCCTTCGCGGGTCTGAACCCCCATGCGGGCGAGAGCGGCACCCTGGGGCGCGAGGACGAGGACGTGGTGCGCCCGGCCGTGGCAGCGCTGCGCGCGCTCGGGATCGCGGCCTCCGGGCCATTCCCCGCCGATACCTTGTTCCATGCGGAGGCCCGTGCGGGATACGACGTGGTGATCGGCATGTATCACGATCAGGTGCTGATCCCCGCTAAGACGCTGGCCTTCCATGACGGGGTCAATGTCACCCTCGGCTTGCCCCTGGTGCGCACCTCGCCCGACCACGGCACAGCCTTCGACATTGCCGGCACCGGCCGGGCCAATCCCTCCAGCCTGATGGCAGCACTGCGCCTCGCCCGTCGGCTCGCGGATGTGGATGCCGGGAGCACGCGCCGATCTGCTTGATGCAGTCTGGCCGGATCGCACGGAGACGCGGCTGAGCGGACGCAAACCCCATGCGTTGCGGGAAGCGAGCGTGTAAGCAGGCGCGAATAGAGTTTGCGCAGGAGACGCATCGGCCGTGAGCGCCATCGACAATCTGCCCCCGCTGCGCGATGTGATCCGCGACCATGGTCTGTCCGCGCAGAAGTCGCTGGGCCAGAATTTCCTCCTGGACCTCAACCTCACCTCCCGCATCGCCCGCTCCTCCGGCCCCCTGGAAGGGGCGACCGTGGTGGAAGTGGGTCCCGGCCCCGGCGGCCTGACCCGCGCCTTGCTGGCGGGCGGCGTGGCCCGCGTGGTGGCGATCGAGCGCGACCATCGCTGCGTCGCTGCTCTCGCTGATGTGGCCGCCGCCTATCCCGGCCGGCTGGAGGTGATCGACGGCGATGCGCTGAAGGTGGATGTGGGCCCGCTAATCGCCGGTGCCGCGCCCGGCAGCGTGCGGGTGGTGGCGAACCTGCCGTACAATGTGGGCACCATGCTGCTGGTGAACTGGCTGTCCAGCGATCCCTGGCCGCCGTGGTTCTCCTCCCTGACCTTGATGTTCCAGCGCGAGGTGGCCGAGCGCATCGTGGCTCAGCCGGGCGACAAGGCCTATGGCCGGCTGGCGGTGCTCACCGGCTGGCGGGCCACGGCGCGCATTCTGTTCGATGTGGCGGCCTCCGCCTTTGTGCCTCCGCCGAAGATCACGTCGTCCGTGGTGCATCTGGTGCCGCGCACCGACCCTTTGCCCTGCGCGCTCGCCCATCTGGAGCGGGTCACCGAGGCGGCGTTCGGCCAGCGCCGCAAGATGCTGCGCCAGTCGCTGAAATCCCTGGGCGTCGATACGGCGGCGCTGCTGGAGCGCACCGGCGTGGAAGAGACCGCCCGCGCGGAGGAGATCGACGTGGCCGGCTTCGTGGCCCTGGCCAATGTCTATGCGGATCTCAAATCCGCCGGACGCCCGCCAAAGCAGGCTTGAACAGCGCCGGGCAAAACGGTTTACCTCTACCGTCTTGCCTGAGCTGGAAGCCCTCATGTCGATTCGTCCCCATGTCGTCGCCCTGACCCGCCCCGTGTCCAGCATGCTGGTGGCGATGGCGATCCTATGTGGGGCAGGGGGTACCCATGGCGCCCTGGCCGCCGAGCCGACCTTGGAAAAGGTGGTCCTGGTGCAGCGGCACGGTGTGCGTGCTCCCACCCAGGCGCCGGAGACACTGGCCGGCTGGACCGCGCGGCCATGGCCCACCTGGCCGGTGGGTCGCGGCCTGCTGACCCCGCACGGCGCGCAAGTGGTGGGCCTGGTGGCCGGCGGCATGCGGGACTATTTCGTCAAGGCTGGCGTGTTGCCGGCGCAGGGCTGTCCCGGCGAGGCCCTGGTGGTGTGGGCCGATGGCAAGGATGCGCGCACCCGCGAGAGCGGGCAGATGATGGCGGATCGCCTGGCGCCCGGATGCGGCGTCAAGGCGGCATTCTCGGACCCGGCGGCGTCGAAACGCCGGGACCCGGTGTTCGCCTCCATCGGCGGCGCCTGCGTGCTCGACAAGGCCGCGGCCCGCCGCGCGGTGGCCGCCGCGATCCAGACGCCCAATGGCCCGCAGATCGTCGACCCGGCCTCCGCCACGGCCATGGCCCGCATGACCGAAATCCTCAGGCCAGGCGCGCCGGCGAACGACCCTGCTGCCAGTAATGTGGTGGTGCGCAAGAGCGGCATCGCGGTGAAAGGGCCGCTGGCGGTAACGGCCAATGCGGCCGAGATCTTCCTGCTGGAATATGCGCAGGGCATGGCCGCGGGCGACGTGGCCTGGGGCGAAGCGTCAGATCCCGCCAAGCTCGGCGTGCTCCTGGCGACGCGGCAGCGGACGGTCGCGCTCACCCGCGCCTTGCCCTATGAGGCGCGCCGGCAGGGGGCGATGATTGCGCGCCTGTTCCTGGCCACCCTGGCGGGCAAGACCCGCCCGGCTGCGCCCGCGATCGGCCCGGGGGTGAAGGTGCTGGCGCTGGCTGGCCACGACACCAATCTGTCGAACATGGCCGGGGTGTTCGGCCTGGACTGGACCCTGCCGGGCCAGCCTGATGCCACCGCCCCCGCCACCGCCTTCTCCCTGGAATTGTGGCGCGACGACACCGGCACCCGCAGCGTGACCGCCACCATCTGGTATGCGGAGCTGGAGGGGATGCGGACCCTGAACCCCGCCTCCGTTAATCCGGTGCGGGTGCCGTTCCCCGGCTGCACGTCGGCCATCCCCGGCGCCTGTACCTTGGCGGATCTCAGCAAGACGGTGCTGGCCACCATTCCGGATGACTGCGGGCAGTGAGGGCAACGGCATATGCTTTCCCATGGAAAGCATATGCCGTCCCCGCGGCGATCGGCTGCCCAGGACCGCGCTTAGAGCGCGGCGCGCAAATCCGTCACGAAGCTGGCGAGGCCGGTGAGGCGGCGGCGCTTCAGGCGCTCGGCCTGGAGGATGGCTTTGAGCTTGGCGAGGCTGTCGTCCACATCCTGGTTGATCAGGATGTAGTCATATTCGGTGTAGTGGCTGATTTCGTCCGAGGCCTTGGACATGCGCTGGTGCACAACTTCTTCGCTGTCTTGGGCGCGGGTGCGCAGGCGCTGTTCCAGATCGGCGGCGGAGGGCGGCAGCAGGAACACCTTGACCAGGTCCTGGTCGGCGCTCTGGTCCAGCTGCTGGGTGCCCTGCCAGTCGATGTCGAACAGCACGTCGCGGCCGGCGGTCAGCGCCGCCTCCACCGCCTGGCGCGGGGTGCCGTAGAGATTGTTGAAGACGGTGGCGTGTTCCAGCAACTGGCCTTCGTCACGCAACTGCGCGAAGCGCGCCGCATCGACGAAGAAATAGTCCTTGCCGTCCTCTTCGCCGGGGCGGGGCGGGCGGGTGGTCACGGACACCGACATGGTGATGCGGTCGTCTTCCGCCAGCAGCTTGCGCGACAAGGTGGTCTTGCCGGCGCCGGAGGGCGAGGACAGCACCAGCATCAGGCCGCGACGGGCGAGGGCGGACTTTGAACCCGGCTTCCAACCCGGCAGAGCGAAATGGGAGGTGGGGGATGCGGCCATGGGTGGGCTCGGTCTCTATTCGATGTTCGCGATCTGCTCGCGGAACTGATCCACCAGCAGCTTCAGGTCAAGCCCGATCTGCGTCAGCGTCACCGCATTGGACTTCGAGCACAGGGTGTTGGTCTCGCGGTTGAACTCCTGGGCGAGGAAATCCAGCCGCCGGCCCACAGGCCCACCCTGGGCCAACAACTCCCGCGCGGCCCCCAGATGGGCGCTCAGGCGATCCAGTTCTTCGCGCACATCGGCCTTGGTGGCCAGCAGGATGGCTTCCTGATGGAGGCGCTCGGGGTCGAGGGCGTGATGGCTCTCGGCCAGCACCCGCACCTGCTCCGCCAGACGAGCCTGTATGGCCTCCAGGCGCCGCTCCGGCAGGGCCTCGGCGGCGGCGGCGAGGCGGGCGATGCCATCCAGACGCTCGGTGAGAATGGTGCGCAGGGCAGCGCCCTCGGCGAGGCGCATCACACTCAGGTCGGCGAGCGCCTGCTCGAAGCCTGCCAGGGCGTCACGGGCGATGGCCTCCCGGTCGCTCTCGGTCTGCTGGGCTTCCACCACCTCCACGATGCCCTTGACGCCCAGCAGGGCATCGAGCGTCGGCGGAGCGCTGCCGAGGGCGGCGGCGGCCTCGTTGGCAGCAGTGAACAGCGCCGCCAGAGCGGGGCGGTTGAGAGCCACCGCAATGCTGTCGCCTTCGCGGGTCACGGTGAAGGTGGCGGACACCGAGCCGCGGGACAAAGCCTTGGTAGCGGCAGCCCGCACGGCGGCATCCAGCGCATCGAAGCCGTTGGGCAACCGCAGGCGCAGGTCCAGGCCCTTGGCATTGACCGAGCGGATCTCCCACGCCCAGCGCCAGGCGCCGGTGAGGCCATGGGCGCGGGCAAATCCGGTCATGCTGGCAAGGGACATGGGGGCTTTCCTCGGGCCAGCTGGTGCCGGCACTTAGTTGTTGGGTTTCGCCGGGACCGGGGCGGGGGCCGCCGGAGCCGGCGCGGGCGGCGAAGGGGTGGTCGTGGCTGGCGCAGCCGGAGCTGCGGCAGGGGGCGCGGCCGGCGTTGCAGCCTTGGTCTTGGCGTCCGCCTCGATCTCGCGCCAGCGGGCGACGTTGCGGTTGTGCTGCTCCAGGGTCTCGGCAAAGACGTGGCCGCCGGTGCCGTCGGCCACGAAAAAGAGGTCCTTGGACTTCATGGGGTTGGCCACCGCCGCCAGCGAGCTCTTGCCCGGATTGCCGATGGGGCCCGGGGGCAGTCCGTCGATGGCATAGGTGTTGTAGGGCGTGGGGGTGGAAATGTCGGCGCGGGTGATGGGGCGCCCAAGGCTGCCTTTGCCGCCGACGATGCCATAGATGATGGTCGGGTCCGATTGCAGCCGCATCTTGCGGTTCAGGCGATTGACGAACACCGCCGCCACATGGCCACGCTCGTCCGCCTTGCCGGTCTCCTTCTCCACGATGGAGGCGAGAATCACCAGTTCTTCAGGCGATTTCAGCGGCAGGTCCGGTGCGCGCTTGGCCCAGATGTCGGCCACCACCTTCTGCTGGTCCGCGCTCATGCGCTTGATGATGTCCTGGCGCGGCTGGCCGCGCACCACCGCATAGGTCTCCGGCAGCAAGGTGCCTTCCAGCGGCACGCGGGTGGGACCGCTGAGCAGGTCACTGTCGTTCAGGCGATCGACCACCTGTTGGCTGGTGAGGCCTTCGGGAATGGTGATCTGATGCTGCACCACCCGGCCTTCCACCATGGCGTCAAGCACCGCTGGCATGGTGACGCCGGGCTTGAAGATATATTCGCCCGCCTTCAGCGCCTCGCCGCGATGGGTGAATTGCTGGCCGATCACGAACACCAGCCAGTTGCGGATGACGCCTTCGCGCTCCAGCAGGTCGGAAATATCGCGCAGGCCCTGGCCACGGGGAATGAGGACGTTCTTCTCGACCTTGAGCGGGCCGGGACCCTCGAACGCCAGACGGCCATACCAGGCGGTGAGGCCGCCGCCGACGGCGAGGAACAACAGCAAGGTGAATATGGCGCTGCCGATGGCCACCGCGGGGTGGTTGGCGCCGCGGCTGCGCCGCTTCGGCTTCGGCTCGGGCTGCGCCATTGCGGGTTTCCTCGGGGTTGCGCGGGGACGGGCTCCGCTCAGACTGCGCTCGCGCGCACCAGCCTCAATCGGAGCCGGAAAACCGCGTTGCCGGATATCACCGGCCGAGCGCGCCAGAGGCTAACGCGAAATATGGCGGGAGCGCGTCCCCCGTCACCGGACAGGGGACGCTCGCGCGTCAGGCGTCGTGGCGCTTGAACACCAGCGAGGCGTTGGTGCCGCCAAATCCGAACGAATTGGACAGAACCACGTCGATCTTGCGCGCCCGAGGCTTGAGCGGCACCAGATCGATCGGCGTTTCCACCGACGGATTGTCCAGATTGAGGGTGGGCGGAGCCACCTGGTCGCGAATCGCCAGCACGGAGAAGATGGCTTCCACCGCCCCGGCAGCCCCCAGAAGGTGGCCGATGGAGGATTTGGTGGAGGACATGGAGGTCTGCGCGGCGGTATTGCCCAAAAGGCGTTCCACCGCGCCCAGCTCGATGCCGTCGGCCATGGTGGAGGTGCCGTGGGCGTTGATATAGTCCACGTCGCCCGGCGTGACCCCGGCGCGCTTCAGCGCGGCGGTCATGCAGCGGAACGCGCCGTCGCCGTCCGGCGAGGGGGCGGTGATGTGGTAGGCGTCGCCCGACAGGCCGTAGCCGGTGAGCTCGGCATAGATCTTGGCGCCGCGGGCCTTGGCGTGCTCCAGCTCTTCGAGCACGACGACGCCGGCGCCCTCACCCATGAGGAAGCCGTCGCGGTCCCGGTCATAGGGGCGCGAGGCGCGGGTGGGATCGTCGTTGAACGCGGTCACCAGCGCCTTGCAGGCGGCAAAGCCGGCCAGTGCGAGACGATTGACCGGGGATTCGGTGCCGCCGGCCACCATCACGTCCGCATCGCCAAGCGCAATGAGACGGCCGGCATCGCCGATGGCATGGGCGCCGGTGGAGCAGGCGGTGACCACCGCATGGTTCGGCCCCTTGAGGCCGTGGGTGATGGACACATAGCCACCGGCCAGATTGATCAGGCGGCCGGGGATGAAGAAGGGCGACACGCGGCGCGGGCCCTTTTCCTTCAGCACCAGCGAGGTCTCGGCGATGCCTTCGATACCGCCGATGCCGGAGCCGATCAGGACGCCGGTATTGATCTGGTCTTCATAGCTGGTGGGATGCCAGTCGGCATCATCCAGAGCCTGCTTGGCAGCGGCCATGGCGAAGACGATGAACTCGTCCACCTTGCGCTGCTCTTTGGGCTCCATCCACTCATCGGCATTGAAGCTGCCGTTGCTGCCGTCACCACGCGGCACGCTCGCCGCGATCTTGCAGGGCAGATCGGAAACGTCAAAGTGCGAGACCCGGCTTGCGCCGCTCTCACCCGCCAGAAGCCGCCGCCAGGTCGGCTCGACGCCGCAGGCGAGCGGCGTCACCATGCCGAGGCCGGTGACGACAACACGTCTCATGAGGAGAACTCCGGAACCATCGTCACGACGGTCGCGGGCACAACGCGCCCGTCGACCGCCTGCACCTTTCGGGCAACCGTCAAGCGGCGTTCTTTTCCAGGAACTTGATCGCGTCGCCCACCGTCAGGATGGTTTCCGCTGCGTCATCCGGGATCTCGGTGTTGAAGGCCTCTTCGAAGGCCATCACGAGCTCGACGGTGTCGAGGCTGTCGGCGCCGAGATCGTCGATGAAGCTGGCATTCTCAGTCACCTTCTCGGGCTCAACCCCGAGATGCTCCGCGACGATCTTCTTCACCCGCTCGGCGATGTCACTCATCGATGCACCCTCATTATCTGAAATAGAATTGCCGTTCGGCGGCTGGAGGACGGCATAATGCCTTTCAGCCGCCGTGCCCAGCCCCCTGCGCACGCAGCTTTGAGAAACCGCGCGCAGATGGGCCTTGCATTAAGAGATCCGTGCCCACCGCTCGGATCAGTTCGAGCGGCTCGTAACACACTTCCCGAGCCTTTGCCAGCGAGCCGGTCGTTGCGTCAAACCCTTGGAAAATCCAAAGGCGTAGCCTCAGATCATCGCCATGCCGCCGTTCACGTGCAAGGTCTGTCCGGTGACATAACCGGCTTCGTCGGAGGCCAGATAGACGCAGGCCGCCGCAATATCCTCCGGCGTGCCCAGACGGGCGGCGGGAACCGACTTCAGGATGCCCTCGCGCTGCTTCTCGTTCAAGGCGTCGGTCATGGGCGTGGCGATGAAGCCCGGGGCGATGCAGTTCACCGTGACGCCGCGGCTGGCCACTTCCTGGGCCAGGGACTTCGACATGCCGATCATGCCGGCCTTGGCGGCGGCATAATTGCCCTGGCCCGCATTGCCGGTGACGCCGACGATGGAGGTGATGGAGATGATGCGCCCGGTCCGGCGGCGCATCATGGAGCGCACCGCCGCCCGCGACAGGCGGAAAGCCGAGGTGAGGTTCACGTTGAGAACCTGCTCCCAATCCTCATCCTTCAGCCGCATGAAGATGTTGTCGCGGGTGATGCCGGCATTGTTGACCAGAATGTCCAGCACGCCCATCGCCGCTTCCGCGTCGGGTACCAGCTTTTCCACCTGCTCGGCCTCGCCGAGATTGCAGGGCAGCACATGCACCCGCTCGCCCAAAGTGGCGGCGAGGGCATCGAGCGCCTCGCGGCGGGTGCCGGAGATGGCCACGGTGGCGCCCTGGGCGTGCAAGGCAGTGGCGATGGCGCCGCCGAGGCCGCCGGTGGCGCCGGTGACGAGGGCGGTCTTGCCGCTCAGATCGAACATGGTCGGTCCTTCAAAGAAGAGAACGGGGGGAGCGGACCGCCTCAGGCGGCCGGTGCCGCCTTGGCGGCGATGAAGGCGGCGACATCCTCGGGCGTGCCCACGGCGGTCGCGGCAATTTCCTTGACGATGCGGCGCGACAGGCCGGACAGCACCTTCCCGGCGCCCACCTCGACCGTCTTGCGCACGCCGGCGCCGGCCATATAGATCACCGATTCGCGCCAGCGTACGGTGCCCGTCACCTGCTCCACCAGCAAACGGACGATTTCCACCGGATCGGTCACCGGCGAGGCGCGCACATTGGAGACCAGGGGCACGCACGGGGCATTCACGGTCGCGTCTGCCAGAGCCGCCGCCATGATCTCGGCGGCGGGCTCCATCAGGCGGCAGTGGAACGGCGCGGACACCGGCAGCAGGATGGCGCGCGAGGCGCCCTTGGCCTTGGCGATCTCGAGCGCCCGCTCCACGGCGACCCGATGACCGGAGACCACCACCTGCCCGGTGGCATTGTCGTTGGCGGCTTCGCACACATCGTCGCCGGCGGCTTCCGCCGCCACCGCGACCGCCTGATCATAGTCGAGGCCCAGCAGAGCGGCCATGGCGCCGACGCCCACGGGCACCGCATCCTGCATGGCCCGGCCGCGGATGCGCAGCAGCCGTGCCGCGTCGGTGACGGAGAGGGCACCCGCGGCGGCGAGGGCCGAATATTCCCCCAGCGAATGGCCGGCCACGAAGGCGGCGTCGCGGGCGAGGTCCAGGCCCGCTTCCACCTCCAGCACCCGGAGCGCGGCCAGCGAGGTGGCCATCAGCGCCGGCTGGGCGTTGGCGGTGAGGGTGAGATCCTCCAGCGGGCCTTCCCACATGATGCGGGTGAGATGCTCACCCAGGGCCGCATCCACCTCGGTGAACACCTCGCGGGCGGCGGGGAAGGCTTCGGCCAAGGCCTTGCCCATGCCGACGGCCTGGCTGCCCTGGCCGGGGAAAATGAAGGCTGTGCTCATGGGGCGCTCCCTGCCGTTTAATTTGGCGAGGGGAGAGACACCGCGCGGCCGGGGAAGTCAAGGAAAGGTGCGGGCGGGAGCGGGCGTCGGCGCCGGAGCGGCCAAGGCCCAGGGATCCCGATGGGGGCAGGGCTCGGATCATCTGCATTTCTTGTGAGCGAAATCTCTGCTATTCTTTCTATGGAAATTCCCGGACGCAGCGCGCGCCGAACGCACCAGGGTCGAGCCTCACGCCATGCCATCTGGTCTCTCTCATCTCGCTCCCAGCCCGGCGCCCCGGCCCGATGCGGGCGCCGTGGTGACCAAGGCAGCGGTGCGCGCCGCCGAGATGCTGGGGGTGACGGCCCGGGTGCTGGCGGAGGTGATTGGCGTGTCCGAGGCCACCGTGTCCCGCATGCGCAACGGGCAGCATGCCTTGGAGGCGGGCTCCAAGCCGTTCGAACTGGCGGTCCTGTTCGTGCGTCTGTTCCGGGGGCTGGATGCCATTGTCGGCGGCGATGCGGCCGCTGCCCGCGCCTGGATGGCCGCGCCCAATACGGCGCTGGAGGCGGTGCCGGCCGAACGCATCCGCACCGTGACGGGACTGGTCGATGTCATTGCCTATCTGGACGCCCGCCGCGCTCGCGTCTGAACTGCGCCCCTACGCCGGCCGCGTCTGGCGGCTGGTGGAGGCGCAGCACCGGGTCTCCACCCTGAAGCTGGTGGACACGTTGGCCGAGCAGGCGCTGCTGGAGGATGTGATCGAGGCCACCAAGCCCCGGATCCCGGCGGAGTGCGCGAACCTGCCCTATCTGCTGGCCTCGCCCTTCCGCTATGAGCCGCCCTATCCCAACGGCTCGCGCTTCCGCCGCGCCGGCCGCACGCCGGGGGTGTTCTATGCCGCCGAAACCCCGGAGACGGCGGTGGCGGAGATGGCGTTCTACCGGCTGCTGTTCTTCGCCGAATCACCGGCAACGCCGTGGCCCCGCGATCTGGCGGACTACACCGCCTTCTGCGCCCAGGTGGCCAGCGACCGCGCCCTGGACCTCACCGTCCCGCCGCTCGTGGCCGATGCCCAGCTCTGGACCCACCCCACCGATTACGGCCCCTGCCAGAGTTTGGCCGAGGCGGCGCGGGCCGGCGGGGCGCTGGTGCTGCGCTATCTCTCGGTGCGCGATCCCGCCGCTGGGCGGAATGTGGCCGTCCTGACCTGCGCGGCCTTTGCCGACGCGCAGATCGGCGAGCGCCAGACCTGGCGCATGCGGCTGAGCGCCTCCGGGGTGCAGGCGGTGTGCGATTTTCCCGACCGACGCCTGGATTTCCCGGCCGCCACTTTTTCCGGCGATCCGCGCCTGGCGGCCCTGCCTTGGCGACGGTGAGGCCGCTCCCTCCGAGTCAGTAGCCGTTGGCCTCCTGGCCCATCCAGCGGCCCATGGCATCGGGACAGAAGCGCAGCAGCATGAAGGCATTGCTGCGCTGGGCGGGGTAGAGTTCCATATAGCGGCACGGACGTGGCCCGCCGCGCAGCCGGCCCCGGACCACATCGCCGCTGGGCCGCTCCTCAATCACGTCGGTTTCGTCCGGCTGGCGATCCAGCGCCCGCACCAGGATTTCGATGGTGCGCCCGTCAAGCCAACGCACCTGCTGGATGATGCTGGGCGGCACGCCCAGCCGCTGCGGCAAGGGCAGGCTGGAGCGGGGCGGCTGCGGCATCAGGGCGGCCATCAAAGCCGGATTGGCGGGCGGGGGTGCGGGGTCCGCACCCGGAGGCTTGGGCGCCTGTGGCGCGGCTGCCGGGTCGTCCGCGGCCGCGACCGTCGTCTCGGCGCTGGCGGGCCGGGGCAGCGGCATGGGCGCGGGTTGGAGGGCGGTTGCCGCCGGCGCTTCCGTCACCGGCTCCGGCGCAATGGCCGGCGGCTGGACCGCGGCAGCGGCCTGGACGGCCTGCGCGCTCTGCACGGCGGGTGCGGCGGGCGCGGACGGCTGGACCTGCGCCACTTGTTCCACCTTGGCTGGTACGGGGCGGTTGGGCTCATGGAACACCGCCACCCACGCCACCGCCACCGCCACCAGCGCCAAAGACGCGGCGATCACATTGAACAGGAACAACCACGACAGCGGGCTGCGCCGCCTGGGGAAAGCCAGGGCCTGGGAGGGGCTCGGAGTCTGGACGTGGGCCTGGGCGTCGGTGGCGGCATCGCAGATGGGGCACGGGCCGGGCACGTGATAATGCCCCGCCGCGCAGCGGACGAGCTGAATGGGCAGTGCCGCGTTGGATTCCTCTGGTACACTCATGGCTCGCCGCCACCCATTCCTCTGCTTTGCGACACGCTGCGATGGCGACGGTCCGGGTCCGATACGAGGCCGCGTCCTGCAATCCAGGCGTGATGCGCTTGCCCTACGGACCCAAAGCGTCGGGGGTGAGGCGCAAGGCCCCGCGCCCGGCAGGCTGACTTTCCTCTTTTTTCTCTATCCTTCATGGCCGTGTTGAGGCTGACGCTGCCGACGGGCCGAAGGGTGGTGCGGTATTTCTTACGGCAAGCCGGTCCGGCCAGATCGTTCCGGCGGCAATGGCCCGCTGATAATACAGCAGATCAACGTCCGGCGCCCGCCCTGTCAGCGCGGTGAATATGCCGTGCACCGAGTGGAAGGAAGAAGGTGCCGCGGTCGGCCGTGAATTCCGTAGGCGTCAGTTCGGCGGTCGCCGCATCGAGGCGCATTGGTCTAGGCATTATAGCCGGCAAACATCCTGAAATGCGGTATCATCGACCGGCTTCGTCCCGTCTGCATGCTGCGCGTGGATCTGCCGGACCCTGGCCCGGCACCGCCTGGTTGGCTTGGCGCCCAAGGCTGGTAAACCGGGCACCAGCCTTGCGTTTGCGCCAGAAGCTGCTATACGCCCCGCTTCCGTTGCCCCGGCCGGGGGCTGAACGGACGGTTGCCTGTTGCCATAAGCGAAAGCCGATGGTGCGGGCAATAGGGTTGAAAGATCCGTCGTCCCGTGTCCCCGCCTTCCGAGCAAACGAGCCTTTCCTTAAGGTTCGAAAGGGCTTGGCGCCGGGGGCGGATGAACAGGAAAGGCTTAAGAACACATGTCGCTCTACGAGCACGTGTTCCTCGTGCGCCAGGACGTTACGGCGCAGCAGGTCGAGGAACTGACCACCCGATTCAAGGGTGTCATCGAAGCGAACGGCGGGTCTGTCCCCAAGGTTGAGTCCTGGGGCGTGAAGACCTTGACGTATCGCATCAACAAGAACCGCAAGGCGCACTTCACGCTCATGAACATCGACGCCCCCCCGGCGGCGGTTCAGGAGATGGAGCGCCAGATGGGCATCGACGAAGACGTCCTGCGCTTCATCACCGTGCGCGTGGAAGAGCTGGAGGAGGTCCCCTCCGCCATGCTCCAGAAGCGTGACCGTGACGATCGCGGCGACCGTGGCGATCGCGGCTTCGGCGGCGACCGTGGCTTCGGCGGTGGCGGCGGCTTCGGCGGCCGTGACCGTGATGACCGCCCGCGCCGTCCGCGCGACCGTGAAGAGACCCCCAGCGAGGAGACGGTCTGATGGCTTTCGCTCAAGCTGGTGGGGCCGGCGGCCAGCGCCGTCCGTTCTTCCGTCGTCGCAAGACCTGCCCGTTCTCCGGCCCGAATGCGCCGAAGATCGACTACAAGGATGTGCGTCTCCTGCAGCGCTACATCTCCGAGCGCGGCAAGATCGTGCCGAGCCGCATCACTGCGGTGTCCGCGAAGAAGCAGCGTGAACTGTCGACCGCCATCAAGCGGGCGCGGTTCCTCGGCCTGCTGCCGTTCGTCATCCGCTGATCGTCGTTCGCCGCAAGGCGTGACGTTGCACCCGCCCCGGCAACGGGGCGGGTGTTGTTGAATTCGACGCGTCGCCGGGACTGATCCCCGCGGCGTCTGCTGGGGTGGACATCGATCCACCTCTAACCGCACCAGCGGGACAGCTCGTCCATGGGACCGCATCTTCTGATTGGCATCGCCGCGGGCGCCACGTCCGCGCTTCTCGTCGCCGGCGTGGCGTCGGGATCGGTGCTGGCCGTCCCCTTGTTCTATCTTGCCCCGCTGCCGCTGATGATCGCCGGCCTCGCCTTCTCCCATGTCTCCGCTGCCATTGGCGTGGTGGCGGCATGCCTCGGGCTTAGCCTGATCTATGGCGTCACCTTCATGCTGGCCTATTTCATGGGCATCGGCATGCCGGCCTGGGCTTTGGCCTATTGCGTTCTGCTCGCCCGCAGCGATCCGGCGGCCCGCGACGGCTTGGCCTGGTTCGCCATTGGCAATGTCATGATGGTCGGCGCCGCACTGGCGACGCTGAGCGTCATGGTGGCGCTGTTCTCTCTGGCCGGCAGCTATGAGGTCTATCGCGACGCCATTGTCATGGCCTTCAACGCCTTCGTGAAGGCGCAGGGGGCGTCCCCCTTGGGGCCGGTTCCCGCCAGCGGTGATCCAGCCGCCATGGGCACCATGGTCGCCGCCATCCTGCCGCCAACCGCCGCCTCGCTGATGCTGGCGACCCAACTGGGCTGCCTCTATCTCGCGGGCCGGGCGGCAAAACTGTCCGGCCGGCTGGCGCGGCCGTGGCCGGATTTGGCGGCCACGCGGCTGCCGGCCTCGACCCCGGTGGTGCTGGCGGTTCTGGTGGCCGGGGCCATGCTGCCGGGCCTGCTCGGCCTGTGCGCGGCAGCGGCGGGCGCCACCTTGATCGTCGCTTATGCGGCGGCGGGGTTCGCGGTGCTGCACTTCCTGACGCGGGGACGGGCGGGCCGCCCCTTCATCCTGACGGCTGCCTGGGTGCTGACGCTGGCCATTGGCTGGCCAGCCCTGGTGATCGCCCTTCTGGGCGTTCTGGACGCCATGTTCGACCTGCGCCGGCGCTTCGGCACCGGCGGCGGCCCACCGGCCGCCAACGATCACTGACACCGGCGAACCTGTTCGCCTTTCTCAATCCTCGACACCTGAACACACAAACAAGGAGCTTAAAATGGACGTCATTCTTCTGGAGCGCGTGGCCAAGCTGGGTCAGATCGGCGACGTGGTGCGCGTGCGCGATGGCTACGGCCGCAACTTCCTCCTGTCCAACGGCAAGGCGCTGCGCGCCACCAAGGACAATCGCGCCCGGTTCGAGACCATGAAGGTCCAGCTGGAAGCCCGGAACCTGGAGCTGAAGACCGAGGCCACCGCGGTCGCCGCCAAGCTGGACGGCCAGAGCGTCGTGATCCTGCGCCAGGCCGGCGACACCGGCCAGCTCTACGGCTCGGTGTCCACCCGCGACATCGCCGCTGCCTTCGAGGCCGCCGGCTTCACCGTGGATCGCCAGCAGATCGTGCTGAACCACCCGATCAAGACCATCGGTCTGCACACGCTGCCCGTGGCGCTGCATCCGGAAGTCGAGGTCAAGGTCATCGTCAACGTGGCGCGCAACGCCGACGAAGCCGCTCGTCTCGCCCGCGGCGAAGAAGCCCGCCGCCCCGGCGACGAGGATGACGACGAGGTCGAAGTCGCGGTTGAGGCCGAGGCGGAAGATGTCGCAGAAGTTGAAGAAGAGGCCACCGAGGCCTGAGCCTCGATCCCTCTCCGTACGCTTGAGGAAAACGCCCGGCCTTGTGCCGGGCGTTTTTCGTTTGCGCAGTTGACGTAAAGGCATATTGCCGGATTGCCGCGGAGATGCTGTCATTTGCTGCCAAGGTGGAGTTCCGGACCCAGAACCGGACCAGGAGGAGCAAAAGATGGTTCTCTGACGGAGGCTGTGCGATGGAGGGATTACTTGAAGTGGTCTTGCGCCGCGTGGTCACGCGCGGCAGCCTGGGTGTCACGACCGCCGCCGGCCGAACCTATGTGGTCGGCACGGGGACGCCGAAGGTCCGTGTGCGGTTCACCACTGCGGCGGCGGAGCTGCGCTTGTTGTTCGATCCCGAGATGCAGCTCGGGGAGACCGTGACCGACGGCACTCTGGTGGTCGAGCAGGGCAGTATCGCCGATTTGCTGGACGTCCTGATGGCCGAGCCGGGCGCGATAACGCCGACGCTGACCGCGCGCCTTCTGCTCTGGCTGCGCATGGCGGGGCGACGGCTGGCGCAGTTCAATCCGCGCGCACGGTCGAAGCGCAACGTGGCGCACCATTATGATATCGACGGACGCCTCTATTCCCTGTTCCTCGATTCCGACCGGCAATATTCCTGCGCCTATTTCGAGTTTCCCGGCCAGTCGCTCGATGACGCCCAACTGGCCAAGAAGCGGCATTTGGCGGCCAAGCTGGCGCTGGATAAACCCGGTCTGAAGCTGTTGGATATCGGCTGCGGCTGGGGTGGCCTTGGGCTGTACATGGCGGAGGTGGGTGGGGCAGATGTCACCGGCGTCACCCTGTCCAAGGAGCAATTGGGGGTCGCGAAGGCACGGGTACGGGAGAAGGGCCTGGAGCGGAGGGTGGATTTCCGCCTCCAGGACTATCGCGACATTGCCGAGCGCTTCGACCGCATCGTCTCCGTGGGCATGTTCGAGCATGTGGGCATCGCCCATTACGGCACCTTCTTCCGCAAGGCCCGCGATCTGCTGACCGAGGACGGGGTGATGATGCTGCATGCCATCGGCCGGTCCGATCCGCCGGGCGTGACCAATCCCTGGATCGCCAAATACATCTTTCCCGGCGGCTATATCCCCGCTTTGTCCGAGGTGCTGCCGCAGATCGAGAAAGCGGGGCTGGTGGTCACCGATGTGGAGATTCTGCGCCTGCACTATGCCGAGACCCTGAAGGCCTGGCGCGAGCGCTTCCTCGCCCATCGCGCCGAAGCCCAGCAGATGACGGACGAAAAGTTCGTCCGCATGTGGGAATTCTACCTCGCGGGCTCGGAAATGGCCTTCCGCTACCAGGGCCTGATGATCTTCCAGATCCAGATTGCCCGGCGCCAGGATGCGGTGCCGCTGACCCGCGATTATCTGGGTGCCGCCGAGGAGCGGCTGCGGGCCGCGGAGTTCGCCGTCCGCGCGGAACCCATGCGCCTGGCCGGGGAGTAGTCCCCGGTCCGCCTTCCTCCCGGTCGTCTTGTGCGGCGGTGGAAGATGTGAGAATCGGCAAGGGGCGGCTGGCCACAGGCAAGCGGCTGCCCCGAGTCGTCCCCGTAATTCTTCACAGGGGACAGCAGCACGCGGCACAGGGCTGAGACCCGCCGCAGTCTGTTACAAGGAAGCACCGCACCCCGAACCAGAACGTGACCGATGCTCGATATTGCCGCGTCGCAGGACGATCTGCCCGCCTACCGCCAGGCGCCCCACAATGTGGAGGCCGAGCAGGCGCTGCTGGGCGCCGTGCTGGTGAATAACGAGGCCTATTACCGGGTCTCCGATTTCCTCAAGGCCGAACATTTCTTCGAGCCGCTGCACGCCAAGATTTATGAGCTGATCGGCTCCCTGGTGCGGGCCGGCAAGATCGCCACGCCGGTGACGCTGAAGACCTTCCTGCCGCCTGATCTCGACATCGGCGGCCTGAATGCCCCGCAATATCTGGCGCGCCTTGCCGCCGAAGCCACCACCATCATCAATGCCGAGGACTACGGCCGCGCCATCTATGATCTGGCCATCCGCCGCGATCTCATCCGCATCGGCGAGGAGATCGTCAACGAGGCCTATGATGCCGAGGTGGACTCCTCTCCCCAGGAGCAGATCGAGGAAGCGGAAAAGCGCCTCTACACCATCGCCGAGAGCGGTCGCTATGACGGTGGCTTCGTGCGCTTCGGCGAGGCGCTGCGCCTGTCGGTGGACATGGCCAGCCGCGCCTTCCAGCGCGAGGGCCATCTGTCGGGCGTCGCCACCGGGCTGGACGATCTCGACCACCAGATGGGCGGCCTGCAATCGTCGGATCTGATCATCCTGGCGGGGCGTCCGGCCATGGGCAAGACGGCTCTGGCCACCAATATCGCCTACAACATCGCCGCCGCCTATCGCGGCGAGACCAAGCCCGACGGCAGCATCGAGGCGGTCTCCGGCGGCATCGTCGGCTTCTTCTCGCTGGAAATGTCGTCGGAGCAATTGGCCACCCGTATCCTGGCGGAACAGGCGGAGATCCCGTCCTACAAGATCCGCCGCGGCGACATCTCCGAGAGCGAGTTCTCCAAGCTGGCCGCCGCCGCCCAATCCATGCAGGTGGTGCCGCTCTATATCGATGACACCGGCGGCATCTCCATCGCCCAATTGGTCGCCCGCGCCCGGCGCCTGAAGCGCCAGCGGGGGCTGAACTTCATGGTGGTGGACTATCTCCAGCTGCTCACCGGCTCCGGCAAGAAGGGCCAGGAGAACCGGGTGCAGGAAATCACCGAGATCACCACCGGCCTGAAGGCCCTGGCCAAGGAATTGAACGTGCCGATCATGGCGCTGTCCCAGCTCTCCCGTCAGGTGGAGCAGCGGGAGGACAAGCGGCCGCAGCTGTCGGATCTGCGCGAATCAGGTTCTATCGAGCAGGACGCCGACGTGGTGATGTTCGTGTACCGCGAGGAATATTACCTCAAGGGCCGCGAGCCGAAGCCGGGCACCGAGGACTGGTTCAAGTGGGAAACCGACATGAAGGCGGCCGAGGCGGTGGCGGAAGTCATCATCGGCAAGCAGCGCCACGGTCCCACGGGATCGGTGAAGGTGCACTTCGAGGCGCAATACACCCGCTTCCAGAATTTGGCGCGCGAAGATCGCCTGCCGGATCACCACTGACGCAGTTGGATAACGGACGATGAACCCGGTGCTGACCTCAACGGCGCGGCTGCATGAGGCGCCGCGGGGCGCCGGACGCCTGACCATCGACCTTGGCGCGCTGACCGCCAATTGGCGGACGCTGGCGGATCTGGCGGCGCCCGCCGCCAGCGCGGCGGTGGTGAAGGCAGATGCCTATGGCCTCGGCATCGCCGCGGCGGCACCCGCTTTGTGGGCCGCCGGTGCGCGCATCTTCTTCGTGGCGGTGTTCGAGGAAGGCCGCGCCTTGCGGGCCTTGCTGCCGGACGCCACGATCTATGTGCTGGGCGGGTTGCTGCCGGGTCTCGGGCCGGACTTCGCCGGCCTCGATCTGCGCCCCGTTCTGGGCAGCCTGCCGGAAATTGCCGAATGGGCCGGCTTCTGCGGTGAGAGCGGCGCCGACCGGCCGGCGGCGCTGCACGTGGACACCGGCATGAACCGCCTGGGGGTGAGCGTCGATGCGGCGCTGGCGCTGGCGGCCGACGGCGCCGGTCTCGGCTTCACACCCTCGCTGGTGATGACCCATCTGGCCTGCGCGGACGCCCCGGACCATCCCCTGACCGCGATCCAGAAGGCGCGATTTGCGCAGGTGGCGGCGGCATTTCCCGGTGTCATGGCCTCGCTGGCCAATTCCGCCGGCACCCTGACCGATCCCTCGTTCCATTTCGATCTGGTCCGGCCGGGCATCGCCATGTATGGCGGCACCCCGGTAGCAGGCGGCGCGCCGCTACGCTCTGTGGTGCGGCTGGAGGTGCCCATCATCCAGGTGCGCGAGGCGGACGCCGGTGAGACCGTGGGCTATGGCGCCGCCCAGTGCCTGACGCGGCCCAGCCGGATCGCCATCCTGTCGCTGGGCTATGCGGACGGCTTTTTGCGCGCCTTCGGCGCTTCCGATGGATCGCCTGGGGCGGATGCGATGGTGCGTGGCCGGCGCTGTCCGCTGGTGGGCCGGGTATCCATGGACCTCACCGCCGTCGACGTCACCGACGTGCCCGATGCCGGGCGGGGAGACAGCGCGGTGCTGTTGGGCGACGGCATCGGCGTGGACGAACTGGCCGCCCACGGCCGCACCATCGGCTATGAGGTGCTGACCTCCCTGGGGTCGCGGTATCAACGGATCTATATGGGTGGGGTCGGGGGCTGATCGCGATTGGTTCCAGCGCGGGTGCCGCGACAAAAGGAATCATCTGACGCAAAGGGACCAAGGCCCCTCGACAGCCTGGCGCCAGCAAAGCGATGATTCCCCATCCGCGAAACGATTCGCGGCAGGATCGGTCGCCATGGTGGACCCCACGCTTCTCTCTTCGTCTGACGAGGCCTATGTCGCCGCCCTGGTGGCGAGCGGCCGCTATGCCGACACCGCTTCCGTCTGGCGGGAGGCTCTTCATCTGCTGGCGGTGCATGAGCGCGCCCGCGACACCCGCGAGGCGGGCCAACTCGCTTTGCTGCACGATGTGCTGGCACGCGACTTGACGCATCCTGCGCTCACCTCGCCCACGCCGGTTGAGGACGAGGGCGTGGTCATCCCCCTGGTGGTGGATGCCGATGCGGTGCTGAGCGAGATCGAACTGCTGCTCAGCACCCGCGCGCCGCGCCAGTATCGCAAGGCCGGCTGACCGGCCTCGCATGCTCGCGACCAGGCCGCGTCAGGCGGCCTGGCATTGGATGGCCCGTCCTCACGCCGCCTTGGGCGCGCATTCCGGCACGGGCGTCAGCACCGGGCGCCCCGAGAAGTGGGCGTTGAGATTCTTCAGTGCCAGTGCGCTCATATTGTCCACAGAGTTGGGTGAGCGGCCTGCGCTGTGCGGGGTGATCACCAGGTTCGGCGCGGTCAGCAAAGCCGGCGGCACCGCAGGCTCGCCGTCCACCACGTCGAGGCCGGCACCGGCGATGCGGTGGTCGTTCAGCGCGGCGATGAGCGCCTCGGTGTCCACCAGAGATCCGCGGGCGATATTGATCAGATAGCCCTGCGGGCCCAGCGCGGTCAGCACCGCCGCATTGACCATGTGGCGGGTCTGCGCGCCGCCGGGCGCGGCCACCACCAGCACGTCTGAGGCTTCCGCCAGCGCGAGCACGGTGTCGTAATACGTGTAGTCCGTATCCGCCGCGCGGCGGCGGCTGTGGTAGGCGACGCTCATGGCGAAGCCGGCATTGCAGCGCCGCGCCACTTCGCGGGCGATGGCGCCGAAGCCGATCAGGCCGAGCCGCAGGCCGGTGAGTTCGGGCGTGGTGCGGCGGGCGTCATGCCAGGAGCCGGCGCGCACCTCCTGGTCGGACACCGCAATGGCGCGGATGACGGACAGCATGAGCGCCATGGTGTGGTCGGCCACCGAGATGGTGTTGGTGCCGGGGCCGTGGGTCACGATGATGTTGCGGGCGATGGCCGCGGGAACGTCGATGCGATCATAGCCGACGCCATAGCAGGAGATCATTTCCAGCTTGGGCAGGGCGTCCATCTCCGCGGCGGTGAGGCCGGCGGTGCCGTGGGTGAGGACCGCGCGGAACTTCGGGCCGTCCGCAGCGATGGCTGCGGCGCGCAGGTCGGGCGTCGGGGCATAGGTGACGGTAAACGCCGCCTGAAGCCGTGCCAGCTCGGGCGCCGAGAAGGGAATGAGAACGAGCAGGTCCACGGAAGCCGGCGCCATTGCGCTGTCCTTACAGTTCTGGGGAAAACAGGATGGCAAGCTATATCGTCAGCGCAGCCAGCGGAATGCGTTGCGCTCATGGCGGCCATGCGGCGTTTCCGCCGACGGGGTGTAAAATGCTAAAGGCGAACACCGCCGGGCGGAATCGATTTGTGCGGCCCTGAGCAGTCGCGCCGTCGGCAGCCGCGCCGCGCACGCAAGACCCGCCGGTGCGGCGCAAGATAGGCCGCGGCGGCGGCCCTGGCTCTGGAGCCCCTGTTTGATGGCCAAGCGTGATCTGTATTTTGCCTGCCAGTCCTGCGGCGCGGTCTATAACCGCTGGCAAGGCAAATGCGATTCCTGCGGCGGCTGGAACACCATTTCCGAAGAGACCAACCTGGCCGCCAGCGTGCCGCAGGCCCAGCGCTCCGGCCGCAAGGGCCGCGCCGTGGTGCTGGAAAGCCTGCAGGGCGAGGCCAAGCCCGCTCCGCGCATGATCTCCGGCATTGGCGAACTGGACCGGGTGGCGGGCGGCGGCTTCGTGCCGGGCTCCATCGTGCTCTTGGGCGGCGATCCGGGCATCGGCAAGTCCACCTTGCTGGTGCAGGCCTCCGCCGCTCTGGCCAATGCCGGCCACCGGGTCATCTATGTGTCGGGCGAAGAGGCGGTGGATCAGGTGCGCATGCGCGCCACCCGCCTGGGCCTCGGCGAGGCGCCGGTGTCGCTGGCGGCCGAAACCAATGCGGAGAACATCCTTGCCACCTTCGCAGCCGGGCCGCCGGTGCAGTTCGTGGTGATCGATTCGATCCAGACCATGTGGAGCGACTCGGTGGAATCCGCCCCGGGCACGGTCACCCAGGTGCGCACCTCCGCCCAGTTGCTGGTGCGCTTTGCCAAGCAGAGCGGCGCGGCGGTGATCCTGGTGGGCCACGTCACCAAGGACGGCCAGATCGCCGGCCCCCGGGTGGTGGAGCACATGGTGGACGCGGTGTTCTCGTTCGAGGGCGACGGCGCCAACCAGTTCCGCATCCTGCGGGCGCAGAAGAACCGCTTCGGGCCCACCGACGAGATCGGCGTGTTTGAGATGACCGGGCGCGGCCTGTCGCAGGTGCCCAACCCCTCCGAGCTGTTCCTCTCCCATCGCGATCTGGGCGCGCCGGGCACCGCGGTGTTCGCCGGCATGGAGGGCACCCGCCCGCTGCTGATGGAGATCCAGGCGCTGGTGGCGCCCTCCAGTCTGGGCACGCCGCGCCGGGCGGTGGTGGGCTGGGACAGCAATCGCCTCGCCATGGTGCTGGCGGTGCTGGATGCCCGCTGCGGCGTGCGGCTCGGCGGCCATGATGTCTATCTGAACGTGGCCGGCGGCCTGCGCATCAGCGAGCCGGCGGCGGACCTGGCGGTGGCGGCCGCGCTGGTGTCCTCGCTCACGGGGGCGCCGTTGCCGGCGGATGCGGTTTATTTCGGCGAGGTCAGCCTCACCGGGGCGGTGCGGCAGGTCTCGCAGGCAGCGGCCCGGCTGAAGGAAGCCGCCAAGCTGGGTTTTAACAAAGTGGTGATGCCGGCGCTGGCGGACGGCAGCAACAGCACGCTCACCGCTGACACCATCGGCTCCCTGGCGGGGCTGGTGGCGGGCATTGCCGCCCGCGCTCCACGCAGGGCAGCGATGCCAAAGCCCGAGATGTCGGAGCAAGACGAAGGATGACGGGGACCTTCTTGCCAGCTATACGTCGCCGCTCACGGCGCTCCGCCATTTCCCCATCGGCCCGCCGGTTGCCTTACGGCAGCCGCATCGACGGATCTTTGCACCGATGCCAGTGACGCTGCTCGATCTCATCCTGATCGGCGTAATGCTGATTTCAGGCCTGCTTGCCATGGTGCGCGGTCTGCTGCGGGAAGTCTTCAGCATCGTGTCCTGGGTCGCCGCCGCCGGCGTGACCCTGTATTTCTATCCCCAGCTTCTGCCCGTCACGAAACAATATGTGGCGCAGGACATGGTGGCGACGGTGGTGACCGTGGCGCTGCTGTTCCTCGGCACCTTGTTAATTGTCACCATCATCAGCGCCCGCCTGTCGGATGCGGTGCTGGACAGCCGCATCGGCGCGCTGGATCGCAGCCTCGGCTTCGTGTTCGGGCTGGCTCGCGGCCTCTTGGTGATGGTGGTCGCTTTCCTGTTCTTCAACTGGCTGGTGCCGGAGAAGACCCAGCCGCCATGGGTCGTGAACGCCAAATCACGCCCTGTTTTGCAAAATACCGGAGATTGGCTGGTCTCCTTGTTGCCGGATGATCCGGAAAACACCATCTTGAAACGACTTAAGAAGCCGCCAGCCAGCGAAGACGGGGCTCCCCCGGATTCGACCAGCGGCCCTCGGACGGAGCGTGGGGGGACTACCACGGTCGCTGCTGGGGCGAGCGCCAGCGCGGAAGTTAGTCATGCCGGATACCGCCGCGGTGAGCGGCAAGGGTTCGAACAGCTGCTCGAAAGCACGCGCGCCAACGGCCAGTGATCGCCGGGCGGAGGTATCGATGGATCTGGATAGCGCCTTGGGAACCGACAAGTCCCCCCTTGAAGACCCGCACCATGTGGCGGCCCACCATGCCAGCTATGAGCCGGCAGGGGCGGGGGAGCGCACGGCGCTGAACCTCGACCTCGACGGCGATACGCTGCGCGAGGAATGCGGGGTGTTCGGGATCTTCAACCATCCCGACGCGGCGGCCATCACCGCCATCGGGCTGCATGCGCTCCAGCATCGCGGCCAGGAAGCCGCCGGCATGGTCACGTATGACGGCCGCCGCTTCCATTCCGAGCGCCGCCTGGGCCTGGTGGGCGATGCCTTCTCCGATGCCCGCGTGATCGCCCGCCTGCCGGGCCACATCGCGGTGGGCCATGTGCGCTATTCCACCACCGGCGAGACCCTGCTGCGCAATGTGCAGCCTTTGTTCGCCGAACTGGACGCCGGCGGCTTCGCGGTCGGCCACAATGGCAACCTCACCAATGGCCTTTCGCTGCGCAAGCAGCTGGTGCGGGACGGGGCCATCGCCCAGTCCACCACCGATACCGAGGTGATCCTGCATCTGGTGGCGCGGTCGAAGAAGAACCGCTTCATCGACCGGTTCATCGATGCCCTGCGCGCCCTGGAAGGGGCTTATGCGCTGGTGGCGGTGACCAACAAGAAGCTGATCGGCGCCCGCGACCCGCTGGGCATCCGCCCGCTGGTGCTGGGCTCGCTGGACGGCTGTCCGATCCTGGCCTCCGAGACCTGTGCCCTCGACATCATCGGCGCGCGCTATGTGCGCGAGGTGGAGAATGGCGAAGTCATCGTGATCGACGACGAGGGCGTGCAGTCCTTCAAGCCGTTCCCGGAAATGGCGGCCCGCCCCTGCCTGTTCGAGTACATCTATTTCGCCCGTCCCGATTCCATCGTCGGCGGCCGTTCCGTCTATCAGGTGCGCAAGAGCTTCGGCGAGATGCTGGCCAAGGACGGCCCGGCGGTGGCGGACGTGGTGGTGCCGGTGCCGGATTCCGGCGTGCCGGCGGCCATCGGCTTCTCCCAGGCCTCGGGCATCCCCTATGAGCTGGGCATCATCCGCAACCATTATGTGGGCCGGACCTTCATCCAACCCACCCAGACGGTGCGGGACCAGGGCGTGCGCATGAAGCACTCCGCCAACCGTTCGGTGGTGGAAGGCAAGCGCATCGTGCTGGTAGACGACAGCCTGGTGCGCGGCACCACCTCGGTGAAGATCGTGCAGATGATGCGCGATGCCGGCGCCCGCGAAGTGCATTTCCGCATCGCCTCGCCGCCCATCACCCATCCCGATTTCTACGGCATCGATACGCCGGACCGGGACAAGCTGCTGGCGGCCAATCTCGATCTGGAGAGCATGCGCCGCTATATCGGCGCCGATTCGCTGGCCTTCCTGTCGGTGGAAGGCGTGTACCGGGCGCTGGGCTGCGAGCGCGATCCGGTGCGGCCGCAATTCTCCGACCATTATTTCACCGGCGACTATCCCACCCCGCTCACCGACCGCGCCGGCTCGGTGGCCTCGCAGCAGCTTTCGCTGCTGGCCGAAGCCAGCTGAGAGCGACAGTCCTAACCCTCCGGCGGCCCCAGCCCTGAGGCCGCCGCGGGACACCGGTCCTGTGCGGCCGGGTCCCCGCGGCCGGCGGCGCCGGTCCCCCATCCCTGCCATCGAGATCGCCCCATGACCGAACGGCCGTTTGCCGACAGGATCGCCCTCGTCACCGGCGCCACCCGCGGCATCGGTGCCGCCGTGGCCGTGGCCCTTGCGGCCGGCGGCGCCCATGTGATCGCCACTGGCCGCACCGAAGGCGCGCTGGAAGAGCTGGACGACAAGATCGTCGCCGCCGGCGGCTCCGCCACCCTGGTGCCCATGGACATCACCGATTACGACGCCATCGACCGCCTCGGCGGCGCGCTGTACGAGCGTTATGGCCGGCTCGATGTGTTCGTGGGCAATGCCGGCTTCCTCGGGCCGCTGACGCCGCTGCGCGATGTGGAGCTGAAGGACTGGGATAAGGCGGTCAGCATCAATCTCACCGCCAATTTCCGCCTGGTGCGCTCGCTCGACCCGCTGCTGCGCATGGCGCCCGCCGGCCGCGCGGTGCTGGTATCGTCCGGCGCGGCGCACAAGGCGCGGGCCTATTGGGGGCCGTACGCCATCACCAAGGCCGCGCTGGAGACCCTGGGCCGTACCTGGGCGGCGGAGACCGTCACCGGCCCGCTCAAGGTCAATCTGTTCAATCCCGGCCCGATCCGCACCGGCATGCGCGCCAAGGCGTTTCCCGGCGAGGATCCGATGACCCTGCCGACCCCGGAAGAGGCCGCTGTGGCCATCGTCGATCTGTGCCGCGCGGACTTTGGCGAGACCGGCAAACTGTATGATTTCCCCACCCGGACCTTGCAGAGCTTCAACGCTCCGGCCTGAGGGGATCATGGCCGTTGATGCCTGGCGCATCACACGAGTCGCGCACTTGTGAGGCTGGGTGCCTTACCCACGCCCGGCTGGGGCGCGATTTGGTTAAAAACCTGCCTCCCCCTTGCTTCCCTCTGGCCCTGCGGGGTTCTAGACAGGAGCGGGTAACCTTTCCGCGCATCCACCCGTGATTGCCACATCACCATTTTTGGAGTGCCTCATGTCCGAGCCCGTGACGATCTCTTTCGCCAAACACGGCGCGGCGCCCTCCGGCGTCCTCCTCGTCCTCACCGATGAGACGCTGGGCTTTGGCAAGGAGACGCAGAAGCTGCTCAAGCCGGTGCTGGACTTCGTGGCCCGGGCCATGGAGGCGGACCGCTTCAAGGGCAAGCTGGGCGGCGCCCTGGACCTGATCGCGCCCGAGGGGCTGCCGGTCTCGCGGCTGGTGGTGCTGGGCCTCGGCAAGGTCGCGGAGCTGAAGTCCACCGATTATCTGCGCCTCGGCGGCATCGCCGCGGGAAAGCTGCCCGCCGGCACCACGGCGGCGATGCTGGTGGCGGACCTGCCCACCGGCAAGTTCAGCCCGGACGCGGCTGCCGAGATCGCGCTCGGCGCCCGGCTGCGCAGCTATAAGTTCGATCGCTACAAGACCCGCAAGAAGGACGACGAGACCGATCCGGTCGCCCTGACCTTCACCTTGTCGGTGGCCGATGTGGCGTCCGCCACCCGCGCCTGGGCCGACCGAGCGCCGGTGGCCGAGGGCGTGCTGATGGCCCGCGACCTGGTGAACGAGCCTTCCAACGTGCTCGACCCGCCGGAGTTCGCCAACCGCGCCGCGCTGCTCACCTCGGTGGGTGTCGAGGTGGAGGTGCTGGACGATGCGGATCTCTCGCGCATCGGCATGCGGGCGCTGCTGGGCGTCGGCCAGGGCTCCATCAAGGAGAGCCGGGTGGTGGTGATGCGCTGGAACGGCGGCCTGCCCGGCACCGCTCCGGTGGCCTTCATCGGCAAGGGCGTGACCTTCGATACCGGCGGCATCTCCATCAAGCCCGCCGCCGGAATGGAAGACATGAAGGGCGACATGGGCGGGGCTGCCTGCGTCACCGGTTTGATGCACGCGCTGGCCGCCCGCAAGGCCAAGGTGAATGCGGTGGGCGTCATCGGCATTGTCGAGAACATGCCCGACGGCGCCGCCCAGCGCCCCGGCGACATTGTCACCTCGCTGTCCGGCCAGACCATCGAGATCATCAATACCGACGCCGAGGGCCGCCTCGTGCTGGCGGACGTGCTCTGGTACACCAAGGACCGCTTCAAGCCGCAGTTCATGGTGGATCTGGCCACGCTGACCGGCGCCATCCTGGTGGCGCTGGGTTCGGACTATGCCGGCCTGTTCTCCAATGACGACACCCTGAGCGCCCAGCTCACCGCCGCCGGCCAGGCTACGGGCGAGCGGGTGTGGCGCATGCCGCTCGGCCCGGAATATGACAAGCTGATCGACAGCAAGTTCGCCGACATGAAGAACACCGGCGGCCGCAATGCGGGCTCGATCACTGCGGCGCAGTTCCTCCAGCGCTATGTGGAAAAGACCCCCTGGGCGCATCTGGACGTGGCCGGCACCGCCATGGGGTCGCCCGCCACCGACATCAACAAGAGCTGGGCCGCCGGCTGGGGCGTGCGCCTGCTCGACCAGCTGGTGCGCGACAATTACGAGAAGTGAGCTCGTCCTCGGCAGGGGAGAACATCTCCCCTGCCTCTGAAATCCAGCCTCTGGTGGCAGCATGACCGAAGTCCTGTTCTACCATCTGGAGCGCCGGCCGCTGGAGGAGGCGTTGCCGGCCCTGTTGGAGAAGTCGCTGGAGCGCGGCTGGAAGTGCGTGGTGCAGGTGGGCTCGCCGGAGCGGCGCGATGCGCTGGACGCCCAGCTCTGGACCTATAATGACGCCTCGTTCCTGCCCCACGGCACCGATGCCCAGCCGCAGCCGGAGCGTCAGCCGGTGCTGCTGACCACGACGGAGGCCAATGCCAATGGCGCCAGCGTGCGCTTCCTGGTGGATGGGGCCAGTGTGCCGGACGCCTCGCCTTATGTGCGGGTGGTGCATATGTTCGACGGTCGCGATGACGCCGCAGTGGGCGCCGCCCGCGAGCGCTGGCGCGAAGCCAAGGCGGCGGGGCATACGCTCACCTATTGGCAGCAAGACGAAAACGGCCGCTGGGCCCGCAAGGCCTGAGGCCAGCCCGCTCCAATCTTACTCTTTGCCGCTCTTGCGGAAGCCGCGGATCAGGCTGGTGACCAGCGGGATGGCCAAAGCCGGCAGCGCTGAATCCAACGGATGACGCACCACATTGACGATGGCCCGCACCTCCGCCTCGGCGCCGCGCAGGTCGCCGGCCAGGGCGTCCATCGCCGAAGCGTGAATCTCCTGGGCGAAGTCGAGGTCCCGCCCTGGCTTCACCCGCGCGGCGATGGCTACCAGGACCAGGGCCAGCACCACATTGCCGGCGCCGATGGTGGCGGCGGCCCGCACCGGGCTCCACAGCTCCGCCAGCGCCAGATAGAGCGCCAGATCCAGCATCAGCAGCCCGAACGCGGCCACCGGCGCCGCGAACATGTAGAGGCTGGCGCGGGTGGCCAGCGCCCGCAGGCGGATATCGGCGATAATGGTGTTGGCGCGCAGCAGGACCCGCAGGTTCCGGGCGGCATTGTCGAAATTCATGGGTGATCCCCGATCATCATGGCCAAAACCTCACCGCCACGCGCGGCCCACCAGAACCCCCAGCAGGAATGCGGAGGCCAGGGCGGCGGTGGGATGGGCGGTGACGGCGTCCTCGGCAGTCTCGGTGGCGTCGTGGACGGCATCCTGAAGCTCGCGCACCAGGGCCTGGAGCTCCGAAAGGGTGGACGGGGCGCTTGCGCCGGCTTCCGGTGTCTCCGGCGGAGGGGAGGCGGCTTCGCTGTGTGCGGACGGCTCTGTCCCCGCTGCCGCCTTGGCTGAACGCGTCCGGCGGGCGGGTTTGGGCGTGGCGTCCGGCGCGGCGGCGGTCTCCGCCAGCTCCGCATGGAGGGCCTGCAATTCCTTGCGGGTGCGCGCGCTGGGCATGCTTAGGCCTCCCGGCTGTGGGGATGGGGGCATTGGGGCAGTCTGCGGTGGTGCATATGACCCTCCCTCACCGAGGCCGACCTCGGCATTGCGCGTTCATAAGCCCATGTCGCCGAGGGGCCGGCCTTGATCCCGCGCAACCGCCGCGGTCGGTTGGCAAGCGTCACCTTGGCCATGGACAGGGTGCCCTGCGGCGGCGGGCGGCGCAAGCGGTGGAGCTGGCGGCAAAAAAGAGGCGCGGGTCCGGGGACCCGCGCCAGTCTACCTTCAGGGAGGACCTACCAAAAAGACGGGGCGCGTTTGGTAAAACGAACGCACCGTCGCCCATGCCGAACAGATTGGAAATTTCACATCAAACTGTCAATAGTAAATAAAATATACAGTTATTTCATGTTTTATAGAGTGTAGCAGGTCTCCCCCTTCCGGCCCGCCTCTGCTAAGCACACCGCAGAGGGAGGAGCGCCATGACCCAACGCATCGATTATTTCTTCTCGCTGGCCAGCCCCTGGAGTTTCCTGGGCCATGACCGCCTGATGGCGGTGGCCCGCCGCGCCGGCGCCGACGTGGTGTTTCACCCGGTGGCGCTGGGGCCGGTGTTCGCCGAAACCGGCGGCCTGCCGCTCGCCAAGCGCGCCCCCGCCCGGCAGCGGCTGCGGCTGGTGGAATTGCAGCGCTGGCGGCTGAAGCTGGGCCTGGACTTCCATATTCAGCCCACCCATTGGCCCTTCGACGCCAGTCTGACCGATCGCCTGGTCATCGCGGCGCTCCTGGATGGTCATAGTGTGGACGCGCTGCTGCCGCGGCTGTTCTCCGGCGTTTGGCAGAAGCAGGAAGACCTGGCCGAACCGGCGGTGCTGGCCGCTCTGGCCGATGAGGTGGGCCTGCCCGGTGCCGCCTTGGTGACACGGGCGGACGCTGCGGACGTGGTGGAGGCCTATGCGGGCAACGGCGCCCTGGCGTTGGCCAGCGACGTGTTCGGCGCCCCCTCATACGTTTTGAGCGGCGAAGTCTTCTGGGGGCAGGACCGGATCGATCTGCTGGAGGATGCCCTCACCTCCGGCCGCGCGCCGTTCCGGCCCTGACGCCGCCGTTCCGCCCCGATCGTGACGTATCCCAACGGCATGCGGCTTCCAGGCCGCGTGCCGGCGTCCGATCGGATCGGGCAGAACCGAGCGTGCCCATGAGCGTCGGCTCCGGGGCGCGTAAAAGTGTCAGCACCTCCGGGTAGGATCGCGGCGCGGCCTTCTTGTGTCAGGAGATTTCATGCGGCGGATGATGCTTGTTCTCGGTGTGGTGCTGCTGCCCGCTGTCGCTTTGGCCCAGCAGCCGGCGCCGCCGGCGGCGTCCAACAGCGCCGCTTTGCCCGCCGGCACCCAGCCGCGCTACAGCTTCACTCCGGTGGAGGGCGGCGCCCTCAAGCTGGATGTGGAAACCGGCAAGGTGTCGTTCTGCAGCAAGGGCGATACCGGCTATGCCTGTCTGGCGGTGCCCGACAGCCGCGATGCCTATGAGGCCGAAATCGGCCGCCTTCAGGCCCAACTCGCTGCCCGCGGTCCCGCCGCCAAGGCCGACACCGGCAATTCGCTGGTGGTGCCCCTGCCCAACCAGTCCGATTTCGATGCGGCGCTGGATTATGCCACGCGGCTCTATCAGCGCCTGCGCGCGGTCATCAACGGCACCGCGCCCTGATCCGCGCCCGTGGCGAGGC
>NZ_CALRWL010000013.1:0-120588 GCF_943371865.1 Azorhizobium sp. AG788 | reverse complement strand
GGGCCCGCGCCGGATGCGCATACGGGCCGCGCGCCAGAGCGCAAAGCGATGCGACACCGCATCGCTCCGGTATGAGGTCGGCGCATTAATCGCATCGAAAAACGGAACCTTGGCCTGTAAGCTGCGTTGGCGAACGGTCGAGACCGAGCTAAGGGTTTCCCACCCGCAACCGGGTGGGCACCATCGGGGCCCGTTTGGAGGAAGGTCACTATGAAGACTGTTATTAAAGCCGGCTTTGCTGCTGCGCTCGCTTGCGCCAGCATCGCATTCGCCACGGCTCCCGCGTCTGCGGCGTCGATCCAGGTCGGCACCCTCATCTGCACTGTGGAGCCCAACGTCAGCTTCATCATCGGTTCGGTCCGTCAGCTCGACTGCAACTTCCGTCCCGCCGTCCGTGGCGTGGCCAAGGGCAGCTATGCCGGTGTCGTGCGTCGTTTCGGCCTCGACGTGGGCATGAGCGGCAAGCAGACCCTGGTGTGGGGCGTGCTGGCTCCGACCCGCAACGTGAAGCCGGGCGATCTGGCCGGCGTGTATGTGGGCGCTTCCGCCAATGCAGCCGTCGGCGTGGGCCTCGGCGCCAACGCGCTGGTGGGTGGTTCGCGCAATTCCTTCACCCTGCAGCCGGTGTCGGTCGAAGGCGGCACGGGCCTCAATGTCGGCCTGACCGTTTCGGACCTGACGCTGACCGCGCGTTGATCCTGAGTGTCCCCGCCTTCACCGGCGGGGACACCTCTTCTTCGTTTATGCGCCTTCCCGTGGAGGCGCTCATCCCCGGCCCGGCCTTTGACGCCGGCGCCCCGCATCGCGTGCCGAACGCGGATGCCGCGAGGGACCACATGATTCTCACAGCCAGATCGCACCCCACAGCCTGGCGGCACCCGAATGGCAGTCCGGTGTCGCGCCATCGGGTGCTGGCGCCGGTCCTCGGCCTGACCGTGCTGGCCCTAACGGCAACCCAGGGGCGAACCCAGGAGACGCCGTCGGCGCAAACGCCGCGCATCACCCGCACCGCGCCGCCGGTTCCCACATCCCGGCAGGGCACCGTTCTGGATGTTCCCGCCACGGCTGCGGCCACGCCCGCCGCGCCTGAAGGGGCAGCGCCTGCGCCCGTGACGGAGGCCCCTTCCGCTGCAACCGCCCTGCCCGCCCCCAGCGCGGAGGCGAAAGCGGACGCGGCGGCCAATGGCCGGGTCGAATCCGGCCTCCTGGAGTGCAAGGGGGAAATGGCCACAGCCTATGGATTTGGCTCCACCCGCGGCATCACCTGCGAGTTTCGCCCGGCAGCGGGGGTGAACCAATATTATACCGGCACGCTCTCCCGGGTCGGGCTGGACTTCGGCGTGTCCGACCAGGCCAGCATGATCTGGATGGTGCTCGCCACCACCCGGCAACTGGGCCCCGGTGCGCTCGCCGGCGAGTATGTGGGGTTCTCCAGCGGCGCGGCGCTGGGACCGGGCTTTTCGGCCAATGTGCTGATGGCCAAGGACGCCACCACCGGCATTGCGCTCCAGCCCTTGAGCGTATCGTCGGATTCCGGCCTCAGCATCTCCTTCGCCGCCGCCGGCCTCACCTTGACCCCGAGCAAGGCCCAGCGGCACTAGGCCGGTCGCGCTTTCGTGCCTCACCTCGGTGGGCCGGGCCGGGCTTGAGGCCGAAGCCCGATGGCGCCGCCTTTGGCCACCAGGAGCGACCGGCAGCAAAGCCTGGCTGATGCACCGCCCGCGCCTCGGCCGGCTCGACCCTGCCGTGCGGCGGTTTGCGGACGAACTGAAGGCGGCGATCTTAACGCTGCCGCTGCATGGTCGCACCATCGACGCGAAGGATTTGCTAGAACAGCAGGCAACACTGGTCTCAGGAGCCCCCTCGGCTCCGGTTCGGAGAGTGAAAGAATGGTCGCGCGCGTCATCACCGTGGATCCATTTGATATCGTGGTGTTTGGCGCCACCGGCGATCTGGCGAAACGCAAGCTGCTCCCGGCGCTGTATGAGCGCGACCTGGCCGGCCAGATCCCGCCGGAGGCGCGAATCATCGGCGTCTCCCGCCGCCCCATGACCCGCGAGGAATTCCAGGCCCTTGCCCGCGATGCGGTGGAAGATCGCGACGGCATCGACACCACCGAGGCGGAGCGGCTCGCCCGCTTCCTCGACCGGGTGGATTATGTGGCGGTGGACGCGGTCTCCGACGAAGGCTGGGACGATCTCGCCGCCCGCCTGGACGATGGCGGCGACCGCATTCGGGTGTTTTATCTGGCGGTGGGGCCGGACCTGTTCGACGACATCTGCAGCCGCATCGGCGCCCACAAGCTCGTCACCCCCAAGAGCCGGGTGGTGGTGGAAAAGCCGGTGGGCAAGGATCTGGACTCCGCCCGCGCCGTCAATGAGGCGGTGGGCAAGGTGTTCCGCGAAGAGGCGGTGTTCCGCATCGACCACTATCTCGGCAAGGAGACGGTGCAGAACCTGATGGCGCTGCGCTTCGCCAATGCCTTGTTCGAGCCGATCTGGAACAATGCCCATATCGACCATGTGCAGCTGACCGTCGCCGAGAGCCTCGGGGTGGCGGGCCGCGCCGGCTATTACGACACCGCCGGCGCCCTGCGCGACATGGTGCAGAACCACATGCTCCAGCTTCTGTGCCTGGTGGCCATGGAGCCGCCCGTGTCCATGGACGCGGACGCGGTGCGCGACGAGAAGCTGAAAGTTCTGAAAGCCCTCGTGCCCATGAACGAGAAGACCACCCCCACCCTGACCGTGCGCGGCCAGTATCGGGCCGGCGCCTCGTCCGGCGGCGCGGTGGCGGGCTATCTGGACGAATTGGGCTCGCCGGAAAGCGACACCGAGACCTTCGTCGCCCTGAAGGCGGAAATCGCCAATTGGCGCTGGGCGGGGGTGCCGTTCTATCTGCGCACCGGCAAGCGCCTCGCCAGCCGGGTGTCGGAGATCGTGGTGGCCTTCCGCCCCATTCCCCATTCGGTGTTCGACAATCAGGCCGGGCCGCTGATGGCCAATCGCCTGGTGATCCGCCTTCAGCCCGACGAGGGCGTGAAATTGTGGCTGATGATCAAGGATCCCGGCCCCGGCGGCATGCGCCTGCAGCATGTGCCGCTGGACATGAGCTTTGCCGAGGCGTTCGGGGTGCGCAATCCCGATGCCTATGAGCGCCTGCTCATGGACGTGGTGCGCGGCAACCAGACCCTGTTCATGCGCCGCGACGAAGTGGAAGCGGCGTGGAAATGGATCGACCCGATCCTGGACGCCTGGCGCGCTTCGCGCGAGCCGCCCAAGCCTTATACCGCCGGCACCTGGGGGCCTTCCGCCGCCATCGCCCTGATCGAGCGCGACGGCCGCACCTGGATGGACGACTGACCCAGCAGGCGGGGCCAAGCCCCGCCCGCTCTCCGGCCTGGCCCGATCCGCGGCCAAGCTCCCGCGAGGCCCCGCCATGATTGACGCCGCTCCCGTCGCTCCGCTTCCCGTCGCCTTCACCGCCTATGACGGGCCGCAGGCCCTCGCCCAGGCGCTGGCCGCCCATGTGGCCGAAGCGCTGCGGGCGCGGATCGCCTCCCATGGGGCGGCCTCCCTGGCGGTGTCCGGCGGACGCACCCCCGCGCGATTTCTGGAGGTCCTGTCCGGCGCGCCCATCGATTGGGCCAAGGTCACCGTGACCCTGGTGGACGAACGCTGGGTGCCGGAAACCTCGGACCGCTCCAATGCGGCCCTGGTGCGCACCCATCTGCTGCGCGGCCCGGCGGCGGCTGCGCGCTTCATCCCGCTTTATACCGGCGACCCCACCCCCGAAGACGGACTGGAGGCGGCCCATGCGGCGCTGGCCGATCTGCCCCGCCCGCTCACCGCGGTGGTGCTGGGCATGGGCGATGACGGCCACACCGCCTCCTTCTTCCCCGGCGCCGCAACCTTGGCCGCGGCCATCGATCCGCGCACCGATGCGGACCTGATGGCGGTGCATGCGGCGGCGGCGGGCGAGCCGCGCATCACCTTCACCCTCGGCCCGCTGGTGGGGGCGCAGGCGCTGTTCCTCCATATCGAGGGCGCGGGCAAGCGGGCGGTCCTCGACGCCGCACGGGAACCAAGCGACCCGGCGGAGCGTCCCATCCGCGCCATCCTATTGCATAGCCCACGCCCGCTTGACGTGCTGTGGTGTCCCTGACGGAGACTTCGCCATGACCGACATTTCCCCTGCGCCCGATCATGCGCCCCAGGCCCGCCAGCGGGATGCGGCCGCCTTGGACGCGGCATGGGCGCAGCTGGCGGCGGTGCGCGAGGCCACCCGCGCCCAGCCTTTGGCCAGCCTGTTCGACACACCGGGCCGGTTCGAGACCTTTTCGGCGTCCCTGGGCGACCTGCTGCTGGACGCCTCCAAGACCTCCCTCACCGCGGAGGCGCTCGCCGGCCTGATGGCGCTGATGCGCGCCGCCGGCGTGGAGGCGCGCCGCGACGCCATGTTCGCCGGCGACCACATCAACAGCACCGAGGATCGCGCGGTGCTGCACACCGCTTTGCGCGATAGCGGGGTGGACCCGATCCTGGTGGATGGCGACGACATCAAGCCGGGCATCGCCGAGACCCTGGCGCGGATGGGCACCTTCGCCAAAGCCATCCGCTCCGGCCAGATCGCCGGCGCCCACAATCATCGCTTCACCGATGTGGTGAACATCGGCATCGGCGGCTCGGACCTCGGCCCGGCCATGGCGACGCTGGCGCTGGCGCCCTATCACGACGGGCCGCGGCTGCACTTCGTCTCCAATGTGGACGGCGCGCACCTGACCGACGTGCTGAAGCCGCTGAACCCGGCAACCACATTGTTCATCATCGCCTCCAAGACCTTCACCACCATCGAGACCATGACCAATGCCCGCTCGGCGCGGGCCTGGATCGCCGCCGCCCAGGGCGAAGGCGCGGTGGGCGCCCATTTCGCCGCCGTCTCCACCGCCTTGGACAAGGTGGAGGCGTTCGGCATCGACCGCGCGCGGGCGTTCGGCTTCTGGGATTGGGTGGGCGGGCGCTATTCGGTGTGGTCCGCCGTGGGCCTGCCGCTGATGATCGCGGTGGGGCCGGCGCTGTTCGCCGATTTCCTGGCCGGCGCCGCCGCCATGGACGAGCATTTCCGCCATGCCCCGCTGGAGCAGAACCTGCCGGCGCTGCTGGCGGCGGTGGGCCTGTGGCACCGCAATCTGTGCGCCTATCCCACCCGCGCCGTCATTCCCTACGACCAGCGCCTCGCCCGCCTGCCGGCCTATCTCCAGCAGCTGGACATGGAGAGCAACGGCAAGAGCGTGACCCTGGACGGCCAACCGGTGCCCCGGCCCACCGGGCCGGTGGTGTGGGGCGAGCCCGGCACCAACTCCCAGCACGCCTTCTTCCAATTGCTGCACCAGGGCACCGACGTGGTGCCGGTGGAATTCCTGATCGCCGCGCAAGGCCATGAACCGGGCATGCGCGACCATCAGGATCTGCTGATCGCCAATTGCCTGGCGCAGTCGGAAGCCCTGTTGCGCGGCCGCTCTCAGGCGGAATCGGAGGCCCAGCTCCGCGCCAAGGGCATGGATGAAGCCACCATCCAACGTATTGCACCGCACCGGGTTTTTCCCGGCAACCGGCCTTCGGTGACCTTGGCTTACACCTTGCTGGACCCCTTCACTTTGGGGCGGATCGTGGCGCTCTACGAGCACCGGGTGTTCATAGAAGCCGCGGTCTGGGGCATTGACGCCTTCGATCAATGGGGCGTGGAGCTGGGCAAGGAACTGGCCACCGACTTTCTGCCCGCCGTCACCGGCGCTGCAGTGCCGAAGGGAACCTCCGGTTCAACGACGGGAACGCTTTCGCATCTGCGAAGCCTCGCGCCTTCCTGAAGGTCATTGGCATGCAGGCGCAGAGGGGCTATCTGCGTATTTTGTATACCACAGACGTTCGGAATTAGGTCAGTATGTCATCCGTAATCCGACGGGTCGCCGTTGTGGCGGCCCGAACGAGCGGCACCCCGATCGTGCCCGGAGACAGCTATGACCACCACCGAAACCACCCTCTCCCGCCTCCTCGCCGCTGCCGGTGCCCTGCTGCGCGCCGCCGTTCCCGCCGCCAGCCCGGTGATGGCCGGTGGCGCGTCCCTGAACCAGGCTGACGCGCCGCGCGCAGCGTTCGGTGGCCAGAAGCGCGAGCAGGACGCCGTCGAGCCCGCCATCGCATCCTTCCCGCGCGGCCTCTGACGTCCAGCCTGTTGAACCGCGCCGGGCCGCGCTGACACGCGCCCCCTAAACGCAAAGATCCCCGGGCAAGCCCGAGGATCTGCAAGGCGCAAGCGCCGCACGGCATCGGCGCTCTCTCACCGAGCGAGCGCCCGAGGAATCGATCCGATCGGGTTGAACACCCGAACCCGGTCACGCCGGGGGCGGAAGGCCATGCGACCTCCCGCCCTGCCGAACCACCTATTTGGCGACTTCGGCCCGACCCTTGACCACATCGTCCGCCGTGGTGAGCGCGGCCTGGGCCACGAAGCGCGAGCGCATGGGCTTCAGGACGAACAGGGCCATGAGGGCGGCAATGGCATTCACCGCCGCGGTGATGGTGAACACCAGATCCCAGTTGCCCAGCTGCGCCACCGCGATGGAGGCGAACGGCACCACCAGGGACGCGGTGCCCTTGGCGGTATACAGCAGGCCGGCATTGGTGGTGGCGAACTTGGAGCCGAAGGTATCGCCGCAGGTCGCCGGGAACAGCGAGTAGATCTCGCCCCAGGCGAAGAAGACGAGGCCGGTCAGCAGCACGAAGGCCAGCGGGTTCGAGCCGAAATGGGCCAGAGCCAGCACGCCCACCGCCTCAAGACCGAAGGCGATGAACATGGTGTTCTCGCGGCCGATATTGTCCGACACCCAGCCGAAGAACGGGCGGGTGAGGCCGTTGAGCACGCGATCGATGGACAGAGCGAAGGTCAGCGCCGGCATGGTGATGCCGATCAGGCTCACCGGCACGTCGGCGATCTGGAAGTCCTTGGCGATGGAGCCCAGCTGCGCGGTGGCCATCAGGCCGCCGGCCGCCACCAAGGCGAACATCAGATACATGACCCAGAACACCGGGGCCTTGGCCATCTCGCCGGGGCCGTAGTTGCGGCGGCTCTGCACCACGCCCTTGGACACGGTCTTGGGCACCTGGCCTTCCTTCGGGGCGAACAGGAACAGCGCCAGCAGCAGCACGACGCCGCCCTGGAGCAGGCCGAACACCATGAAGGTCTGCTGGTAGCCGGCGCTCTTGATCATCGAAGCAATGGGCACGATGGTCAGGGCCGAACCGGCGCCGAAGCCGGCGGCGGTGAGGCCGGCGGCCAGACCGCGACGATCGGGGAACCACTTCAGGGCCGAACCCACGCAGGTGCCGTAGACGGCGCCGGCGCCGATGCCGCCGATGGCCGCGGACACATAGAGCAGGGTCAGGGTATCGGCGATGGAGTTCATCGCCCAGGCGGCGGCGCACAGGATGCCGCCGATGAACACGACGATGCGCGGACCGAACTTATCCACGAACCAGCCCTCGATGGGGACCAGCCAAGTCTCGGTCACGACGAAAATGGTGAAGGCCACCTGAATGGCCGGACGGCCCCAATGATATTTGTCATTGATCGGCTCGACGAACAGGGTCCAGCCATATTGCAGATTGGCGATCATCGACATGCAGACGATGCCGATGACGAGTTGCATCCAGCGACCGCCGAACGGCCCCTTGGTTGCGGTTTGAATTGCCGGCATTTCCTTCCCTTCCACACGTTGGTGTCATCGAATGCGCGTCGATGAACGGCCCGTGACGGTCGCCATTCTTATCGCTGGTCTTCATTTGGCGTCCGACCAGCTCGCGTACCGTCACCCTGATCGCATGAAAAAATGCCAGGCCACATGCTAATTACCGTTATGTAACCGCTACCACTTACCGTATTTCCCAGATTTTCGAATGTGTTTTATAGATCTTCCGCGCGTCATTTTCCACATAAATGCGCGTTTAATTTCAGAGCTACAATCCCATGCGCGTTTTCTTTTTCAGACTCACCTCCCTATTGAATCATATTCATCGCGATTTCAATTCACACCGCATTCCGCCATCGGCCTCGCTATCGCCCGAGCGGCGCTGCGGGCAAAAAAAAGGCCCCGGCAAAAGCCGGGGCCGCGAGGGGCCGCCCGAGGGCGGCTGAGGGACCGTTGATCAGGCGCGCGCGCCAACCTCGCGATCGCGCACGGCATTTGCCGCTTCCGCATTGAGGCGATGGTGGCGGGCCAGCATCGGCTTCAGGATGAAGAGCGCCGCGAACGCTGCGGTGAGGTCCATGGCCGCCACCACATACAGGACGACTGCCCAGCTGCCGGTGGCTTCCATCAGGATGTTGGCCAGCGGAACCAGCAAAGCGGCAAAGCCCTTGGCGCAATACAGCACGCCGTAAATCTTGCCCACATGCTTGCTGCCGAAAGTATCGGCCGCCGTCGCGCTGAACAAAGAGTAGACTTCACCCCAGGCCAGGAACACCACGCCGCTGAGAATGATGAACGCCCACGGATTGTGACCGAACGTTCCCAAAGCGATGATGCCGAGACCTTCCATGGTGAAGGCGAAGAACATGGTCTTCTCGCGGCCGATATGGTCGGAGATCCAGCCGAAGAACGGGCGGGAGAAGCCGTTGAGGATGCGGTCCAGCATCAGAGCGAACGGCAGGGCGGCCATGGCGAAGAAGTACAGGTTGACCTGCACATGCTTCACGCCGAGATCTTCGGCGATCACGCCCAGCTGCGCCACGGCCATCAAGCCACCGGAGACGGTGCAGATGAACATGCCGAGCATGACGTAGAACACCGGGGTCCGCAGCGCTTCACCCAGCGTGTAATCGCGACGGGACTGCGCGACATTCGCCGAATACACGATTTCCCGATTGCCGGGCGCCCGCAGGAAGCCAGCCGCCAGCAGGATGATGGCACCCTGGATCAGACCGAACAGGAAGAAGGTCTGCGAATAGCCGGAGGTCTTCAGCATGTTGGCGATCGGGATGATCGTCAGCACGGTGCCCGAGCCGTAGCCCGCCGCCATCAGACCCACCGCAAGGCCGCGCTTGTCGGGGAACCACTTGAGCGCGCTGTTCACGCAGGTGGCATAGACGCAGCCGACGCCGATGCCGCCGATGACCGCACCCAGATAGAAGCCGTTGAGCGAGGTGGCATAGGAATTCACCACCCAGGACAGGCCGGTAAAGAAACCACCGACCAGCACCACGGCGCGCGGGCCGTACTTGTCGATGAAATAGCCCTCGATGGGCGTCAACCAGGTTTGAACCACCACGAAGATGGTGAAGGCGACCTGGATGGAGGCGCGGCTCCAGCCATTCGCCGCCTGAATTTCAGGAACGAAGAGAGTCCACGAATATTGGATATTGGCGGCAGCCACCATACAGACGATGCCGGCGATCAATTGCAGCCAACGCACTGAAGGTGCCTGACCGCTCCCTGCTTGAGCAACCATGTTTCCTAACCCCTGCTGATGATTTTGGTCTTGTTATCGGATGGAGAGAGACGCCTTGCCCTCGTTGTTTTCCCTCATGCAAGGCGGTGGGACCGGGACGAAACTGCGACGTTGGACGCGAAAACCTCTTCGCTGATGTGAAGAGCTGTGGTGACGACTCACGCGGCCCCGGAGGCCCGCATGCTGGCGATGTCGTCGGGTTCAAAACCGATCCAGGCGAGCACGTCTTCGGTGTGCTCGCCCAGGAGCGGCGCCCGCTCCACCTCGACCGTGCTGTCGGAGAGGTGGATGGGGGAGGCGATGGTGACGTAATTGCCCCGCTCGGGATGGGGCACGTCCACCAGGAAGCCGCGCTCATAGAGGCTGCGGTCTTCCAGGATGTCCTTGGTGGAGAGGACGGGGCCGCACGGCACATCGATGGCCGAGAGGGCCTTCATCACCTCGAACTTGGTGCGCTTGCGGGTCCAGGCCTCCACCACCTCGAAACAGGCGTCCAGGCGCTCGGCGCGGGCCTCGTGGGAGGCAAAGCGGGAATCCTCGATCAGATCCTTGCGGCCGATCAGCCGCATCAGCGGCGCCCAGCCCTGGGGCTGGATGATGACGTAGCAGAAATCATTCTCGCCCCCCGGCGCGCAGCGAAGGGCCGCGCCCGGCTGGCCGCCGCCGGAGGCATTGCCCGCCCGCGGCACTTCCTCGCCCTGGGGGGCGCCGGGATACTCGCTCAAGGGGCCAGAGGCGAGGCGCTGCTGGTCGCGCAGCTTCACCCGCAGCAGATTGACCACGCAATCCTGCATGGCCACGTCCACCCGCTGCCCGACCCCGGTGACGGTCCGCTGATAGAGCGCGGCGAGGATGCCGGCGACGCAATGCACGCCGGTGCCGGTGTCGCCGATCTGGGCGCTGGAGGCGGTGGGCGGACCGGCCTGCCAGCCGGTGGTGCTCATGGCCCCGCCCATGGCCTGGGCGATGGTCTCATAGGCCTTGGCATCCTGGGACGCGCCCTCGGCGAAGCCCTTGATGGAGGCATAGATCAGCCGCGGATTGATCTCGCGGATGCGCTCGAACGAAAAGCCCTGCCGCTCCAGCACGCCGGGGCCGAAATTCTCCACCAGCACGTCGCAGCGGGAAATCAGGCGCACCAGGGCATCCTGGCCCTGGGGCGACTTGATGTTCAAGGTCACGCTGCGCTTGTTGGAATTGAGCATCGCGAAATACAGACTGTCCACATTGGACCGGTCGCGCAGCTGGCTGCGGGTGATGTCGCCGCGGCGCGGCATTTCGATCTTGATGACGTCCGCGCCCATCCAGGCGAGCAATTGGGTCGCCGAGGGTCCGGACTGTACGTGCGTCATATCGAGGACGCGCACGCCTTCGAGTGCCTTGGCCATGCCTCTAAACCCCTGGAACCTACCCTTGATCTTTCCGATGCCGATCTTGTGCCGGCCTCTGGAACTTGCGAATGCGTCCAAGCTGTATTTGCGGGTAGACCCCGCATTTCACACAGTCCACAGTATGACGTATACCAAGTACAAACTAGACTAGCATTCCGCAACGGCGGTCGCAAATGTTTTGCAATCCGCCGCCGGCAAGAATTTCTACCGCAGTGCAGCGAGTGCAACCGTCATTCCACTGCGCGCCTGATCCGCGTGGGAGGCCACTTCGGACTCGTGCAGATAGTGGCGCATGAGGTCGGTGGCGCTGATCACGCCCACCAGATTGTGCTCCACCATCACCGGCAGGTGGCGGACCTGATGTTCGTTCATCAGCCGCAGCACGGTGACGATGCTGTCTTCCAGCGTGCAGGAGATCACCGCCCGCTTGAGGAAGGTGGCCACCGGCAGGCTGGTGATATTAGCGCCGTGCTCGGCCAGGCCCCGGGTGACGTCGCGCTCGGAGAACACGCCCACCACCGTATTGCCTTCGGTGCGGCACACATCCTTCACCACCACGGAGGAGACATTCTCCCGCCGCATGATCAAGGCGGCCGTGGCCACGGTCTCGTTCATCCGCACCGTCACGATCCGCGTGTCGCGCTTTTCGCGCAGGATGTCGTCCACTGTGATCATGGCATTCCTCACCTAGCTGGAGCTCCGCGGTTCGTCCGCGGTGGATATGCAGCGCCTGAGGCCGGCCGCGTCGGGCTTACGCCCTCGTTCCTTGGAACCATGCTGGTATGCAGAATACGTAATGTCAATAAGCAGTGCCGAAGCCGGGCGGGCGTCTTTACGTTGCGCTGCAACCTGTTTTCTCGCCTTTTTCGGTTGTTCCAAGGCTTGCTTGCCCTGTTCAAGGATCGATGCGACACAGTATCTTGTATTCGCATGTCACGATCGCCCGGGACCGCCCGCCCGCGCGGGGCGCTGCGATGGGAGACCCTCCTGAGAGCCCTCGCGGGGGTCCTCATGGGGCATGTACATTGGAACATGCAGGTTGGAATGCGCCCCTGCGAAGCGTGGCGCGGCTGGATCAGGCAAGGGTCACATGACGTACCAGGATATCAACGTGAAGCCGATCGAGACCGAATCGAGCTTCCGGATGAAGGCCTACAAGGCGCTCAAGGCCGCCATCATGGAGATGGACATCTACGCCCATGACGAGGAGATCCGCCTCGAGGAGCGCCAGTTGTCGGAAAAGCTCGGGGTGTCCCGCACCCCGATCCGCGAGGCCATGACGCTGCTGGAGCAGGAAGGCTTCGTGCGCTCGGTGCCGCGGCGGGGCATCTTCGTGGTGCGCAAGACCAAGCAGGAAATCCTGGAGATGATCACCGTCTGGGCGGCGCTGGAGGGCATGGCGGCGCGCCTGGCCTCGCAGATCGCCTCCGACGGCGACATCAAATTGCTGCGCGAGAATGTCCGCGCCTTCGCCAATCGCAATCCGGAAGAATTCGTCTCGGAATATTCCGAGGCCAACCTCGCCTTCCACAAGCTCATCATCCGCATGTCCGGCTGCGAACTGCTGGCGGAGACCACCGACAACCTGTTCCCGCACATGCGCGGGGTGCGCAAGGTCACCATCGGCCAGGATCATCGCGCCCAGCGCTCCATCCTCGACCATACCCGCATCGTGGAAGCCATCGAGAAGCGCGACGCCGATCTGGCCGAGCGCCTGGTGCGCGAACACACTTTGGGCCTGGCCAAGCATGTGGAAGCCCACGGCGACTTCCTGGACTGAGGCCCCTCGCCCCCTTTCAAAAAGAAAAGCGCCCGGACCAATCGGCCGGGCGCTTTCTTTTGACACCGCCGGTTCAGGCCGGCCGTCACGCCACCTTGCGGGCGGCCATCAGGTCCACGAAGCGCTGGAACAGATAGTGGCTGTCGCGCGGGCCGGGGCTCGCCTCGGGATGGTACTGCACCGAAAACACCGGCTTGTCGGCGAGCGCCATGCCCGCATTGGAGCCGTCGAACAGCGAGACATGGGTCTCCTGCGCATTGGCCGGCAGGCTGTCGCGATCCACCGCGAAGCCGTGGTTCATGGAGGTGATCTCCACCTTGCCGGTGGTCAGGTCCTTCACCGGGTGGTTCGCCCCGTGATGGCCCTGGTGCATCTTGATGGTGCGCCCGCCCACCGCCAGGCCGATCATCTGGTGGCCGAGGCAGATGCCAAAGGTGGGAATGTCCTTGGCGATCAGTTCGCGGATCACCGGCACCGCATATTCCCCCGTGGCCGCCGGATCGCCGGGACCGTTGGAGAGGAACACGCCATCGGGCGCCAGTGCCATCACGTCGGCGGCGGAGGTGGTGGCGGGCACCACGGTCACCTTGCAGCCGGCGGAGGCCAGCAGGCGCAGAATGTTGCGCTTCACCCCATAGTCGATGGCCACCACATGGTACTTGGGCTCCAGCTGCTCGCCATAGCCCACATTCCAGGCCCATTCGGTCTGGTCCCAATTGAACCGCTGGGCCGAGGTCACGCCCGGCACCAGGTCCATGCCTTCCAGCCCGGGCAGCCCCTTGGCGCGGGCCTGAAGGGCGGGAATATCGAACACGCCGTCGGGATGGTGGGCCAGCACCGCATTGGGCATGCCGCCCTCGCGGATCACCGCGGTCAGGGCGCGGGTATCGACGCCGCTGATGCCGGGAATGCCCCGCGCCTTCAGCCACTGGTCCAGATCGCGGGTGGCGCGATAATTGGACGGGTCGGTGATGGCGCTGCGCACCACCACGCCGCGCACGCCGGAGACGGCCGCGGCGGACACCGTCTCGATGTCCTCTTCATTGGTGCCCACGTTGCCGATGTGCGGAAACGTGAAGGTCACGATCTGCCCGGCATAGGAGGGATCGGTGAGGATCTCCTCATAGCCGGTGATGGCGGTATTAAAGCAGACCTCGCCGGTGCCCTCGGTGGCCGCACCGAACCCGAAACCTTCGAGAACGGTGCCGTCAGCGAGAACCAGCAGCGCGGTGGCCTTGGGTTCGGTCCAGCCCTCAGCGGGGCCGGCGGCGGGTGCGTCTTGTTCCTGCGTCATGGATCGCCTAAATAAGGGGTTGCGCGCGGCGATGCCAGCCATGCGCGCGAATTTGTGCGCCGATGCCCGGCTACCTGAGGATGCCGCTGGTGACAAGGGCCGCGCCCGCCACCCCAGATCTGCGCGCCAAGCGGAGCCACTGCCCGCCCTTGGCGCCTACCCAGAAGTTATGAGGACCCCCGTGCTGCGTGACGAGATCAATACGGCGCTCAAAGAGTCGCTGAAAGCCCAGAACAAGTGCCGCACCTCGACCCTGCGTCTCATCAACGCCGCCCTGAAGGACCGCGACATCGAAGCGCGCGGCCATGGCAAGGACCCGATTTCCGACGACGACCTGCGCGCCTTGCTCGCCAAGATGGTGAAGCAGCGCGAGGAAAGCGCCAAGATCTATGCGGACAACGGCCGCCCGGAACTGGCCGCGCAGGAGCGCGAGGAAATCACCGTCATCCAGGACTTCATGCCCAAGCAGCTGTCCGAGGACGACACCCGCGCCGCCATCACCCGCATCGTGGCGGAGATCGAGGCCAAGGGCATCAAGGACATGGGCCGGGTCATGGCCCTGCTGAAGGAGCGCCACGCCGGCGCCCTGGATTTCGGCAAGGCCTCCGGCTGGGTCAAGGACGCCCTGACCGCCGCCTGAGGGCGCGGCCCGGAGTGGCGAGCCATTGAGGAACCTGACTGTCCCCCGCTCCAGCCGGGGGACAGCGGGCATAACTCGTTCGAAGAAGCCCCGGGCAGGCGGTTCGACGCTGTGCCCCCGCGCGCAACGGTGCAGGTGATGCTATAATGCACGGCTGCGATGATGCCCCGCTTGGCCGAGAACCCGTAACGCCGCATGCGCTTTCCGCCCTCTTTCCTGGATGAGATCCGCGCCCGGCTTCCGGTGTCGGAAGTGGTGGGCCGGCGCGTCAAGCTGAAGAAGCAGGGCCGCGAGTTTGCCGGCCTCTCCCCCTTCAATGCGGAAAAGACCCCGTCGTTCTTCGTCAACGACCAGAAGGGGTTTTACCACTGCTTCTCCTCCGGCAAGCATGGCGACGTGTTCGATTTCCTCATGGAGACCGAAGGCACGCCCTTTGCCGAGGCGGTGGAGCGCCTCGCCTCCATGGCCGGGCTCGCGGTGCCGCAGGAGACCCCCGAGGCCGCCGCCAAGGAAGCGCGGCGGCGCGGCCTGCATGAGGTGATGGAGCTGGCCACCGCCTATTTCGAGGCCCAGCTCCAGGCCCGCGCCGGCGCCAAGGCCCGCGGCTATCTGGCGGATCGGGGCCTGGGCGCCGCGACCCAGAAGCGCTTCCGGCTCGGCTATGCCCCGGCGGATCGCTTCGGCCTGAAAGAGGCCCTGGGCAAGGCCGGGGTGCCGGTGTCGGACCTGATCGAAACCGGCATGCTGATCGCCGGCGACGAGATCCCGGTGCCCTATGACCGCTTCCGCGACCGGGTGATGTTTCCCATCACCGACCTGCGCGGGCGGGTGGTGGCATTCGGCGGCCGGGCGCTGGAAAAGGACGTCCCGGCCAAATATCTCAATTCCCCCGAGACCGTGCTCTTTCACAAGGGCGCCCTGCTCTACAATGCGTTCGCCGCCCGCGCCGCCACCCAGAAGGGCGCCCGCCTCATCGCCGTGGAAGGCTATGTGGACGTGATCGCCATGGTGGAGGCCGGTTTCGAGGGCGCGGTGGCGCCGCTCGGCACCGCCCTCACCGAGGAGCAGTTGCAACTGCTGTGGCGCATGGCGGAAGAGCCCATGCTGCTGTTCGACGGCGACAAGGCGGGGAAGCGCGCCGCCTTCCGGGCCATCGGCCTGGCTTTGCCGCATCTCAAGCCGGGCAAGAGCCTGTCGTTCGGCACCTTGCCCGATGGCCAGGACCCCGACGATCTGATCCGCGCCAGCGGACGCGAGGCCATGGAGACGGTGCTGGCCCAGGCCCAGCCTTTGGCCGCCATGCTGTGGGCGCGGGAAACCGAAACCGCCAATCTGGAAACCCCCGAGCGCCGCGCCGCGCTGGAAGCGCGCATCGGCGAGGCGGTGGCGGCGATCCAGGACGAGAATGTCCGCCGCCATTACAAGCAGGATCTCAACGACCGCCTGAAACGCCTGTTGTCGCCGGCCAGCGACTCACGTGGCGGCGGCCGGCGGTTCGAGGGCGGCAGCTGGGGCTCCGCGCCCAATGGGTCGGGACGGGGCGGGTTCGGCCGCGGCGGCGCGCGCGGCGATGGTCGCGGCGGACGGTTCCAGCGCGAGGCGCCCCTGATCATGCCCGGCGGCGAGATTTCCCGCACCGCCGTGGTGCGCGGCCCGCTGGCCAGCCTGCCGCGCAATGAGGCGCTGCTGCTGTTCTGCCTGCTCAGCCACCCCTGGCTGATGGACGAATTCGGCGAGGACGTCTCCGATTTGCCGTTCGCCAATAAAGAGGCCGACCGTTTGCGCCGGGCGCTGCTGGAGGCGCATCTGGACGGCGCCGAGGATAGCGACGCCTTGGCCGCGCACCTCTCGCGGGAGGATTTGGACGCGCTCGCCCAGCGGGTGCGGGCACTGGCCAACCCCAGAATGGACTGGCCCGTATACCCCAATACCGGCGCAGAAGATGTTCGGCTCTGGTGGTCGCAGCGCTCGGCCTTGCATCGCAAGGCTTACACGCTATCTAGGGAACTACGGGAAGCTGAACGCTCTTTGGGTGAGGACCCTAGCGAGGCGAATTTCGCCTGGTTGAGGGACGTCCGGGAGCGTTTGTCCGCTGCTGAGGGGACGGAAGCACTGGTCGAAGGGTTCGGCGCCACATCGGGGCGCGGAGGCACGCGATCGGTGTAGGTGCCCTGGCGGTGTCGCTGTTCTGCGCTTTTTGAAGGGCCGCCATGCGTCTTCCCGCCGTTTAGGGGTTGGAGGCGTGTTCAGGCTGGTTTAACGGGATCGCAATAGGGTGGGCCCGAGTTGAGTTGGAAGCGGGCGGGCGCGTCGATTCGCGGCGCACCGCCTTTTCGCCGTCGTGCGGCGATGTGCAGGAGATGTCCATGGCGAAGCAGGCCACCGAGACGACCGAAGCTCCGGAGAAGGAGGTCGACGCCCCCGACGGGCCGTTGCTCGACCTCTCGGATGCGGCTGTCCGGAAGATGATTAAGCTCGCCAAGCGCCGCGGTTACGTGACTTACGAGCAGCTCAACGAAGTGATGCCCTCCGAGGAGGTGACCTCCGAGCAGATCGAGGACACCCTCGCCATGCTCAATGACATGGGCATCAACGTGATCGAGGCCGAAGAGGCCGAGACCGAGGAAGCGGCCGAGGAAACCGAGACCCCCGAGGAACCGGAAGAGGTCGAAGGCGGCGAACTGGCCGAGCCGACGCCCCGCGCCGTGGTGCGCTCCGAGACCAAGTCCGAGCCCGGCGAGCGCACCGACGATCCCGTGCGCATGTATCTGCGCGAGATGGGCAGCGTCGAGCTGCTGTCCCGCGAAGGCGAAATCGCCATTGCCAAGCGCATCGAGGCCGGTCGCGAGGCGATGATCGCTGGCCTGTGCGAAAGCCCCCTCACCTTCCAGGCCATCATCATCTGGCGCGATGAGCTGACCGAAGGCCGGGTGCTGCTGCGCGACATCATCGATCTGGAAGCCACTTATGCCGGCCCCGAGGGCAAGAACGGCCCGGCCATCATCGAGGGCGAGACCGCCCTTGCGCCCGAAGCCGGCGAGGATGGCATCCTCGGCGAAGGCGCCATGCCCAATGACGACGAAGACGACATGGAAAATTCCCTGTCGCTCGCCGCCATGGAGCTGGAGATCAAGCCGAAGGTGGTGGAAACCTTCGACCGCATCGCCGACAGCTACAAGAAGCTGCGCCGCCTGCAGGACCAGAACGTCGAATCCAAGCTGAAGAACGAGACCTTGTCGCCCGCCCAGGAGCGCAAGGCCAAGAAGCTCAAGGAAGACCTCGTTCTCGACGTGAAGTCGCTCTCCCTCAATCAGGCGCGCATCGATGCCCTGGTGGAGCAGCTCTACGAGATCAACAAGCGCCTCGTGAGCCTGGAAGGCCGCCTGCTGCGTCTGGCCGAGAGCTATGGCGTGACCCGCGACGACTTCCTGCGCCAGTACCAGAGCTATGAGCTGGACCCGAAGTGGCTGCTGCGCGTCTCCAAGCTCGGCTCCAAGGGCTGGAAGGGCTTCGTCGCCCACGAGAAGGACGCCATTCACGTCCTGCGCGGCGACATCCATTCGCTCGCCACCGAAACGGCGCTGGAGATCGCGGAATTCCGCAAGATCGTGCAGATGGTGCAGAAGGGCGAGAAGGAAGCCCGGCAGGCGAAGAAGGAAATGGTCGAGGCCAACCTGCGCCTCGTCATCTCCATCGCCAAGAAATACACCAATCGCGGCTTGCAGTTCCTGGATCTGATCCAGGAGGGCAACATCGGCCTGATGAAGGCGGTCGATAAGTTCGAATATCGCCGCGGCTACAAGTTCTCCACCTATGCCACGTGGTGGATTCGCCAGGCCATCACCCGCTCCATCGCCGACCAGGCGCGGACCATCCGCATCCCGGTCCATATGATCGAGACCATCAACAAGATCGTGCGCACCTCGCGCCAGATGCTGCACGAGATCGGCCGCGAGCCGACCCCGGAAGAGCTGGCCGAAAAGCTGGGCATGCCGCTGGAGAAGGTCCGCAAGGTTCTCAAGATCGCGAAAGAGCCCATCTCCCTCGAAACGCCCATCGGCGACGAGGAAGACAGCCATCTGGGCGATTTCATCGAGGACAAGAACGCGGTTCTGCCCATTGATGCGGCGATCCAGAGCAATCTGCGCGAGACCACCACCCGCGTGCTGGCCTCGCTCACGCCCCGCGAGGAGCGGGTGCTGCGCATGCGCTTCGGCATCGGCATGAACACCGACCACACCTTGGAAGAGGTGGGCCAGCAGTTCAGCGTGACCCGCGAGCGCATTCGCCAGATCGAAGCCAAGGCGCTGCGCAAGCTGAAGCACCCCTCCCGCTCGCGCAAGCTGCGCAGCTTCCTGGACAACTGAGGCGCCGGGCAACCAGCCCGCCTTCGACGTCACAGCAAAACGGCCCGGCGCAGTCAGCGCCGGGCCGTTTTGCTGTGTAGGCGTGTATCCCGCAGTGCAGAACCAGCCTCATGCAAGCTGGCGGTTGCATGATGGCGGTATGATTGAGCGCCCACTCCCCCAGCGCTACCCCGAATCCGGCCTGCTCTGCGCTTTGCTGCTGGCCGCCTGTGCGGTGGTTGCCTTCGCCACGCTCACGGTCTGAGGCCGGAGCACACGACCGCCCTGCCCGCGCTGTGGCGCCGGTGGGCGCATGGCTGGGCGTGCGATCCTGCGCCGCCCGCGATCAAAGCGCAGCGGGTCAGGATTGCAATCTGAAACCCAACATCTTCCGCCCGCGCTCGCATCGCGCGGTGCCCGCTCAGTGGGGCTTGTTGGTGGTGTAATCCACCCAGCCGAGGACGCCGGCAAAGCCGATGAACATCACGATCACGGCGGACAGGAACAGGGCACCCTGGGTGGTCATGGCATTGCCTCCGATTATGCCGGAAAGCCTAGGGAGAGAAGGACACGGCGCCCATGATCTGGATCAATGCCGCCTCCCGCCTCGCCGCCGCGCCTTGCCCTCGCTCTCGCCCGCATCCGGGCCTTGCGCCCGCCGCGATCGGGGCGGAACATCCCTGCCAGGGGCCGGTTGACCTGATGGGTCGATCCAAGGCCCGGCATCCTGGGAGGGAGCCATGAGCACGCTGTCATCCATTCGATCCGCCATTGCCCGGCATGGGGCCGACCTGTCCGCCCCCGCGCCGCTGGCCCCCACTGATGATGGGGCTGGCGCGCCCCATCTCCCCTTCCCCACCGACCGCCATGCGGCGGCGGCGGCCACGCCGGCTCTGACCGCCGCGCTGGCGGCGGCGCCGGGCAGCGTGTCCGGTGGCGCCTCCGGCGGCATGTCCGGTGGCGTCCTCGGCGCCATCCCCTCGCCGCGCCCGGTGTCCCGCCGCACGGCGGGTGCCGACACGGTGCTCGACGCCCTCGCCGGTGCCCGCGCCGCTGAGCATCTGGACTGGCGCCACTCGCCCACCGATCTCCTGACGCTGCTGGAGCTGGACGCCAGCCCGGCGGCGTTGCGGCAGTTGGCGGACGAACTGGGCTGTGGCGACGCCGCGGATCTGTCCGACGCGGTCAATGCCCGGCTGCGCGGGCATCTGGCCATCCCGCACGCCCCGGCCCCGCCGCTGCGCCGCGCCTCCTGACGCGCCCTCCTCGCCCCGCCCTCTGCGGGCCGGGAATGCAACCGCAGGCATAAGACTTGCTTTCCCTTCTCCTGCGCGGCGGCATCGCAGCCGCTGCGCCGCGTCCGCGCGGGTGGAGAATGGAGAAACCAAGAATGCCGGCAGGGATGGAATTTGATCGCCGCAGCCTCCTCCAGGGCACCGGAACCCTGGGGCTTGCCATGCTGCTGGGCGGCGGTGCCTCGGCGCAGCAGAACCGCAACGAGACCTTGCTGGTGGTGCAGGAACTCGGCCCCAACAGCCTCGACATGCACGGCGTCGGCTCCAACCAGACCGTCAATGGCCTGAGCTGGAACGTCTATGACCGCCTGCTGACCTATGCCGCCGTCACCTTGCCGGACGGCACGCTGTCCTATGACCGCGCGACGCTGGCGCCGGAGCTGGCGGAGAGCTGGAAGGAAGCGCCCGACGGCATGTCCTGCACCTTCATGCTGCGCAAGGACGCCACCTTTCACGACGGCACGCCGGTCACCGCCAAGGACGTGAAATGGTCGTTCGACCGCGCGGTGAGCGTCGGCGGCTTCCCCACCTTCCAGATGTCCGCCGGCTCGCTGGAGAAGAAAGAGCAGTTCGTGGTGGTGGACGACCACACCTTCCGCATCGACTATGTGCGCAAGGACAAGATGCTGCTGTTCAATGTGGCGGTGGTGGTGCCGTTCATCATCAACTCCACCCTCGCCCAAAAAAACGCCACCACGGATGATCCCTGGGCGATGGCCTGGCTGAAGGCCAATGAGGCCGGCGGCGGCGCCTATAAGGTGGACAGCTGGAAGGCCGGCACCGAGACGGTGCTGTCGCGCTTCGACGGCTGGAAGAACGGCAAGATGCCCAGCATCCGCCGCATCATCATTCGCGACGTGCCCTCCGCCGGCACCCGCCGCGCCATGCTGGAACGGGGCGATGCGGATCTCTCCTCCGGCCTGCCGCCGAAGGATTTCGATCAGCTGATCAAGGAGAACAAGGTGAAGGTGGTCGGCGTGCCGATCCCCAATTGCCTCTGGTATGTGGCGCTCAACACCGCAAAGCCCCCGTTCGACAATGTGAAGCTGCGCGAGGCGATCGCCTGGGCCATGCCCTATCAGCAGATCCAGGACAATGCCTTCTTCGGCCGCGCCAAGCCCATGTATGGCGCCGCCAGCGGCACGCCCACGAGCGCGGTGTGGCCGCAGCCCTATCCGTTCCGGACCGATCTGGACAAGGCCAAGGCGCTGCTGGCGGAAGCCGGCTTTCCCAATGGCCTCGACACCACCTTGTCCATCGATGTGGGCACCGCCACCGTGGGCGAGCCCACCGCCCTGCTGATCCAGGAAAACCTCAACAAGATCGGCATCCGCACCACGGTGGAGAAGATCCCCGGCGCCAACTGGCGCACCATGCTGAACAAGAAGGAGCTGCCCATGGCGCTCAATCGGTTCAGCGGCTGGCTGGATTATCCGGAGTATTATTTCTACTGGAACCTGCACGGCAACAACTCGATCTTCAACATCTCCGCCTACAAGAATCCGGAGATGGACAAGCTGATCGACAAGGCCCGCTTCAGCTCCGACCCGGCGGAATATGAGGCCACGGTGAAGCAGTTCATCGCGCTGGCCATGAAGGACCTGCCCATCGTGCCGCTGAACCAGCCGATCCACGATGTGGCCATGCAGAAGAGCGTGTCCGGCTATGAATTCTGGTTCCACCGCGAACCGGACTATCGCCAGTTCACCAAGGGCTGAGGCTCAAGCCTGCGATTATCCCCTCCCGCACGCGGGAGGGGACCACTCAGAACTTCCAGGCCAGGGTGCCCTTGACCGCATTCTCGCTCATGCCGGAGGCCAATTGGCCGCTATAGGCGAGGCTGACCTCCAGCGTCTCGCCCAGCTTCGCCCCGATCCCCGCGCCCAGCACCAAGGCATCTTGCGCCAAAGGCGCACCGGCCACCGTGAACGGCAGCGAGCCAGCGGCGAAGGCGAAGGTGGTGGTGGGGGTGAGATCGCCGAATGCGTGCTGCCAGCCCAATGTCCCGGACAGGGTCAGCGGCGGCGCCGCGCCCATGGCGAGCACCGTGGACGCCCGCACGCCGAGCGTGGTGGAGAGCGTGTCGAACGTACTGGACTGCGCGGTCAGCGCCGACGGCCCAAGGGTGGCCGGGCTCGGAGTCTCGGTGAAGCCGTTGGTGGCGAGCGCCACATAGGACAGGCCGGCGAACGGTTCCACGGTCAGCGGCGCCCCCGCGCCCTTCAGCGCGAAGGCATAGCCCAGCTCGCCGAACGCCTGGGCGGTGGTGGCGCCATAGCCCGCTCCATAGGCCTGCGACAGCCCGGCCGCCTGCCCCGGCACCACGGCGGTGCGGTTCACCTGCAGATCGTGCCAGCTATAGGCGAGGCCGGCCCGCAGGGTGAAGGCGCCATTGGCATCGCCGCCGAAGCGGCGCCCGGCATAGAGCGCGATGTCGTACGTGTCGCTCGAGCCGCTGCCGGGCGCGCTGTCCAGGCTGAAATCGGACTGGCCATAGCCGCCGGCAAGGCCCAGCCGCCACTCGCCCACCTTGCCATCAAGCCCCATGAGGAAGCCGCCGATGGAGCGGGTGACCGCGGAGGCGTTGCCGTCGCTTGCCGTGCTGCCCCAGCCGCCATAGGCTTGGCCCCACAGCGTCGCGCCGGAGGCATCCAGCGCCACCGCACGCGGACCACCGGCGAGCGCCCCATCGGCGGCCTGGCTCAGGCGACCGATCACCGCCCCGCGCACGTAAGACGACTGGGTCTGCAGCACGCTCTGGGCCGAGGCATAGGCCTCCCCCGACAGCGTGGTGAACACCCCCGGCACTGCCGTGCTGGGCAAGGTCGCCAGGCTCTGGGCCAGGGATGAGGACAGCGGCAGCGTCTCTGCCGCCACCGCCACCGCCGCTTCATTGCGGGTGCGGGCATAAGCGGCGAACGGCACGGCACTGCGGTTCAAGGTCAAGGTGCCGCCCGCCAGCGAGCCGCCCAGGAAGGGATAGAGCGCCCCGACGCTGCCGAAGGCGGCGCTGGAGACGGTGAAGTTCGAGGCGATGGCCCCGGCGCTGATCACCGCATAGGTCGCGCCCAGTTGCGGCGTGAAGCCGGCGCCGGGCACCAGCACCATGGACGCTCCGCCCGCGGTCAGGGTGCCGCCCACCACCAGGCGGTCGGACTCGCCGGGCGCGCCCAGTTCCACCAGCAAAGCAGAACCCGGCTGGAACGTGGCATTGCCGGCCACGATGGTGGTGCCGATGGAATTGCCCGGCGACACCACCGCGCCGGAGCGCACCGCCAGCACCCCCACGCTGCCGTTGCCTGACAAGGTGCCGCCATTGTCCAGCGTCCCGGAGATGGTGCCGTTGTTGGCCAAGGCGCCGGTATTGGTGACGGTGCCGGCCAGCGTGCCACTGTTGATCAGGATGCCACTATTGCTCAGCGCTCCCGTCACCACGCCGCTGGTGGTGAAGGTGCCCGACGTGCTGACCGTCCCGGAGATCAGGCCGGCATTGAGGAAGGTTCCGCTATTGCTCACGCCGCCGGACAAGGTTCCGGTGCCGGTGTTGGTGGCGGTTCCGGAATTGGTCAGCAGCGCGCCCACCCGCCCGCTGTTGGTGAAGCTGCCGGAGGTGGTGACGGTGCCGGACACCGTGCCGCTGTTGGTGAAGCTGCCGGTGCTGCTCACATTGCCCGCCAGCGAGCCGCTGTTGATCAGCGTGCCCGCATTGACCAGGGCCGCGCCGCTCAGGGCACCGAGGAAGGTGCCGGCATTGGCCAGCGTCTGGCCGGCGGCCACCGCATAGCCGTTGCTGGCATTCTGGAAGGTGCCGGCGGGGGCGATGGTGAGCGAGCCGGTGAGCGTGCCATTGAGCACGGAGGCGCCCCGGCTCACCAGCGTGCCGCCGGTGTGGCTTACCGCGCCGTTCAGAATGATGGTGCCGCCGGCCAGGGTGAGGCTGCCCGCCCCGAAAATGCTGCTGTTGAAGGTGGCGGTAGCCGGGGTCGAAATTGTGCTGGCGCTCAACAGCAGCACCGGCAGGTCGGTGGCGAAATCCTGGGTCAGGGCCAGGGTGCCGCTGGCGGCAATCAGTTGCGTCACCGCCGCATTGGTGGCGCCGGAAAAGCCGTTGGCGGCGATGCCGACGAAGCCGCCATCCGCATCGAACAGCACGTTGAAGCCGGCATAGGTGTGCAGGCTGGAATTCACGAAGGTGCTGGCCGGATTGAACAGATAGACCGGGTTCGGGGTCTGCGGATTGGCGGTGTCACCCACCACGAAGCTATAGGTGGCGCTGCCGCCCACCAGGCTCAAGGTCACCAGCGTGCCGTTCGCCGCCTGGGTGGTGGGCGCGCCGGGCAGGCCGATGAAGGCATCGCTCACCCCCGTATCCATCAGCAAGGTGCCGGTGCCGCGCACCGTGCCGGCGGTCACCGTGGCCTGCACCGCCTGCCAGTTGTTGGCGGCGCCGTTCTGACCGGCGCTGGCCAGGGCCAGTTGGCCATAGGTGTAGGCGGCGGCGGAGGTGTTGGCGGCGGTCAGCCCCAGCGCGACGCCGTCGGGGGTGACGATATAGCCCCGCCGCAGGTCGCCCGAGGACATGCCGGCGATGTTGAGGAACGGATTATAGGCCTGGGAGGTGGTGGGCGCGTTGTTCAGATAGCTGGCCGCCGCTGAGGGGTTGGAGGTGTTGACCGCGCCGGTGCCCATGGTGTTGCGGTCGAAGCCGACGCCCATCATCAGCGTATTGCTCTGGCCGTTGCCGGCGTTGCAATCCTGGGCATTGGCGCCGATGCCCAGGCAGGTGGCGCCGGTCACCACCAGAATGGGCAGCGTCGCCTCCACCGTGGCGGGATTTCCCGCCGCGTCCTTGCCGCCCAGCAAGGTCAGCGTGACCGTGTTGTAGACCCCGGTCAGCAACAGGCCGGTCGAATTGTAGAATACCCAGCCCTGCTCGCCGGAGGGGGAAGCGAGGGAGAGCAGATTCGCGCTGATGGCGACGCCGGTGGATCCCGTATCCATGGTCGGGAACAGGGTATTTCCGCCATTGACCTTGACCGCCAGCGACAGCAGCCCACCACCGGCCAAGGCATCCTTCAGGGTGAGGTTTGGATTGCCCTGGCTGGCATAACCCACGGAGTAGGACTGGGTATAGCTGTCGTACAAGGTCCAGTTGGCGGCGCGCGCCATGTCCGGCCCCAGGAGCGCGGCGGCGCCGCATGCGGCGACCACAACACCGGAACAGAGCGGTCGCCTCTTAACAGAGGTCGCCCGACGCAGCGCATTGTCACGATTGGCCATGGCCCCCACCATCTGCCCGATCCGGAGCCCGCAGGCTAAGCAGACAATGAAAAGCCGGTCAACGTCAGAAACAAGGTATCATAAAACCTTAACACAACGATCCAATGGGACGCTTGTTCCCCATTTTATCCGTGCAGATCATGCACGGAGAACCCGAGGCCCACTCCCGATCAGGCGGTATTGCCCGCGCGGCCCCGGAGCCCCCTCCCCGCCTCACAGATAGGTCTCATACTCCAGCGGCAGGATGGCGCGGGTGAAGGCGGCCAGTTCCTCCCGCTTCATCACCCCATAGATGCGCTGATAGTCGGCGCCGAAGGTGCGGCCGATATAGTCCGAAGCCAGGAACCGGGCCACCGCCTCCGCCATATAGGGCGAGAGGCGCTCGGTTTCGCCTTCGAACGCATTGCCCGTCAGGGGCGGCGGCGGCTCGATCTCCCGCTCGATACCCTCCATCATGCCCGCCAGGATGGCGGCGAGCACCAGATGGGGATGGGCCTCCGCCCCGGCGATGCGATGCTCCAGGCGCCGCGCCGCCGGCGGGCCATTGGGCACCCGCACCGCCACCGAGCGGTTGTCGAAGCCCCAGCTGATGCCGGTGGGGGCGTAACTGGCCGGCACCAGCCGGCGATAGCCATTATAACTCGGCACAAAGAACAGCAGGCTGTCCGCCATGGTGGCCAAAAGCCCGCCGGCCGCATGGCGCAGCAGACGGTCGCCGGCGCCATCGGGCCGGGCGAACGCATTCCCGCCCGCCCCGTCGCCCAGGCTCACATGCACATGCATGCCGTTGCCGGCGAAATCCGCCAGCGGCTTGGCCATGAAGGTGGCGCGCAGGCCGTGCTTGCGGGCCACCCCATCGATCAATCGCCGCAGCAGGATGGCCTCGTCGGCCGCCGCCAGCGGATCGGGGCGATGGTAGAGATTGATCTCGAACTGCCCCGGCGCCGCCTCGGAAATCACCGTGTCGGCCGGCAGGCCCTGGATCACGGCGGCGGCGCGCATTTCGTGCAGTACGTCGGCAAAGGCGTCCAGATCGGACATGGCATACATGTTCTGCCGCGCCTGCCCGGTGGCCGGAAACACCGGCTCGGGCACCGCCCCGGGCGCGCCGGGCTTCATCAGATAGAATTCCAGCTCGAACGCCACCGTGGGCGTGAAGCCCAGCTTGGCGGCCCGATCCACCTGGGCCACCAGTTGCTGGCGCGGGTCCAGCATCCAGGGGGCGCCGTCGGGCTTGAACATGGTGAGCAGCACCTGGGCAGCGGGCTGCGGCGACCAGGGCACCGGCTTCAGCGTGCCCGGCACCGGGCGGCAGATGCCGTCGCGATCACCGGTCTCGATATGGATGCCGGTGGAGTCCACCTCGCCACCCCAGATGTCGAGGCCGAAGATGGATTGGGGAATGGCGACCCCATCCTTCCAGATCTTCTCCATGGCGTGGCCTGGCACCCATTTGCCGCGCAGCACGCCGCTGGTATCGGGCAACAGCACTTCCACCACATCGGGAACGCCGAAGGTGTGGAGGTAATTGGCCGCCTCACCGCCGGCGGCCGCGATGCCTTGGTCCGCGTCGGACCTCTCGCGCTCTGACCCTTGCATGATGCTCCAACAAAAAACTATCTTTCGCAGCCATCCAAGCGCGACCGCATGGAACCTACAAGCTTCAGCGGAGCTTTTCCATCAGGGACGCGATCTTGGGAGCAGCAGCCTTGGGTGAAACGATGAGCATCGGCGGGCGCCGCGGCAGCGGCGCGGCGGGAACCGTGCGGCGGCACCGCCGCGGGCCCCGGACGGCCGTGCGCGCCGGGCATGGGGTGGTCCCGCTGCCCCCGCAGCCGGTAGCGCCGGGGGCCGACCGATCGTGACGGTTGCTGCCCCGATGCCCCCCTCCACCCGCCGCCTGCTCAACCAGCCTTTGGTGCTGGCGGTCGGGTTCGCCATTCTGATCGCCATCAGCGTCGCGTCCATCTTCCTGGTCAATCGCTCCCGCGACGATGCCGCCCAGGTGACCCAGACCCTGCTGTTGGAAAACGTGCTGTCCCGCATCCAGGCCCTGGTGCTGCGGGCGGAGAGTTCCCAACGCGGCTACATGCTGACCGGCGATCAGGCCTATCTCTCGTCGTTTGACGGATCGATCCAGGAGTTGGGTCCCGCCCTCGACCAGATCCGCCTGAGCGCGGCAGGAGATAGCGGTCGCAGGGTGTCCGCGGACAAATTGGTGATCCAGGTCCAGGCCAAGCTGGACGAGTTGCGCCACACCATCACCTTGCGGCGCGCCGGCGACGATGTGGGCGCGCTGGCGGTGATTCGCACCGACCGCGGCGAGCAGCTCACCCGCGCCATCACCGACATCATCCAGCAGATGCAGCGCCAGGAGCAGGAGGTGCTCGACGCGCGCAGCGCTTCGTCCCACGTCTCCGGCACCTGGCTGCTGGTGGTCAATCTGGCCGGCGTCGTCGCCATCATCGCCATCGCCGCCGTGGCCCTGCGCCTCAGCAGCCGCGCCGCAGACGCCCTGCGGGCGGCGAAACGGCAGGTGGAGAACGCCAATGTGATCCTGGAGCAGCGGGTGGCCGAGCGCACCGCGGACCTTCAGGAGGCCAATAACGAGATCCAGAGCTTCGCTTATATCGTCAGCCATGATCTGCGCTCGCCGCTGGTGAACATCATGGGCTTCACCAGCGAACTGGAGAATTTGCGCACCGATCTGTTCTTCCGCATCGCCGCTCTGCGGGACAAGGCGGGCGAAAGCGATGCCGCCGAGGACGAGGAGATGAACCGCGACTTCGAGGAAGCGTTCGGTTTCATCAAGGCCTCCATCACCAAGATGGACCGCCTCATCAATGCGATTCTCGAACTCTCCCGCCAGGGCCGCAAAGAGTTCGTGCCCAGTACCGTGGACATGGGCGAATTGGTGGAGGGCATTGCCGCCACCATGGCCCATCAGTTGATGGACCGGAATGCCAAGGTCACAGTATCGAAGATACCTCCCATCGTCAGTGACCGCATGGCATTGGAGCAGATATTCACAAATCTCATGGATAATGCTGTAAAATACCTGCGAGCTGATGTACCAGGGCTCATTGAGGTGTCGGCAAAGCAGACCGTGGGCTACGTCACCTATCTGGTGCGCGACAATGGCCGCGGCATCGATCCTGGAGATCGCGCGCGGGTGTTCGAGCTGTTCCGCCGCTCGGGCCCGCAGGATCGGCCCGGTGAGGGCATTGGACTGGCCCATGTGCGCACACTGGTTCGCCGTCTCGGTGGCGGGATCACGCTGGAGTCCGAGCTGGGGCATGGCACGGTGTTCAAGGTGACGCTGCCCCGCCAGCTGGTGGCGGAACAAAAAGGAGGGACGCGATGGCTGAGCACGTAACCATCATCATGATCGAGGACGATGCCGGCCATGCCCGGCTGATCGAGAAGAACATCCGGCGCGCCGGCGTGCTCAATGAGATCAAGCCGTTCACCGACGGCACCAGTGCGATCGCCTATCTGTTCGGCCCCGACGGAACCGGCGCGGTGAATGCCGGCAAGGCCCTGCTGGTGCTGCTGGATCTCAACCTGCCCGACACCACCGGCGTGAACATCCTCAAGCGCATCAAGGAGAATGAGCATCTCAAGCGCTCGCCCGTGGTGGTGCTCACCACCACCGACGACAAGGTGGAAATCCAGCGCTGCTATGATCTGGGCGCCAATGTCTATGTGACCAAGCCCGTGAATTACGAGAACTTCTCCCACGCCGTCCGGCAGTTGGGCCTGTTCTTCTCCGTCATCCAGGTGCCCGAGGCCAAGTGATGCCCGATCCGGCCCGTGTCGAGGACCACAGCACAATGGCCGCCGTGCCCGCAGCGCCTGCCCCAGGCGTGCGGGTTCTCTATATTGATGATGACCCCGGCCTGTGCCGGCTGGTGCAGCGCCAGCTCGGCCGCCTGGGCTATGGGGTGGACATCGCCACCTCCGGCCCCGACGGCCTGGCGCGCATCGCGCTGGGCGAGGTGGATGTGGTGGCCCTGGATCACTACATGCCGGGCCAGGACGGCTTGCAGACCCTGGCCGCCATCCGCGCCCTCGCCGCGCCCCCGCCGGTGGTCTATGTGACCGGAACCCAGGAAAGCCGGGTCGCGGTGGCAGCCCTCAAGGCGGGCGCCGCGGACTATGTGGTCAAGGAGGTCCATGGCGACTTCATCGAGCTTTTGTCCTCCGCCATCGACGGGGCGCTGGAGCAGGTGAAGATGCGCCGCGCCCATGAGCAAGCGGAAGCGGAAATCCGCGCCGCGCGCGACCGCTTCGAGGCACTGGCCGCCGAGCGCGCGCTGCTGCTACGCGAAATGAACCACCGCGTCGGCAATTCGCTGCAGATCATCATGTCGCTGCTGCATCTGCAGGCCGGCGCCACCGAGAATGCCGAAGTCCAGGATGCGCTGAGCAATGCCCGCGGCCGCGTGGCCGCGGTGGCGCAGGTGCATCGGCGCCTCTACACCTCCGACCAGGTGACCACGGTGGCGGTGGATCAGTATCTGGGCGCCCTGCTGGAGGATTTGCAGATTTCCGCCCAGCACGGCGAGGTGGGCATCGACCTCTCGCTGGCCATCGACCCGCTGGAGATCGATCCCGATCGGGCGGTGGCTTTGGGGGTGATCGTCACCGAACTGGTGATCAACGCCTCGAAATACGCCTATCCCGGCGGCAAGGGGCCGGTGCACGTGGCCCTGGAGACCCGGGGCGAGCAGATTGCCTTGTGGGTGGAGGATGCGGGCGTCGGCCTGCCGCCGGGCGGAATCGCGCTCTCCACCGGGCTCGGCAACCGCATCGTGCGGGCCATGGCCGCCAAGCTGGGCGCGGTGCTGGAATTCCCCGAGCGCCCCAAGGGCACCAGCGTCAGAGTGACCTTCCCGGCGCAGGCGACACCCGCCTTCGGTTTGTAAGGGCGGCGCCGCCGCCCTCCACCAGGCATGACCGGGACGTGGTGACCGCCCCGGCCCGTGCGCGACCGATAAGGAACGTGGCTTAACCCGCTTCGGTGGCGAAGCCGGCGTCCTTCCAGCCCAGAATGCCGCCGGCCATGTGCTCCTCATAATCCAGGCCCGCGGCCTGAGCCAAGGACAGCGCCTTTTGCGAGCGCTGGCCGGAGCGGCAGGAAAACACCAGCCGGCGGCCGGCGGGGTCGGGCAATGCGGCAGGATCGAAGGATTGCAGCGGCGCCAGCACCGAGCCGGGAATGCGCTCGGCCGTGGTTTCGTTCGGCTCACGCACATCCACCAGCAGGATGGTGCCATCGGCCATGCCGGCCTTCACCTCTGCGGGGGAAAGGTGCACCACGCGGCCACCGAAGGGATTCATTTCACTCATGCGTCAGGCTCCATTCTGGCCCCAGGGTGCCCAAGTGCCGCTGCCCGCGCAAGCAATCTGCCGCGCTGGGCCCTCGCGGGGGTTCACCCCCGGCCCTCGCGCCGCAGCCCGCGGATAAAGGGACAGCAGCATGGCAGGTCCGCGTGCAGCGCAGCATTAAAGTGGATCCAAAGGCAGATAAACTCCACCAGGATACCGTTTTGACGTAAAAAAATACCTTCCGTGAACCTTCCCTGAGGCACACGCTCATCTGACGTTCATCTTCGCTTTGATACATCGGTTTCATGAGTTCGACGGGGGCGCCGGTATGAGGCGACCGCGTCCGATCTGAAGACGAAGGCGCCGCGGCGGTCCCATGGCGCATGTGTCGGGAGAATTTCAGCGCCGTCTGTGGCGCATGCAGGAGAGTTCGGGGCGTACCGGCGCGATGAAGATCGCAGACGTATGTCAGGCAGCCTCCCGCACGAGAGAATTGGAATGGCGGTCGGTCTGCGATCGCGATCCCAACGGGCAGGGCCACGGGTCTCCGGGGTCATGCCGGTGAGCTATTGATCGGTTTCGTTCCCCCGCACGGGTCCGGTCAGTGGAAAGGCGTCGGCGCAAGCCGACGCCTTTTTCCGTTTCAGGACCGCAAACAGTCGGTCCCAGGCCCCCTTCTTTTTCCCTCGGCCTGCTCTAGATTGGCGCCATGATGCGTGTGCGCCCTCCCCTTCCTTCTCTTGGCGATCTGCGTGGCGGCGGCAAGCGGCTGGTGGCTTCCGCTTTGTCCGCGGTCGAGACCCAACGCGGCACGCCCGCCCTCGTGGCCCTGCTGGATGAGGCGGCGCGCGCGGCCAAGGCCCATGTGCTCGGCCTCACCGGCCCGCCCGGCGTCGGCAAGTCCACCCTCACCAACGTGCTGGTGCAGCGCGCCCGCGCCGCCGGCCAGACCGTGGCGGTGCTGGCGGTGGACCCCTCCTCCCGGCGCACCGGCGGCGCGCTGCTGGGCGATCGCGCCCGGATCCAGACCGATCCCGAGGACCGCGGCGTGTTCGTGCGCTCCATGGCGGCGCGCGACCGGCTGGGCGGCCTCTCCGACGATGCGGTGGCCGCCGCCGTGCTGCTGCGCGCGGTATTCGACCTGCTGATCGTGGAGACCGTGGGGGTGGGCCAGTCGGAAGCGGATATCGGCCTGGTGGCCGATACGGTGGTGCTGTGCATCCAGCCCGCCTCCGGCGACAGCCTGCAATTCATGAAAGCGGGCGTGATGGAACTGCCGGACATCATCGTCGTCACCAAGGCGGACATGGCCGACATGGCCCGGCGCGCCGCCTCCGACGTCTCCGGCGCCTTGTCCCTGGCGGGGGGCGCCGGCACCTGGACCGTTCCGGTCATCCGCCTCTCCGCCGCCTCCGGCGAGGGGCTGGAGGACTTCAGCGCCGCCACCACGGCCCATGCGGCCTATCTGGCGGCCGAGGGGCGCCGCGCCGCCCAACGCACCGCCCAGGAGGCCCGCTGGGTGGAGGAAGCGGTGAAGGTGCGCTTCGGCACCGAGGGGCTGAAGCGCATGCGTGCCCTGCCCGCGGTGACGGGCGGGCCGTTCCACCGGGAGGCGGCAATCGCCGCATGCTTAACGGGCGGGTAAGGTTGATTATTCATTGTCGTCTCCGCAGCCGGCTCCTCGCCGGTCAGGTGCAAACCGGGGCGGAGACATGGCGGGACGGCGCGGCAGCCAGGCACAGGCGAACGGTGGACGGGCGGACCGCGGACGGGGCAGGAGTCGCCTGCGGCCCTGGGTGTTCACCGTGCCGCTGATGCTCTCCCTGTCGCCGGCGCTGGGCCAGTCGCTGCCGTCCGACGCCATGCTGTCGCATACCTTCAATGACCTCGGGCCGTCTCTCTTGCTGAGCGGCCCGCTGAAAGCGCTCAAGGTGGCCACCCTCGATCTGCCGCCCGCCTTGGGCGCGGGGCTCGGCTTCACCCTGGCGGAGACGCCCGGCGCAATCCCGGTGTCCGCCCCCAGCGAAGACACCTACAGCTACCCGCCGCCCCTGGTTCTCGCGCCGCCCGATGCCCGCACCGGACAAGGCCCGGCGCTGGATGCGGATGCGGACCTGCCGCCCATCTTCGGCCCGCCGCCCGCCGGCGGGGTCTATCTGGAACTGGCGCTGGACAGCCTGCTGTCGCTGCCCAATCTGGAGGAGGCCGAGCTTTCCGCCGACGATGACGGGCCGGACGAGTTCGGCCCCCAGGTGGCGCACGCCCCGACCGGCGGCGGCATCGGCAGCGACGCGCTGTTCCCGGTGACCAAGGACGACCAGGGCTGGGCGGATCTGGGCACCGAAAGCGAGGGCGAGGACGGGCCGCTCTATCGCGATGCGGCGGTGATCTTCGGCACCGATCCGCAGCAATTCCCGGCGCAGCCGTTCGAGCACAGCGCCCTCTCCATGCCCGCCAACCTGGTGCCGGTGCCGGTCTCCGCCCCGCCCATGAGCCGCCGGGATGATCTGGCCACGCCCGGTCGCCTCGGCGGCCCCACCTTCGCCGAGCGCCTGGGCCTGGAAGGGCCGGCGCGGGCGCGGGCGGAGAAATGCCTGGCGGAGGCGGTCTATTTCGAAAGCCGCGGCGAAGCCAAGCGCGGCCAGATTGCGGTGGCGCAGGTGGTGCTGAACCGGGTGTTCTCGGGCTATTATCCCAATGACGTGTGCAAGGCGGTGTACCAGAACGCCCATCGGCATCTGGCCTGCCAGTTCACCTTCGCCTGCGACAACGTCAAGGATGTGATCCGCGAGCCGGACATGTGGGTGCAGGCCAAGCAGATTTCCGCCGACATGCTGGACGGCAAGTTGTGGCTGGAGAGCGTGGGCCGCGCCACCCATTATCATGCTTATTGGGTGCATCCCTCCTGGGTGCGCGAGATGCGCAAGCTGGACCGCATCGGCGTGCACACCTTCTATCGCCCCAAACGCTGGAACAGCTGACCTTTGGTGAGCCAAATCTTCCCCAGGGACATGGGCCTAGAGCAGGATTGCCGTGCGGCGCGCCGCGCGTTAAGGGCCGACGGTGCGCCCCCAAAGCGTTGACGCCTGCACCGTGCAGGCACCGCCTCAGGCGGCACCAGCGCTTCAGTCTGTGCGGTGCGCACGACGGAGGCGTGAACACCATGGCACCCACCCCAGTCCCCACCCCTGACAGCCTGGGCGACCGCGCCCGGCGCATCAAGGCGATCCTGATCGGCTCCGCCGGAAATCTGGTCGAGTGGTACGATTTCTACGCTTATTCGGCGTTCGCGCTCTATTTCGCCAAGTCATTCTTTCCCAATGAAGACCCGGTGGCCGAATTGCTGGCCACCGCGAGCATCTTCGCTCTGGGCTTCTTCATGCGCCCGGTGGGCGGCTGGGTGTTCGGCTATATCGGCGACAATCTGGGCCGGCGCAAAGCGCTGATGCTCTCGGTGCTGCTGATGTGCTTCGGCTCGCTGATCATCGCGCTGACCCCGACCTACGCCACCATCGGCGTTCTGGCCCCGGTGATGCTGCTCGTCGCCCGCCTGTTGCAGGGCCTGAGCCTGGGCGGCGAATATGGCTCCAGCGCCACCTATCTCTCGGAGATGGCCACCTCCAAGGAGCGCGGCTTTTACTCCTCGTTCCAATATGTGACGCTGATCGGCGGCCAGCTCACCGCCTTGCTGGTGCTGCTGATCCTCCAGAATGTCCTGCTCACCAATGAGCAGCTGCGGGCCTGGGGCTGGCGCATTCCGTTCTTCATCGGCGCGGGCCTCGCACTGTTCACGCTGGTGATGCGGCGCAATCTCCAGGAGACCGAGGCGTTCGAGCGCGAGAAGGCCAAGAAGACCCGCAAGACCGGCACCCTGCGCGGGCTCATGGATCATCCCCGCGAAGTGGCGCTGGTGTTCGGCCTCACCGCGGGCGGCACGCTGGCCTTCTATGTCTACACCACCTACATGCAGAAATTCCTGAAGCTCTCCGCCGGCCTCACCGACGCCCAGACCACCTGGGTCAGCGCCGGCTCGCTGATCTTCGCCATGTGCCTGCAACCGCTCTATGGCGCCCTGTCCGACCGCATCGGCCGCCGGCCGCTCTTGATCGGCTTCGGCGTGCTGGGCACGCTCTGCACCGTGCCGCTACTCACCGCCATCCAGCAGGCGAGCGGCCCGTGGGTGGCCTTCCTGCTGATCGCCGGGGCGTGGCTCATCGTGTCGGGCTACACCTCCATCAATGCGGTGGTGAAGGCGGAACTGTTCCCCGCCGCCATCCGCGCCTCCGGCGTGGGCTTGCCCTATGCGGTGGCGGTGTCGCTGTTCGGCGGCACGGCGGAATATATCGCCCTGTGGTTCAAGAGCATCGGCCATGAGAGCTGGTTCTACTGGTACGCCACGGCGGTGATCGGTTGCTCATTACTGGTGTATCTGTTCATGCCGGACACCAAGAAAGCCTCGCGCATCGACGCCGAGGCCCGCGCCCACCACAGCTGAGGCCACAGCGGCCCGGACGACAGCGTCCGGGCCTTTGGTTCAAGATCCGGGCGCGATGGCGCCACCGCCACAAACAAAAAGGCCCGGCATCTGCCGGGCCTTTTCCATGTCTGTCTCGTCTTGCAGAGCGACCGGCCGGTCAGGCCGGAGCGCCGCTCAGAGCGTGCCCTGCGCCTCCACCACCGCCACCGCCGTCATGTTGACGATGCCGCGGGCGGTGATCGAGGGGCCGAGGATGTGCGCCGGCTTGGCGGTGCCCATCAGGATGGGGCCCACCGGGAGCGCATCGCCCAGCACCTTGATCATGTTGTGGGCGATGTCGGCCGCATCCAGATCGGGCATGACCAGCACATTGGCGACGCCGGTCAGGCGCGAATAGGGGAAGGTGCGCTCGCGGATGTCTTCCAGCAGCGCGGTCTCCGCCTGCATCTCGCCATCCACTTCCAGGTCCGGCGCCTGCTTCAGGATCAGCTCCAGCGCCGCCCGCACCCGGCGGGCGCAGGAGGTGTCGTTGCTGCCGAAATTGGAGTGAGACAGCAAGGCGATGCGCGGCTCGATGCCGAACCGGCGCACATGGGCGGCGGCGAGGATGGTCATCTCCGCCAGGTCCGAGGCGGTGGGCTCGGTCTGCACCTGGGTATCGCAGAGGAAGAAATTCCCCTTGGGCGTGATCAGCAGCGACAGCGCCGCCAGTTCATGCACCCCCGGCGCCAGGCCGATGATGTCGCGCACGTGGCGCAGATGACGGGCAAAGCGGCCCTCGATGCCGCACAGCATGGCATCCGCCTCGCCCAGGCGCACGGCCAGCGCCGAGATCACCGTGGAGGAGGTGCGCACCAAAGTGCGGGCGGCATCGGGGGTGATGCCGCGACGCCCGGCAATCTCCGAATAGGCCCGCACGAAGTCGCGGTAGCGCGGATCGTCCTCGGGATTGATGACGTCGAAATCCGTGCCCGGCCGGATGGAGAGGCCGAAGCGCTGGAGACGGGTCTCCAGCACGCTGGGACGGGCCACCAGGATGGGGCGGGCGATGCCCTCTTCCACCACCGCCTGGGCGGCGCGCAGCACCCGCTCGTCCTCGCCCTCCGCATAGATCACGCGCTTCTTGTCCTGCTTCGCGCGGGCGAACAGGGGGCGCATGATGAAGCCGGAGCGGAACACGAAGTGGTCCAGCTTGTCGTTATAGGCCTCGAAATCGGTGATCGGCCGGGTGGCGATGCCGGTGTCCATGGCGGCTTTCGCCACCGCGGGGGCAATGCGCAGGATCAGGCGCGGATCGAACGGCGAGGGAATGATGCTGTCCGGGCCGAAGGCGCGGGTCTCGCCGCCATAGGCACGGGCCACCACGTCGGAGGGGGTCTCGCGGGCCAAAGCCGCGATGGCCTCCACCGCCGCCATCTTCATTTCCGCATTGATGTCGGTGGCGCCCACGTCCAGCGCGCCGCGGAAGATGTAGGGGAAGCACAGGACATTGTTGACCTGGTTGGGGAAGTCCGACCGGCCGGTGCAGATCATGGCGTCGGGGCGCGCGTCGCGGGCGTCCTCGGGCATGATTTCGGGATTGGGATTGGCCAGCGCCAGGATCAGCGGACGATCCGCCATGCGCTTGACCATGTCCTTGGTCACCACGCCGCCGGCGGAGAGGCCGAGGAAGATATGCGCGCCGTCCATGACCTCCGTCAGGGTGCGGGCCTCGGTCTTCTGGGCATAGACCGACTTGTAGGGGTCCATGAGGGTGGTGCGGCCTTCATAGACCACGCCCTCGATGTCGCAGACCCAGATGTTCTCGCGCTTGGCGCCCAGCGTCACCAGCAGGTTGAGGCAGGCGATGGCCGCCGCGCCGGCCCCGGAGGCGACGATCTTGAGGTCTTCGATCTTGCGGTTGCCGATTTCCAGCGCGTTGCGCACCGCGGCGGCGACGATGATGGCGGTGCCATGCTGATCGTCGTGGAACACCGGGATCTTCATGCGCTCGCGCAGGCGGCGTTCCACCTCGAAGCATTCGGGGGCCTTGATGTCCTCAAGGTTGATGCCGCCGAAGGTGGGCTCCAAAGCGGCCACCGTCTCCACCAGATGGTCGATCTCGGTGGCGGCCAGCTCGATGTCGAACACATCGATGCCGGCGAATTTCTTGAACAGGACCGCCTTGCCTTCCATCACCGGCTTGGACGCCAAGGGGCCGATGTTGCCGAGGCCCAGCACCGCGGTGCCGTTGGTCACCACCGCCACCAGATTGGCGCGGATGGTGAGTTCGGCGGCCTGGAGCGGATCGGCGACGATGGCTTCACAGGCGGCGGCGACACCGGGAGAATAGGCCAGCGCCAGGTCGCGCTGATTGCCGAGGGGCTTCGTGGCCTGGATTTCCAGTTTCCCAGGGCGTGGCGTGCGATGATAGACAAGCGCGCCGGATTTCAAATCCTCGGATATATTCGACATGTTTGACGCCATGTCCTCCCCCAAGCCTTTCACAGTACAGCGGTCTTGCCGTTTGGGGCGGCAACGTAGCCCCCACGGGCGGGGATGTCACGGGTCGGGTGGCGAATTCGCGTCGGCGGGGCCGGCGTTCGGGATCAAGGCGCACAACCACGCGCACAGGGGATGACGTCATGAAGAAGCTCATCATCGGGGTCGTGGTGGTCGCCCTCCTCGGGGTCGGGGGGTATTTCGGCTTTACCCGCTACGTGCAGTCCCGCGCCCGCGGCGACGTGGAATCGGTGTTTGCGGCGCTGCGTCAACAGGGCGCCAAGGCGGGCTACGGCACGGTGGCGTTCGATCTCACCGGCCGCGTGCTCACGGTCACCGGCATCGACATCGCCATGCCCGACGGGGCCGGTTCGGTGAAGCTGGACCGGCTGGTGGCCAGCGGCATCACGTCGCCCTCCGGCGGCACCATCCAGGCGGCGCGGATCGATCTGGAGGGGCTCGCGGTGTCCGCCAATGGCATCGTCGCGCCGGGCGCCAGCATCGCCTACACCGTGCCCAAGGCGCGAATCGACAATTACACCGGGCCGGACCGGCTCTTGTTCGTCACCGCCGGCAACGGCAGCCATCCCGGCGTGCGCCAGGCCCTGGTGCATTTCGCGGCGGTGCGGGCCGACAGCGTGGTGGTGCCGGACCTGACCGGGCGCGCCACCCCCGCCCCCGGGACGCCCGGCGCCTCCGGCCCCGCCGTGCCGGTGGACATCACCTATAGCGGCCTCAAGGTCTCCGGCATCGCCGACGGGCGCATCGCCGAAGTGACCCTGGATCGCATCGGCTTCGCCACCAAGCTGACCATCGGCACGGTGAGCGAGACCACCACCGGCGAGATCAACGCCTTGCGCGCCTCGGGCATCGATACCGGCCCCGTGCGCATGCTCACCGACGCCGAGCCGCGCGCCACCACCTACCAGCCGGTCTATGCCAAGATTTCCACTGGCCTCTACAAGCTGGCCCAGGAGCACGGCCCCACGGTCAGTGTCGGCGCCATCGAGGTGGAGCGGGTGGCCATCAATCCGGTGGACCTGTCGTTCCAGCGCCTGGATGCGCTGACCGCGCTGTCGCAGCGCGAGGCGAGCCTCGGGCCGGACGAGACCGCCCGCCTGCTGACCCTGACCGCCGAAGCGCTGGGCGGCATCGCGGTGGGCCAGGTGGCCTTCACCGACATGACGGTGACCGACACATCCGGCACCGCCAAAGTGGCGGCGCTGCGCTTCGAGGGGTTCAGCGGCGGTAAGCTCAAGAGCCTGACCATGGAAGGACTGGCCGGAACCACCCCCGACAAGCGCCCGGTGAGCCTGAAACGCATCGCCCTGCACGAGCTGTCGCTGGATGCGCTGCTGCGGCTCTCCGCCGACAGCGCCAAGAATGACAACCAGCCCACCATGGACACCGCGTTCGGCCTGTTCCGCATCCTCAGCGGCGTGGAACTGGAAGGCGTCAGCGCCCCCCATGAGACCGGCGGCCAATTGGTGACCATCGAAGCCATGTCCCTAAGCTGGGGCGACTTTGCCGGCGCCCTGCCCACCTGGGTGAAGTTCAAGCTGACCAAGGCCAGCGGCCCGATCTCGGCGGAGGATGGCGAGCCGTTCAGCTATCTGGTGGCAGCGGGCATCGACAAGGCCATCATGTCGCTGCAACTGGACCTCGCCTATGACGCGGCGGCCCGCACCCTGAGCCTGTCGCCCGCCTTCACCGAGGTGGAAAAGGCCTTTTCGGTGCGGGTGGAAGGGCGCCTGGACAATGTGCCCCGCACCGCGTTCGAGGACCCCGCCGGCGCCTTCCTGGCGCTCGGCGAGGCCACCGCCGGGCCGCTGACCGTGACCCTCTCCAATCTGGGCCTCGCCAATCTGATGCTGAAGCAGCAGGCCGATGCGGTGGGCGTGGAGCCGGAGGATTTGCGGGCCGAACTGGCCTCGGGCATCGAACAGGCGGCCAAGGACGCCGCAACCGTCGCGCCGGACGCTGTGGGCGTCGGCGAGGCGCTGGCGGCCTTCGTCAAGAGCCCGGGCACGCTCACCGTTACCGTGACGCCCAAGCGCCCGGTGCCGGTGCTGCAGTTGCTCTCCCTCGGCGATCCCCTGGAAGCCATGAGCCTGTTCGGCGTCACCGCCACCGCGACGCCATAACTCCGACGCGCATCTTTTCTGAACAATACCGAGAGTTGTGACGTTCCTCTAAGTCGCGCGGATCAGAACACGGCGATGACAAAAGGAGCTTTTGCGCCGTGAACTTCGTGCTGCTGAACCGCTATGACCAACTATTGGGCATTCTCCTCATCCAGCAGCGCGAAGGGGGCTGGCCGCAGGCGGGTCGGAGCGAGTGCGAGTTGCACACGCTCGGCGTGACGTCGCCGACCCCGCCGGATCCCCTGGCGCAGTTCCTCCGCGACCATGCCGGTGCCTGCTTCGGCCTGACCGTGAGCTATGTGGATGAGACCATGACGGCCGTGCACGCCACCGGGGACGGGTGGACGTTCGAGGCCCATGCCGGTGGCGTCACCGATGGCTGGAGCATCTGCCGCGGCCAGTCCCGCCATGCGGGCGGAGGCTATTTCCTGGGGCCGTCCTGATCTGCGCGCAGCGTGCACCTTGTGCCGGCGCGCAGTCATCGGGCCGGCACCGGAGCGGCGCGCGGCCGCCCCGGACTTGGTCTTACGTCCGCGCGCTCACTTCAGCGGCAGAGCGTTGCGGATGTGCAGTTCCTTGAGCTGCTTGGGCGTCGCCTCGGAGGGGGCGCCCATGAGCACGTCCACCGCCTGCTGGTTCATGGGGAACAGCGAAATCTCGCGCAGGTTGGAGACGCCGCACAGCAGCATCACCATGCGGTCGATGCCCGCCGCCATGCCGCCATGGGGCGGGGCGCCGTACTGGAACGCGCGATACATGCCGCCGAAACGCTCGATCACCGTCTCCTCGTCATAACCCGCCAGTTCGAACGCCTTGACCATGGTCTCGGGACGATGGTTGCGGATGCCGCCCGAGGCGATCTCGAAGCCGTTGCAGGCGATGTCATACTGGAAGGCGTTGATGGTGAGCGGATCCTGCGACTTGAGCGCCTCGAGCCCGCCCTGCGGCATGGAGAAGGGATTGTGGGAGAAGTCGATCTTCTTCTCCTCTTCCGACCATTCGTAGAACGGGAAGTCCACGATCCAGGCCAGCTCGAACCGCTCGGTGTCGATGAGCTTCAGCTCCTCGCCCACCTTGGTGCGGGCCAGACCGGCGAACTTGTAGAATTTGGACGGGTCGCCAGCGACGAAGAAGGCGGCATCGCCTTCCTTGAGGCCGAGGGCCTCGCGAATGGCGGTGGTGCGCTCGGGGCCGATGTTGTTGGCCAGCGGTCCGGCGCCCTCGCCGCCCTCGCGCCACATGATGTAGCCCAGGCCCGGCTGGCCCTCGCCCTGCGCCCAGCTGTTCATGCGGTCGCAGAAGGCGCGCGAACCGCCGGTGGGGCCGGGAATGGCCCACACCTGGTTCTTCGGGTCTTCGAGCATGCGCGCGAACACCTTGAAGTTCGAGCCGCGGAAATGCTCGGAGACGTCCTGCATTACCAGCGGGTTGCGCAGGTCCGGCTTGTCGGAGCCATACTTGCGCAGGGCTTCGGCATAGGGAATGCGCGGCCAGTCCTGGGTCACCGGCTTGCCATCGGCGAACTGCTCGAACACCCCGGTGATCACCGGCTGCACGGCGGCGAACACGTCTTCCTGCTCCACGAAGCTCATTTCCAGGTCGAGCTGGTAGAACTCGCCCGGCAGGCGGTCGGCGCGGGGGTCTTCGTCGCGGAAGCAGGGGGCGATCTGGAAGTAGCGGTCGAAGCCGCTCATCATGATCAGCTGCTTGTACTGCTGCGGCGCCTGCGGCAGCGCGTAGAACTTGCCGGGATGGATGCGCGAGGGCACCAGGAAGTCGCGCGCGCCTTCCGGCGAGGAGGCGGTGAGGATCGGGGTCTGGAACTCGAAGAAGCCCTGGCCCTTCATGCGGGCGCGGATGCCGTCGATGATCTGGCCGCGCTTCATGATGTTGTCGTGGATTTTCTGCCGGCGCAGATCCAGGAAGCGATACTTGAGGCGGGTTTCCTCGGGATATTCCTGGTCGCCGAATACCGGCATGGGCAGTTCGGCGGAGGCGCCGAGCACTTCCAGCTCGGTGGCGTAAAGCTCGATCTGGCCCGTGGGCAGGTCGGTATTCTCGGTGCCCTCGGGGCGCAGGCGCACCCGGCCGTCCACGCGCACCACCCATTCGGCGCGGATCTTCTCGGCCTGCTGGAACGCCGGGCTGTCGGGGTCCAGCACCACCTGGGTCAGGCCGTAATGGTCGCGCAGATCCAGGAACAGCACGCCGCCATGGTCGCGGATGCGATGGCACCAGCCCGACAGGCGGACGGTCTCGCCCACCTGAGCATCAGTGAGCGCGCCGCAGGTATGGGAGCGATAGCGGTGCATGGCGGACGGCCTTTCGGACAACACGGTAAACAGGGGCTGCCGGCATATGGCACAAAGGCTGGGGCCGGGTTGCCGGGAAGGTGCATGCGCTCCCCGCCTTGTCAAGGGAGCCGGCCGCGGTGCACCACGGCTTTGGCGCGCAGCCCAAGGCGTGTATCGTGCCGGAAATGGTGGTCGTGTGAGGGGCGCGGATGATCTTTCGCTCCGTCGAAAAGGCGGAAAATCCCGAAGGCCGATCCAGGCGCCAGGGTCCGAGCAGCAGCGCAATGCTGTCGCTGTTTGGCGCCATCCTCGCATTGATCGTCCTCGTGTGCGCCGTGCTGCTGACGCTGAGCGTGCGCAACCACGCCTTCTCCGATCGCCGCCGCGAACTCCAGAACCTCGCCCTGACCCTGTCGGAACAGAGCGACCGGGCGCTGCAATCCCTGCAATTGGTGCAGAGCGGGGTGATCGAGCGCATCACCAACGCCAAGGTTGCCACCGCCGAGGACCTTGCCCGCCTCATCTCCACCTTCGAGGTGCATGAGGTGCTGCGGGAAAAGATCAGCGGCCTGCCGTTCGTGGATGCGGTGACGGTGATCGACGAGACCGGTCGCCTGCTGAACTTCTCGCGCTTCTGGCCGGTGCCCAGCGTGAACGTCTCGGACCGGGACTATTTCCAGGCGCTGAAGGACATGTCGCGCAAGGACACCTTTATCAGCGAGCCGGTGCCCAACCGCGGCACCGGCACGGTCACCATCTATCTGGCCAAGCGCTTCACCGCGCCGGACGGGGCCTTCCTCGGCCTGGTGCTGGGGGCCATGGAGCAGAGCTATTTCGAGCAGTTCTATGGCACCATCAACCTGGGCCGGGATGCGGCGATCACCCTCTATCGCGACGACGGTGCCAGCCTCGCCACCTTCCCCCACCGCAGCGGCGACGCCCTGCCGCCTCCCGGCGCCGCCGAGCGCATCGCCCGCTCCCTCATCGCCCAGGCGCCGGAGGATGGGATTGCGCCAGCCGGCCTGATCGATGACCGCCGCCGCATGGTGGCAGTGCAGCAACTGGCCAATTATCCGCTGGTGGTGGCGGTGAGCGACACCATCAAGGCCATCGACAAGGGGCTGCGGATCCAGACCCTGCCCATTGCGATCGCCGCCGGCCTGATCTGCCTGTCCATCGCCGCGGCCATCCTCCTGGCCACGCGGCACCTCCATGCCCAGGCCCGTTTCGCCGCCGCGGCTTATTACGCCGCCCGCCACGACGACCTGACCGGACTGCCCAATCGCCTGCTGTTCGCCGAGCGGCTGAACGCCGCCTTGGCGCTGGGCCGATCGGCACCGCCCTTCGCGGTGCTGTTCCTCGACCTCGACTATTTCAAGACCGTCAACGATACCCTCGGCCATGCGGTGGGGGATCTGCTGCTGCGGGCGGCGGCGGAGCGCATCGCCGCCGAAGCCGGCCCCGGCGACGTGGTCGCCCGTCTGGGGGGCGACGAATTCGCCATTATCCACAGCCGGGCGGAGGATGCCCATGCGGCGCTGGAACTGGCCGAGCGGATCATCGCGCGCATCTCCCGCCCCATCAGCGTCAGCGACCACCGGGTGATCGCCGGGTGCAGCATCGGCGTGGTCATGGCGCCGGAGGACGGGATCTCCACCACGGAACTGCTGAAGAATGCGGACCTCGCGCTCTATCGCGCCAAGGCCGACGGGCGTGGCCTGGCGCGGCTGTTCCTGCGCGAGATGGAGCGCACCGCCATGGCGCGCCGCGCGCTGGAGCTGGATCTGCGCGAGGCCTGGGAGAGCGGCCAGTTCTTCCTGGTCTACCAGCCGTTCTTCTCCGCCAAGACCCGGCGGCTGCAAGGCTTCGAGGCGCTGCTGCGCTGGCGCCACCCCACCCGCGGCATCGTCTCGCCGCAGACCTTCATCAGTTGCGCGGAGGAGACCGGGCTGATCCTGCCGCTGGGGGCCTGGGTGATGGCGGAAGCCTGCCGCACCGCCAAGGACTGGCCCGAGGAGATCCGCATCGCGGTCAATCTCTCGCCGCTGCAATTCCGTTCCGGCCACGTGGCCGACCATGTGCGCGATGCGTTGCGCGGCTCGGGCCTTGCGCCCAGCCGGCTGGAACTGGAGCTGACCGAATCCACCTTGCTGATCGAAGGCACGACGGTGCGGGTGATGCTGGAGCAGTTCCGCGCCCAGGGCATCACCATCGCCCTGGACGACTTCGGCACCGGCTACTCCTCGCTGGGATACCTGCGCACCTTGCCCATCGACCGAATCAAGATTGACCGCTCTTTCATCAGCCGCATGTGCGACGACCCCCACAGCCGGGCCATCGTCAACGCCCTGATGCGACTTTCCGAGGCCATGGACCTTGCCACCACCGCCGAGGGGATCGAGACCGAGGAGCAGCTGGAAATCCTGCGGGCAGAAGGCTGCGACCTGATTCAGGGCTTCCTTCTGGGCCGTCCGGGCGGCGCCACGGACGCGCGGGAGATGGCGCAGCGGGTGACAACTTAGGGCGCACAGCAATCAGGCTCTTTCGCGGCGCGTGCCCCATCCGCTATGTTCTGGCCATGGATCCGATCACTTCCACCGAAGCCCTCGCAGCGGCCTGCGAGCGCTTCGCCAGCCACGACTTCGTCACCGTCGACACCGAGTTCCTGCGTGAGACGACCTTCTGGCCGAAGCTCTGCGTGGTACAGGTCGCCAGCCCCGATGAAGCCATCATCATCGATGCCCTCGCCGAGGGCCTCGATCTCGCGCCCTTTTTTACGCTCATGGCCAATGAGCAGGTGAAGAAGGTGTTCCATGCCGGCCGGCAGGACATCGAGATCGTCTGGCACCTGGCCAACATCATCCCACATCCGGTGTTCGACACCCAGGTGGCGGCCATGGTGCTGGGCTATGGCGACAGCATTTCCTACGACCAGCTGGTCCAGCGCATCACCGGGCACGCCATCGACAAGTCCTCGCGCTTCACCGACTGGTCGCGCCGGCCTTTGTCCCAGGCCCAGCTCACCTATGCCATCGCCGATGTGACCCATCTGCGCGACATCTATCTGAAGCTGACCGCCGACCTCAAAGCCCGCGACCGCTCCGACTGGGTGGGCGAGGAAATGACCATCCTCACCTCCCCCGATACCTATCGCCAGGACCCTGAGACCGCCTATGAGCGGCTGAAGTCCCGCGTGCGCAAGCCGCGCGAGCTGGCGGTGCTGGCGGAAGTGGCCGCCTGGCGCGAGCGCGAGGCCCAGGCCCGCGACCTGCCGCGCGGGCGCATCATCAAGGACGACGTCATCGGCGAGATCGCCATCCAGCAGCCCCAGACCCACGAGAAGCTGGCCGAATTGCGCTCTCTCCCCAAGGGCTTCGAGCGCTCGCGCTATGGCGAGGCGGTGCTGGAGGCGGTGAAGAAGGGCGTGGCACGCGACCCCAAGACCCTGCCGCGCATCGAACGCGACAAGCCGCTGCCCAATGGCGCCACCGCCACGGTGGAACTGTTGAAGGTGCTGCTGCGCATGACCGCCGAGCAGCATGCGGTGGCCGCCAAGGTGATCGCCACCACCGACGATCTGGAGCGCATCGCGGTGAGCGACGACGCCCCGGTTCCGGCGCTGTCCGGCTGGCGGCGCGAACTGTTCGGCGAACGGGCGCTGGCCCTGAAGGCCGGTCGTCTGGCATTGGCGGTCGATCAGGGCCGCGTGGTGGCCGTGGAGCGCTGACGCCCCGGGGATGGCCGCGCCCACCTGGGCGTTCGTCCCCGGCGTTCGTCCCCTTGGAATGAGACAGGGCATTCCCCGTGCCCTGTGTCGATGCCGACCACGGCCTCCATCCGGCGACCGACCGGCGGTGCGCGCAGACTGCATCCGACCGGTTGCCGCCCGAGTGGGCAGCCACTCCAGAGACGAGGCCCCGTCATGTCGCAAGCCGCACTCGACACGCTTTTGTCCGCGCTGACCGGCCCACTGACCTTGGTGGATGTGGGGGCACGCTGGGGCGTGCATGACCGCTGGGCGGCGCTGGGGGACCACGCCCGCATCATCGGCTTCGATCCCGACCCGGAAGAATGCGAACGGCTCGCGGCGGCCAGCCCGGCGAACGTGCGCTATGTGCCCCTGGGCCTTGCCGAGACCGAGGGGCCACGCACCTTGTATGTGACGAAGCAGCCGGCCTGCAGTTCGCTGTACGAGCCGATCCCGGCGCTGGTGGCGCATTGCCCGGCCCTGGCCGAGGTGATGACCACCCACACCGTGGAGATCCCGTGCCGTCCGCTGGATGGGGTGCTGCGGGATCTGGATGTGGCGCAGGTGAGCGCGCTCAAGCTCGACACCCAGGGCTCGGAACTGGACATTCTCAAGGGCGGGATCGAGGCGCTGAGCCACTGCGCGCTGATCGATGCGGAGGTGGAGTTCAACCCGATCTACAGCGGGCAGAACCTGTTCTGCGACGTGGACCGGTTCCTGCGCGACCAGGGTTTCGTGCTGTGGCGGCTGGAAACCATGGCCCATTATCCGCTGGAGGACGTGCCCGCCGCCCACGCCCAGATGCTGCTGCACGCGGACCCCGCGCCCCGGGCGGTGACGCAGGTGTCGAACGGCCAGCTGTTCTGGGCTCAGGCGCAATATGTGCGCGCCAGCTTTCCGCGCACCGGCGCCGAGAGCATGACGCGCGAAGAGGCCATTCCCGCGGCGGTGCTGGCCGGCGTCTATGGCTTCTGGGATCTCGCCCTGGAACTGGTGCGCAAGACCGGCGACGCAATGCTGCTGGCGGCCCTGCGCCAGGACCTCGCCCTCGCCCCGGCGGCGGAACCGATTGCCGCCGGGCTTTGACACGACAGCGCTGAATGGAAACCGCCGATGACGGCGGGTGGCGTCAGGCCGCGTTCTTGATCTTCAGGCCGTCTTCGAACGACACGTCCTTATAGTCCGACAGCGACGCATATTTCAGGCCCACATCCGCCAGCGCATCGAGCTTGGCGGAGGTGTCGAACTTCTTGAGCTTCATCTTGTCGACGTAGAAGGTGTCGATCAGCTCGTTATAGACCGAGGTCTCGTCGATGGAGATGGCGTAGATCTTTACGTCGCCGAAGGTGAGGTGAAAGCGGTTTCCCCGCGCCAGATCGGCGATGTAGATGAAGTAATTCCCCTCGCCATCGAACGCCGCGCCGAAGGTTTCCACCAATTGCGGCAGGCTGTCATAGGCCGCGATGGAGCCGGCCAGGAACCGGATCGCCGGCTTGCCGCTCTCGGAGACCGAGAACACTTCCTTCAGCAGGGTCTCGGGGCCATCAAAGGCGATCTCGCCGCGATAGCCGAAGCGGCCGGGCACATGGGTGTCGCCGGCCAGCATGGGCTTGAGCAGCCGGCCTTCGGCTTCGAGCTTGGCGAACGGCGTATCTGCAAGGGCAGTCATGGGATGATCCTGTGTGACGAGGGGATGCCGGAATGCGGCCGTCGTTCGCCACGGCGGGTCTGCCGGGCGACCCGCGACGTCGGGATCTGACGCGCTGTCTGGCGCGCCCATGGGGTCGGCAGGCGGGGATGCCTGCGTCAATCGGCGGTGATCATCACCTCGGGAACCTCATTGGGGTCCTCCACATCCATTCCGTCCTCCTCGGCCATGGCGATGCCGGTCAGGCAGATGTCGCCATCGTCGATCACCAGCGGGATCGGCGTCAGGTCCTTGCCCTGGCAGGGGCCGATGAAGCAGTGGCCGGTGTCGAGATCGAACTGCGCCCGATGCTTGCCGCAGGTGAGGAAATTGCCGTCGTCATCGAGGAACTCGCCGGGCAGGGTATCGAGCCGCGTGCCCTGGTGCGGGCAGGCATTCTCGAAGCCATAGAAGGCATTGCCCTTGCGGGTGACGATGATCGGCCACGGCTTGCTGGCGCCGGCCTCGTCGAGGCGCGCCAGCACGAAGCCGCGGGCGCCGCCGTCATCGACCTCATAGGTGGAGCAAATGGCGAACAGTTCAGTCATGGACCGTGCCCTCCCGGAATGCGCGCTGCCCCGCTCTGTGCGGAAGCAGACAGTGGGGAGGACATCGCAAGATCCGCGCCATGCGGGCGTGTCGGCTTTCCCGCAGGGCGCGCCTAGCGGCGGGCGAGCGAGCGCAAAAACCCCTGATATTCCTCGGTCAGTTCCATATCCACCGCGGGGGCCGCCTTCAGCAGCAGATTGGCGATGAAGGGCTGGTCGTTGCGCGGGTCTTCCAGCGCCTCGCGCAGGATCGGCAAATTGTCTTCGATGTGATGGAGGAAGGCCGGCTCCTTCTCCGCGATCACCGTCCAGCGCTCCCGGGTCCAGCGCGCCAGCGGATAGAGGATTTCCTGCACGAAATTGGATTTCCGGGCCTTTTCGAAGAAGCGCAGGCCGGTGTTCCAGTCTTCCTTGGCCCGCAGCGGCGGCGGCGGCCTGTCGCCTTTCAACCATTTGCGTCCGGCCTGACCGACAAAATCCTCCAGCAGGATGGGATTTGGATTGTCCGCCCGGAAATAGCCGAGCCCCAGGGAGCCCGGAAACTCCGGCCCCAGCCGCGCCACCAGCCCCGCCTCCACCGCATCCACGGCAGCGGCGTCCCCCCTCAGGGCTGCGGTCATGCAGAAGGCGAACAGCGCGTCATTGCCCACCCCCTGCACCCCGCTGCCCTTGAGATCGTCGGCGCTGAGGGCTGGCGTCACGCCATCGGCGGGCATGGCCGCGGTGCCGGCGCGCAAAGCGGTGATGAAGGCGGTGATCTCCAGCCAGCCCATGAAGCTGGCCAGGAACGCATCGGGATCCACATGGACGATGGCGAGATTGATGGGCTGCTTGCGCGTCTGCAACTCGGCCATGTCGGTCATGACGGCTTCCCCGATGGTGCGCGCGGGCCGATATGTCGGCCCGATCCGGACATCGGGTGTTGCTGCAAAAGCTATGCCGGGGCGCCGCGATGATCCGGTGCCCGCGGCCTCAGACCGGCAAAGGCGGTTCCAGATGCGCCAGCGCCCGCTCCTGGTCGAGCATGTAATCGCGCTGCACCGGCACGTCGTCGCGGTTGGCGCTCAGGAGCAGTTGGAACACCATGTTGGAGCCGTTGAGGAAGCCCAGTTCCACCGCCACCAGATAGAATTCCCACATGCGGGCGAAACGCTCGCCCATCATGGTCACCACCTCCGGCCGCCGCGCCATGAAGCGGTGCCGCCAGGCGCGGATGGTCCAGTAATAATGCAGCCGCAGCACCTCGCAGTCGGACACCCACAGTGCGGTCCGCTCGGTGGAGGCCATCACTTCCGACAGCGCCGGCACATAGCCGCCGGGGAAGATGTATTTGCGGATGAACGGCGCGGTGGTGCCGGGCGGCGACATGCGGCCGATGGCATGCACCAAAGCAAAGCCGCCGGGCTTCAGCAGGCCGCGCAGGGTGGAGAAGTAATCGTCGAAATGATTGACCCCCACATGCTCCATCATGCCGATGGAGACCACGCGGTCATAGGTGCCGGTCAGTTCGCGATAGTCCTGCTCGATGAACTGCACCTTGTCGGATACGCCGGCCGCTTCCGCCCGCCGGCGGGATTCCGCCAGCTGGTCGGGCGAGACATTGATGCCCGAGACGGTCACGCCGCAGGTCTGGGCCAGATAGATGGCAAGCCCACCCCAGCCGGAGCCGATCTCCGCCACATGCATGCCGGGGGAGAGTTTCAGCTTGGCGGCGATGTGGCGCATCTTGTTGCGCTGGGCGGCCTCCAGCGGCTGGTCCGGAAAGTCGAAATAGGCGCAGGAATAGCTCATGCTCTCATCGAGCCAGAGCCGGTAGAATTCCGCCGGATGGTCGTAATGGCTTTTGACGTTCTCGGCCGCCTTGCCCAGCGGATTGGCCTGCTGGCGGCCGCGCAAAGCGCGCCACACCTTGCGCAGGCCCTTCTGCACCGGATGGGCGGCCAGGCCCTTGCGGTTGACCGAGAACAGCAGCAGCAGGTCGTAGACAGTCCCGCCCTCCTCGAAGGTCAGGCGACCATCCATATAGGCTTCCGCCGCCTTCAATTCCGGATTGAGGAACAGCTCCCGCGCCAGCCGGTCATCGGCAAAGCGTGCCACCAGGACCGGGCCGTCCCCCCCTGAGCCGAAGCTGTGGCGCGCCCCGTCCGGGGTGATCACCGTGAGCCGCCCCTTCTCGATGAAACGACGGAGCAAATGGGAGAGGAGGCGCATGGACACGATTGCAACCTTGTTGCGGCCGCACACGCGCGAACGGACACCGGCACCCCCGTGCCGGCCCTCGCCAACCGCTCCCTTTGCGCCGCATCGCCCGGGGAGACGGGATGATCACATCACCGCCATGAGGTCCGCTTCCAAGATGCATGGTCCGAAGGCAAGGTCGAAACGCCCCCTCGCATCCGGCCCAACCCTTGGCGCCCGCGGTCCCCACCACGATCATTGATCAGGACTGCAACCTTATCGCGGTCTCGCGCCCGAAGGCAAACCCACCCAGGGGCCGGCACCCGGCCATGCCCATTTCGCGGCGGCCGATGGCAGCGTCAGGCGAAGGTCAGTACCGGTTCGCGCCCGATCAGCCGCGCCAATTGGCGCAGGCGGGTGTGGACGCGGTCGTTGATCAAATTGGCCATGTCCGCCGGAACGGTCAGCACCAGCGTAGTGTCCTTCACCACCAGCGGCATGCGGGGCAGGATTCCCGGCATGGCCGCCGACAGAATATAGGCCACCCGCATGGCGGCGCCGAGCACCCGGGCACGATCCAGCATGCCGGGGGAGATCAGCCCCAGGATCGCCGGGGCGTTCCCCTCCTCCGCCAGGCCCATATGGCGGAAATAGACCGCCAGCGCCACGAACGCGCGGCCGGGATGGTCGATGCCCACCATGGCCGCATGGGCGATCACATTCAGGCTCTGCTCGCCGCGATAATCGGGATGCGCCCGCCAGGCGATATCCGCCAGCAGGCAGGTCGCCTGCCGCAGGCGCACCTCTTCCGCGCTCTCTTCCATCACCGGCGAGGAGCGGAAGAAGGCGCCGGTCCACGCCACCAGTTCCTCGCCGTGCAGCGGCGAGCGGGAGCGCAGCATGTTGAGTTCCTGCGCCGCCTCCAGCAGCGGGTCCGCCGCCCGCTCCTGCGGGTTCAGCAAGGCATAGAGCAGCCCCTCGCGCACGCCGAGCGCGGAGATCACCACCTCGGCCGGACGGCCGGCGCGCACCACGTTTTCCAGCACCAGCGCGCCATAGGCCAGCAGCGGCCGGCGGGCGTTGGAGACCGCATCGATATGCGCCAGCGTTTCCGCGTCCGCGCGATGCACGAGGCGGGTGAACTCGAGCGCCTCCTTGGCCGGGATGCGGTAGCCGTGCATCACATGCAGCGGATAGTCCTTCTGGAACATGTGCAGCCGGGCCAGCGCCCGCCACGTTCCGCCCACCGCATAGAAGGTGCGCCCGGCCATTTCCGACAGCACGGGCGCCTCGCGCACCGCCTCGCGGACGATCTTGTCGGCCTTGTTCAGGGATTTGGATGAACGGTCCTGCAAGGCGAGGCTGCCCAGGGGCAGAGTGATGCCGGCCCCCACCTGCGTGCGCCGCACATCCACCAATTCCAGCGAGCCGCCGCCCAGATCGCCCACCACGCCGTCCGGCTCATACACGCCGGAGACGATGCCATAGGCCGCCAGTTCCGCCTCGCGCCGACCGGTCAGGATCTCGATGGGCGCGCCGCAGATGGCCTCGCATTCGGCGATGAAGGCCGGGCCGTTCTCCGCATCGCGCGCGGCGGCGGTGGCCAGCGCATGCACCGTGCCCACCCCCATGGCATCGCACAAAGCGCGAAACCGGCGGAGCGCGGAGAATGCCTTCTGGACAGCATCTTCCGGCAGGCGCCCGGTGGAGAGCACCTCCCGGCCGAGGCCGCACAGCGCCTTCTCGTTGAACAAGGGCACAGGGGACCGCGTGACCGCCTCATAGACCACGAGGCGGACCGAATTGGACCCGATGTCGATGACCGCGACCGGACCTTTCCCCGCCATCAAGGTGGAGAGGCCCAGTCGATCATCGTCCCTAGCGTCGGACGAGGAGACTGCGCGGCGAAGAATCTTTGAGAGACTTTCCACGTCCAGACAGGCTCGGGTTTGTCATGAAATAACGATGGGCGTTGAACGATTCTTCGCCCGGCGCCGGGACTATGCGTTCCGAGGAGCCATCGGGCAACACCCACCAGCTCTGTTCGTTGTCGATAAGGTTGGCGACCATGATCTGGTCGAGCACCTGCTCGTGCACCGTCGGATTGGTGATGGGGCACAGGGTTTCCACCCGGCGATCCAGGTTTCGCGTCATCAGGTCGGCGGACGAGATGTAGACGATCGCCTTGGGGTGCGGCAGGCCGTGGCCGGCGCCGAAGCAATAGATCCGGCTGTGCTCCAGGAACCGTCCGACGATGGACTTCACCCGGATGTTCTCGCTGAGGCCGGGAATGCCCGGCCGCAGGCAGCAGATGCCGCGGATGATGCAATCCACCTTCACGCCCGCGGACGAGGCCGCATAGAGCGCGTCGATGATCTCCGGATCCACCAGCGAGTTGCACTTCAGCCAGATGGCCGCGGGACGGCCGGCCTTGGCGAAGGCGATCTCATCGGCGATGTGGCGCATGATGCGCGGCTTCAGCGTGGCCGGCGACACCGCCATGGCGTCCAGTTCGCCCGGCTGGGCGTAGCCGGTGATGAAGTTGAAGATCCGCGCCACGTCCTGGGCGATCACCGGGTCGGCGGTGAAGAACGACAGGTCGGTATAGATGCGCGCGGTGATGGGGTGATAATTGCCGGTGCCCACATGGCAGTAGGTGGCCAGATTGGCCCCCTCGCGGCGCACCACCATGGACAATTTGCCATGGGTCTTCAGATCGATGAAGCCGAACACCACCTGCACGCCGGCCCGCTCCAGATCGCGCGCCCAGCGGATGTTGGCCTCTTCGTCGAAGCGGGCCTTCAGCTCCACCAGCGCCGTCACCGACTTGCCGGCTTCCGCCGCCTCGGCCAGCGCCTTCACGATCGGGCTGTCGGAGGAGGTGCGGTAGAGGGTCTGCTTGATGGCGACGACGTTAGGGTCTCGAGCAGCCTGACGGAGAAACTGAACCACCACATCAAAGGATTCATAGGGGTGGTGAACCAGGATGTCCTTCTCGCGGATGGCGAGAAAGCAGTCGCCGCCATGGTCGCGGATGCGTTCGGGAAATCGGGCGTTGTAGGGCGGGAACTTCAGGTCCGCCCGGTCCACTGACACCAGTTGCGAGAATTCGTTGAGGGCGAGCACGCCCTTGACCACGAAGATCTCGTCGTCCTGCACGTCCAGTTCGCGGGCGACGAAGTTGCGCAGTTCGTCCGGCATGCCGGCATCCGCTTCCATGCGGATCACCTCGCCGTAGCGGCGCTGCTTCAGCGCGGTCTCGAACAGGCGGACCAGATCCTCGGCTTCCTCTTCCACGTCCAGGTCGCTGTCGCGGATCACCCGGAACACCCCCTGCCCCTTCACCGCATAACCGGGGAACAGGCGGCCGATGAACAAAGTGGTCATCTGCTCCAAAGTGATGAAGCGCATCACGCCCGGCTCACGCTCCGGCAGGCGGATGAAGCGCTCCACCTTGGCGGGAATGCGGATCAGCGCGGTCATCCCGCGCCCGTCGGTCTGGCGCACCAGTTGCAGCGCCAGCGAAAAGCCGAGGTTAGGGATGAACGGGAACGGATGGGCCGGATCGATGGCCAGCGGGGTCAGGATCGGGAAGACGTGATGCAGGAAATGGGTTTCCAGCATGGTCAGGTCGTCGGCGCTCACATCGGCGCCATCCACAAGAAGGATGCCCACCTTGGCCAGGTCCGCGCGCAATTCCAGCCAGCGGGCCTGCTGATCGAAGATCAGCGTGCCGGCCTCGGCCACCACGCGGGTCAATTGCTCGCCGGGCAGCATGCCGTCGGGGGTGGCCAGGGTGACGCCTTCGCGCACCTGCTCCTTCAGGCCCGCCACGCGGACCATGAAAAATTCATCCAGATTGTTGGCGGAGATGGAGAGGAAGCGCAGCTGCTCCAGCAGGGGATGGCTGCGGTTGGAGGCTTCCTCCAGCACGCGGCGATTGAAGTGCAGCCAGGAGATTTCGCGATTGATGAACCGTTCCGGGGAAGCGGCCAGTTCGCTCAGTGCGGTCTCGGCGACGCCCTCGGCGTCCGCTTCCTGCACCATGGCGAAAGCTGCGGTCTCGTTGGCACTCATCGATGGGTCCCCCGGTTTCGCGCGGACCATGGCCGCCTTGCATGACCACTCTATGACGGCCACGAATGCTTATTCTTCATCGTCCTCGCGCGGGGCGCTGCCATCGGGGCCCGGCATCTCCTCCCGCAGCACCTGGGCGACGAGCGCGCGGGTGACGGGCCGCTGCGCCGCCAATGCCGCCCGATCGATGGCTTGCACCAGGGCCTGCGCGCCCTCCACCGTACGCTCCATGCGCCGCAGCAGAAACTGCACGATGGCGTCGTCCACCACGATCTGGCGGTCGGCGAACAATTTCACCAGCACCGCCGCCAGCAGCGCGTCGTCCGCCACCGCCAGTTCCAGCTTCGGCAGCGCCCGCAACCGCGAGGCAAGATCCGCCGTGGCCAGCGGCCACAACGCCGGGGAGGTGCGCATGGTCAGCAGCACGAAGGCGTGCTGCTCGCGGGCGAGATTCAACAGGTGGAACAGCGCCGCCTCGTCGAAGGTTCCCGGCTCCAGATCCTCCACCACCAGGGCACCGGTGGCCAGGGCCGCCGGCACCTCGGCGCGCGCCAGATCGCCGGCCTTGAGGGTCAGCGCGCCGGCCTTGGCGGCGAACACCGCCGCCAGATGGCTCTTGCCGGCGCCGGGCGGCCCCACCAGGCACACCACCCGCGCCGTCCAGTCGGGGAAGGCATCGATCAGCGCCAGCGCCGCCGCATTGCCGGGCGCGCCCAGGAAATCGTCCCGGCTCATGGCCGGGGGCGCCGGCAGGTCGAACGGCAATTGGCGGGATTTGGCGTCGCGTCCGGTCATGGCTCAGCGCGGCCCGCCCACCGGCTCGTCCTTGGGCAGGTCAGCCCCGGTATAGAGCGTGCTGTGAAAATACTGCCGGAAGCCGAACCGCACCAGGACCCCCACCGCCGCGGTGAGCGGCACCGCCAGCAGCAGGCCGACGAAGCCGAACACATAGCCGAAGGCGAACAGAGCGAACATCAGCCACACCGGATGCACGCCGATGCTGTCGCCCACCAGCTTGGGGGAGAGCACATAGCCCTCGATGGTCTGGCCGAGGATGAAAATGCCGAAGATGGTGCCGATCATGGTCCAGTCCGGGAAGAACTGCACGATGGCCACCCCCATGGCCAGCACCAGCCCGGTCAGGGAGCCCACATAGGGAATGAAGGTGATGAGCCCCGAGACGATGCCGATGAGGAAGCCGAAATTCAGCCCCGCCATGCCGAGCGCGATGGCGTAATAGCTGCCCAGCAGCAGGCAGACCAGGGCCTGGCCGCGCACGAAGCCGGCCACCGCCAGATCCATCTCGCGGCCAAGGCGCCGCACCACCGGGCGCTGGTGGACCGGGATCCAGGAATCCACGGTCTCCACCATGCTGTTCCAGTCGCACAGCACGTAGAACACCACCACCGGCGTCACCACCATCAGGGCGAACAGCGACAGCAGCGCCTGGCCACCGGACCAGATCGAGGTCAGCAGGCCCAGCAGATAGGTGACGCCCTGGGACATGATTTCCGAGAGCGAGCGCTGGATCTCCGGCAGGCGGGCGCCGAAGAACTGGTCGGCCCAGTCGCGATTCTCCTCCGTCAGCAGCCCCTGGAGGCGCGAGACGTAGGACGGCATCTTCTGGATGAAGTCGAACAGCTGGCTGATGAACAAAGGCATCACCACCAGCAGCAGCAGGAACACCACCAGCAGCAGCAGGCCCACCAGCACCAGGGTGGCGGGGATGCGGCCGATGCCGATGCGGTTCAGGCGCTGCACCAGCGGGTTCAGGAAATAGGCGATGGCCGTGCCCATGACGAACGGCAGCAGGATCGCCCGCAGCACCCAGGTGACCAGCACCAGGACCACCAGCGCACCGATCCAGAAGCGCAGTTGTCCTTGAAGCCTCATCGCTTGTGTCCCCCGGGTGCCGGCCGGGGCTGCGAGAACGGCCCGACGGCGGCTCAACGCGCCATGTGGCGTGTCCATGCCGCGAGATAGGCAGCAGCGGAAAGGCCCGTCAAGAGCCCCACCATCACCAATCCCAGGCGGAAGGGCTCATCCAGGGTCAAGTCGAAGCTCTCGCGGGCCAGCACCAGCGCGGCAAAGGCGATCTGCACCGCCGTATTCACCTTGGAGATCACCAGCGGCTGGATGGCGACCGGGCGGGCCATCACCAGGGACAGCATGATGGCGCCCACGATCATCACGTCCCGCGACACCACCGCAATGGCCACCCAGCGCGGCATCATGCCCGCGACCGCCAAGGTGATGTAGATGGAGACCAGGAGCGCCTTGTCCGCCAGCGGGTCGAGATAGGCCCCCAGTTCCGTGCGCAGGTTGAAGCGCCGGGCGATGAAGCCGTCGATGGCATCCGAAACGCCCGCCAGCACGAACAAGGCCAGCGCCAGCATGGGCTCGTCGGCGGTGATGGCCCAGACCACCACCGGCACGATCAGCAGCCGGCCGATGGTGATGATGTTCGGCAGGTTCACGGCTTTGCCCTCCCTGCGGCGCGCCGCCGGCGGAGGCCGACGGCCGTCAGTGGTCTCAGCCTCCGCGCACGGTCCTCAGCCGCGCTTGATGGCGAGCGGGCTGAAGCCCTGCTGGCCGGCCACGGCCTGGATCCGTAGCACCACCACATGGCGCGGCAATGTGGCAGCAAAATAGACCTGCTCGGCAATGTCCTCGCCGGTCATGGGGGCGGTGCCCTCATAGATCTTGTCCGCCTTGGCATCGTCGCCGCGGAACCGCACCAGGGAAAACTCGGTCTCGGTGAGGCCGGGCTCGATATTGGTCACGCGCACGCCGGTGCCGGCCAGATCCGCCCAGCAGTTCAGGGCGAACTGCTTCACGAACGCCTTGGTGGCGCCATACACATTGCCGCCCGGATAGGGATAGTCGCCGGCCACCGAGCCGGTGAACACCACATGCCCCTGCCCGCGCTTGACCATGGCCGGCAGCGCCGCGCGCACGGTGTAGGTCACGCCGGTCACATTGGTGTCGATCATGGTCTGCCAATCGGCGATGTTCGCCGCCTGGGCCGGCTCCAGGCCCAGGGCCAAGCCGGCATTTGGGCACACCACATTGTAGTCCTGGAACGCCTCCGGCAGTTCGGCCAGCGCCTTTTCGGTGGCGGCATAGTCGCGCACGTCCAGCACCACGGGATGCACCAGGCCGGGGAATTCCGCCGCCAGGGCCTCGAGACGATCGGCGCGGCGACCGATGGCCACCGCCTTGCCGCCCACGGAGGCGAAGCGTCGCACCGTCGCCGCACCGATCCCCGAGGTGGCACCGGTGACGACCACGGTGAGCGTCTTCGGATCAAGGGCTTGGGACATGGGATTCTCCTGCGGGGAAAGGCGGAAAGCGCGGACATAGCGCGCCACGACACGGGCGTCCATGCGCCCGGCGGCAGGCGCCGGGGCCGGGCGGCGGTTCTGAGCCGGGAAAGCTTCAGGTCTGCCGGGTCATTCTCTCGCCATCTTCCAAGGGAACCCTGAGCGTGAATTCGGGGCCGTGCGAGCGACGCCGATCGTTGAAAAGATGCCGGTAACCCTTTAGGCGTAGCATCGGTGGATGGGATGTCACGATGGCGGGTCCGGCAGGGTTGCGGCCACGCGCGGAGCTTTGTGAATGAAGGTGTTAACCGTTGGGGCCGTGCTGTTCAGCGCCGTCGCCTTGGCTGCCTGCAGCACTGAACTCGACGGCTTCGGCACCAAGACCAGTGCCGTCGACTCGCAACGCATCCTGTCCGCGCCCACCGCCTCGGTGGAAAGTTCCGCCGTGCCCCCCATCGCCTCCGCAGAACCGCTGCGTCCTGCCACCGGCGCCACCGCATCCAGCGCCGGCGCCGCGGTGACGCCGCGCACGGTGGCCAGCAATGTCCCCCTGACGCCGCCGCCGGTGACCCCGGCCGGCAATGCCTATGCCGCCGGCAGCACCAAGGAACAGCTGGCGGGCGCCTGGACCCTGGCCTGGGACGCCGGCCAGCACACCTGCCCGGTGACGCTGACCACGGATCGCGGCATGAGCGGCCTCGCGGCGCGGGCGGATGTGTCCTGCCCGAGCGAGATCTTCATGACCAAGGGGTGGGATGTGATGGGCTCGGATATCGTGTTGCAGGATCATGTGGGCAAGATCACCGCCCGCCTGCAGCCCACCGGGCCGAACCGCTTTACCGGCATTCTCTCCGACAACAACCAGGCCATCGCGCTCGATCGCTGACGGCCACCGCGGCGGCTGACGGCTGCCGAATGCGGGCCTTCTGCGCGGCATCAGCAGCGCCGCACCGGCGGATCACGCCGCCCGAGGGATGCCGCCGCTCTTTCGCACACGCCATCAAAGACGCACGCCGTGACACTTCAGCGGGCAGCCATGCCATGGCTGACGGTCGATGCGGGACGCGCCGTGCCCTGGGACGGGGGATAGGCGAACAGAATCGCCCCCAGGATGACCCCGTAGGCCGCTCCGAACAGAACCCAGTCGCGCCACGAGCGACGAACCATGGGCGGGGACATTTCACACCTCATTATCGCTATTTTTTCTATTCTCATATCTATAGACATTTAAGTCAATCGATCCAGTATGAATGTGAACAACCCCGACCTGCCGTTGCGGCAGAAGAAGCGTTGCAATCCGCCGAGACGGTAGTAGCCTACGTCATCCCGTTGGAGACGCGCCTTGCCCCGCCCATGCGCCGTTCCCGCTCCCAGAGGCTCCGTCTTCGGCTCCCTGCGGCGCGGGGGGACCCGCGCCGCCCTTGGCCTTGCTTTGGCACTGGGGGGGCTCTCCTCGGCCTCGGCGCAGGCCCAGACCTTGAAGGCGGTGCAGGCGCGCGGCACGCTGGCCTGCGGCGTCAACCGGTCGCTGTCAGGCTTTGCCGCTCTGGACTCGCGGGGCGCCTGGAACGGCTTCGACGTGGATTTCTGCCGCGCGGTGGCAGCGGCGGTGCTGGGGGATCCGGCCAAGGTGCGCTTCGTGCCGCTGGATGTGCCGAACCGCTTCACGGCCCTGCAAAATGGCGCAGTGGACGTGCTGTCGCGCAATTCCACCTGGACGCTGAGCCGCGAGGCCGAACTGAACCTTCAGTTTCCCGTGGTCACCTATTATGACGGGCAAGGATTTCTGGCCCGTGGCGAGCGCGGGATGCTCAAGCCCGAGCAACTGGCCGGCGGGCGCATCTGCGTGCAAAGCGGAACCACCCACGACACTTATGCCAGCGACTATTTCGAATCGCGCGGCCTGAAGGTGGACGTGGTGGCCTTCGCCACCCCCGCCACCTTGGTGAAGGCCTATCAAAGCGACTGGTGCGATGCGATCACCAGCGACGTCTCGCAACTCTACGCCCTGCGGCGCCTCATGGCCGCCCCCGCGCAGCAGGCCATCGCCGACGTGGTGATCTCCAAGGAGCCGCTGGGGCCGGTGGTCCGCCAGGGCGATGCCCAATGGTTCTCCATCATCCGCTGGACCCACTTCGCCATGGTGCGGGCCGAAGCCCTCGGCATTTCCAGCGCCACGCTGAAAGCGGCGACCCCGCCCAACAGCGCCGAAGCCGAACGGCTCCTGTCGGCGCAGCCCGACCCGTTCGAGGCGCTGGGCCTCGCGCCCGGCGCCCTGACCCGCATCGTGCGCGACGTCGGCAATTATGGCGAGGTCTATGACCGCAATCTGGGGGCCGGCTCCGGTCTGGGCATCCCCCGCGGCCTCAACCGCCTCACCCGCGACGGCGGGCTCCAATTCGCGCCCGCCTTGCGTTAGATCGCCTCCGCCGGGTTCAGCGCCCTCAGCCCGTTTCCCGCGCTCAGCGCGGCGCCATGCGCAAGGCGCCGTCGAGGCGGATCACCTCGCCATTCAGCATCGGATTACCGATGATGTGCACCACCAGGGCCGCATAATCCTCCGGCGCGCCGAGGCCGGGGGGAAACGGCACCGTGGCGCCGATGCTGTCCTGCACCTCCTGCGGCATGGACAGCATCATCGGCGTGGCGAAGATGCCCGGCGCGATGGCCACCACCCGGATGCCGACGCTGGCGAATTCGCGCGCCGCCGGCAAGGTCAGCCCCGCCACCCCGGCCTTGGAGGCGGCATAGGCCGGCTGGCCGATCTGGCCGTCATAAGCGGCGATGGAGGCGGTGTTGATCATCACCCCGCGCTCGCCCCGCGCCAGCGGCTCCAGCCCCACGGCGCCCGCCGCCACCAGACGCAGCAGGTTGAAGGTGCCGATCAGATTGATCTCCACCACCCGGCGGAAGTCCTCCAGCGGCTGCGGGCCCTTGCGGCCGACGATGCGGCCGGCGGGCGCCACCCCGGCGCAATTCACCAGGATGCGCGCCGGGCCATGGGCCGCGCTCGCCGCCGCCACGGCGGCTTCGGCGCTGGCCGCATCCACCACGTCGCAGGCGAAGGCGCGCCCGCCGATTTCCTGCGCCACCCGCTCGGCCCCCGCCAGATCGCGATCCAAGAGCGCCACCTTGGCGCCGGCGGCGGCCAGCGTGCGCGCCGTGATGGCGCCCAACCCCGAGGCCGCGCCGGTGACGACGGCGGCGTGTCCGGTAATCTCCATGAGCCTGTTCTCCCCGCGCCGTTGGCGCCTATTATTCTCCGCGCGCCGTGGCGCTCAGTGACCTTCGAACACCGGCATCCGCTTGGCGACGAAGGCCGCCGCGCCTTCCGCGAAATCGCGGGTGGAGGCGCTGGAGATGAAGGCATCGCGCTCCGCATCCAGTTGCTCGGGCAAGCTGTTCTCGAACGAGGCCCGCAGCAGGGCCTTGATCCGCCCCAGCGCGGCGGTGGCCCCCGCCGCAAGCCGCTCCGCCAGCGCGTCCGTCTCCGCCGAAAGGCTTGCCGCCGGTACCACCTTGTTGGCGATTCCGAGCCGCAGCGCCTCCTGGGCATCGATGGTCTCGGACAGCAGGGCCAGTTCCATCGCCTTGCGCAAGCCGACGATGCGCGGCAGATGCCAGGTGGCCGAACCGTCCGGGGAGGTGCCGATGCGGCTGTAGGCCATGGAGAATTTGGCGTCGTCGGCGGCGATCAGCAGGTCCGCTGCCAGCGCCATGGACAGGCCGGCGCCCGCCGCCGCCCCCTGCACGCTGGCGATCACCGGCGCCCGCAGCCGGGAGAGGGTGATCATGGCGTCGTGCAGCGGATCGATCAGCGCCCGCACCACATGCACCGCCTCGGGGCCGGCGTCGTGAAAGCGCCCCACGTCGCCGCCGGCGAGGAACGCCCGCCCCTCGCCGGACAGCACCACCACCCGCACGGTCCGCTGCTCGGCGATGGTGTCCACCGCCCGCTTGAAGGCCAGGATGGCGTGCTCGTCGAGCGCGTTCAGCACATGGGGCCGGTTGAAGCGGATGCGGGCGATGCCGCCGGTCACATCGAGCAGCACAGGATCGGCGTTTGACATGCAGTCCTCCGCGCGGCTCATGACGGGCCGCTTCGGGGCGTAACGCTGCACCATCAAGGGCCATGGCCGCAAGGGCCGCCCCACCCCTTGCCGACCCCGACGCCCAAGCCCACAGTGCGCGCCAGACAAACAGACGGGTCCCGATGGGCCAGCCGGCCGGCGCGGATCCGCATCCTGGTGGAGGTTTCCCCGCATGCCCCTTCCCGCCGCCCTGGCCGGACGCCTGAAAGCCCCGATCATCGCCGCCCCCATGTTCCTGGTGTCGAACCCGGACCTGGTGGTGGAAACCTGCCGCGGCGGCTTGCTGGGCACCTTCCCGGCGCTCAATGCCCGCACCACCGCCGGCTACGAGGCCTGGCTGGACGAGATTTCCGGGCGCCTGTCCGACGTGCCGGACGCGGCGCCGTTCGGGGTCAATCTCATCGTCCATGGCAGCAACAGCCGGCTGCAGGCGGATCTGGCGGCCACCGTGCAGCACAAGGTGCCCCTGGTCATCACCTCGCTGGGCGCGGTGCGCGATGTGGTGGCGGCGGTGCACTCCTATGGCGGGCTGGTGTTCCACGATGTCATCAGCCGGCGCCATGCGGAAAAGGCGGCGGAAGCGGGCGTGGATGGCATCATCGCCGTGGCGGCGGGGGCCGGGGGACACGCGGGCAATCTCAGCCCGTTCGCGCTCATTCCCGAGGTGCGCTCGGTGTTCGACGGCACGATCATCCTGTCGGGGGCCATGTCCACCGGTTCGCACGCGGCGGCGGCACGCCTCATGGGGGCGGATCTGGCCTATTTCGGCACCCGCTTCATCGCCACCCGCGAGAGCGCCGCCCCGGACGGCTACAAGGAAATGATCCTCACCGCCGCCGCCGCCGACGTGGTCTATACCCCGGCCATTTCCGGGGTGAATGCCAATTTCCTGCGACCCAGCATTCAGGCGGCGGGGCTCGATCCGGACAATCTCACCGCCCACGCCAAGCTCAATCTGGATGACGAGGCCAAGGCTTGGAAGACGGTGTGGTCCGCCGGCCAGGGGGTGGGCTCCATCTTCGACGCCCCGCCCACCGCCGACCTCTGCGCCCGGCTGATCGCGGAATACACCGCCGCCCGCGACAGCGCCGCGCGGTTGCTCTGAGAGCGGCGGGCGGGAAGACTTCCGGGTTCGTCATGGCCGGGCTTGTCCCGGCCATCCACGCCGGGCCGACGGAGCGCGGCTGGAAAGCAAGCGCCAAGCCGATCCCCGTGGATGCCCGGGCCAAGCCCGGGCATGACGATCTTCCAAGAAAGCCCCCCACTCCGAGGGGGGGCCATATGCGATAGCCCTGCGGTCCGGCGGGAGATGGCCTCCTGATCAAGGGATCAGCAGGATCGCGCCGGCATTGGTGCGCGCCTCCGCCGTGCGGTGGGCCTCTGCCACCTGCGCCAGGGGGAAGCGGGCGGCGATCACCGGCTTGACGATGCCCGCCTTGAGCGCCGCGAACAGCTCCGCCGCATTGGCACGCAGGTCCGCCGGGTCCGCATTGCGCGGGAAGATGGAGGCGCGGGTGAGATAGATGCTGCCCTTCTTGGACAGCAGTTCCGGCGAGATGTCCGGGGCCGGGCCCGAGGCACCGCCGAACAGCACCACCAGGCCGAACTGGGCCACGCAATCCAGCGACTTCAGGAAGGTGTCCTTGCCCACGGAATCATACACCACCCGCGCCTTGCGTCCGCCGCTGGCGGCGACCACCTGCTCGACCCAATCAGCCTGCGCATAATTGATCGCCACGTCGCAGCCCGCCGCCTTGGCGATGGCGCACTTCTCCGGCGAGCCGGCGGTGCCGATGACGAAGGCGCCCAAAGCCTTGGCCCAGGCGGCCATGATCTGCCCCACCCCGCCCGCGGCGGCATGGATGAGCACGATATCGCCCGGCTGAACCTCATAGGTCTTGCGCAGCAGATATTGCGCGGTCATGCCCTTGAAGATGACCGCGGCGGCCTCTTCGTCGGAAACGCTGTCGGGCAGCACCACCAGGCGCTCCGCGGGCACGATGCGGCGGTCCGCATAGGCGCCGATGCCGGCATTGATATAAGCGACCCGGTCGCCCACGCTCACCGTGGTCACGCCTGCGCCCACGGCCTCCACCACGCCGGCGGCCTCATGGCCAAGGCCGGTGGGCAGCGGCAGCGGATAGATGCCGGTGCGCTGGTAGATGTCGATATAATTGAAGCCGATGGCGGTCTGGCGCATCAGCACCTCGCCCGCGCCCGGCGGCGGCAGGTCCACACTCTCCAGAGCCAGAACCTCCGGGCCGCCGAAGGCATGGATGCGGACCGTCTGCGCTGCCGTCATGGATTTTCTCCCTCACAAGGTACGATTTCTGCCATACCTTGATCGGAGATAAGGTATTATGCAAGCCATACCTTGCAGCACGGATACGGGAGCAGGCGATTGGCGGACAGCGGGTGGCATCCCAGCGCGGACGAGATGGATCTGAGCAAGGTACTCTCGGCGCTGGCCGACCCCATGCGGCGCGGCGTGGTGCTGGATCTGGCGCGGGGCGACGGCGCGCCGCGCCTGTGCGGCACCTTTTCCATGCCGGTGACCAAGGCCACCCGCACCCATCATTTCCGCGTGCTGCGGGAGGCCGGGCTGATCCGCCAGGTGGATCTGGGCAACGGCCGCACCAATGTGCTGCGCCGGGCCGAACTGGACGCGCGCTTTCCCGGCCTGCTGGCGGCGATCCTGGCGGCGGCGCCAGGATCTTTGGCAGAGGAAGGACCTTTGGCGGAGGAAGGACCTGCCGCCGCAGATCAGATCGAGGCGTCGATATCGGAGGGCGCCAGCACGCCCGCACCGGCCAGATAGTCTTCCAGCGCGGTGATGCACTGGCTGAGCGGGGCGGTGGTGTCCAGCACCAGTTCCGGCTGCCGGGGCTCCTCATAGGGGGCGCTGACGCCGGTGAAATTGGCCATCTCGCCGGCGCGGGCGCGGGCATAATGGCCCTTGGGATCGCGCGCCTCGCACACCTCCAGGGGCGCGCGCACATGCACTTCGTGGAACAGCGGCCCGCAGATTTCCCGCGCCCGCGCCCGGTCCGCCTCGGCCGGTGACACCAGCGCCACAATGGCGATCTGGCCGTTGTGCGCCAGGAAGGATGACATCTCCGCCACCCGGCGGATGTTCTCCGAACGGTCGGCGGGCGCGAAGCCCAGATCGCCATTGAGGCCGGTGCGCAAGGTGTCGCCATCCAGGAACAGCGGCGCGCCGCCGAGATCAAACAGGCGCTTTTCCAGCGCCCGCGCCACGGTGGATTTGCCCGAGGCCGGCAGGCCGGTGAGCCACAGCACCGCGCCGCCATGGCGATAGCGCGCCACCCGATCGGACGGGCGCACGGCGGACGCCACCGCCACCACCTCGCCGCGCGGCGCGGGGGATTTGTCCTCGCTGGTGGCGGACAGGATGATGCCGCCCCCGGCGATCTTGCGATCCACCTCGATGACGATGCGGCCCAGCAGCGGATTGATGCCATAGGCATCCGCCGCCAAGGGCCGGTGCAAGGCGATATCCACTTCGCCCACATGGTTGCGGCCCAGCGCGGCAATGCCCTCGGTGACGAGGCTCGCCGGGTCCACGGCGCTGGCCACAGCGCGGACGATGCCGGTGGCGGACGCCGTGGCGAGGCGCACGGTGACGGCGGCGCCGGCCTTCAGCGGGGTATCCGCCAGCCAGAACACCCGGGCGGTGAGGCGGCGGGCGGCGCGCGGGCGGTTGCTGCCATGCGCGGCCACGTCGCCGCGGGCGACGAAGATGTCCTTGTCCAGGGTCAGGCCGATGGAGCGGCCGGCGCCGGCCGTGCGCGGCGCGGGGCCGGGCCAGGCTTCCAGCGAGCGGATGCGGGCGGTGGCGCCTGAGGGCTCGAAGGTCAGTTCATCGCCCACCGCCAAGTGGCCGCTCTCGATGCGGCCGGCGATGATCCGGCGCTCATCAAACTTGTACACCGCCTGCACCGGGAACCGCAGCGGCAGGTCGCCGAGGCCGGGGGGAGCGGTCAGCCGGTCCAGCCCTTCGAGGATGGTCGGCCCCTCATACCATTCCGCCCCTTCGGCCCGCTCCGTGACGAAGCCGCCATCGCGCGCCGACAAGGGAATGACGAAGGTGGGATGCAGGCCGAAGCCGTCCAGATAAGCGGTGACGTCCGCCTCGATCTTGGCGAACACGGCGCGGTCATAGCCCACGCGGTCCATCTTGTTCACCGCCACGATCACCTGGCGCAGGCCTAAGAGATGCAGCAGGAAGGCATGGCGGCGGGTCTGCTCGCGCACGCCCTCGGCGGCATCGATCAGCAGCACGGCGGCATCCGCCTGGGCGGCGCCGGTGATCATGTTGCGCAGGAATTCCACATGGCCCGGCGCGTCGATCAGCAGATAGTCGCGCTGCTTGGTAGCGAAGCGGATCTGGGTGGTGTCCACCGTGATGCCCTGGTCGCGCTCGGTCTGGAGCGCATCCAGCAGAAACGACCATTCGAACGGCATGCCGCGCCGCGCGGAGACTTCCCGCAGCATCTCGATCTTGCCGTCGGGCAGCGCGCCGGTCTCATAAAGGATGCGGCCCACCAAGGTGGATTTGCCGTGGTCCACATGGCCGACGATGACGATGCGCAGCAATTCCCGTTCCGTGGGGCTGCGCACCGCATAGTGCGCCTCCGGCGGGGCATCGGCGGAGATCACGGGAAGGACGGAGGCGATGCTGACGGACATGACGGATGATCTCACAGATAGCCGGCGGTGCGCAGACGCTCGAACGCGTCCTCGCTCTCATGGTCCATGGCCCGGCCCGAGCGCTCCGAGGTCTTGGTGGTGGCCAGTTCCGCCAGGATCTCGTCCAGGGTGGAGGCCAGCGAGGGCACCGGCGAGGTGATGTCCTTGTCGCCCAGGGAGCGATAGCGCACGCCGTCCTTGGAGAAATACAGCGGAATGACGGGAATGCCCTCGCGCTGGGTGTAGGCCCAGATGTCCAGCTCGGTCCAATGCAGGATCGGGTGGATGCGCAGATGGGCGCCGGGGGTCAGCGCGGTATTGTACTGATCCCAGAATTCGGGCGGCTGCTCGCGCACATTCCAGGCGCCGTCGGTGCCGCGGGGCGAGAAGAAGCGCTCCTTGGCGCGGGTGGGCTCCTCGTCGCGGCGGATGCCGGCGATCACCCCGTCGAAGCCGTGCTTGGCCAGGGCCAGGCGCAGCCCCTCGGTCTTGCGGGCGGCAGAGCGAGCGGCGGGGGGCAAGGTGGGGTCGGTGCTCTCCAGCGGCGGGCAGTCTTCCAGCAGCAGGTCGAGGCCCCATTCCTTGGAATAGCGGTCGCGGAAATCATACATCTCCGGGAATTTGCGCCCCGTATCCACATGCATGCAGGGGAAAGGCACGCGGCCGAAGAAGGCCTTGCGCGCCAGCCAGATCATGACGTTGGAATCCTTGCCCAGCGACCACAGCAGCGCCACCTTCCGCAACTGCGCGAACGCTTCGCGCATGATGAAGATGCTCTGCGCTTCCAGCGCGTCGAGGCGGTTCATTTCCAACGTTCTCATCTCCGCCGTCTCGGGCATGGCCCTCACCTTCGTCTTGCACATGATAGCGGGACCGTGCGCCGGCACCACATCCGGGTGCGCGAGGCATTCAGCCGCTGAGCGGCGATCGGCAAGCGCCTAATTTGCGATTGCATAATGGCGATCGCTATTTTAACTTTAGAACCACGTCAACCTCATTAATTAACATCAAAAATTCGGTGATTTGGGAAACCGGCACCGAAACGGATCTGGCCCTTCATGACTTCGCCGCTGCAGCAGAAACTCAAGATCAACGGCCCGACGGTGATCACCGCCAACCGCCTCGGCGATGGCGTGGTGGTGTGGCTGCGGGCGGATGGCAGCTGGAGCCTGGACATCGGCGACGCGGCGGTGGTGACCACCTCCACCGAAGCCCTGCGCCTGCTGGGCATCGCCAATGCCGATGAGAACCGCGCGGTCGGCGCCTATCCCGCCCCCGTGGTGCTCGATGCCGCCGGCCTCCCCCGGCCCGCCAATCTGCGCGAACGCATCCGCGTCGGCGGCCCCACTGTTGCGTTGCCGGGCGCCGCCTGAAGCGCCTGACGGAAGCTGATCATGTATATCTATGACGAATTCGACCGCACCTTCCTGCATGAGCGCGTGAATGAGTTCCGCGATCAGGTGGTCCGCCGGCTCTCCGGCGAACTGAGCGAGGAGGAGTTCAAGCCGCTGCGGCTGATGAACGGCGTCTATCTGCAATTGCACGCTTATATGCTGCGGATCGCCATTCCCTATGGCACGCTCTCGGCGGCGCAGATGCGGGCGCTGGCCCATGTGGCCCGGCGCTATGATCGCGGCTACGGCCATTTCACCACCCGCCAGAACATCCAGTTCAACTGGATCAAGCTGGATGAGCTGCCCGACGCCATGGCGGATCTCGCCGCCGCCGGCATGCATGGGCTCCAGACCTCCGGCAACTGCATCCGCAACACCACCACCGACCAGTGGGCGGCGGCCACCCCGGAAGAGATCGAGGACCCGCGCCTCTATGCGGAGATCATCCGCCAGTGGTCCACCTTGCACCCGGAATTCACCTATCTGCCGCGCAAGTTCAAGATCGCCATCACCGCCGCCAAGCATGATCGCGCCGCCATCCGCGTGCACGACATCGGCCTGCGGCTCTATCGCAAGGACGGCCAGACCGGGTTTGAGGTGATCGTCGGCGGCGGGCTGGGGCGCACGCCGTTCATCGGCAAGACCGTGCGCGAGTTCCTGCCGCGCGAGCATCTGCTGTCCTATCTGGAAGCGATCCTGCGCACCTATAATGCGGGCGGGCGGCGCGACAACATCTACAAGGCCCGCATCAAGATCCAGGTGCATGAGATCGGCACCGAGGAATTCTCCCGCCGGGTGGAAGAGGAATGGGCGCAGCTCAAAGACGGCGCCCTCACCCTGGACGATGCCGCCCTCGACGCCATCCGCGCCCATTTCCAGGTGCCGGACTTCGAGGCCCTGGAAGATGGCGGCCCGGAACTGGCCGCCGCCAAGGCGGACCCCGCCTTTGCCCGCTGGTACGCCAATGCGGTAGCCCCGCACCGGGTGCCGGGGCATGCCATCGTCACCTTGTCGCTGAAGCCGGTGGGCGGTCCTCCGGGGGATGCCACCGCCGACCAGATGGACGCCATCGCCGATCTGGCCGATCGCTATGCCTATGGCGAAATCCGCGTCGCCCATGAGCAGAACCTCACCTTGCCGCACGTGCGGCAGAAGGATCTGCTGGCGCTGTGGCAGGTGCTGGACGCGCAGGGGCTGGCGACACCCAATATCGGGCTGATCTCCGACATCATCGCCTGCCCGGGCCTCGATTATTGCTCGCTGGCCAACGCCCGCTCCATTCCCTTGGCGCAGGATCTGACCAAGCGCTTTGCGGACAATGACCGCATCGCCGACATCGGCCGGGTGCATCTCAACATTTCCGGCTGCATCAATGCCTGCGGCCACCACCATGTGGGCCATATCGGCATCCTGGGGGTGGAGAAGCAGGACCAGGAATTCTACCAGATCACCTTGGGCGGCAAGGCCAACCACAAGGCCAAATTGGGCGAATTGCTCGGGCCGGCGGTGCCGGAATCCGAGGTGGTGGATGTGGTGGAGCGCATTCTCGACACCTATCTGGAACTGCGCACCAGCCCCGCCGAGACCTTCATCGCCGCCGTGCAGCGGCTCGGCATCGAACCGTTCAAGGACAGCGCCTATGCCGCTCGTTAAGACTGGCGTGGTGATCGCCGACCCGTTCGTGACCGTGGCCGATGACGCCGCTTTGCCGGACGCCCCTGCCCTCGTCTCCGCCGCCCGCCTGCTGGCGGAAGGCGAGGCGCTGCTGGCCCACGCTCATCCCGTCGGGGTGATCTGGCCCAACAACAAGGACGTGCTGGAACTGGCACCCTTCATCGGCCGGCTGGCGCTGGTGGCCTTGGTGTTCCCGAAGTTCCGCGATGGGCGGGCCTATACCCAGGCCCGTCTGCTGCGCGAGCGGCTCGGCTTCACCGGCGAATTGCGCGCCACCGGCAATGTGCTGCGCGACCAGTTCCTGCTCATGGTCCGCTGCGGCTTCGATGCGTTGGACGTGGCCAAGGACAGCGACGCGGCGGCGGTGGAAAAGGAACTCCATTCCTATTCGGTGTTCTACCAGCCCACCGGCGACGGCCGCCCCACGCCCCTGCGGGCGCGGCTCGGCGCGCGCCCCGCGTGAGCGCTCCGGAGATGACCACCATCCCCACCCGCCCCGACCTCTCCAGCCAGGTAACGCGCCTGGCCGCGCGGCTGGAGGATGCGGCGCCATTGGAGATCCTCTCCACGGCGCTGGAGCATTTCGGCGGGCGGATCGCGGCGGTGTCATCGTTCGGCACGGAATCGGCGGTGTTGCTGCACATGCTGGCGCAGGTGGACCGCACCACGCCGGTGCTGTTTCTCGACACCGGGCATCTGTTCGCCGAAACCCTGACCTATCGCGACGCCTTGATCGACCGCCTCGGCCTCACCGACGTGCGCACCTATACGCCAGATGCAGCGCTGCGGCAGGCGCGCGATGCCGACAACGATCTGTGGGCCTCCGACACCGATGCCTGCTGCGGCCTGCGCAAGGTGGAGCCGCTGTCCCGCGCGCTGGCGCCGTTCACCGCCTGGATCAACGGCCGCAAGCGCTATCAGGCGGCGACGCGGGCGCAGATTCCGTTCGTTGAACAGGACGATGGCCGGGTGAAGTTCAATCCGCTGGCGGCCCTGGGCGCGGCGGAAATCGAAGGCTGGATGACCGCCAATCAATTGCCGCGCCATCCCATGCAGCGGTTCGGCTTTTCCTCCATCGGCTGCATGCCCTGCACGTCGCGGGCGTTGCCGGGCGAGGACCAGCGGGCCGGACGCTGGCGCGGGCAATCCAAGGTCGAGTGCGGCATCCACGTCAAAAAGACCGCCTGAGCTTAAACATAACAATTTTTATCGACATTATATCATAACCGATTGACCCCTCCTCCGGGCCATGTATCGTTCGCTCAGACGAACGATGGATCGCTTCTGCGGTCGCTTGAGGAGGCACCCATGTTGAAACGCCTGGCCGCCATCGCGCTCGCCGCGCCCTTCGCCCTGACGCTTGCTGGTCCCCTTGCCGGACCTTTGGCGCCCGTCCCCGCCCAGGCGGCGGAGATCACCCTGCTGAACGTGTCCTATGACCCGACGCGAGAGCTCTACACCGCTTTCAACAAGGCCTTCGTCGCAGCCTGGAAGAAGGACCATCCCGCCGACACGGTGACCATCCGCCAGTCCCATGGCGGCTCGGGCGCGCAGGCCCGCACGGTGATCGACGGCAGCGGGGCGGACGTGGTGACCCTGGCCCTGGCCTATGACATCGACGCCATCGCCGCCCGCGGCCTCATCGCCGCCGACTGGCAGAAGCGCCTGCCGGACAATGCCTCGCCTTACACCTCCACCATCGTGTTCCTGGTGCGCAAGGGCAATCCCAAGGGCATCAAGGATTGGGACGATCTGGTGAAGCCGGGCATCAAGGTCATCACCCCCAACCCCAAGACCTCCGGCGGCGCCCGCTGGAACTTCCTCGCCGCCTGGGGCTATGCCCTGAAGAACAACGGCGGCGACGAGCAGAAGGCGCAGGCCTTCGTGCAGGCGCTGTTCAAGAATGTGCCGGTGCTGGACACCGGCGCCCGCGGCTCCACCATCACCTTCGTGGAGCGGGGCCTCGGCGACGTGCTGATCGCCTGGGAGAACGAGGCCTATCTCTCGGTGAACGAACTGGGGCCGGACAAGTTCGACATCATCACCCCGCCTTACACCATCCTGGCGGAGCCGCCGGTGGCGGTGGTGGACAAGACTGTCGACAAGAAGGGCACCCGCGAGATCTCCGAGGCCTATCTCAAGTATCTCTATACCCCGGAAGGCCAGGAGATCGCGGCGCGCAATTACTACCGCCCGCGCCTCGCCGCGGTGGCGGAAAAGTACAAGGACAAGTTCGCCAAGACGGAGATCTTCACCATCGACGCCGTGTTCGGCGGCTGGGCCAAGGCGCAGCAGAAGTTCTTCGCCGACGGCGGCGTATTTGATAAAATCTACAGCAACTGAGCTGCGGTGCGCCCCGGCCTGAAGCGGGGCGCCCCCTTTCCTCTTGAGCAGGCGCTTGATCGTGACCGCAGCCAGACCGGGCTTGTCCCTCCGCCAACGCAGCGTCATTCCCGGCTTCGGGCTGACCTTCGGCCTCACGGTGACATGGCTCAGCCTGATCGTGCTTATCCCCTTGGCAGCTTTGGTGCTCAAGACCACCGAACTGTCGTTCGAGCGCTTCATCGCCATCGTCACCGCCCCGCGCACCTTGCATGCGCTGGGGGTGTCGTTCGGCATCTCGTTCGCCGCAGCCCTGGTGAACGCGGTGTTCGGCACCCTCGTGATGTGGGCGCTGGTGCGCTACGACTTTCCCGGCCGCCGGCTGGTGGATGCCATCGTCGACGTGCCCTTTGCCTTGCCCACGGCGGTCGCGGGCATTTCGCTGACCGCGCTCTATGCGGAAAACGGTTGGATCGGCAGCCTGCTGGCGCCGCTGGGCATCAAGGTCGCCTTCACGCCGCTGGGCATTTTGATCGCGCTGATCTTCGTCGGCCTGCCGTTCGTGGTGCGCACGGTGCAGCCGGTGCTGGCCGATCTCGACAAGCAATATGAGGAAGCCGCCGCCTCGCTCGGCGCCAGCCGGGCGCAGACGGTGTGGCGGGTGGTGCTGCCCACCATCTGGCCGGCGCTGCTCACCGGCTTTGCCCTGGCCTTCGCCCGCGGCGTCGGTGAATACGGCTCGGTGATCTTCATCGCCGGCAACATGCCCAATGTGTCGGAAATTGCGCCGCTCCTTATTGTCGTGCGGCTGGAGGAGTTCCGCTATGCGGACGCCACCGCCATCGCCGTGGTGATGCTGCTGGCCTCCTTCATCCTCCTGTTCGTCATCAACCGGCTCCAGCAATGGACCGAGCAGCGGACCAGCGAGCGATGAGCGTGGCCGATCTCGCCCCCCTCCCCGCCGCCCAGCCCGCCCGCGTCATCCGCCAGGCGCCGCCGGTGCACACCGAGCCGCCGCTGGTGCGCATTGCCATCATCGCGGTGGCCCTCACCTTCCTGGCGCTGGTGATCGGCCTGCCGCTGGTGCTGGTGTTCGTCCAGGCCTTCGCCAAGGGCTGGAGCACCTATGTGGCGGCGCTGAGCGATCCCGACGCCATCGCCGCCATCAAGCTGACGCTGGTGGTGGCGGCCATCTCGGTGAGCCTCAATCTGGTGTTCGGGCTGGTGGCCTCCTGGGCCATCGCCAAGTTCGAATTCTGGGGCAAGAGCTTCCTCATCACCCTGATCGACCTGCCGTTCTCGGTCTCGCCCGTGGTGGCCGGCTTGGTGTTCGTGCTGCTGTTCGGCAGCCAGGGCCTGCTCGGCCCGTTCCTTCAGGCCCATGACATCCAGATCGTGTTCGCGCTGCCGGGCATCGTGCTGGCCACCGTGTTCGTCACCTTCCCGTTCGTGGCGCGCGAGCTAATCCCGCTGATGCAGGAGCAGGGCACGGCGGAAGAGGAAGCCGCGATCTCGCTCGGCGCCTCCGGCCTTGCCACCTTCTTCCGGGTGACCTTGCCCAATGTGAAATGGGCGCTGCTCTATGGGGTGCTGCTGTGCAACGCCCGCGCCATGGGCGAGTTCGGCGCGGTCTCGGTGGTGTCCGGCCATATCCGCGGCCTCACCAACACCATGCCGCTGCAGATCGAGATTCTCTATAACGAGTACCAGTTCGCCGCCTCGTTCGCGGTGGCCTCGCTGCTGGCGTTCCTCGCCTTGGTGACCTTGTGCGCCAAGACCATCCTCGAACACCGCCTCAGCACGGAGCATTGAGATGACCATCGATGTCGTCGGCGTCTCCAAGCGCTTCAAGTCCTTCGCCGCCTTGGACAATGTCAATCTGCACGTGCGCAGCGGCGAGCTGGTGGCGCTGCTGGGGCCGTCCGGCTCGGGCAAGACCACCTTGCTGCGCATCATCGCCGGCCTCGACTGGCCCGATACCGGCGAGGTGCGCTTCGATGGCGAGGATGCCCTGGACCGCTCGGTGCGCGAGCGCAATGTAGGCTTCGTGTTCCAGCATTATGCGCTGTTCCGGCACATGAATGTGTTCGAGAACGTGGCCTTCGGCCTCAGGGTCCGCACCGGCGCCGACAAGGTGCCGGACGCGGCCATCCGGGCGCGGGTGGGCGAACTGCTGGATCTGGTGCAGATCGACTGGCTGGCGGATCGCTATCCCGGCCAGCTCTCCGGCGGCCAGCGCCAAAGGGTGGCGCTGGCGCGCGCGCTGGCCATCTCGCCGCGGGTGCTGCTGCTGGATGAACCGTTTGGGGCGCTGGATGCCAAGGTGCGCAAGGAATTGCGCCGCTGGCTGCGCAATCTGCACGAGGAACTGCCCGTCACCTCGCTCCTCGTCACCCATGACCAGGAAGAAGCGCTGGAACTGGCGGACCGGGTGGTGGTGATGGGCCATGGCAAGATCGAGCAGGTGGGCACCCCCGCCGAAGTCTATGACAGCCCCGCCACCGCCTTCGTGCACGACTTCATCGGCGAAACCCTGACCTTGCCCACCATTGTGCGCGACGGCCGGCTGTTCTCCGGCGAACGCGCCTTGGCGCTGGACAGCCAGGGGGTGGCCGATGGCCCCGCCCGCGTGCTGGCCCGGCCCCATGACGTGGACTTCGCCGATCCGGACGAGGCGCCCTTCTCCGGCCGGGTGCTGGCCGTGCGCACCTTCGGGCCGATCCGCCGCGCCGACATCGAGATCGCCGGGGTCAACGGCCCGTTCGTGGTGGAAGCGGCGGTGCCCCATCAGCATGACCTGCCCACGGGGGGCCGCATCGGCCTGGTGCCGCGCCGCTACCGGGTGTTCAGCACCGAAGCCTCGGCCTGAGGTAAAGGCGCGCCGCTCCGAAGAGCGGCGCGACCGATCACACCTCGACCATGTTCACCTTGCCGGTGGCGATGTCATAGACCGCGCCGACGACCATCAGCTTCTTGTCGGCCACCGCCTGGGACAGGATGGACGAGGAGCTCTGCATGCGCTTCGCATTGAAACGCACATTCTCCACCGTGGCCGCCGCCAGCAGGTCCGCCGGCTTCTGGGCGATGGCCGCCTCGATGCCGGGCTTCAGCGCATTGACCAGCTCGGGCAGATGGCCCGGCAGGACCACATTGTCCTTCACCACCTTGATGGTGGCGTCGATGGCGCCGCAGTTGGAATGGCCCAGCACCATGATGAGCGGCACGCCCAGCACGGCCACGCCATATTCCAGGCTGGCGAGGCCGTCGGTATTGATGAAGTTGCCGGCCACGCGGCAGACGAACAGTTCGCCTGCCCCCTGGTCGAAGGCGAATTCCGGCGCCAAGCGGGAATCCGCGCAGCTCAGAATGGCCGCGAACGGATATTGCGCCGAGGCGCGCGCCAGACGGCCGGCGGAAAAGTCTGACTGCGTCGACGTGTTGGCCGCATAGCGCGCATTGCCGTCCTGGAGGCGCTTGAGCGCCTCGGCCGGGGGAATGGCATTGGGCCGGGCCGGGGCCTGCGCCCAGGCGGCGGATGGCAGCGCCAGCGCGCCCATCATGCCGGCTGCCGCAAGACCTGCGGCCCCAAGGCCTGATCCCAGAAACCCGCGCCGGGACAGTCCGCGACTCGTGGTGCACACCTCACACATGAGCGTCCTCCTCACCCAATCGTTTCATCGGCACAACACACGCAAAAGATGCACCGCGCCAAGCCAATGTCGCTCCCTGTATGGACAGGATTGGCCGCGGGCGGAATGCATGTTTGAGACGTGGTCAAATTTTGTCAAAGTGAAGATCCAAAGTATTCAGGATCGCATCTAATGCGTGACCATATTACCGAACTTTCCGGCTTTATCCAGCGCGCAGAAGAGCTTCGACGGCTGAATGCATTTCAGCCGGCACTGCGCCGCTATGCCATGAGCATGTTGCGCATGTATCGCGGCACGCCGGTCCTGAATAAAATCATCAATGAGCAAGGGCGGTTCCTGATTTCCAGCCTCGCGCTGCAGTTGCATCTGCACCGCGATCCGGCGGTGCCGGGAGATGGACTCACCCTGTCGCGGCTGCGTGAGCTGTGCGCGGAACATAAGGTCGCCAGCACCGGGCGGGTGACGGCGTTTCTGGCGCTGATGCGCTTTGCCGGCTTCCTCGCCCCGGCGGCGGGCATTGCCGACCGGCGCGCCAAGGTGCTGGTGCCGACGGCGCGGATGATGGGGCATGTGCGCCTGTTCACGGTGATCCAGATGCAGGCGCTCGACGCCCTCGACCCCGGCGCGGACCATGGCCAGCGGCTGGACCGGGATCCGGAGTTCCTGGAGGCCTTCCACCGCGCCGCCGGCGGCTATTTCCTGCGCGGATGCCGGCTGCCGGACGCCTTTCCGGAGCTGGAGGTCTTCACCGCCGCGGACGCCGGCTACATGGTGTTGATGACGCTGTTCCTGCAATTGCCCACGGAAGGCGGACGGGCCGTGCCGGCGGTGGTGGACCTGCCCCATGGGCCGGCCGCAAGCCGGTTCGGCGTCTCGCGCAGCCATATGGCCAATCTGATGCGCGCCGCCCAGGCGAAGGGCTTCCTCACCGCGCAGGGCAGCGGCGGCCGGGGGCTCCAGATCGACGCCAGCCTCATCACGCTGGTGGAGCGCTGGTTTGCGGCGCAGATGGCGCTGATGGCTCAATCCGCCAAGGAAGCCATCGAGGACGCTGCACGGGAGAACGCCGCAGATGCGGCACCGGGCGCCATCGCGCCGGGGATGCGTCCCGCCGCGCCGCCCGACCGGGCACGCGGCGGGACTGTTTGAGGCTCAGGACACGCCGTACTGCTTGAACCAGGCTAGCATGCGCTTCCAGCCATCCTCGGCCGCTTCCTTGCGATAGCTGGGCCGATAGTCCGCATGGAAGGCGTGCGGGGTGTCGGGATAGATCACGATCTCCACCGTCTTGCCGGCGGCCTTGGCGGCGTCGCGCTGCTTTTCCACGTCCGCCACCGGAATGCCGGTGTCGGCGGCGCCATAGAGGCCGAGCACCGGCGCCTTGAGGTCGCCGGCCACGTCGCTGGCGGTCTTGGGCTGGATGTCGGTGCGCGCGCCGCCCAGCGGGCCATACCAGGCGACCGCCGCCTTCACCTTGGGATTATGGGCCGCATAGAGCCACACCGCGCGCCCGCCGCGGCAGAAGCCGGTGATGGCGAGGCGGTTGGCATCCGCGTCCGAGCTTTTCACCGCCCAGGCCACGGCGGCGTCGAGGTCCGAGAGCATCTCCGCGTCGGGCTTCTTGGAGATCACCTCGCGGATGATCTGCTGCACGTCGGTCATCTTGGTCAGGTCGCCCTGGCGGGCATACAGCTCCGGAGCCACCGCGCAATAGCCCAGCTTGGCCAGGCGCCGGCAGGTGTCCTTGATATATTCGTGCACACCGAAGATCTCTTCGATGACGATCACGGTGGGGAACGGCCCCTTGCCCTCGGGCATGGCGCGATAGCCGGGCATGTTGCCGTCAGCGGTGGGGATCTGCACGTCGCCGGCCACCAGGCCCTTGGCATCGGTGGAGATCGCCTGCGCCATCACCGTGGTGGTGGCCAGCGTGAAGCCGGTGATCAGCGAGGTCATGACGAAGCCCCGGCGCGAGAACGGCTCGCGCACCAGGCCGTCGAGGCCTTCCAGGACGGGCGAGGGAGCGGGCGGCGTGGCGAGGGGAGAAGCCATGGGAAACCTCCTGCGGGATAGGGCGCGGGAGAGTGGCACGGGCTCGGGCACCGCGCGAGGGGCCGGAAGCGGGCGCGCACCCCACATTCCCGTGAGGAAGATGGTTTTTTCTGGCCTTACGCGCACGGCTCAAGGCACTGGCCCCTCAGGCCCGAGATCATTCGCCGGCTCGGCCGGGGATGATTGGCCATATCCGAACGAGACGCCCGGCTTGGCCTCGCCCCGCAGCGACCGGGCGAGTGTGCGCAGAACGGACACGTCCAGGCGCGGCGTGCCCGGCACGTAGGCGGGCGCCCAGGACTCCGCGATCTCATCGGCCTGCCGCAGCAAATCCTCCGCCAACTCGCCCCCGGACATCAGGCCCTTCGCATCGAGATGCTTGATCAGCGTCTGGAAGATCAGCCCATAGCCGTTCATCACGGCTGTCAGCGCGGCATCGTCGGGCATGGCCAGGCTCCAGGAGAACAGGACGCGGCGCAGTGTGTCGCTAAAGCCCAGGCCTTCAAAGGGCGGCACGTTCTCCGTCAGGCGCTTGCGCCCGAGGCGAGGTTGCGCCTGCATTGCCGTAGGGGCGCGGCGCGGCGACGTCGGCTGATCCGTTGCGCAGCGCCGTGGCCGTGGCGGTGGCGGTGGCGCGTGTGAAACCGGTGATCAGCGCGGTCATGACGAAGCCCCGGCGGGAGAGGGGCACGGGCGAGCGCACAGGCGGAGGGCGCACCCCACATGTCCTTGCGGGCGCCGCTTTCCCTGGCCCTACGCCGAGGCCCGCTCCGTCTCCCCCGGCGGCGCGGCCAGCGCCAGGCGCAGGGCGGCCAGGCAGTCCGGGTCCAGCGCGGTGCCGCTCATCTCCGTCATGATCGCCAGCGCCGCGGCGGTGGACATGGCAGCGCGATAGGGGCGCTCGGCGGTGAGGGCGTCGAACACGTCCGCGGTGGTGATGATGCGGGTGTCGAGGTCGATGGCCTCCCCTGCCAGCCCGCGGGGATAGCCCTTGCCGTCGAGCCGCTCATGGTGGGCACCGGCGATCGCCGCCAGATGGCGGAACGGCCGGATGCGGGCCAGGATGGTCTCCGATAGCACCGCATGGCGCTGCATCGCCGCCCGCTCTTCCGGCTCCAGCGCGCCGGGCTTGTCGAGAATGGTGTTGCTGACCCCCAGCTTGCCGATGTCATGCAGCAAGGCGGCCCGGCGCAGCCAGCGGCGACGCTCTGGCGGCAGGCCCATCTGCGCGGCGATGGTATCGGCCACGTCGGTGACGCGGGCGCTGTGGCCGGCGGTGAACGGGCTCTTGGCGTCGATCACCTGGGCGAAGGCGGCGGCGATGTCGTCGAGATAATCGTCATCCACCACCGCGCGGATGTGCTGCGGCACGTGCCGGGCGATTTCGCTTTGGAGGTCGTCGCGGGCCAAGGTCTCCCAGAAGCCCTGCTGCGCCGCCACCGTCTCGAACGCGGTGACGATGCGCGGCTCGAACCAGCCATGGGCGCGGCTCACCACTTCGGCCACCGCCGCCGCGGGGCCGCCGGCGGTGAAGAACACGTCCGCCACCTGGGCCAGCAGCGCGATGCGGGCATAAAGCGGGATCGCCGTGCCCTTCAGGCCACCGGGCTTGCCGGACCCGTCCCAATGCTCATCCAGGCCGCGAATGCCGCGCACCACGCCATCGGAGAAGCGCATGCGGCGGGCGATCTCGCCGCCGCGGTCGCAGCGGGTCTCGATCAGGTCGCGGGTGAGGTTGCCGCCATTCTGCACGATGCGGGCGATGGCGCGGAAGCGCTCGGCGGGGCCGGCCTTCAGGCCGGTATGGGACAGCACGAAGCGCAGGGCCTGGAACAGGCTGCCGTCCAGATGTTTCGAGCCGGATTTGATGGTGCGGTCATCGGCCAGATACAATTGGCAGATCCGCGCCGCATTGGAGCTGCAGCCGAGATCCTTGAGGATCAAAGTATAGGACAGATCGGTCAGTTGCGCCTCGCTGAGGCCCAGTTCCTGGCCGATGCGCACGCCGATCCAGCAGCAGCGCATGCAGTGGCCTTCCGCCTGGCCCTCGGTCAGGTCGAGGGCATGGCTCAGCGCACCCAGAAGGTCCGCCAGCAGGAGGTGCTGGGCGGCGGGCGGTGTCAGTGCCTCGACCCCATCGGGGCCGGTCATGAGGTCGGACACGACGTGTCGTCTCCCATCTGGATTGGGTGCGGTGCCGGCCGGCTCCCGCCAGGAATGATAGGCCATCGCGCTGCCGCCAGGCTGATGCCGCGCGCCCGGCCCGTGCCGCGCGGCGGGCGCCCGGGGGACGCGCACCCACGCGCCACAGGCTTGGCTGTACGGAAATGCCATCCCCGTGGATTGGTTCCGCATGGACGGACGCCCCGGCCCCTGCGGCCCCGCGTGCATTGCCGCAGGGGCGCGGCGCGGCTACATCTGGAGCGCCATTTCTTGCTGGGGCGCCATGACCGCTTCTGACTCCGCTTCCGAATCCGCCTTCGCTCCCGCACCGACCGCCCCGCCGGTCGATCAGCTGCGCATCGCCGTGGCGCAGCTCAATCCCCTGGTGGGGGATGTGGCGGGCAATGCGGACAAGGTGCGCCGCGCCCGCGACGAAGCCGCCCTCCAGGGCGCCGATCTGGTGGTGTTCTCCGAACTGTTCCTGTCCGGCTATCCGCCCGAGGATCTGGTGCTCAAGCCCGCCTTCCAGCAGGCCTGCCGCGCCGCGCTGGAGGCGCTGGCCGCCGAGAGCGCCGACGGCCCCGCCCTCCTGGTGGGTGCGCCCTGGGTGGAGGACGGCGCGCTCTATAATGGCGTGTTCCTGCTGGAGGCCGGGCGCGTCAGTGCCCGCCGCTTCAAGGTGGATCTGCCCAATTACGGCGTGTTCGACGAGAAAAGGGTGTTCGCCCCCGGCCCCCTGCCCGGCCCGATCCCGTTCAAGGGCGTGCGCCTGGGCGTGCCGGTGTGCGAGGACATCTGGGGACCGGATGTGGTCGAGTGCCTGGCGGAAACCGGCGCCGAACTCCTCATCGTGCCCAACGGCTCGCCCTATCGCCGCTCGGTCTATGACGAGCGCACCAACATCGCCGTGGCGCGGGTGGTGGAGAGCGGGCTGCCGCTGCTCTATGTGAACCAGGTGGGCGGGCAGGACGAACTGGTGTTCGACGGCGCCTCCTTCGCCCTCAATGCCGACCGGACGCTCGTCATGCAGATGCCCGGCTTTGCCGAGCGGGTGCGGGTGACGGTGTGGGAGCGCTTCGCCAATGGCTGGAAATGCCTGGAGGCGCCGCTGGCCGACCGGGTGGACGGCGATCAGGCGGACTATGCCGCCTGCGTGCTCGGGCTGAAGGACTATGTGAACAAGAACCGCTTTCCCGGCGTGGTGCTGGGCCTGTCCGGGGGCGTGGACAGCGCCATCTGCGCCGCCATGGCGGTGGATGCTCTGGGGCCGGAGCGGGTCCACTGCATCATGATGCCCTATCGCTACACCTCCAGCGACAGCCTGTCAGACGCCGCCGACGTCGCCCAGCGCCTGGGCGTGCGCTACGACACCTTGCCCATCGCCCCCGCCGTGGAGGCGCTGGAAGGCGTGCTGGCGCCGGTGTTCGCCGGCCGGGCGCGGGATGTGACCGAGGAGAATCTGCAGTCGCGGGTGCGCGGCACGCTGCTGATGTCGGTGTCCAACAAGCTGGGCACCATGGTGGTGACCACCGGCAACAAGTCGGAATTGTCCACCGGCTACGCCACGCTCTATGGCGACATGAACGGCGGCTACAATCCCATCAAGGACCTCTACAAGACCGAGGTGTTCCGCCTCTCCCGCCTGCGCAACACGTGGAAGCCGGTGGGCGCGCTGGGGCCGGACGGGGTGGTGATCCCCGATGGCCTGATCGACAAGCCCCCCACCGCCGAATTGCGCGAGAACCAGACCGACCAGGATTCGCTTCCGCCCTATGAGGTGCTGGACGCGATCCTGGCCAAATTGGTGGAAGCGGAAACCCCGGTGGCGGACCTGGTGGCCGAGGGCTTTGATCTGGCCCTGGTGAAGCGGGTGGAGCGCATGCTCAATCTGGCCGAATACAAGCGCCGGCAGGCGGCGCCGGGGGTGAAGGTCACCACCCGCAATTTCGGCCGCGACCGCCGCTATCCCATCACCAACGGCTTTCGCGACGCCCCTTGAGGCATGCCGCGCGCGGCCCGATCAGCCGCCGCGCGCGGCCGGGCCGATGGGGCCGAGATGGGTGGAGGTGAACGCGTCCGGCAGCTTCAGGCCATAGCCCAGCATCCGGTCGAAGCCGATATGCGCACCCAGAATGAGCGCCAGGGCCAGCACCAGCGCCTGGTCCAGCACCTGCGCCAGCAGCCCCAGGCCGATGGCCAGGGCATAGGAATGGGCGAAATTATAACTCCAGGCCCCCACCCTTGGCCCGGCCAGATAGCCGGCCATGGCCACGTCGGGCACCAGGAACAGCGCCGCCGCCAGTCCCCACGACGCCCCGAGATGGGCATAGGTCACCGCGCACAGAAGGAAGACGGCGGCCCCTTCCACCCGCAGCCAGGGCCGCGCCGCATTTGACCGAAGGGGCGCGGCAGGCACCGCAGGCGTTTCCATCATGGCAGTTCTCTCAGGTTGTGGTTCCGGCGGGGCGGGATCGTGCCCGCACGGCCAGACACCTCAGGCCAGGGTTGCGGCATCGTCCCGCGCCGGCGTCGCGACCGCTCCTGCCCCCGAAGCCTTGCCCTCGATCAGGCCGCGCCGCTTCACCAGTTCACGGCCCACATGGTCCATGAAGCAGCGCACCCGCGCCGTCTGCTTGATATCGGGATGGGTCAGCAGCCACAGGCCGGATTCCATCTCGCTTTCCGGACCGGCGAGGCGCGCCAGCCCCGGCGTGGAGGCGCCGATGAAGCAGGGCAGCACCGCCAGGCCGATGCCGGCGGCGGCCGCTTCCGCCAGCCCCAGCAGCGTGTTCACCCGATAGACGATCCGCTCCTCGCCCGCCCGTTCCCGCAGCCATTTGGACGCCTTGATGCCGGCGATGGGCTCGGCGAACCCGACCCAATTGTGCCGGCGCATGTCCGCCACCGCGAACGGCTGGCCACCCAGCCCGTCGATGCGGCCATAGACGCCCCAGGCGATGGAGGCGATGCGGCGTCCCACCAGGGTGTCGCCGGGGCGGTCGCTGGCGCGGATGGCCACGTCCGCATCGCGCTTGGACAGGCTGAGCGACTGGTTCGACACCATCACCTCCAGCCGGATTTCGGGAAACGCCGCGCGAAACGTGGCCAGCACCGGGGTGAGCAGATGCGCCAGCAAGGTATCGTTGGTGGTCACCCGCAATTCGCCGGACGGGCGCAGATCCTGCCCGGTGATGCGGCGCTCCATGGCCATGATGTCTTCGCCCATGCGCTCGGCGAGGCGGACGATCTCTTCGCCGGTGGCGGTGGGCACATAGCCGCTGCGCGCGCGCTCGAACAAGCGCGCCCCGAGCTGGCTCTCCAGCACACCCAGCCGGCGGAAGATGGTGGAATGGTTGACCCCCAGAGCCTCGGCGGCGCCGGCCAGGGAGCGGGTCTCGGAGATCGCCTTGACCAGGCGAAAGTCATCCCACGCAATCATAAGCTCGGGCCGCCGCACAACCGGGGATTGCTTTGGGCAGTATGGCCGCCGATGGCGGACAAATCCAGCGGGCGGCTTAAGGACACGGTGGGCTCACCTTCAGGACGGGCGTTGCCACAAGACCGCCCCCCAATGCCCGGCCTGATGCCGGGCATCCGCGCGGAACCGCGTGCGCAGACGTGCACGCACGCCCATCGCGACGGGCGGGATGCTCCCCCCGTCGCGGGCAGGGGCGCGGCTCAGCCGCCCTTGGTCTGGTCTTCCGCCTTTTTCACCGGCTCGGGATCATCGCCCAGGCCGCTCTGCAGCTTCTTCTGGATCTTCTCCAGATCCTCGGGCTCAGGCTTCAAGTCGCGGGCATGGGCCCACTGGAAGGTGGCCTCCAGCTTGCGGCCGACCTTCCAATAGGCATCGCCCAGATGGTCGTTGATCACCGGATCCTGCGGCTTCAGCTCGATGGCCCGCTCCAGCTCGCTCACCGCGTCCGGATAGCGCCCCAGGCGATAATAGGCCCAGCCGAGGCTGTCGACGATGTAGCCATCGTCCGGGCGCAACGACACCGCCTTGCGGATCATGTCCAGCGCCGGCTCCAGATTCTCACCGCGGTCGACCCAGGAATAGCCCAGATAGTTGAGAACGTGCGGCTGGTCCGGGAACAGCTTGAGCGCCATTTTCAGGTCCGCTTCCGCCGCGGTCCAGTCCTTGTTGCGCTCGTTGCAGATGCCGCGGAAATAATACAGCGTCCAATTGTTGCGGCCCGGATCCTTGATCTGAGAGATCACCTGGCCATAGGTGGTGGCGCATTCGGCAAACATCTTGTGGCCGCGATAGAGGCCACCCAGCGCCACCAGCGCGTCCGTATCTTTCGGGTCCGCGGTGACCAGCGCCACCAGATGCTTGCGCGCCTCGTCGAACTTGCCGACATTGTCCAGATTGATCGCCATCTGGACTTCCGCATTGCGCTTCAGCGGCGAATTGGCCGGCACCTTCTCATAAACAGCGATGGCCTTTTCCGGCTGCTTCATCTGCTCATAGAGGTCGGCCAGCGTCAGGCTGGCCAGCGGATGATCCGGCTCCAGCCACAGCGAGAGCTGCAGATAGACCAGAGCGAGGTCTTCGCCGCCCTGCCGGCCCAGCGCCGCGCCGAGGCCGTACAGCACTTCGGCGGCGCCTTCCTGCGGGGTGCGGATCAGCGGCGCCAGGGTCCGGCCCGCCTCCAGATCCGCGGTGGCCGCCACCACCAGAGGATGGTTCGGCAGCAATTTGTTGAAGGCGGCAAAGGTGGCCAGCGCCGCGTCCTTGTCCACGTTGCGCGACTGCCAGCGGGCATAGGCATCCACCGCCCGCAAGGTGGCGGGATCCAGCTTGGCGGCGCGCTCCAGGCGCTTGCCCGCTTCCTTCTTGATGCCGGCGGCATCCAGAATGAGGCCGGCATTGATATCCTTGAACGCCACGTACCAGTCGGGGCCCTGCAGCCGGTCGATCAGTTCGATGCCGGACTTGGGGGTGCCGGAGCCGAGCATGCTCCAGGCGGCCAGCAGCGTCGCCGTCAAATCGCCAATGGGGCCGCGCACGGAGAGCGACAGATTGGTGCGGGCGGTCTGAAACTGGCCGCGCTTGATAGCGCGCACCGCCAATGCCAGGCGGGCGATGCGGTGGGAGCGATCCACCTTGACCAGGCGCTCCGCCAGCGGCATCGCGTCCTCGACCTCGCCGGCCACCAGCATGGCGAAGAAGGCGCGTTCCACCAGTTCGTCATTGCGCGGATCCGCCTTCAGCAGCGCCCGCAGATAGATGACGGCGGCGTCGGTATCCTTTTCCGCCCCCGCAAGCCGTGCGGACAGATAACTGCCGGCGACGGACCCCTCGCCCGCAGCGGGGGGCTCTTCGCGCGCAAAGGTGGGGGCCGCCATGGCCATCGCCGCACAAAAAGAGAAGGCAAAGGCCAAAGGCGATGAGAAAGAGAAAATCTTCACCGTGAGGGAATCCCGGACAGGAGCGCACCAGTCAGCCAAACCGCGCTCGATGGCGGGAGGATGGCCGCTTTCACCCCGCCTCGCAAGCACAGGGCCCGCACACCCCCGTGCCGGTGCGCTTGCCGCGCGGGCCCGACGAGGCCATAAGCGAAACCCATGCAAAAGCTTGTGGCGCGTGCTCCGGCAAAGGTCAATCTGACATTGCGTATCCTCCGGCGCCGGCCGGACGGGTTTCACGATCTCGCGAGTGTGGTGGCTTTTGCCGGCGCCGCGGATCTGGTGACGCTCGATATGGCCCATCCCCTGGGCCTTGCCGTTGCGGGACCGACCGCTCCGGCTGCCGGCCCCGAGTCGGACAATCTCATCCTGCGCGCCGCCGCCGCCTTCGCCCGGGAGGTGCCCGGCGCCCGCCTGGGGCAGTTTCACCTCACCAAGCGCCTGCCGGTGGCCGCCGGTATCGGCGGCGGCTCCTCGGACGCGGCCGCCGCGCTGCGTCTTCTGGCCACGGCGAACGGACTGCCGGCCGATGACCCGCGCCTCTACGCCGCCGCCCGCGCCGTGGGCGCCGACGTGCCCGTCTGCCTCGCGCCCCGCAGCCGGATCATGGAGGGCACCGGCGAGGTGCTCTCCCAGCCCCTGGGCCTGCCGCCGCTGTTCGCCGTGCTGGTGAACTGCCGGGTGCCGGTGCCCACCGCCGACGTGTTCCGTGCGCTGGGCCTGCGCCCGGGCGACAGCCTGCCCGGCCCCGACCCCGAGCCCGATCTGCCCCGCACGCAGGCGGGCCTGCTGGCCTATCTCGCCCGCCACGGCAACGACCTGGAGCCCCCCGCTCTGGCGGTCGCCCCGGCCATCGCCGAAGTGATGGACCTGCTGCGGGCCCAACCGGAGGTGCGCCTCGTGCGCATGTCCGGATCGGGGGCGACGGTGTTCGCACTGACCGACAATTGTCGCATGGCCGCGTCCGTGTCGCGTCGCATTGGGGAACTTCGGGGAAACTGGTGGGTACGCCCCACGATCTTGCGGTGAAATTCGTGTCCATGGAGCGTGAATCGTGACGATTCCGGCCTTCCTGCTCGCCGCGCTCACGGAGATCGCCGGCTGCTTCGCCTTCTGGCACGTGGTCCGTGCGGGCGGCTCGCCCTATTGGCTTTTGGCCGGGGCCGTGAGCCTGCTGGCCTTCGCCCTCGCCCTCACCCAGGTGGAGACAAGCGTTGCGGGACGGGCGTTTGCGGCCTATGGCGGGGTCTATATCCTGGCCTCATTGGCCTGGATGTGGGCGGCGGAAGGGGTGCGGCCCGACCGCTGGGACGCCACCGGCGCGGCCCTCTGCCTGGCGGGCGCAGCGGTGATCATGCTGGCGCCGCGCGGCTGAGTTTATCGTTTGAAATCAGATGGATACGGGAGGATCGCGCGGCTCAGTAGCCGCGCGAAATGGCGAAGTCCACCGCCTCGATCAAGGCGTCCTTGGCCGGGCTGGCGTTGAACAGGGCCAAAGCATCGCGGGCGATGGCGCCATAATGCTGCGCCCGCTCCAGCGTATCGGACAGGGCCCGATGCTTGATGAGCAAGGCAATGGCCTGCTCCAGTTCGGCATCCCCGGTCTCATTCTGCTCCAGGCAGCGCTTCCAGAACGCCCGTTCCTGGGCATCCCCGCGGCGGAAGGCCAGCAATACGGGCAGAGTGATCTTTCCTTCACGGAAATCATCACCGATATTCTTGCCCAGCTTGGCTTGGCTACCGCCGTAGTCGAGGACGTCATCCACCAATTGGAAGGCGATGCCCAGATTCATGCCGAACGAGCGGCAGGCATTCTGCTCCGCCTTCGGCCGCTTGTTCAGCACCGCCCCCACCTCGCAGGCGGCCGCGAACAGTTCGGCGGTTTTGCCCCGGATCACAGCGAGATAGTCGTCCTCGGAGGTCTCGGTGTTCTTGGCGGCGGCCAGCTGCATCACCTCGCCCTCGGCGATGGTGCAGGCGGCGGTGGAGAGGATGTCGAGGCATTCGAGCACGCCCACTTCCACCATCATCTTAAAGGCTTGGCCCAGCAGGAAATCTCCCACCAGGACGCTGGCCTCGTTGCCCCACACCTTGCGCGCCGCCAGCTTGCCGCGGCGCATGTCGCTCTCATCCACCACGTCGTCATGGAGGAGGGTCGCGGTGTGCATGAACTCCACGGAAGCGGCGAGCTTGATGTGGCCATCGCCGCGATAGTCCGACAGCGCCGCGCAGGCGAGCGTCAGCATCGGCCGCAAACGCTTGCCGCCGGAGGAAATGAGGTGGTTCGCCACCTCGGGAATCATCGCCACGTCCGATCCGGTCCGGGCAAGGATGGTGGCGTTGACGCGCTCCATATCCCCCCGCACCAGGCGCACCAGCGCCTCGATGGAAGGATCTTTCGGCTCAAACGGAAGAACGACGGCCAATGAATGCTCCCGCTTGTCATTCAGCGGGGCGCACCATAGGGATGCCGGAGGGGTGCACGCAAGCGCCCTGGTCGCGCTGGCCACGACACGGATGCCCCAACGTCCGCGAATGTCGGCGCGAAGCCGCAAGGGAACACATGCGCGAGGTTGTACGGACCAACGACATGGTGCTCATCTCGGCACTCGAAGCCCTGCTCACGGCCGCAGAGATCGGCCACATGGTGGCGGATGGCTACATTTCAGCGCTGGAAGGCTCCATCGGAGTCTTGCCCCGTCGCATCCTGGTGGTGGATGACGATGTGACGCGGGCGCGCCGCCTGCTAACCGAGGCTGGATTCGCCGATGTGCTGCGCGACGAGCCCTGAGCGCCCTGACCCGGACACCACTTCGGACACCGTGCTCGGCGGCCGGCTGCGGCTACGTCAGCCGCGCAAGGGCCACCGGGTCGGCCATGACGCCATGCTGCTGGCCGCGCTCGCCCCGGAACACACACGCCATCTGGTGGATCTCGGTGCCGGCGTCGGCAGCGCGGGACTGGCGGTTCTGGTGCGCCAGCCTGCGGCCCGGGGCGTGCTGGTGGAGATCGACCCCGCCCTTGCGGCGCTGGCGGACGAGAATGTGCAGGACAACGGGCTTGGGGACCGCTGCACCGTCGTCACCGGCGACGTGCGCACCCTCTGCCGTCCCATCGGGCCGCCGAACCCGGCACCGGGCGCGGCGGACCTGGTATTGACCAACCCGCCGTTCAATGCCCGCGCGTCCCACCAGACCTCCCCGGATCCCCAGCGCGCCACCGCCCATATGGCGGAGGATGAAACCCTGGCCGATTGGGGCCTGGCGGCCTACCGCTGCCTCGCGCCGGGCGGCATGCTGGGGCTGATCCTGCGGCCGGAGGACCTTGGCGCGCTGCTGGACATGCTGCGGGGCCGGTTCGGGGCGGCGCAGCTGCTGCCGGTCCATCCTGCGCCCCATGCCCCCGCGGTGCGCCTTCTGGTGCGGGCGATCAAGGGACGGCGGACGCCGCCGGTGCTGCTGCCGGGCCTGATCCTCGCCGACAGCGCCGGGCGTCCGACGCCGGAAGCGGAGGCGGTGCTGCGCGATGGGACTGCCCTGATGCCGCAGCGGTAGCGTCCCCTCCTTCCATCCGGGGTGTGGGCGCACTACCTTCTCCTCATGCCTGATGACCTGATCCAAACGACAAAGAGCCGCATGCGAAACCTCCTGCCGCAGAGCTGGCGGCGGGATCTCACTCTGGTGCCGGTGGTGCGCCTGAGCGGTGCCATCGGCATGAATTCGCCGCTGCGGCCAAGCCTGACCCTCGCCGCCACCGCCAAGACCCTGGAGCGTGCCTTCGCGGTGAAGCGGGCGCCTGCGGTGGCGCTGCTGATCAATTCGCCCGGCGGCTCGCCGGTGCAGTCGCACCTGATCTTCAAGCGCATCCGGGCGCTGGCGGAAGAGAATGACAAGCACGTCTTCGCCTTCGTGGAGGATGTCGCCGCATCCGGCGGCTATATGCTGGCCTGCGCCGCCGACGAGATCTTCGCCGATCCCTCCTCGGTGGTCGGCTCCATCGGCGTGGTCTCGGCCGGGTTCGGCTTCAACCAGTTGCTGGAGCGGATCGGCGTCGATCGGCGCGTGCACACCGCCGGCAGCCGCAAGATGATGCTCGATCCGTTCCAGCCCGAGCGGGCGGAGGATGTGGAACGCCTTCTGGCCCTGCAGCGCGATATCCACACCATGTTCGCGGATCTGGTCCGCAACCGGCGCGGTGCGACCCTCACGGCGCCGGAAGAGCAGTTGTTCTCCGGCGAATTCTGGGCCGGTGCCCAGTCGCTGGATCTGGGGTTGGTGGACGGCCTCGGCGATGTGCGCTCGGTGCTGCGCGCCCGCTATGGCGCCAATGTACGGATGCCGCTCATTGCCCCGCCGAGCAGTTGGTGGTCGCGGCGGTCATCGGGCATTGGCGCGATGCTGGGTGCGTCCGCCGCGAGCCTTGACGAGCTGGGGCCGCAGCTCGGCGCGGGCCTGGTCCAGGGTCTGGGCGATGCGGCACAGGAACGCGCGCTGTGGTCCCGATTCGGCCTATAATGCCGCGGAAGCTTTGCGCGCGGAGCCGAGGCTCTGGTCGGCGCCGGAATGATCCGGCGCGGCATCGATTGTGATGAAGGAGATCATCCCGTGCCTCCCTTCCTGCTGGCCGCCTTGGGCGCCATTGGAGCCGCGGCTCTCGCCAAGTTCCTGGCCGCCGAGAACCGCCGCGTGAACGAAACCCTGGACAAACAGCGCCCCGTCGATGCGCCGGTGCCCGAGCCCACCCCATTGGAACGGGATCCGGCCACGGGCGCGTATCGCCCGCGCGCCACACCACAGGGCGAGACCCAAGCCTAGTCCCCAAGGCCTAGTCCCATCGCGCCTAATCTTACCGCGAATTCACTTATTTGCCGCACCGCAACCTTGTAATCCTATCCCTAGGTCATCCTGGGCGGGATCGAAACGCGGATGTTACAGAGGCTGGAACAGGATGGCGCGGCACGTCCCGTGCTGAAGCGCCAGAAAAAGCGGCGGCTTTGGCCTCTGGCCGCAGCGCTTGTGCTCGTGGCTGCGGGTGCCGGCGCTTATTTTGCCTTTGGTGGTAGCGGATCGACCGCCACGGCGGTTGCGACCGCGCCGGTGGTGCGCGGCGACATCGACCAGACCGTGACCGCGCTGGGCACCATCAAGCCCAAGACCTATGTGGACGTGGGCACCCAGGTCTCCGGGCAGCTGCGCCGGGTGTTCGTGCAGATCGGCGACACGGTGGAGAAGGGCCAGTTGCTGGCCGAGATCGATCCCACGGTCTACCAGACCCGCGTCCTGGGAGATAAAGCCCAGCTCGACAATCTCAAGGCGCAGGTCGCCCAGCAGCAGGCCCAGCTGGACCTTGACCGCATCCGCGACACCCGCGCCCAACGCCTCCTGGCCGCCGCCCATGGCAGCCAGGATACGGCGGATGCCTCCGGCGCCACCGTCCGCATCGGCGAGGCCAAGATCGCGGCGCTGCAAGCCCAGATCAAGCAGACCCAGGCCACCCTGGACGGCGATGTGGCCAACCTCGGCTACACCAAGATCTTCGCCCCCATTTCCGGCACGGTGGTCTCCACCAGCGCGGTGGAAGGCCAGACCCTCAATGCCAACCAGACCGCTCCCCTTGTGCTGCGTCTGGCGGATCTCGACACCATGCAGGTGTGGGCACAGGTGGCGGAAGCCGACATTCCCAAGGTGAAAGTGGGCATGCCGGTCTATTTCACCACGCTGGGCATGCCGGACCGCCGCTTCACCGCCAAGGTGGTGCAGGTGCTGCCCACCCCCGAAACGGTCAATGACGTGGTGCTCTATAACGTCCTCATCGACGTGCCCAATGCCGAACGCCTGCTGATGACCTCCATGAGCGCGCAGGTGTTCTTCATGCTGGGAGGCGCCAAGAATGCGCTGCTCATCCCGGCCTCCGCCATCCGGCCGACGGCGCGCGGTGCCGGCCGACGCGAAGCCCGCAATGAGGCAACGGTCCGGATCCTGGTGAATGGCCAGCCGGAGGTGCGTGCCATCAAGACCGGCCTCTCCAGCCGCACCCAGACCGAAGTGAAGGAAGGTCTGGCCGAGGGCGATCAGGTCATCACCACACCGGAACCCCAGACGGCCCGTGCCCCGGGCATGCCGGGCATGCCGCCGAGGCTGTTTTGAGCCTCGCCGAGGCGCCCCGGTCCACCGCGCAAGCGGCACCGGAACCGGCAGGACCCGCGCCCGGCGCGCCGCTCATCGAACTCATCGATGTCAGCCGGGTCTATCCCAGCGGCGACGGCATCGTCCGGGCGCTGGATGGCGTGTCCCTGAGCGTGATGCCGGGAGAATATGTGGCCATCATGGGCCAGTCCGGCTCCGGCAAGTCCACGCTGATGCATATTCTCGGCTGCCTGGACCGTCCCTCCACCGGCACCTACCGGGTGATGGGGCGCGAGGTGGCGGACCTCGACAGCGATGACCTAGCGGCCCTGCGCTGCCGGACCTTCGGCTTCGTGTTCCAGCGCTACAATCTCCTGCCCGCCATCTCGGCGGAAGAGAATGTGGAAATCCCCGCCATCTATGCCGGCCGCCCCAAGAGTGAGCGGATCACGCGGGCGAACGCCCTGCTCGCCCGCCTGGGTCTCGGCTCCCGCGGCACGCACCGCCCCTCGCAACTGTCCGGCGGCCAGCAGCAACGGGTCTCCATCGCCCGCGCGCTGATGAACGAGGCCCCGGTGGTGCTTGCCGACGAGCCAACGGGCGCGCTGGACAGCCAGTCCGGCGCCGAGGTGCTGGCACTGCTCGCGGAACTGAATCGCGAGGGCCGCACCATCCTGCTCATCACCCACGATCCCGAAGTGGCCGCCCATGCGGACCGCATCGTCCGCCTGCAGGATGGCCGGGTGGTGTCCGACGAGACCCACGGCGCCGGGCTTGGCCAGGTCGCCGCCCGCGCGCTGGACCAGCGCCGGGTGGAGGTGCGCAACCGCTTCCTGCCTGATCTGGGCGAGGCGGTGAAGATGGCGTTCCGCTCCATGCGGGGCAATGCCTTCCGCACCGTGCTCACCTTGCTGGGGGTGATCATCGGCGTGGCGGCGGTGATCGCCATGCTGGCCATCGGGCAAGGCAGCAAGCAGGCGGTGCTGGACCGCATCTCCGCCATGGGCACCAACCTGCTGGTGGTGCGGCCCGGTGCGCCGGGCGTGCGATCAACGGGAGCCAACGCTTCGCTGACCCTGGATGATGCGGAGGCCATTGCCGCCGACATTCCCAACGTGCTGGCGGTCTCGCCCGAGCGACAGGCTACCGCCACGGTGCGGGTGGGCAATGTGGATTATGCCACCAGCATCCAGGGCACCGGCCCGGGCTATGTTGCGGCGCGCGACTGGGCTCTGAGCGAGGGCACCATGTTCACCGCCGCCGACGTGGACGGCTATGCGCCGGTGGTGGTGCTGGGCCGCACCGTGGCGCGGGTGATGTTCCCCGATGGGCGCAGCCCGGTGGGGCGCTATGTGCTGATCAAGAACGTGCCGTTCGAAGTCATCGGCGTGCTCGCCCCACGCGGCGCCAACGCCTTCGGCATGGACCAGGACGACATGGTGCTGATGCCCATCTCCACCGGCTTCATGCGAGTGTTCGGCCGCCGCTATCTCAACACGGCGACGGTGGCGGTGGCCGATGTGGACCGCATCTCCGAGACCCAGGAGGCGATCGCAGCCCTGCTGCGCCAGCGCCACCAGGCGGAAGACTTCCAGATCCGCAACACCGCCTCGATCCTGGAAACCGCCACGGCCACCGCGGATACCCTCACCCGGCTTCTGGCCTCGGTAGCGGCGATCTCGCTGCTGGTGGGCGGCATCGGCGTGATGAACATCATGCTGGTGAGTGTTACCGAGCGCACGCGGGAGATCGGCATCCGCATGGCCACCGGCGCACGGCGGTCCAACATCATGCTGCAGTTCAACACCGAGGCGCTGGTGATCTGCGGCGCGGGCGGGCTGGCCGGGGTGGTGCTGGGCATCGGCACCGCCCTGGTGATGCAGCGCTTCGGCTCCACCGTGGTGCTCCAGGTCGGGCCGCCACTGCTTGCCTTCGGCTGTGCCTTCCTTACCGGCCTGGTGTTCGGCTATCTGCCCGCACGCAAGGCCGCCGGGCTCGATCCGGTGGAGGCGCTCGCCTATGAGTGAGCGTCGGGCATTTGAGTGAGCGTCAGTCGTTCGGGGGCGCGCGGGTGACGGCACCCGCCAAAGGCGCCCCGCCGGCATAGGCGTGCTGGGTATCGGCCTCGGCACGAGCGGCACGCCGCTCGGCCTGCCCGCGACGGGCCTCGTTCTGGATCGAATAGAGACCGGCGCCGACCACCAAAATGGTTCCGGCATTGGCCCAGGCGTCGGGAATATCGCCGAAGATCACCATGCCGGAGAACAGCGCTCCCGGAACCAGCACGTAGCGCAGGGGCGAGATCGCCGCCACCGGCGCGGTGCGGAAGGCATAGATCAGCAGCAGATTGCCCACGGCGAACGCTGCGCCGGCGCCAAACACCAGGGCCAGGAGCTTCGGGCTGGGCACCGTCCACGGCTCCCAGGCGGCAAACGTCAGGCCCACCAAGCCCAGCAGGACCGCACTGGCGAAGGCCACCACTGAGCCGGGAACGACCGGGCTGATGCCGCGGGTGACCAGATCGCGCACAGAGCCGAAGAAGGCCGCCAGCAAAGGCAGGATCGCCATGGCGTTGAAGGTGGACGGGTCAGGTCGCGTCACCAGGATGGCGCCGGCAAAGCCCACCACGATGGCGCACCATCGCTTGGTGCCCACCTTCTCGCCCAGCAACGGCACCGACAGAGCCGTGGTGATGAGGGGGGCAGCCATGTAGATGGTGGTGGAAGATGCGATCGGAAGAACGGTGAGGCCGATCACATAGGAAAAGGTGGTCAGCGCATCGAGACCGGAGCGCGCGAAGATCCGCTTGTTAAGCGCCAGAGGCATCACCCGCAGATCGCCCTTCCAGGCGATCAAGCCGAGCAGCAGCACGGCGGCAAAGGTGGAGCGCAGCGTCAGCACTTCGCCGACGGGGAAATCGGTCGCCGCGATCTTAAGCAAGGTATCGTTGGTGATGAAGCAGCCCATGGCGAAAATCATCGCCACCAAGCCACGCATCGAGGACGCCGGAAGGGGAGCCGGACTCATGGCGTCATGCCCCTCACGGGCTCTAACGCCAACGGAAACTCCAACGCACGCACGGCAGCCTCTCTAGGCAAGGGCTTCGAGATGCAGGTCTAACTGATTTGGGAAACATGCGCCGTTGCGTAAATCGCTGAGCAAAAACAAGAGCCCGGCGCTCAAGGCATGGCCCCGCCGTCCCCTCGCCGCAATCAAAAACAAAGTCTAACCGCCGGTGGTACTCATATGGCGATGGACCGCCGGCTGGCGCGTGGTGCGGTCGATGACGAAGTCATGACCCTTGGGCTTGCGGAAGATCGCCGCGTCGATGGCCGCCTGGAGCACGCCGTCGTCCGAACTGGCACGCAGAGGCGTGCGCAGGTCCGCCGCATCGTCCTGGCCGAGGCACATGTAGAGCGTGCCGGTGCAGGTGACCCGGACCCGATTACAGCCTTCGCAGAAATTGTGCGTCAGCGGCGTGATCAGCCCCAGCCGCCCACCGGTCTCCTCCACCGAGAGATACCGCGCCGGACCGCCGGTGCGATAATCGATGTCAATGAGCGTGAACCGCTCGGCGAGATCCGCGCGGACCTTCGACAGCGGCAGATACTGGTCCGCCCGCTCGGCGCCCACCTCGCCCAGAGGCATCACCTCGATGAGCGAGAGGTCATGCCCCTCCCCGTGCGCCCATTCCATCAGCGCCGGGATTTCGTGCTCGTTCACATCCTTCAGCGCCACGGCGTTGATCTTGACCCGGATGCCGGCCGCCGCTGCGGCCTTCACGCCCTCCAGCACCTTGGCCAGATCGCCCCACCGGGTGATGGCGCGGAACTTGTCGGGGTCCAGCGTATCAATGGACACATTGATCCGCTTCACGCCGCACGCCGCCAGATCGCCCGCATAGCGCGCCAGCTGCGAGCCGTTGGTGGTCAGGGTCAGTTCTTCCAGCCGCCCGGTTTCCAGGTGACGGGAGAGGGAGCGGAACAGGGTCATGACATCGCGGCGCACCAGCGGCTCGCCGCCGGTCAGGCGCAATTTGCGCACGCCGCGCGCCACGAAGGCCGAGCACAGCCGGTCCAGCTCTTCCAAGGTGAGCAGTTCGGGCTTCGGCAGGAAGTTCATGTGCTCCGACATGCAATAGACGCAGCGGAAGTCGCACCGGTCCGTAACGGACACACGCAGATAACTCACGGCACGACCGAAGGTGTCCACCAGCGGCCCACGGGCCTGCCCGGTGGCCTGTCCGGTGGCGCCACCGCTGCGATCGCTGAGGTCGCGGGTCACAATTGCCACGTCCGTCTCCTTGGCAGCGTGCATCTTGGCTGCACGTCTCGTCCCTGGTTATCGGTCTACCGCCGGCTCACCAAGGTTCTCTTATATCGTATGCAAGAGGCCAATTGGTAGGTCGGCGCTTGAGATCGCCGTGCGATTGGACATAAGGACCGCAGGAGGCGACCCCATGACTGACCCCAACTCTCCGATTTCGGCCCCCGGCGCTGCCGATCCCTGGCCCACGGAATTGCGCGTGGCGCCCGACAAAACCGCCCTGACCATCACATTCGAGGACGGCGCCAGCTTCACGCTCAGCGCGGAATACCTGCGGGTCGAGAGCCCCTCTGCGGAGGTGCAGGGCCATGCGCCGCACGAGAAAGTGACCTTGCCCGGCAAACGGCGGGTGAAGATTTCAGAACTTCACCCCGTGGGCACCTATGCCATTCGGCCGGTGTTCGACGATGGCCATTCCACCGGCATCTACGCTTGGCCGGTGCTGCGGGCCATGGGCGCCGAGCAGGAGCAGCGCTTTGGCGCCTACCTTGCCGCGCTGGCGGAAAAGGGGCTGTCGCGGGATTAGAGCCGGATGCCGAAAAGCGGAAAATGCTTTCCGGCATCATCATGGGCGAGGCGATCCGCCTCTCCGCTTCGGCCTCAGGAGAGGCCGCCGATCGCCCCGTCCGCATCCACGAAGATGTGCTCTGCCGCGGGCACTGATGGCAGGCCGGGCATGGTCATCACATCGCCGGTCAAGGCCACCACGAAGCCCGCGCCCGCCGAGAGCCGCACCTCCCGCACCGGGATGGTGTGGCCGGTGGGGGCATTGCGCAGCTTGGGATCGGCCGAGAAGCTATACTGGGTCTTGGCCATGCACACCGGCAGGTGCCCGAAACCGTTGGCCTCCAGTTCCGCAAGACGGCGCTCCGCCTCCGGGCTGAAGGCCACCGCATCGGCGCGATAGATCTCCGTGGCGATGGTCTCGATCTTGGCGGCCAGCGGCATGGCGTCGGGATAGAGGGTGCGGAAGCTGGCCCCCTTGTCCGCCAGGGCTTTCACGTCCAACGCCAATTCCTCGGCGCCCTCGCCCCCGTCCGCCCAATGGCTGCAGACATGGACGCTGACTCCGAGGCCCGCCAGCATGCCGCGCACCGCTTCCACTTCCGCCGGGGTGTCGGACAGGAAGCGGTTGAGCGCGACCACCACCGGCAGGCCGAACTTCTGCAGGTTCTCCACATGCCGGCGCAGATTGGCGGCGCCGCGCACCACGGCATCAGGGTCTTCGCGCACCAGATCCTTCAGGCCCACGCCGCCATGCATTTTCAGCGCCCGCACGGTGGCCACCACCACGGCCGCGGCCGGGGCGAGCTCCGCCTGCCGGCACTTGATATCGAGGAACTTCTCCGCGCCCAGATCGGCGCCGAAGCCGGCCTCGGTGACCACATAGTCCGCCAGGCGCAACGCGCTGCGGGTGGCAATCACCGAATTGCAACCATGGGCGATATTGGCGAACGGCCCGCCGTGCACGAAGGCCGGCGTGTGTTCCATGGTCTGCACCAGATTGGGCTGGAAGGCATCCCGCAGCAGCGCCACCATCGAGCCAATGCCCTTCAGCGCATCGGCGCGCACCAGGGCGCGCCCCCGCGTATGGGCCACCACCATGCGCGACAGGCGCGTCTCCAGTTCCTCCAGGGTGCGCGAGAGGCAGAAGATGGCCATCACCTCGCTGGCGACGGTGATGTCGAAGCCGTCCTCGCGGGGAAAACCGTTGGCTGCGCCCCCGAGGCCCACAATGATGGAGCGCAGCGCCCGGTCGTTCAGATCGAGCACACGCTTCCAGGCGATGCGGCGGGTGTCGATGTCGAGGGCATTGCCCCAATAGATGTGGTTGTCGATCAGCGCCGAGAGAAGATTGTGTGCCGCGCCGATGGCGTGGAGATCGCCGGTGAAATGCAGATTGATGTCCTGCATCGGCACGATCTGCGACCGCCCGCCGCCGGTGGCGCCGCCCTTGGCCCCAAAGCACGGACCGAGCGAGGGCTCGCGCAGGCAGATGGCGGTCTTGGCGCCGATGCGATTAAGCGCATCCCCGAGCCCGATGGTTGTGGTGGTCTTGCCCTCCCCCGCCGGGGTGGGGCTGATGGCAGTGACCAGGATCAGCTTGCCCGTGGGCCGCGGCTCGATCTCCTTGATGTAGTCCAGAGAGAGCTTGGCCTTATGCGGCCCATAACGGAACAACGCATCGGCCGGGATGCCCAGCTTCGCCCCCACGGCCTCGATCGGCAGCGGTGTGACGCCAGCCGCAATGGCCGCATCGCTCATGGGGTCGAGATGGCGGGCGGTCGTCCTGTCCATGCGGTGTCCTCGGTCGGGCGCGAAATTCGCGTCGGGCGGCATCGCCGCAGAATCGGAATTCGTGCTCTAGCGTGCCGCCGCCAGATGCTGCAAGCGGACAAGATCGTCTTCGGGCCCCGACCGGGCAAAGAAATAGCCCCCCGTCACCACATCGGCAGCGGGTGCCACCGCACCCGACGGCTCGACATCCCCGACGGTCTCGCCGGCCGCAACGGTCAGCACGCCAAAGAAGCGCTCGAAGGCATGGGCGAGCGTGCCGTCCTTCAGGCCCATGTCTTCCTCAAACAGATCGAGGATATAGGGGGTGCCCCGCAGCGGCGCGAAAATGTCCAGCCGCGCTGCGAACATGGTCCCCGCCACGTAAGGAGGCCGCAAGCCCGCATCCACATCGAGCGCGCTGGCCAGTTGCCGCATCCAGGCTTTGTTGGCGGCGCAGCCGGCGTACAGGTCCCCATCCAGCACATGGCCGCGCGCCCCGAGCAGGCCCAGTCGCGGATGGGCCTCAAAGGCTGCCGCGAGCCGCCCGGCCCGGGCCAGATCCATCAGCGGCCCTGAGATTTGCTCAAGCCAGTCACCGCCATGCTTGCCCTGATGCGGACTGCGCTTGGTGTGGACCTTCAACACCAGTTCGTACCCCTGCGCCTCCAGTTCGGGCAGCAGGCTCAAAAACGGCCGCACATCACGCCCGCGGTTTTCCACGATCCGAAGCCGGGCTCCAGGAGCCAGGCGCGCCAACACGGCACGCACGGCGTCGGCCTTCTCGGGCGGCGTCGTCACGAACAGGTCGCCTGGAGTGAGCCCCGCGATCAGGCCCGGCAGAAGATCCGGGTAGTAGCCGTGCACCACATAAGCGACCGACCCGCGCCGCACGGGGGCAGGCGGAACGACCACCGGTGCGCGCGGCCTGCTGGACAGCAACGTGTAGGGCGCGCGCATGGTTGCCGTTGCCCGCAACAGGGCGTGACCATATCGGTTGTCCGGCACCAGATGCGCGCCGTTCAGCCAGTCGTTCCAGGCATTCACGAACACGAACTTTGCCCCGGCCACGGGATTGGCGTCGGCGAAGGTCGCACTCTCCGCCAGCCAGTTGGCATAGTCGTCCCCGATATCGGGCGACACCATCACCCGGGCGGCGGTGCCCCGGCGCGGGGTGTCATCGAAACCGGCGCACACCCCGGCAAATAGCGGAACCTTCGCCTCCCGCACCTCCTCCAGCGCCGATCTGGCAATGAAGGAGAACTCGTCCACATGACCCGAAAAGGCCGGTGAAACAGGCTCGATGCGCCGAGGGGTCGGAGCAGGTTCGGCCCCCTCTGGGACGATTTGCACCGCCGCCGAGAAACCCTCGCCCAGTCGGTCCGAGCCTGTGAAGGGTTGAATCAGAAAAAGAGAAGTTCCAAGGAGCGATCTGGCAGCAGCCTGCCATTCGCGGGCCGATCCCCCGCCCCTGGCACCCAAAACCGGACACCCGCCGACCTTCAGCACACGGGGATCGGCAAGGGCTTCAAGCACATCGGATCGCACGTCCGGAAGTGGTCCGTCGAAGAAAAGGCTGATACCGATCGGCAGGCTCTGGTCGCTGAGCAGTTCGCGGAGAGCGGACGGCAACGCGCCGGCGCTCGGCACCCAGAAACAAAACGCGTCGACGCCATAATCGTGAGCCAGGGACAGGTCCGCGCGCACCGCTTGCGGACCCGGGAGGGTCTGCGGAAGCAAGGGCGTCACAGGCTGGATATGCCGGACGAACTGCGGGCGGGCCGCGTCAGCGCGCTGCGCGACGTCCGCCGATATGTCGCAATAGAAGGCGATAATGCGGACGTCCGGCACAATCGGCAGGTTTGTCAACGGCATGGGCGCCCGCCAGGACGGGTCGCGCTTGCCCTCCATCCGCCGACGCATTTCCCGTGCCGCTGCGGCCTGCCGCCTACGACCGATCAGACCGGGAAATAGGAGGAAAGACGCATCCCGGATTCCGTATCGCAGGCGTCGAACTAGATCACGTATGGCCATCACAATCGCTGCACTATCAGGCATTTCAGCGCAATACCAGCAGGGAAAGCGGTATCTCTGTGGGATCGCGCCTACTGTGTGGAGCTTTGCGCCGTCACCGCGCTGGTCGGCTCCGGCTTGGCCTTGCGGCGCGACGCCACCACCGGGCGCTCCGCACCTTCCTTGATGAACTCACACCACATGCCGTCCACCCCCGCCAGGGTGCCGCGGAACGTGGTGCTGCTGGTTTTCACCACGGTGAAACACGGTTCGAATGTCATGCCTTCCACGAAGCCGCAGACGCTGTCCTCGCGCACGCGCAGGGTATTCGGCGGCAGGCGCACATAGCGCGCCAGCCCTTGGGAGCGGAGCGTGAGGGTGCCGGCCACGGAACCGTCCGGAAAGACCCGGCCGGCACCGGTGGTGCCCTCGAAGCAGGTGAATGCGAAGCTGCGCCCGACCACGAAGGCCCTGGCCTGCTCCGGGGTAAGTGTCTGTGCCGCGGCGGAGCCTGCACCTGCGAAGGCAAAAGCGGCGGCGGCGAGAAGGATGCTGCGCATGGGCCTGTTTTAATCGGCGACTGGTTAACAGAACGATGCACCGCGTCCCCGGGAGTGTGTCAAGCGCGCATGCCGGCGCGGGATCGTGGGGCTGCGGCCACGCTTTGCTTTCCTGGCGCCTGTGTTCCGAAAGACGCGCCTCTTCCGCTCAGGCTGCCGCCGCCACCGGTCGCCGCACCGGACGCTCCTTGATCGGCAGATTGATCGCGGCGGATGCGAAGGACAGCGCCACAGACAACCACCACACCATGTTGTACGAGCCCGTCGCCTCATACAGCGCACCGCCCAGCCAGACTCCCAGAAAGCCCCCCACTTGATGGGAGAAAAAGGCAAAGCCGTACAGCATGGCTATGTAGCGTGTGCCGAACATCAGCATCACCAGACCGGAGGTGGGAGGCACGGTGGACAGCCATAGCAATCCGATGGCTGCGCCGAACAGCATGCAGGTCAAAGGCGAAACCGGCAGCAGGATGAAGACCGCGATGACTACGCCGCGCGCAAAATAGATCAGCGCCAGAAGCCACTTGCGCGAGAAGCGCGTGCTCAGGACACCGGCCGTGAGCGATCCGGCCATGTTGAACAAGCCGATCAGCGCCAGCGTCGTCGCCCCGATGGTCGGCGTGATACCATTGTCCACCAGATAGGCCGGCATGTGGACCGTGACGAAGGCCAACTGAAAGCCGCAGGTGAAGAAGCCCAGCACCAGCATGATGTAGCTGGGATGGCGCAACGCTTCCGACAGCGCCCCGCGGATGCTCTGCCCCGGCATGTCGGTGGCGCTCTGCCCTTGGGTGACGCCGCGATTGGACAGGGCAAACGAGATCGGCATCACAAGAAGAATGATGGCCGCGAACACCAGGAGCGTCTCCTGCCAGCCGACGGAGGAGATCAGCCCGGCAGCCAGCGGCGGAAACAGGAATTGCCCGAAGGAACCGGCTGCGGTGCCGGCGCCGAAGCCAATGGAGCGCCAGCGTTCGGGCAGGAGTTTGCCGAACGCCGCAAGCACGAGATTAAAGGAGCAGGCCGATAGCCCGAAGCCCACGAGGGCACCGGCGCTGAGATGGAGCAGGCCCGGCGTGTCCGCAAACGCCATCAGGGCCAATCCCGCCGCATAGACGACAGCGCCCCCGCACAGCACCCGCACGGTACCAAAGCGATCCGCGATGGCGCCAGCGAACGGCGACCCCAGCCCCCACAGCAGATTCTGGATGGCGATGGCGAGGCCGAACACATCCCGGCCCCAGCCATAGTCCCGCGACATGGGCAGCAGGAAGAAACCAGAGGCGGCGCGCGGTCCGAACGTGAGCATGGCGATGAGGCAGCCCGCTGCGATCACCAATCCCGCAGGGATCGCGCTGCCGACGGAGGCGGTTTGGGAGCGAGCGGCGCGCATTCTTGGTTCCGTTTCTTGGCTGCGCCGGGCAATCGGCTTCACCCAAGGATAGATACCTGCACGGCCTGTGAATAATCAATATTCATCACGCGACCCATGATTCCCGCTCATAGCAAGGCGAGAGCATCTCCTCGCGTCTTCGGCTGGCTTAAATCCTCTATCTATCTGTTTTATGGTGCTTTATTCGCGCGAATTGGCACCATATTCGCTGAAAATGCTCCCGGTCCATGCTCCGGGTTGCTGAAGGCTTGCGCCCCGCCGCCACCTTCGGCGGCAGGGCGCAAGACGGCTCATCCGCGGTGCGGGCCCTTGTGGTCGCCGCGCGGGCCACGGGGCATATCCTGCCGCAGCAGAATCTCCAGCCGGTGCTTCTGGCCATCGTCCAAGGTCTTGTAGAGCGGCTCGGTGGCATCCGCGATCTTCTTGAGATCAACCGCACGCCCGCTCATCGCATCGGCCTGGGCACGCAGACGCGCGATGGGATCGGCCTTCACGCCGTCCTTCCGCGACTCCCGCCATGCGATCATGCGTGCCTGGCGATCCTTGGCGACGTCGCGCAGCGTGGTCTCGACGCTCGGCCATAGCTTCTCCTGGTCGGGGGTGAGCTTGAGGCCGGTCTTCAGCGCGGCGATACGCGCGTCAGTCAAGGCCGCCTGATCCGCGGGGCTCGGCTGCCACCGCTCGCTATGCTCGGTGCCGCGCTGACCAGAAGCGCCAGGGCCCGCGCCGGGTCCATTGCTGGCAGCAAAGCTCACGGCAGAACCGGCAATGAGGGCGGCGGCGGCGGCGGCAATAATGGTCTTCTTCATGAGATCACCCTCCTTCAAGGATGAGCCAACGTGCAGCCACACCTCCCACGACACAACTTAAACTTCTGTAATGCAAGACGTTGGTACAAATACGCCAATTAATACTTATTCATCTACATTACAAATTGGAAAGAAACGCATATATTCACACAGAAGACCTAATCACGCCGGAACCAAACCGGCGGCTTCGGAAAGCACGCCGCGTTCACGCGGGGAAATGTCGGCCTCGCCCGCAGCGTATCCCCGGCTTTCCATCTGACAGATCCACGCCCCGGGTGCACCCGAGATCCGGTAAAGATTGTAACGCCCCGGCCCCCGCCGATCCTCCGGCCCCGCCGATGCGGACGGCACTCCGACCACCGGAATCCGTCCATCCGGTCCCTCGATCCAGCCGAGCGAGGCACGGTGATCGTGCCCATGCAGCACCAGTTCCGCGCCCACCTCCCGCAGGACGGCGCGGAACTCCGCGGCGTCACGCAGATCGCGGTGGAAATGGCGGCGGCCCACCGGCGGATGATGGATCATGACCACCCGGAAAAGCCCCTCGGCCTTCAGCTCTGACAGAAGGGCCTTCAGGCGCTCCAACTGCGCATGCCCCACTTCACCACTCGCCAGAAACACAGCCGTTGGAACGGCGGTGGAGACGCCGACCAAAGCGATGGGGCCCCGCCGGCGTACAAAGGGAAAAGAGGCCACATCCAAAGGAGTGTCCGGCTTGCTGTTGTCGCCGGCCAGAAACGGCGCCCAGCGCTCCAGATGGTACTTCAAGGCGGAACGGACGTAGGCGTCGTGGTTGCCCGGAATCACCGTCACCCGATCCGGCGAGCCGAGCGAGGCAAGAAAGGCAGCGCCGGTATCGAACTCCGTGGGCAGGCTCAAGTTCACAAGGTCGCCAGTCACCGCGATGTGATCTGGGGCCTGCGCCGCAAGATCCGCCATCAGGGGCGCGAGTGTTTCGGCACCAAAGTTCCGGCGCCGGGCGCCGACCCAGTTCATCAAGCCGAAAAACCGTTTGCCGAGAACTTCCGAGAGCCGCGCGTCCGGGATGGGCCCGAGATGCGGATCGGACAGATGGGCAAGCACGAACATGCCGGAGGAGTCCCTTCCGCAGATGGTTGCGTCTTCATAGAGGGCTGTCTGATGCGATGGAAGCGCGGTTGCATCCGATTTTACCCCATCAGAGCAAGACGTCCCAAGCGAGGCGCCGGTTCCCCGCCTGCCGCCATTCCGCCATGCCGGGACAGGATCATCGTGCAGGAACTGATGCGCAATGACGCGTTGGCTGCTTCCCGCTTGACCTGCGGGCGCCCCGGACGGCATGGATCACGTTCTCTCGCGCCGATGCGCCCACTCCGCTCACCGCGGCGGCGCGACATGGGTCACGGTCCTCAGGAGCCTGCCGCCTTGCATCTGTCCGCTCGTGTCAGCCTTTTCCTCGCCAGCCTCCTGCTCGCGGCTCCCGCATCCGCAGCCGGCGTCACGGTGCGCGGGACAGATATTTTGCTGGATGGCCGCCCCTTCATCGCCAATGGCGCCGCGGGGCGGGACCGACTGGTGGAACTCAAGGGCATCGGCGGAGGCGTCATCCGCACCTATGGGGACGAGCCGGGTGAGATCCTCGATGCGGCCCAACGGGCCGGCCTGAAGGTGATTGTCGGATTCTGGCTGGAGCATCCCCGCCGCGGGTTCGATTATGCCAATCGCGCCGCGGTAGACGCCCAACTCACGGCCCTTCAGCACATGGTCGAGCGCTACCGCACCCATCCGGCGCTCCTGATGTGGGGGCTCGGCAACGAAGTGGAGACGGAATTAACGCCCGCCCAGGCGGAAGCGGTGTGGCCAGCGATCGAACAGGCGAGCAAGCTGGTCAAGTCGCTGGACCCCAATCATCCGACCATGGCCGTGCTCGCCGATGTCGGCCAGGACAAGGTGGTGGCGCTGAAGCGCGCCGCGCCCTCAGTGGACGTCCTCGGCCTCAATGCCTATGGCGACAGCCTGTTGAGCATTGTGCCTCGCGCCAGGGCCCAGGGCTGGAGCGGCCCCATCGTCATCACCGAAATGGGCGCTGTGGGGCAATGGACCGCCCCGCGCACCCCTTGGGGCGTGGCCATTGAACCCACCAGCACCGAAAAGGCCGATCGCATGCAGCGCTACCTCGCCGTGCTGAAAGGCCAGAAGGTCGCCGCCTTGCCCTTCCTCTGGGGCCAGAAACAGGAAGTGACCCCCACGTGGCATAGCCTGTTTGTCCCCAGCGGCGAATATACCGAGACCGTGCAGGTGATGGCCGAGGCCTTCGGTGGTGCCCTGCCCGATGCCCGCAACCACGCGCCGCGCATCCTGTCCCTGCGGTTCCAGGGACCAGCCAGCTTCGAAAAGCGCTCCAGCACAAGCGTCACCCTCGGCGCAACCGACCCCGATGGCGATCCCCTGAAAGTGGAGTGGCAGGTGATGGCCGAGACCACGGCGCGCAGCGTCGGCGGTGATCTGGAGCCGGTGCCGCCGGTGATCCGTGATGCGGTGCATGAGCCTTCGCTCACCGGCGCCAAGATCTACGGTCTCGAGCCCGGGCAATATCGCCTCTTCGTCACCGTGCGCGACGGCCGGGGCGCCGCCGCCACCGGCAACCTGCCGTTCGAAGTGCGCTGAGGTGGGTTCGACCCGGTCGGTCTCCCGTCCCCGCCGGTGACACGCCAGTTGGTTCAAAGAGTTGGAGTATGGCGATGGCGAAGATCCACAAGATGATGGCTGGCGAAGCCATGGTGGGCGACGGCAATGAGGTGGCGCATATCGACCTGATCATCGGCCCGCGCGGCTCCGCCGCGGAGACCGCCTTCGTCACGGCCCTGACCAACAACAAGGACGGCTTCACAACCTTGCTGGCGGTGCTGGAACCCAATGTGCTGGCCAAGCCGAACACCGTTTTGTTCAACAAGGTGATCATAAAAGGCGCGCGCCAGGCCGTGCAGATGTTCGGGCCGGCCCAATACGCGGTGGCGCGGGCCGTGGTGGATTCCGTGGCCGAAGGGGTGATTCCCGAGGCCGAGGCCGACGACCTGTTCATTGCGGTCGGCGTGTTCATCCACTGGCAGGCGGCCGATGACGCCAAGATCCAGGCGTTCAATTATGCCGCGACCAAACTGGCGCTTGCCCGGGCCGTTGCCGGTGAGCCCACCGTCGCCCAGGTCCTCGCCCGTGCCAATGCAACCCGTCCTGACTTTACGTTTCCGCAGGCCAGCACCTCCACCTGATACACCAGCACCTCACGGCGGCGCTTCACGACCGAGCGCCGTGGGCAGGGCGGACAGCAAGCCCACCAGTTCCGCCTGTCGTGTCACGCCCAGCTTGCTCAGCGTGGCTTTCAATTGGGTCCGCACCGTCTCCCGGGAGACGCCCAGGGCTGCGGCCGTCGCCTCCACGGTCGCACCGCCGGCAATCCGGTGCGCCACCCGGGCTTCCGCAGGGGTCAGATCGAACAGCGCCACCAGCACCGCCGCCGGCAGAACCGGGCCAGCCACAACCGGCGTCGCCACCAGCATGGCGACGCAGGCGCTGAACACGTCCCGCGCCACACCCCGGACCGGAAGAACGTGCAAGACGAAGGCATTGCCGCCCTCGTGCGGCGGAATCGGGATCGACTGCCCGAACGGGCTGCCGGCCTCGATGCGCGCCAAGCTCGCCACCAGTTTCTCCTGCGCTCGCGGATCCGCCAGCACAATGTCGGGATCAAAGCCCCGCACTGGATGGGGGACGAGCGCCTGAAACAACGCGTTGGCACTCTCCATCCGCCCGTGGGGGCGCAGGAGCGCGGCGGGCGTGCCAATGATCTGCAGCGCGCTTCCAGCCGCATGCGCCCGTTCCCAAGCCAAGTGGGACGAGATCATGGCCGCTCGGGCCAGATGAGGATGCAACTGGTTCAAATGGGCCATATAGGGCGCTTCCACCGGTCCGCGCCCCAGATGCCGTTCCACGTTCAGGAACACGGTCCGATCGTGCGGCAACCGCATGACCGTCGCCGCGCCCCATCCGAAACCGCGCGGATACAGCCAGTCGGCATAGACCGGCTCGACCACCAGGTCTTCCGCGGCGAACAAGTCCAGATCACCAACGAACCCATTTCGCCCGCTGGCCAGCAGGCGGTCGTTGAAGCCGTCGTGCTCGAGCCATCCGCCGGCAACAAACTCATCCAGCGCAGAACTCATATCCGGCGATGAGATCCACCGGGCCGCGGCGCCGCCCGGTGTGAAAAGACATGCGCCGGCGGCATCAATGCTGCGGGCGACCGCGCCCAGGACATCCGGCCACAATTCCGGAACTGCTGCGGCTTCATAGACCCGGCCCACGAGGGCGACGGCCTCTTCTCGCAGCATCACCATGGCGCCCCGCACGGAATTGTCACATTCCAATATATGAAACACATAGCCGCGTCGCAGGTCCAGGTCGGCCCGTCCATCTTAGGATGAACTGCCCGACACGGCCAAAAAAAAGGCCGCCCCGAAGGACGGCCTTTCTTCATTCGCCAGGGACCGACGGCCCTATAGCGTCACTCAGCCGCGTCGGCTGGGCCTTCCACCAGGGGGCTCTCGCTCTCGCCACGGGTGGCGAGGATGAGATCATCGCGGGAATTCGCCACCACACGCAGCTTGCTCATCTGCGCGCCGGTGCCGGCCGGGATCAGACGACCGACGATGACGTTCTCCTTCAGACCATCCAGCGGATCGACCTTGCCGTTGACCGCCGCTTCCGTGAGGACACGGGTGGTCTCCTGGAACGAAGCCGCTGAGAAGAACGACCGCGTCTGCAAGCTCGCCTTGGTGATGCCGAGCAGAACCGGGTGGCCGGTCGCGGGCTTGCGGCCCTCTTCCTTGGCCCGTTCGTTGGCTTCCGCCAGTTCGATCCGATCCACCTGCTCGTTGTCGAGGAACTCGGTCTCGCCGGCGTCGTCGATCTCGACCTTCTGGAGCATATTGCGGACAATCACTTCGATGTGCTTGTCGTTAATGTTCACGCCCTGAAGACGATAGACTTCCTGGATTTCGTTCACGAGGAAGGCGGCAAGCTCTTCCACGCCCTTGATCGCCAGAATGTCGTGCGGCGCCGGATTGCCGTCGACGAGGAAGTCGCCCTTCTCCACCACGTCGCCATCCTGCAGATGGATGTGCTTGCCCTTGGGGATCAGGTACTCGACGGTCTCGCCTTCCGTCGGCTCGATGGTGAGCCGGCGCTTGTTCTTGTAGTCGCGGCCGAAGCGGATGGTGCCGCTGATTTCCGCGATGATCGCCGCATCCTTGGGACGGCGGGCCTCGAACAGCTCCGCCACGCGCGGCAGACCGCCCGTGATGTCGCGGGTCTTGGCGCTCTCCATGGGCACGCGGGCCACCACGTCACCGGCCTTGATGACCTGGCCGGGATCCACCGAGATGATGGCTTCCACGGGCAGCTGGTAGCGCGCCTCGCCGCCGCGGGGCAGCTTGGAGATCTTGCCGTCCTTGCCCTTCAGCAGGATGGCCGGACGCAGATCCACGCCGCGGACGACGCGGGCATCCACGACCACGCGCTTGGCGATGCCGGTCGCTTCGTCGACCGCTTCGCTCATGGACTGGCCTTCGACCAGATCCTCGAACGCCACGGCGCCTTCCACTTCGGTCAGGATCGGACGGGTGTAGGGATCCCATTCCGCGATGCGCTGGCCACGCTTCATGACATCGCCCTCGTCCACCTTCAGACGGGAGCCGTACTGGATCCGATGCACAGCGCGCTCGGTGCCGTCCGCGTCGGTGATCACAACCGCGAGGTTGCGCGACATCACCACGAGGTCACCCTCGGAGTTGCGGGCGACGTTGCGGTTCCGCATCCGCACGATGCCTTCGAAGTTGGACTCCACGAAGGACGAGTCCGCCAGCTGCGCCGCGCCGCCGATATGGAAGGTGCGCATGGTGAGCTGGGTACCCGGCTCACCGATGGACTGCGCCGCAATGACGCCGACCGCCTCGCCCATATTGACCGGTGTGCCGCGGGCCAGATCGCGACCGTAGCAGGTCCCGCAGACGCCATTGCGCGTCTCGCAGGTCAGCACCGAGCGGATCTTGATCTCCTGGATACCGGACTTGTTGATGCGCTCGATGTGGTGCTCTTCGATCAGACCACCCTTCGGCACGATCACCTCGCCGGAGACCACGTCGATGACGTCCTCCGCCGGGGTACGGCCGAGCACACGGGACGACAGGGAGGCAACCACCTGCCCGCTGTCCACGATGGCCCGCATATGGATGCCGCTTTGGCTGTGGCAATCCACCTCGGTGATGATGCTGTCCTGCGCCACGTCCACGAGACGGCGGGTGAGGTACCCGGAGTTCGCGGTCTTCAGCGCGGTGTCGGCCAGGCCCTTACGCGCACCGTGGGTGGAGTTGAAGTACTCCATCACGGTCAGGCCTTCCTTGAAGTTCGAGATGATCGGGCTCTCGATAATCTCGCCGGAGGGCTTCGCCATCAGGCCGCGCATGCCGGCCAGCTGCTTCATCTGCGCCGGCGACCCACGCGCCCCGGAGTGGGACATCATGTAGATGGAGTTGATCTGCGCATCCCGTCCGGTGACGGGATCCTTCTTCACGGACGAGATTTCCTTCATCATCTCGTCAGCGATGCGGTCGGTGCACTTGCCCCAGGCGTCAACGACCTTGTTGTACTTCTCGCCCTGGGTGATCAGGCCGTCGTTGTACTGCTGCTCGTATTCCTTGGTGAGGGAGCGCGTCTCCTCCACCAGCTGCCACTTCTTCTTCGGCACGACCATGTCGTCCTTGCCGAAGGAAATGCCCGCGCGGAACGCGTTGTAGAAGCCCAGCGACATGATGCGGTCGCAGAAGATCACGCTCTCCTTCTGACCGCAGTGCCGATAGACGGCATCGATCATGTTGGAGACTTCCTTCTTCGTCATCAGCTTGTTGACGACGTCGTAGGGCACCTTGTGATGCTTCGGCAGCAGCTCGCCGATCTTCATGCGACCAGGGCTGGTTTCATAAATTTTGGAGACGCGGTTGCCCTCGGCGTCCACGCCGATGTAGCGGCCGCGGATCTTGGTGTGCAGCGTCACCGCCTTGGCGGCGATGGCATGGTCGATCTCGCCCATGTCCGCGAACATCATGCCCTGGCCGGGCTCGTCCTCGCGCATGATGGAGAGATAGTAGAGGCCCAGCACGATGTCCTGCGAGGGAACGATGATCGGCATGCCGTTGGCGGGATGCAGAACGTTGTTCGTGGACATCATCAGCACGCGCGCTTCCAGCTGGGCTTCCAGCGAGAGCGGAACGTGCACGGCCATCTGATCGCCGTCGAAGTCGGCGTTGAAGGCGGCGCAGACCAGCGGATGCAGCTGGATCGCCTTGCCTTCGATCAGCACCGGCTCGAACGCCTGGATGCCCAGGCGATGCAGGGTCGGGGCGCGGTTGAGCATGACCGGATGTTCGCGGATCACCTCGTCGAGGATATCCCACACCTCGGGACGCTCTTTCTCCACCAGCTTCTTGGCCTGCTTGACGGTGGCCGAATGGCCCTTGGCGTCGAGACGGGCGTAGATGAAGGGCTTGAACAGCTCCAGCGCCATCTTCTTCGGCAGGCCGCACTGGTGGAGCTTCAGCTCCGGACCCACCACGATGACCGAGCGGCCGGAGTAATCCACGCGCTTGCCGAGCAGGTTCTGGCGGAACCGGCCCTGCTTGCCCTTCAGCATGTCGGCGAGCGACTTGAGCGGACGCTTGTTGGCACCGGTGATGACGCGGCCGCGACGGCCGTTGTCGAACAGCGCATCCACCGCTTCCTGAAGCATGCGCTTCTCGTTGCGGATGATGATGTCCGGCGCCCGCAGCTCGATGAGGCGCTTCAGGCGGTTGTTGCGGTTGATGACGCGGCGATAGAGATCGTTCAGATCGGAGGTCGCGAACCGGCCGCCGTCCAGGGGGACGAGCGGGCGCAGGTCCGGCGGGATCACCGGCACATGGGTGAGGATCATCCATTCCGGCTTGTTGCCGGACGCCTGGAAGGCCTCGACGATCTTCAGCCGCTTGGCGAGCTTCTTGGGCTTCAGCTCGGTGGTGGCGTTGGTGATCTCGACGCGGATGTCCGCCGCCAGCTTCTCCAGGTCCATGGAGCGCAGCAGTTCGCGAATGGCCTCAGCGCCGATCATGGCGGTGAAGCTGTCGTCGCCATACTCGTCCTGGGCGCGCAGATAGTCGTCTTCCGACAGCAACTGCCGGTACTTGAGCGGGGTGAGGCCCGGCTCGATGACGACGAAATATTCAAAGTACAGGATGCGCTCGAGGTCCTTGAGCGTCATGTCGAGCAGCAGGCCGATGCGGCTCGGGAGCGACTTCAGGAACCAGATGTGGGCGACAGGCGCGGCCAGCTCGATGTGGCCCATGCGCTCGCGGCGCACCCGCGACAGCGTGACTTCCACGCCGCACTTCTCGCAGATGATGCCCTTGTACTTCATGCGCTTGTACTTGCCGCACAGGCACTCATAGTCCTTGATCGGACCAAAGATGCGCGCGCAGAACAAGCCGTCGCGCTCGGGCTTGAACGTGCGGTAGTTGATGGTTTCCGGCTTCTTGATCTCGCCGTAGGACCACGACGTGATCTTGTCCGGGCTCGCGATCGAGATCTTGATCTGATCGAACGTCGGAGCCGGGGTCGCCGGATTGAAGAGATTCATCACCTCTTGATTCATGGCCGTCTCCTTCGGCGCGGCCGGATCGGCCCCCATGCCGCTTGGGGGCCCCGGCCGGAAAGTTCAGAACATACCGGCAGGAGCGCGGGCGACATCGCCCGCGGCTCCCGAAGTCACAGCCTCACTCGGCTGCGGGAAGATTTTCGCGTGTGCCCGGATTGGTCTGCTTGCCGGTCTTGGAATTCAGCAGCTCGACGTTGAGGCCGAGCGACCGCATTTCCTTCACCAGCACGTTGAAGCTTTCCGGGATGCCGCTTTCGAAGGTGTCTTCGCCGCGCACGATGGACTCGTAGACCTTGGTGCGGCCCGCGACGTCATCGGACTTCACGGTCAGCATTTCCTGCAGCGTGTAGGCGGCGCCATAGGCTTCCAGCGCCCACACTTCCATTTCGCCGAACCGCTGCCCGCCGAACTGCGCCTTGCCGCCCAGGGGCTGCTGCGTGACCAGCGAGTAAGGCCCGATCGACCGCGCATGGATCTTGTCGTCCACCAGATGGTGGAGCTTCAGCATGTAGATGTAGCCGACAGTCACCTTACGATCGAACGGCTCACCGGTGCGGCCGTCATAGAGCGTGGACTGGCCGGAGGGGTTGAGCCCCGCCTTCTCCAGCTGCAACTCGATATCGGCCTCATGGGCGCCGTCGAACACCGGGGTGGCCATGGGCACGCCCTTGCGGAGGTTCTCGCCAAGTTCAAGCACCTGGCTCTCATTGAGCACGGTGATCTCTTCCTTGTCGTAGATGGTCTCCAGCGTGGTCCGCAGGCCGCTGGTGTCCTTGGTGCCGTAATAGGCATCCATGGCCGCCGCCACCTGGCGACCCAGACCCGCGCAGGCCCACCCGAGGTGGGTCTCCAGGATCTGACCGACGTTCATGCGGCTGGGCACGCCGAGCGGGTTCAGCACGATGTCCACATTGGTGCCGTCCTCAAGGAACGGCATGTCTTCCACCGGGACGATGCGCGAAACCACACCCTTGTTGCCGTGGCGGCCGGCCATCTTGTCGCCCGGCTGGATCTTGCGCTTCACGGCGACGAAGACCTTGACCATCTTCATCACGCCGGGAGGCAGCTCGTCTCCGCGCTGCAGCTTCTCGACCTTGTCCAGGAAGCGCTGCTCAAGGCGCTTCTTGGACTCGTCGTACTGGGCGCGGATCGCTTCCAGCTCGGTCATCAGGGCATCGTCCGCAACCGCGAACAACCACCACTGCGAGCGGGGGAACTCGGTGAGCAGGGCGCGGGTGATCTGGCCGTCCTTCTTGAACCCCTTCGGGCCCGCGATGGCGACCTTGCCGTCCAGCAGTTCGGTGAGGCGGCCATAGACGTTGCGGTCCAGGATCGCCTGCTCGTCGTCACGATCCTTGGCGAGACGCTCGATTTCCTCGCGCTCGATGGCCAAAGCGCGCTCGTCCTTATCGACGCCGTGGCGATTGAACACGCGCACTTCGACGATGGTCCCGGTGGTGCCGGGGGGCAGGCGCAAGGAGGTGTCGCGGACGTCCGCGGCCTTTTCACCGAAGATGGCGCGCAGCAGCTTTTCTTCCGGCGTCATCGGGCTTTCGCCCTTGGGGGTGATCTTGCCCACCAGGATATCGCCGGCGCGGACTTCTGCGCCGATATAGACGATGCCCGCCTCGTCGAGATTCTTCAGCGCTTCTTCCGAAACGTTGGGAATGTCGCGGGTGATTTCCTCAGGCCCGAGCTTGGTGTCGCGGGCCATGGCTTCAAACTCCTCGATATGGATCGAGGTGAAGACGTCCTCCTTCACGATATTCTCGGAAAGCAGGATGGAGTCTTCGTAGTTGTAGCCATTCCACGGCATGAACGCGACCAGCACGTTCCGGCCCAGGGCCAGCTCGCCCAGCTCCGTCGACGGACCGTCGGCGATGATGTCGCCCTTGTTCACCAGGTCACCCACGCGCACCAGCGGACGCTGGTTGATGCAGGTGGACTGGTTGGAGCGCTGGAACTTCATCAGACGGTAGATGTCGACGCCCGACTTGGACGGATCGGCCTCTTCCGTGGCGCGGATCACGATACGGGTGGCATCCACCTGATCGATGACGCCGGTGCGGCGGGCCGCGATGGCGGCGCCGGAATCCCGGGCCACGACCGCTTCCATGCCGGTACCCACCAGCGGCGCCTGCGAGCGCACCAGCGGCACCGCCTGGCGCTGCATGTTGGAGCCCATGAGCGCGCGATTCGCGTCGTCGTTTTCCAGGAACGGGATCAGGGCCGCGGCCACCGACACCAATTGCTTGGGCGACACGTCCATGAAGTCCACGCGGTCGGGAGCGACCAGAAGGACGTCACCGGCGTGGCGGCAGACGATCAGGTCTTCCTCGAACCCGCCTTCGGCGTTCAGCGGAATGTTGGCCTGCGCGACGTAGTATTTCCCCTCCTCCATGGCGGAGAGGTAGACCACTTCGTCGGTGACGCGGCTGTCGGTCACCCGGCGGTACGGGGTCTCGATGAAGCCGTACTTGTTCACCCGGGCGAAGGTGGCCAGCGAGTTGATCAGGCCGATGTTCGGGCCTTCCGGCGTCTCGATCGGGCAGATGCGGCCGTAATGGGTCGGATGCACGTCGCGGACTTCAAAGCCCGCCCGCTCACGGGTCAGACCGCCCGGTCCAAGCGCCGACAGGCGGCGCTTGTGGGTGATCTCCGACAGCGGGTTGGTCTGATCCATGAACTGCGACAGCTGCGACGAGCCAAAGAACTCGCGCACCGCAGCCGCCACCGGCTTGGCGTTGATCAAGTCCTGCGGCATCACGGTGTCGATGTCCACGGACGACATGCGTTCCTTGATGGCGCGCTCCATGCGCAGCAGGCCGACGCGATACTGATTCTCCATCAGTTCGCCGACCGAACGCACGCGACGGTTGCCCAGGTGATCGATGTCGTCGATCTCGCCCTTGCCGTCGCGCAGTTCCACCAGGGTGCGGATGACCGCGAGGATGTCCTCGCGGCGCAGGATCCGCACGGTGTCTTCCGCGTCCAGATCCAGGCGCATGTTCATCTTCACCCGGCCGACCGCAGACAGGTCGTAGCGCTCGGGATCGAAGAACAGCGAATGGAACATCGCCTGCGCGCTGTCGATGGTCGGCGGCTCGCCGGGACGCATCACGCGGTAAATGTCGAACAGGGCCTCTTCGCGGGTCGAATTCTTGTCGGCGACGAGGGTGCTGCGGATGTAGGCGCCGGTGTTGATGTGATCGATGTCGAGGATCGGGATTTCGTTATACCCGGCCTCTTCCAGCGTCTTCAGCACCTTCTCGGTGATCTCTTCGCCGGCTTCCGCGAACACTTCGCCGGTGGCGACGTTCACCAGATCCTCGGCGATGTACTGGCCCACCATCTCCTCGTCGGAGATGCGCAGGGCCTTGAGGCCCTTTTCCACCAGCTGGCGGGCGTTGCGGACGGTCAGCTTCTTGCCGGCCTCGATGACCACTTCACCGGTGTCGGCGTCGATCAGATCGGCAACGGCCTTGTAGCCCTTCATCCGCTTGGGATCGAACGGCATGCGCCAGCCGCCCTTGGCGCGGGTGTAGGCGATCTTCTCGAAGAAGGTATCGAGGATCTCTTCCGCATCCAGGCCGAGCGCGAACAGCAGGCTCGTCACCGGGATCTTGCGGCGACGATCGATGCGCGCGAACACGATGTCCTTGGCGTCGAACTCGATGTCCAGCCAGGAGCCGCGATAGGGAATGATGCGGGCCGCGAACAGCAGCTTGCCCGAGGAGTGGGTCTTGCCCTTGTCGTGATCGAAGAACACGCCCGGCGACCGGTGCATCTGGGAGACGATCACGCGCTCGGTGCCGTTGACGATGAACGTGCCGTTCATGGTCATCAGCGGGATGTCGCCGGTGTAGACGTCCTGCTCCTTGATATCCTTCACCGACTTGGCGCCGGTATCGGGATCCACATCGAACACGATGAGGCGCAGCGTCACCTTGAGCGGCGCAGCGAACGTGATGCCGCGCTGGCGGCATTCGTCCACGTCATACTTCGGCGGCTCGAACTCGTAGCGCACGAACTCCAGCATGGCGGACCCGGAAAAGTCCGAAATCGGGAATACCGACTTGAACACCGCCTGGAGACCGTCGTCTGCGCGTCCGCCCTTCGGCTCATCGACCTGCAGGAACTGATCGTAAGATGCCTTCTGAACCTCGATGAGGTTCGGCATCTCGGCCACTTCCTTGATCTTTCCGAAGAATTTGCGGATCCGCTTACGACCGGTGAACGTTTGCGCCATCTCGATCCTCGTCCGTCCTGGTCTTGTGCTCGGCCGGCTCCTCGAAGGCGAGGCACGCCGCACCGGCGAAAAAGACCGCCGTCACCATCACGCCGGAGAGGTTGGGGGCCATGACAGCCATTCCCCTCCGAACCGCCACGGCTCGCCAGGTCGTCGCGCCCGACGGCGACCTGGGGAACCGCTTGCATGAACTCGCGCCCCAACCGGGACGCGAAAAACGGCCCCGGGCGAACCCGGGACCGCTGAACGTCAAAAGCTCACTTGAGCTCGACCTTGGCGCCAGCCTTCTCGAGCTGGGCCTTGAGCTTCTCGGCTTCGTCCTTGGAAACACCTTCCTTGACGGGCTTCGGAGCGGCTTCAACGAGATCCTTCGCCTCTTTCAGGCCGAGACCCGTGATGGCGCGGACTTCCTTGATGACTTCGATCTTCTTCTCACCAGCGGCCGCGAGGACGACGGTGAACTCGGTCTGCTCTTCCACAGCGGCAGCAGCCGCGGCGGGAGCGGCCGCAACCGCAACGGCGGCAGCAGCGGAAACGCCCCACTTCTCTTCCAGAAGCTTGGCCAGCTCGGCAGCTTCGAGAACGGTCAGGGAGGACAGCTCGTCGACGAGCTTGGTCAGGTCAGCCATTGTATGTTCCTAAGATAGGTTCGAATTCCAGGATTGCGAGATCCAACCGCCTACGCGGCTTCGTCCTGAGCGGCATAAGCCCCAAACACGCGGGCGAGCTTCGCTGCCGGCGCGGTGGTGAGCTGGGCCAGCTTGGTCGCCGGAGCCTGTACCAGGCCGACGATCTTGGCACGCAGTTCATCCAGGGACGGCATGGTGGCCAGAGCCTTCACACCGTCGACGTTGAGGGCCGTCTTGCCCATCGCGCCGCCAAGGATGACGAACTTTTCATTCGCCTTGGCAAACTCGACGGCAATCTTCGGCGCTGCCACCGGATCGCTCGAATAAGCGATCACCGTGGGTCCCTTGAGAAGGGGCGCCACGTGGGCAACGTCGGAGCCTTCCAGAGCGATCTTCGCGAGGCGGTTTTTAGCCACCTTCACGGTCGCACCATTCTGCTTCATCTGCCGACGGAGTTTCGACATCTGAGCAACGGTGAGCCCGGAATAGTGGGCCACCACGACGACGGAAGTGGTTTTAAACACTTCGGTGAGCGTCGTGACGAGCTCTTGTTTTTCCGCTCGATCCACTGCTGGCTCTCTTTAAGCCTGTGGTGAAACCAAGATGGCTTCACCGGTTGCGCCTTGCCGCTCGTCTCTTCCCGAACATGTCGGTCGCAGACAAGCGACGCTCACATGCCCTGTCCCCTCGGATCCGGGTCACCGGCCACAAGGCGCTGGTTCGAACCGATCTTTTGCCAGCCATGCCTCTCGGCATGCGGCGCGAAATCTGGTCTTCCCCCCGTCTATGCTGGCCCTCCAGAGGACACCTCGGCGAGGCGTCTGGCGAGGATTAAGCCACACCAAAGGTGCGGCACCTGCAGTCTCGGACAGGACTTCACCTCTCCATTCCGACCCTTGCGGGCAAGCTTGGACAGGCGTTAAGGCCGGGCGGGCGAACCCTCCCAGCCCCCTCGCCCGTTTCCGGGCGAAAGCTGAAAACTCTAAGCACCGCACCACGTCTCCGTGGCACGGGAACGGGTCATATAGACCGTCCCCGACGCTGTGTCACGTGCTTTTCGGTGCAGCGACCATGTGGAATCCGCATAGCGGCCCGAATATGCCCGCAGGCAATGAAGGGCCGGGTGAACCCGGCCCTTCAAACTCAGGCGGCGACAACCACCGTATTGGGCTCGACCTTGATGCCGGGCCCCATGGTGGACGACACGGCCACGCGCTGCACATAGGTTCCCTTCGCGCCGGTCGGGCGCGCCTTGACCACCGCGTCCACGAAGGCGCGAATGTTCTCGGACAGCTTCTCGGTCTCGAACGAGGCCTTGCCGATACCGCCGTGGATGATACCGGCCTTCTCGACGCGGAACTCCACCGCGCCGCCCTTGGCAGCCGCAACGGCAGCCTTGACGTCCATGGTGACGGTGCCGACCTTCGGGTTCGGCATCAGGCCGCGCGGGCCAAGCACCTTACCGAGACGACCGACCAGCGGCATCAGGTCCGGGGTCGCGATGCAGCGATCGAACTCGATGGTGCCGCCCTGGACGATCTCGAGCAGATCCTCGGCGCCGACGATGTCGGCGCCGGCCGCGCGAGCTTCATCCGCCTTGGCGCCACGGGCGAACACCGCCACGCGCACGGTCCGGCCGGAGCCGTTGGGCAGCTGGCACACGCCACGAACCATCTGGTCCGCATGGCGGGGGTCAACGCCCAGGTTGATGGAGACCTCGATGGTCTCGTCGAACTTCGCCGTGGTCCGCTCCTTCAGAAGCGCCAGCGCCTCGTCCAGGGGGTAGAGCTTCAGGCGATCGATGCCTTCGTTTGCTGCGCGGATGCGCTTGCCTTGCTTTGCCATCACGATCACCCCTGAACCTGGAGGCCCATGGACCGGGCGGAACCTTCGAGCATGAGAACCGCGGCCTCGATGGTCTCGCAGTTCAGATCCTTCATCTTCTTCTCGGCGATCTCGGCGAGCTGAGCGCGCGTGACCTTGCCGACCGTCGCACCCTTGCCCGGGGTCTTGGAGCCGGAGCCGGGCTTCTTCTTGGTCTCAAGGCCAGCGGCCTTCTTCAAGAAGTAGGAGACCGGGGGGGTCTTCAGTTCGAAGGTGAAAGAGCGATCCTGATAGGCCGTGATCACCACGGGAATCGGCATGCCCTTTTCCAGCTGCGCGGTCTGCGCATTGAAGGCCTTGCAGAATTCCATGATGTTCAGGCCGCGCTGACCGAGCGCGGGGCCGATCGGGGGCGCCGGATTGGCGCTGCCCGCGGGCACCTGCAGTTTGACGTAACCGGTAATTTTCTTCGCCATGTGAGTACTCCCGTAATGGGCCTTCGCCACCGCGTACGGCGGGCGTGGGCCGGGATGCGTGGTGCGGGTCGCAGGAGCGCTTGGCGAGACGCTCCGTCACCTCCCACGCTGGCACCGTCGACCAGGGGTCGGGGGCCACAGCGACGACGTTTCCGCCGTCATCTTCGCATGTCCGGAGACCGGACGAGCGAAGGGCGCATCGCATACAGCATCACGCCCCCCGACACAAGCCGGGAGGCGCGAGGCCATACGAAATAGGGCAGAAGATCAGGTCTTCTCGACCTGGCCGAATTCCAGTTCCACCGGGGTGGCGCGGCCGAAGATGGAGACCGCCACCTTCAGGCGCGAGCGGGCCTCGTCCACTTCTTCCACGATGCCGTTGAACGATGCGAAGGGCCCGTCGGACACTTTCACCGTCTCACCGACCTCATAGCTGATGGAGGGCTTCGGCCGCTCGATGCCTTCCTGCACTTGCTGCAGGATGCGCATGGCCTCGTTCTCGGAAATCGGCATGGGCTTGTTGTCGGCGCCCAGGAATCCGGTGACCTTCGGAGTGTTCTTGATGAGATGGAAGGCCTCGTCGGTGAGGTCCATCTTCACCAGCACGTAGCCCGGGAAGAATTTGCGCTCGGCGTCCACCTTCCGGCCGCGGCGCACTTCCACCACCTTTTCGGTGGGCACGAGAATCTGCTCGAACAGGTCCGAGAGGTTGCGCTGATCCGCCTGCTCGCGAATCGAATCCGCCACCTTCTTCTCGAAGTTGGAATAGGCGTGGACGATGTACCAACGCTTGGCCATGACGTCTCTCAGTGCCCTATGTTCAGGAGTTGGCTGACGCCGAACCGCAGGATCTGGTCGACGACCAGGAAAAAGACGGACGCCAGCAGCACCATCACGAAAACCATGCCGGTGGTGATCAGCGTCTCGCGCCGCGTCGGCCAGGTCACCTTCGCCGTTTCGGCTTGGACCTGCTGAAAGAACTCCACGGGACCGTTCTTTGCCATGTCGCTTCGACCGCTCGCCCGACCCGAGGGTCCGCGCCGCAGCCACCTTTCTGATCTTGCGGACACCGCCTGGACGCTCGCCCTGTGGACGTTCGCCCTGCCGGCCTGCCGTTTGAACCTCACCCTCCGCCCGGCCGTGGGTGACCTTGGCGGAACTCGTGCCGGGCATATACCGGCGGAAGCGATACGAGTCTCGAATCCTCGGATGGGATTCGCCAAAGACCGCCGCCCGAATGCCCTCGACGAGCGAGGGCCGAACCTGCACCCGCAGGCGTTCAGCTATCCTGACACGGGCGTCGCTTCTTGTCCTGCGCATGGCAGGAGTGGAGGGACTCGAACCCCCAACCCCCGGTTTTGGAGACCGGTGCTCTAACCAGTTGAGCTACACTCCTAAAGGCCGCCTCGCATGAGGGTAAGCGACCCCGCGCCGGGAAACGATCCAGCGCAACGGGCTTGTGTGTCTAGTCAGCCAAATTGAATCTGTAAAGGGGCAGGCGCGCGTCGGCGGGTTATCCCCAGGCCAACGGGGTCCCGTGCCGGGGGCCCGCGGCCGTACGCGGCGCTCGGGGACCGCGCGCCTGATCCTCCGGGCACAAAAAAACGGGCCGGCAAATGCCGGCCCGCTCCTTAGATCCGCGATGCGGATCCTGACATCACTCGATGATGGAGGCGACGACGCCGGCGCCGACGGTGCGACCGCCTTCACGGATAGCGAAGCGCAGCTTCTCTTCCATGGCGATCGGCACGATCAGATGCACGTCCACGGAGATGTTGTCGCCCGGCATCACCATTTCGGTGCCTTCCGGAAGCGTCACCACGCCCGTCACGTCGGTCGTCCGGAAGTAGAATTGCGGACGGTAGTTGGTGAAGAACGGCGTATGACGGCCGCCTTCTTCCTTGGT
>NZ_CALRWL010000012.1:0-122296 GCF_943371865.1 Azorhizobium sp. AG788 | reverse complement strand
ATGAGCTGGTTCTGGCTGAACAAGGTGGTGCCGAGCGAGGCCTGGGCCTCGCCGGAGAGCAATTGGAACGCGCTCTGGGCCGAGGCCACCGTGCCGGTGATCAGCGCCTGATAGAGCGCCGTGCCGCTGCCGCCCGCCTGCACCGCAGCGGCGGCATTCCGGGCATTGGCGGTGGTGGTGACGCTGGCGAAGCTCACATCATTGCGGTTCAGCGCCAGATAGACGTCATTGGCGTCATAGCTCAGCACCGGGGTGAGGAAGGCCATGTTGGAGCTGACCGACCCGAACGTGCCCGAGACGCCGCCCGCCGAGGTGAGGATGGTGTAAGGCTGGCTGAAATTGCCATAGCTGCCGGAGAGCGCCTGCACCGAAACCGTCGCGCCGGAGGACAGCGTGGTCTTGCCGGTGACCGCGAGGCGGTCGCTGGCGCCGGCGCTGTTCACCGTCACCGCATAAGTGGAGCCGCTGGCGAAGCTGGCCGCGCCGTTCACGTTCAAGGTGCCCAGCGTGCCGGCGGTGAGGCCGGGGGAGATGGTGGAGCCGGACGCCGCCGCCAGGCCGCCGATGGTGCCGGTGCCCGCCAGCAGCGACCCGGAGCCGCTGACCGTGACGAAGGACGAGGCCAGCGAGGCATTGTTGAGGGTCAGGCTGGCGCTGGTGACCGTGGTGTTGCCGGAGAAGGTGGTGGTGCCGGTGAGCGACCAGGCCGAGCCGGACTGGATGTCCAGGAACTCGAAGCCCTGGTAGGTGGCGGCATTGCCCAGCAGATTGAGGTTGAAGCTGCCGGCCACCTCGCCGAGGCGCAGGGTGTCAGTGCCGCCCTGGGCCATCACCGCGCCGGTGACGCTGGAGCCGGCCTCATAGACGAACAGATCGTTGCCATTGCCCATGGCCACCGCATAGGTGGTGCCGGTGATGGAGCCATAGTTGACGATGGTGTTGCTGAAAGTGCCGGCGGCATTGACGATCTGGATGCCGTAGCCGTTCAGGCCCTGGATGGTGCCGTAATTGGTGACGCTCATCGCGCCGAAGATGTCGCCGCTGTTGCTGTTGTCCGCCAATATGCCGTTGTTGGCGCCGGAGATCAGCGCGGTGCGCGCGCTGGCCGAGCCGTTGACGATGGTGCCGCCGCCGATGGCGATGCCCTCGCTGGTGCTGGGCTTGGTCTCGCCCGGCTTGGTGCCCTTGGAGCCCAGGGCCTGGATGGTGCCGTAATTGGTGATGGTGCCGATGCCGTCGATATCCACGCCGTCGCCATCGCCGAAGCTGGCGGCGGCATCGAACGAGCCGGTGATGGTGCCATAGTTCAGCACCGAGCCGGTGCCGTTGGAATTCACGCCCGAGCCGTTGCGGCCGGTGATGCTGGCCCCGGCATCGTTGATGACGGTGATGTTGTCGGTGAGGCCGGAGGCCTTGATGCCGTGATAGGCGCCCGAGATCACCCCGCCGGCATAATTGTGCACCGTTCCGGAGGCGCCGTCGAACTTGACCGCGGAGAAGTTCTGCACATCCGCCGAGGTGGTGGTGTAGTTCGAAGAAATGGTGCCGTAATTGTTCACCACCGTATTCATGCCGGCCTTGATGCCGTCATTGTCCGAGGCGGTGATCAGGCCGGTGGACTGGTTGGTGATGGTGATCTTCAGATTGGGCGAGACCAGGTCGCCCAGATCGATGCCCTGGCCACCCGCCGTGGAGCGGATGGTGCCGGCATTGTCGATGACAATCACCGCCGCCGAGGTGCTGCCCGCATTGCCGGCGATCTTGATGGCGTCGTCCGTGCCCGAGATCAGGCCGGTGGCGGTGTTGGTGAGGGTGAACGACGTCAGGGTCTCGATATTGCTGGCACTGTCGAACTTGATCGCCCGCTTGCCCGCGGTGGTGGTGGCGATGGTGCCGGAATTGGTCAGGGCGATGGTGCCGCCGCCCAGGCGCACCGCGTCCGAGCCGCCCGAGCCGCTGGCGAGGATGCTGCCGGAATTGTTGATGGTGACCGAGGCCGAGGTGGCGGTGGCCTTGTCGAAATCCAGCCCCTGGCCGGTGGTGGAGGAGATGGTGCCGCTATTGGTCAGCAGCAGCGTGCCCGAGGCGAAGGTGCCGTTGATGCGGAAGCCGTCATCGGTGGCGGTGATGGTGCCGCTGTTGTTCACCGTGACCAGGCCGGTGACGCCGGAGACGGTGTCCAGCGCCCGGTTGCCGGAGGTGATGGCGCCCACATTGGTCAGCACCAGATTGGTGCCGACGCCGAAGCTGACGCTGCTGGCGGTGGTGGCCAGCGTGCCGCCGGCGGCAATGGTGCCGGTCTGGGTGCCGGTCAGGCTCTGCGCCGTGGTGGTGGTCGAGCCGCTGGTGATGCTGAAGCTGGCCGCCAGCACCGGAACCGGCGCGCAGGCGAGCGCGCAAACCAGGGCAAGCCGCGAGGCGGACGACGTCAGACCGATCATGTGCGCAAATCCCCCAAATCCCACCGCGCTCCCTACGGGCGGAGCGTGACACTTGGGTGACAGTTCCCGGACCACGGCCGGGTGGCGGGCCGAGGCGCGGGCCGGGCCTCCGGATCGGTGGCGATCGTGGTTTGCGTGGCACAGGTAAGAGGCCGGGCGTGCTACTTCCGCGTGTCGGTTCGTGTCATGCCGCGTTCACACCCAGCGTGTCGTGTGACACCGGGGACGTCGTGGGGAATTGCGGAGCGAAACCGGTTTATTCCGCCGCGACCGGCGCCCACTTGGCCTGCCAGGCCCGCCCCCGTTCGGCGACCTCGTCCCGGTGCAGCGCCACCCACATCAGCCCCATCCGCAGATAGCCATTGGCCAGATGGGCGCCGCTGTCCAGGGTCGCCAACGCCTCGTCCAAGGGCACCAGGAAGGGCCGGATGACCTCGGTTTCTCCTGCGGCGCCCGTATGTTGCGGCAGATCGGTGGCGTCCACGAAGGCCAGGAAGAAATGCGCCAGTTCGTCCACCGCGCCCGGCGAGACCAGGCAGGTGAACAAAGGGTGGACCTCATGGGGATCGAGCCCGGTCTCCTCGATGCACTCGCGCCGCGCGGTGACCACGGGGTCTTCGCCCGGCTCGACCATTCCCGCTGGAATTTCAATGAGTTCCCCGCGTCCGGTGGCCACGTGGGCGGTGAGCCGGAACTGCCGCAGCAGCACGATGGCCTGCTGGGCCGGGTCGATGGCGACGATCCCCACCGCCCCGCCCACCCGCAGGATCTCCCGGGTCTGGCTGATGGTCGGCGCGCCGGGGGTATGCAGCGTGAGACGATAGGATTCAAACCGGCGAAACCCTTGATAGATCAAGGTGTCATTGAGGATTTCGATCCGCGCCACGGCATCTTCGAGCGGAAGCTTGGTCACTGCGCGGTCACTCCCGCATGGGTGGTGTCGAGATTGAAGGCGGCGGCGAACAGCGCCTTCGTATAGGGCTCCTTCGGATGCTCGAACACCTCGCGGGCGGGGCCTTCCTCGACCATTTTTCCGTTGCGCATCACCAGGATACGGCTCGCCAGGGCCGACACCACCCGCAGGTCATGGGAGATGAACATATAGGTCAGCGACCTCTTGCGCTGGAGCGCCCGGAGCAGATCGACGATCTGCGCCTGCACCAGCATGTCCAGCGCCGAAGTGGGCTCGTCCAGCACCACGAACGACGGCTCCAGCGCCATGGCCCGGGCGATGGAGATGCGCTGGCGCTGTCCGCCTGAGAATTCATGGGGATAGCGGAAGCGGCTGTCCGGATCGAGCCCCACATCCTCCAGCGCCGCGATCACCCGCGCCTCGCGCTCATCGATGGTCAGGGCCTTCTGATGCACCAGCAACCCCTCGCCCACGATGTCGGCGATCGACATGCGCGGCGAGAGCGCCCCGAACGGGTCCTGGAACACGATCTGCATATGCGCCCGCAATGGCCGCAGCCCGGCAAAGCCGAGCCCGTCCACCCGCTCGCCGAGGAACAGGATCGGCCCCTTGCTGGAGATCAGCCGCAGCAAGGCGAGGCCCAGCGTGGTCTTGCCGGAACCCGATTCTCCAACCACCCCAAGGGTTTCCCCTTCATGGATGGCGATGGTGATGCCGTCCACCGCCTTCACATAGCCCACCGTGCGCCGCAGGATGCCGCGCTTGATGGGGAAGTGGACCTTCAGGTCTTCGGCCGCCACCACCACCTTGGCGTCCGGCGCGGCCGGGGCCGGGTCGGGCTTGGGCTCGGCCTTCAGCAGCGCCTGGGTATAGGGGTGCTGCGGGTGCTGGAAAGTCTCCTCCGCCCCGCCCTGCTCGACGATCTCGCCCTTCTGCATCACGCAGACCCGGTCGGCGATCTTGCGCACGATGCCCAGATCATGGGTGATGAACAGCATGGCCATGCCGAGGCGGGCCTGCAACTCCTTGAGAAGCTTCAGGATCTGCGCCTGGACGGTGACGTCCAGCGCGGTGGTGGGTTCGTCGGCGATCAGCAGGTCCGGCTCATTGGCGAGCGCCATGGCGATCATCACCCGCTGGCGCTGACCGCCGGAGAGTTGGTGCGGATAGGCACCCATGCGGCTTTCGGGATCGGGAATGCCCACCTCATGCAGCAATTCCAGAATGCGCGTGCGCGCCGCCGCGCCGGACAGGCCGCGATGCAGGATCAGCATCTCGCCGATCTGCTGGTCGATGGTGTGCAAGGGATTGAGCGAGCTCATGGGTTCCTGGAACACCATGGTGACTTCATTGCCGCGCACGGCGCGCAACTCGCGTTCTGAGGCGGTGAGCAGGTCGCGCCCCTTGAAGATGATCTTGCCCGAGGGGTGGCTGGCGGCGGGATAGGGCAGCAATTTCAGGATGGAGAGGGCCGTCACCGACTTGCCCGAGCCGCTCTCTCCCACCAGGGCGACGGTCTCGCCGGGCTTGACGTCGAACGACACATGCCTGACCGCCAGCGCCTCGCCATTGGGCCGGCGAAAGGCGACGGAAAGATCCTGCACGGACAGGAGGGGAGCGCTAGTCATGGGGCCTGTCTCCCTCACTCGAAGGTCTTGCGGGGATCGAAGGCGTCGCGCACCGCTTCGCCGATGAAGATCAGCAGGCTCAGCATCAGGGCCACGGTGAAGAAGCCGGTGAGGCCCAGCCAGGGCGCCTGGATGTTGGATTTGCCCTGCGACAGCAACTCGCCCAGCGACGGCGAGCCCGGCGGCAGGCCGAAGCCGAGGAAGTCCAAGGCGGTCAGGGTCATCACCGAGGAGGACAGGATGAAGGGCAGGAAGGTCAGCGTCGCCACCATGGCATTGGGCAGCAAATGCCGCAGCATGATGGTGAAATTGCCCACGCCCAAGGCGCGGGCGGCCTGCACATATTCGAAATTGCGCGCCCGCAGGAATTCCGCCCGCACCAGCCCCACCAGGGAGACCCAGGAGAACAGCAGCAGGATGCCCAGCAGCACCCAGAAACCGGGCACCAGCACCGAGGAGATGATGAGCAGCAGATAGAGCGCCGGGATCGAGGTCCAGATCTCGATGAAGCGTTGCGACAGCAGATCGACCCAGCCGCCGAAATAGCCCTGCACCGCGCCGGCGGCGACGCCGATCACCGAGGAGATCAGCGTCAGGGCCAAGCCGAACAGTACCGAGATGCGGAAGCCGTAGAGCAGCCGGGCCAGCACGTCGCGGCCCTGGTCGTCGGTGCCCAGCCAATTGTATTCCAGGCCCGAACAGCCGTTGACGCCCTTGCGCTCGGCCACCGTCTTGCACTGCGCTTCCGTGAGCATCCAGGTGGGTGGGGAGGGGGCCGGGGTCGGCAGGTCGAGATTGTGGGTGTGGTAGCTGAAATGCACCGGCGGCCAGAGCATCCAGCCGCCCTTCTCCGCGATCAGCTTCTGCAGATAGGGGTCGCGATAATCCGCCTCGGTCTCGAAGTCGCCGCCGAAGCGGGTTTCGGGATAGGCGCGCAGGACCGGGACATAATAGCCGCCGTCATATTCCACCAGGATCGGCTTGTCGTTGGCGATGAACTCGGCGAACAGGCTGAGCACGAACATCACCATGAACAGCACGAACGACCACCAGCCCCGCCGGTTGTGGCGGAAGTTGGTGATGCGGCGCTGGTTCAGCGGCGAGAAGAACGGGCGCTTCTTCAGGGGAGGCGCGGCCAGGGGGACGATGGTGTCCAGGGTGGTGTCCATGTCACACCTCCCGCGTGTCGAAATCGATGCGCGGATCCACCAGCATGTAGGTGAGATCCGACAACAGGCCGATCAGCAGCCCGGCCAAAGAGAAGATGTAGAGCGTGGCGAACACCACCGGATAGTCGCGGTTCAGCACGCTCTCGAAACCCAGCAGGCCCAGCCCGTCCAGAGAGAAGATGGTCTCGATCAGCAGCGAGCCGGTGAAGAAGGCCGAGATGAAGGCGCTGGGAAAGCCGGCGATGACGATCAGCATGGCGTTCCGGAACACGTGCCGATAGAGCACGCTGCGCTCGGTCAGGCCCTTCATGCGGGCGGTGGTGACATATTGCTTGCGGATCTCTTCCAGGAACGAATTCTTGGTCAGCAGGGTCATGGTGGCAAACGCGCCCAGCACCATGGAGGTGAGCGGCAGCACCAGATGCCAGGCGTAATCGGCGATGCGCGCCGGCCAGGACATCTGGCTCCAATTGTCCGAGGTCAGCCCGCGCAGCGGGAACCAGTCCAGGAACGAGCCGCCGGCGAACAGGATGATCAAGAGGATGGCGAACAGGAACGAGGGGATGGCGTAGCCCACGATCACCACCGCAGAGGTCCACACGTCAAAGCGCGAGCCGTCGCGCATGGCCTTGGAGATGCCCAGGGGGATGGAGATGGCATAGGTGAGCAGGGTCATCCAGAGGCCGAGCGAGATGGAAACCGGCAGCTTCTCGCCGATCAGCTTCAGCACCGAGATGTCGCGGAAGTAGGAGCGGCCGAAATCGAACCGGGCATAGTTCCAGATCATCAGAGCGAAGCGCTCGGCGGGGGGCTTGTCGAAGCCGAACTGCTTCTCCAGCTCCTTGATGAAATTGGGGTCCAGGCCCTGGGCGCCGCGATATTTGGAGGCATCCGCCCCGCCGCCGGCACCGGGCGCTGCGGCCCCGCCGGCGAAATCGCCGCCGCCACCGGAGACGCGGGCAGTGGCCGAGACGTCATCGCCGGTCAATTGCGCGATGACGCGCTCGACGGGCCCGCCGGGCGCGAACTGCACCACCACGAATGAAACCAGCATGATGCCGAGGATGGTGGGCACCATCAGGGCCACGCGGCGAACGATATAAGCGAGCATCGGCTCTCCAGAACACGACCGGACCGTGCGGTATGCGGGCGCGCCGCGTCAACCGTCCTTTTGCGCCGGGGCCGGCGCGGATGCGGGATCGGCCACGCCTTGCGTCCGCCACCAGGTATCCAGCGCACCGCGATCATATTTGGGTTTGACCGGCGGGCGCGAGAACACGTCCCAATAGGCGATCCAGAACGAGGCCTTGTTCCAGTGCGGCACCCAATAGCGCCCGGCCCGCAGCACCCGGTCCAGGGCGTGGCAGGCGGTCACCAGTTCCGGCCGGGTCTGGGCGGCCAGGGCGTCGGCGATCAGGCCGTCGATGACCTTGCTGGAAATGCCCGACAGATTGTTGGCCCCCGGCGTGCGCGCGGCCTCGCTGCCGAAATAGGCCCGCAGTTCCTCACCGGGATTGAGCGAGACCGAATAGCGCCGGGTGACGATGTCGAAATCAAAGTCCTTCAGCCGGGACTGATATTGCGCCGGGTCCACCAGCCGGAAGCTGGCGTCGATGCCGAGGATCTTGAGATTGCCGATGAAGCGCGAGGTGTGGCGCTCCAGGCCGCCGTCATCGTCCAGGAACTCGATCTGCAGCGGCGCGCCCTTGGCGTCCACCAGCCGGCCCTGCTGGATCACATAGCCGGCGTCCTTGAGCAGGCCGGCGGCGCGGCGCAGCAGGGCTCGGTCCTGGCCGGAGCCGTCGCTGACCGGGGGCACATAGGGCTCGCCGAACACGTCCGGGGGCAACTGGTCGCGGAACGGCTCCAGCAGCTTCAGTTCGGCGGCGGAGGGCTCGCCCTTGGCCATGAGGTCGGAGTTCTGGAAGAACGACCACGTGCGGTCATATTGGCCGTACATGAGGTTCTTGTTGGTCCATTCGAAATCGAACGCCAGCCCCACCGCCTCGCGCACCCGCGGATCGGCGAATTTCGCCCGGCGGGTGTTGAAGAACCAGCCCTGCGCGCCCGACGGGGTCTCGTCGGGCAACACCTCGCGCTTGACGCGGCCGTCCTTGAGCGCGGGAAAGTCGTATTGGGTCGCCCAGGCGCGGGAGGTGAATTCCTCGCGGAACAGATAGGCATGGGCCTTGAAGGCCTCGAAGCCCACTTCCCGGTCGCGGAAATACTCGAAGCGCAGGGTATCGAAATTGTAGCGGCCGCGGTTCACCGGCAGATCGGCGGCCCAATAGTTCCGCACCCGATCATATTCAATGTACCGCCCCACCTCGAACCGGCCCACCTTGTAGGGCCCCGAGCCCAGCGGCGGATCGAGGGTGGTCTCCTCGAACTTGTGCTTCGCGTAATAGGCCTTGGAGAAGATCGGCAGGCTGGCGGCATAGGTGGGAATGTCGCGCGGGCGCTGGGCGGTGAAGGACAGCACCACGGTGCCCGGTCCATCCGCCTCCGCGCCGGTGAATTCCCGCAGCGCCTGGCGGATGAGCGGATGGCCCTGGGCCTTCAAGGTGGTGAGCGAGAAGGCCACATCCTCGGCGGTGAGCGGCGAGCCGTCGGAGAAACGGGCTTCCGGGCGCAGGCGGAAGCGATAGGTACGGCCATCGTCGGAAATGGCGACGGCGGACGCCAGAAGCCCATAGACCGCATCGGGCTCGTCGGCAGCGCGCACCATCAGGCTGTCGAACACCAGCGCGAGGCCCTGGGCGGCATCGCCGCGCAGGATATAGCCATTGAGCGAATTGAAGGTCTGGAACGACTGGTTATAGGCGGCGGTCGGGCCGATCTGCGAGAAGGTCCCGCCCTTGGGCGCGGCCGGGTTCACATAGTCGAACGACCGGAAATCCTTGCGATATTTCAACTCCCCGAAGGAGGAGAGTCCGTGCCGCTCCTGCATGACGGCTGCCGGAGCGGCGGGCGTTGCCGGCGCGCCTTGGGCGAAGGCCGCACCGGGCAGCAGCGCCAACGCGCCGCCGCCGGCCGCGAGACGCAGCACCGTGCGGCGATCGCAAGCCCCCGCGCCGTGGCTCATTTCGCCTCTCCGACCTTGGCGGCCTTGTCCGCATCCCACCACCAGATGTCGGGGAACTCATAGGAATATTGCGGCAGCACCGGGGGATGGGCGAAGCGGTCCCAGCGGGCGGTGCGGGTGTAGCCCAGCGTCCAGGCGGGGATGACATAATCGTTCCACAGCAGCACCCGGTCGAGGGCGTGGGTGGCGGCCACCAGTTGGGCGCGGTCGCTGGCGTAGATCACCTTGTCCACCAGCGCATCAACCGCCGGGTCCTTGATGCCGCCGAAATTGCGCGAGCCTTCGCGGTCGGCGGCCTCCGAGCCCCAATAGTCGCGCTGCTCATTGCCGGGCGAGAGCGACTGGCCCCAGCCGGTGATGATCATGTCGAAATCGCGCGCCCGCACCCGGTTCACATATTGCGAACTGTCCACCAGCCGCACCGAGACCTGGATGCCGAGCCGCTCCAGCGCCGGCTTGTAGAACAGCGCCACGCGCTCGAAGGCCGGGCTGGCCAGCAGGATCTCCAGGGTGAAGGCCTCGCCCTTGGCATTGACCAGTTGCTTGCCCTTCACCTCCCAGCCCGCCTGCTTCAGCAGGTCGGCGGCCTGGCGCAGATTGGTGCGGCGCGACTGTTCGGAGGGGGTGTCGGGATTGGTGTAGGGGGCGGTGAACACGCCCGCGGGCACCTTGTCCTTCACCGTATTGAGGATCTCCAGCTCGGCGCCGGCGGGCACCCCGGAGGAGGCCAGTTCGGTGCCGGAGAAATAGCTGGAGACGCGGGTGTATTGGTCGAAGAACAAGGTGTGGTTCATGCCGTCGAAATCGAGGGCATAGTTCAGCGCCCGGCGCACCCGCGGATCCTGGAACTTGGCCCGGCGCAAATTGGGGATGAAGGCCTGCATCATGCCGGAGGCGCGGTTCTCGAACATTTCGAGCACCACCTTGCCCTCCTTGCGGGCGGGGAAATCATAGGCGGTGGCCCAGTTCTTGGCCGAGGTCTCTACCCGCCAGTCATACTGATCGGCCTTGAAGGCTTCGATCTCGACGGTGTCGTCGCGGTAATATTCGTAGCGGATCTCGTCGAAATTGTTCCGGCCCACGTTCACAGGCAGGCTCGCGCCCCAATAGTCCTTCACCCGCTCATAGGCGATGGTGCGGCCGGGGACGAAGGACTTGATCTTGTAGGCGCCCGAGCCCAGCGGGGCTTCCAGAGTGCCCTGGGTGATGTCGCGCTTCTTGCCGGTGCCGTCGGTGCCGGTCCACCAATGCTTGGGCAGCACCATCATCTCGCCGACGATCTGCGGCAATTCGCGATTGCCGCCCTGGTCGAAGGTGAAGGTCACCTCGTTGTCGCCGGTCTTCGCGGCGCTTTTCACATGGCGATAATAGAACGCCTGCTGCGGGTTGTTCTTGGTCAGCACGTCGAACGACCACACCACGTCGTCCGGGGTGATGGGGGTGCCGTCCTGCCATTTGGCCTGCGGGCGCAGGCGATAGGTTACCGAGGAAAAGTCGGCAGGATAGCTCAGCCCCTCGGCGATGAGGCCGTAAGCGCTGGCGACCTCGTCGCGGGACTGGGTGGTCAGGGTGTCATAGATCAGGGTGATGCCGGCGCCCGGCGTGCCGCGCGGGATGATCACATTGAAGCTGTCGAAGGTGCCATCGGCGCCGAAGCGCACCACGCCGCCCTTGGGGGCGTTGGGGTTCACATAGTCGAAATGCTTGAAGTCCGGCGGATACTTCGGGTCGCCCATGAGCGAGGCGGCGGCCCGGAATGGCGCCTGGGCCGGCTGCGCCAGAGCCGGGGCGGCGCAGGCGAGAAAAGCGGCGGCGACAGCGAGCCTGCGGACCATCAGATGCATCGGGCACTCCGGTATGCGCACCCGCCAGACCGGGCGGGTAAGGGATAGCCGCATATCGGCCCTGACGCGACGGCAGAAACAAGGCAGGCGCGGCTGTTCACGCACCCTGCGCCCCGCGACCGGAGCCGATTTTCCGCGGCGGATAAGAAAATGGGCCGATCCTCGCGGACCGGCCCATGGTGTGACAATTGCGTGAGACCCGCCAGCGTCAGTCGCGACAGGGGTGATTCGCCCCTCGTGCCGCGCTCACGTCAGGCCATCACTTGGCCGGAGCTGCCGCCGGCTTGGCGTCCGCCGGAGCCGCGGCCGCTTCCTTCGGGAAGGGCAGCGGGCTGTGGGACAGCGTGTTGAGATAGGCGATCAGGTCGGCGCGCTCGCTTTCCTTCGGAATGCCGGCGAACGCCATGGCGGTGCCGGGCACGTAGCCCTTGGGATTGGTGAGGAAGGCGTTCAGATCGTCGAACGTCCAGTCCCCGCCTTTGGCGGTCAGAGCCGCCGAATAGGAGAAGCCGGCGACGCTGGCCTTCTTGCGACCCACCACCGCATAGAGATCCGGGCCGACCTTGGCGCCGGCGCCCTCGACGAAGTTATGGCAAGCGCCGCAGCGCTTGGCGACATTGGCGCCCTTTTCCACCGAGGCGGTGGGCAGGAGCTGCGCGATCGGCACATCGGCGGCCTTGGCCGGGGCTTGCGCCTCGGTGGGGCCTTCCGGAACGGCGATCTCATAGCCGGGCTTCGCGGGAGCTTCAGGCGCAAACAAGATTTCGGAGACGATGCCGAGGCCGATTGTCAGCGTCAGGGTGCCCAGCACTGCACCCGCGATTTTGTTCAATTCAAAACTGTCCATCGGCGCTTCGCTCCCCGGAGCCCCTCAACGTCGCAACCAAACGCGCGTTCGAAAAACATGGTTTTCCACGCGGAGCCCCGCGCAGCGGATCGGAACTAATCACTTTGATTGGGCGGGCGCAACCCGTATAAGGCGCGCCCCAATGCCACGTTCCCCGGCGCCTTTTTTGCCGGCGGCTTTTTCAAAGGTCGGCGATCCCATGGCGGGTTCCGAAGTCCTGGTGCTCATTCCAGCCCGCATGGCGGCGAGCCGGCTGCCCGGCAAACCCTTGGCCGACGTGGGCGGACGGCCGATGATCGTCGAGGTGGCGCGCCGCGCCGCGGCGGCCGGCATCGGCCGGGTGGCCGTGGCCACCGACGCCGCGGAGATCGCCGATGCGGTCCGCGCCGCCGGCTTCGAGGCGGTGATGACCCGCGCCGACCACCCCTCCGGCTCCGACCGCATCTTCGAGGCGCTGGGTGTGCTGGACCCCCATGGCGCGGTGCGAATCGTGGTCAATGTGCAGGGCGACCTGCCCACCATTGCGCCGCAGACCATCCGCGCCGCCTTGGCCCCGCTGGCGGAGACCGACGCCGACATCGCCACCCTGGCCGCGATCATCACCGAGCCCCACGAGCGCACCGACCCCAATGTGGTCAAGGTTGTGGGCACGCCCATAGCCGCCGACCGCTTGCGGGCGCTCTATTTCACCCGCGCCACCGCGCCGTATGGCGAGGGGCCGCTCTATCACCACATCGGGCTTTATGCCTATCGCCGGGCCGCGCTGGAGCGGTTCGTGTCGCTACCACCCTCGCCGCTGGAACTGCGCGAGAAGCTGGAGCAATTGCGCGCGCTGGAAGCGGGCATGCGCATCGACGTGGCGGTGGTGGATGCGGTGCCCCTGGGGGTGGATACCACCGAGCATCTTGCCCGCGCCCGCGCGCTGCTGGCGGTCGAGGGCCAATCAGGAGAACAGGCATGAGCCGCCGCATCGTGTTTCAGGGCGAACCGGGCGCCAATTCCCATATCGCCTGCCAGCAGGTCTATCCCGCCTATGAGGCGGTGCCCTGTCCCACCTTCGAGGATGCCTTCCTGGCGGTGGACGGGGGCAGCGCCGATCTGGCCATGATCCCGATCGAGAATACGGTCGCCGGCCGGGTGGCGGACATCCACCATTTGATGCCGCGCTCGTCGCTGCAGATCGTGGGCGAGTTCTTCCTGCCGCTGTCGCATCAATTGATGGCGGTGAAGGGGGCGAGCCTGTCCACGGTAAAGACCGTGCAGAGCCACGTGATGGCGCTGGGCCAGTGCCGCAAGGCGATTCGCACCCTGGGCCTCACCGCGGTGGTGGGCGGCGACACCGCCGGTTCCGCTCGCGAGATTGCCGACGCCGGCGACATCACCCGCGCCGCCATCGCCCCGCGCCTGGCGGCGGAGATCTACGGCCTGGAGATCCTGGCCGAGAATATCGAGGACGAGGCCCACAACACCACCCGCTTCGTCATTCTCCAGCGCGAGGCGGATTGGGCGGCGGCGGGCAACGGGCCGGTCATGACCACCTTCCTGTTCCGGGTGCGCAACGTGCCGGCGGCGCTCTACAAGGCGCTGGGCGGGTTCGCCACCAATGGGGTGAACATGACCAAGCTGGAATCCTACCAGGTGGATGGCGAGTTCACCGCCACCCAATTCTATGCGGACGTGGATGGCCACCCGGACGATCCGGCCCTGAAGCTGGCACTGGAGGAGCTCTCGTTCTTCTCCCGCGAGGTGCGCATTCTCGGGGTCTATCCGGCCAACCCGTTCCGCTTTACCCGCGGTCCCAAGGGCTGAGCGCCGCCACCACGCGCTGCGCTTCAATGGTCGAAGCGCAGCGCCACGCGGGAGCGGCCGCCGGTCTGGCCGAAGGTGACTCGGTCGGAGAGCCGCTGGAGCATATAGGCGGCGAACGAGGCCACCTCCTTGGCGTCCCCCAGCAGCGCTTCGGGCGCCGGGCGGGATTTGGGCGCCTCCATGGGGGCGCCATCATACAGCAGATAGACGTCGAGATGAGTCTCGTCGAAGCGGGCGCGCAGCTCCACATCGCCCTCGGCAATGCCGTTGTCGTGCAGCATTTCCAGCGCCTGGGCGGTGACCGGAATGGCGGCGGCGATCACATCGCGGCGCGCACCCCACAGATCGCCCTGGCGCTCCAGAAAGTCGCGGGCGGTGGTGAAGGGGTTGTCACCCAAAGCCACCTTGATCCCGCTTTCGCGCGAAATGCCGATCTGAAACAAAAGATTGAGCACGATGGCGGTGCAGGCGGACACGCTCATGGGCGTCGACACCAGCGGCTGCGCCCAGAGCGGAAATTGCCCCTTGATGGGCAGCAAGGCCACCGCCAGCCCCGCCAGGATCGATAATCCCACCAGGAACACCCGCCGCTCGCTGAGCCGGCGGGAGAGCACCAGTTCCATGCCCGCCACCAGCAGATAGGCGGTGGTGTAGAGCAGGATGCCGCCGATCACCGGCGAGGGAATGAGCGTCAGGGCGATGATCGCCTTGGGAAAGAAGGCGGTGGCGAAGATCAAAGATCCGGCGACGATGCCGATGATCCGGGCCGTGGCGCCGGTGGCAAAGGCCAACCCCACCGCCGAGGATGACAGGCCGGATTGGAAGCCGGAGGTCAGGCCGTTGAGCACATTGGCGATGCCGCAGGTGGTCACGGCCCGTCCCGCCGCGCGCATGTCGGCGCGGCGCCAGTCGGCGTCGTTCATCTTTTCCAGCGAGACCGTGACGCTGAGCACGTCCACCAGATTCATCATGATCATGATGGCGGCCAGCGGCAGCAGGCTCGGCTCGATGGCCAGCGACGGCAGATGCACCTGCGGCAGCGCGATCCAGGCGGCGGAGGCCAGCACCGCCGCGCTGTCCGGGCGCTCCAGGTGCAGATAGGCCGCCAGCGCCCAGCCGGCCGAGGCGCCGATCAGCACCGCGAACAGTTTCAGGCGCCGGGGCGCGAACACCGTGACCGACACGATCAGCGCCACGGTGAGCAGGCTCACCAGCAACGGCGCGGTCGCCACGGTGAGGTTGCCGGCGGACAAGCCCATGGCCCGGCGCAGGGCGGGGTCCGCGAGCGAGACGCCCAGCATGGTGACGGCCACCCCACACACCTCCGGCGGCAGCACCACCCGCAGCGGCCGCACCAGCCGGGCGACGAACACTTGGCTGACCCCGATGAGCAAGGTGGTGGCCGCCATCAGCCCGACCCCACCCAAAGCCAGGGCCTGGATGGCCAGGGGCAGGGCGCCGGGGGAGGGCACATGCACCGCCAGATAGCCGCTGCCGAAGCGCGAGCGCGCGCATTGCAGCACCGTGGCGAGGCCGATGCACATGGCGCAGGCGGTGAGCATGGCGTGGATCTGCGTTTCCGGCAGGTGCGCCTCGGTGGCGGCCACCAGAGGATAGATCAGGAAGGTCAGGGCCAGCATGGCGTGCTGGCCGGACAGTGCCACCAGGGCGCCGGCAGGCACCTTGTCGTCCAGGCCATAGACCAGATTGGTCGGGCGCCGTCGGGCGCGTGGCGCGGTGCCGGGCTCCGCGATGACGAAGTGGCGCAGCGGGCGCAGGGCGCGGGTGATTCGGCCCCGAAGGCTCCCGCCCGTGTTCCTCGCCGCAGACGTGGCGCCACTTTTTCCTTCGGATGTCACGGAGACCCCTGCGCCTGCGCGGCTCAAAACCGCGTGGTTTGACTGTGCAATGGTGCCGAGAATAAGCCGCCGCGCAAGCGGGGCCTCAGACCGTCTGGCCTTCCACGAAGGCGCGGATCAGATGGTGGGCGATGGCCACCGGCGGCGGCACGAACAGCCCGCTGGGATGGGTGCGGGTGAGCATGGCGGCGGCTTCGGCGCGGGTGAACCAGCGGGCGGCTTCCAGTTCCAGCGGATCGATCACGATGTCGGTGGAGATGGCTTCCGCCAGACAGCCGATCATCAACGACATGGGGAAGGGCCAGGGCTGGGTCTGGCGATAGGCGACGCGCCCGGTGGCGATGCCGGCCTCTTCCAGGGTTTCGCGCCGCACCGCGTCCTCGATGGTCTCGCCGGGCTCGACGAAGCCGGCCAGGCACGACCACATGTCCGGGGCAAAGCGCGGCTGGCGGCCCAGCAGGCAACGGTCGCCCACATAGGTCAGCATGATCACCACCGGGTCGGTGCGGGGAAAATGCTGGCCGCCGCAGGACGGGCAGTCGCGGCGCCAGCCAGCCTCGATCATCCGCGTCGGGGTGCCACAGTTGGAGCAATAGCCATGGCGGGTGTGCCAGGCGCCGAGCGCCTTGGCGCAGGCGATCGGCCCCAGATGCCGGGGCGCCACCATGCTCCCCACGGCGATGGTGCGCAGATCGCTCACGAACAGGCCCTTGGCCTCCAGGGGCTCGCGGTTTTCCGGCGGAAAGGTCAGGCCGAACCGGGGCGCGCCATTCTCCAGCCCGAGGAACAGCGGCGATACGCCGCCCAACTCCCGCGCGGTGGGCATGTCGAACAATGGATCGTGCCAGTCCGCGCCGGCCACCGGGCGGGCAACCACCAGTTCGCCACCGAGCAGATAGGCGCGCGCATCCGGCTGCTGCGCCAGGGCGGCGGCTTCACCGCGCCGAAGCGCGGCACGATCCAGCGGACTGTCGGTATAGCCGAGGGCCGGCCAGGGGCCGAGTTCGGAAGAGGAGGATGAGAACATGGGGCCTGGAGAGGGAGGCAAGCAGGTCCAGGGACCGTGGCACGGGCGCCGGACAGAGGCAAGCTATGAACCTTGGCGGGATCGCGCGCAGGCCTTGCCGTCCTTGCGCTCCTGCCGTTAGGGCATGCGGTGGGCGGATGGCCGATGCGCCGCATTGCCCGGCTCGGAGGCGCGGTTTCGCGCACCGCTATGCACAGCCATTCACAGGGGCCGCGCCCCCGCTTGCCAAACCCGCGCGAGCGGACGATATAGGGGATGGGAGGTTGGCGGTGGACGAGCCACTCGCCAACCGGGTCAGGTCCGGAAGGAAGCAGCCCCAACGAGCCCGTCTCGGGTTGCCGATCAGCCTCCCACCTTTCGCTTTTGCGCTGGGTTACATGCCGCGACCGTCTTGAGGACGTTCCGGCCACCGCCTTTGGCGATGCCGGTCCTCATGCGGAAGGCGCGGACGCTGCCGGTGGATTGTCGCTCTCCCCGTCCGATCCCCCTGCCGCATTCCTCGTTCGGGATGCTATGAAGGCGCCATGAGCGCCGATCTCCCCGACGACATGCCAGCATTCGACCTTGGTGCCCCTCCGGCCGTCGCGCCGCCGCGTGCCGAGGCGCCGCCTCCCGCGCCAACTGCGCCGCCTGCGATCGAGGCCCCCGCGATGGCGCCCGTGGTGAGCGCCGCTCCCGCCGCTGCCCCGCCCGTTCTGGCTCCGCCCGCGATTCCTCCGGCTCCCGCCACTGCCGCCTCCACGCCCTATCGGGTGCTGGCGCGCAAATACCGGCCGCAGAATTTCGACGATCTGATCGGCCAGGAGGCGATGGTCCGCACCCTGTCCAATGCCTTCACCTCGGGGCGGATCGCGCAGGCTTATATCCTCACCGGCGTGCGGGGCGTGGGCAAGACCACCACCGCCCGCATCCTGGCTCGTGCGCTGAATTATGAGCCCATGGAGGGCGGCGGCGGGCCGACGCTGGACCTGTCGGTGATGGGCAAGCACTGCCGCGACATCATCGAATCCCGCCATGTGGACGTGATGGAGATGGACGCCGCGTCCAACACCTCCATCAACGACATCCGCGAGATCATCGAAGGCTCGCGCTATCGCCCGGTGATGGCGCGCTACAAGGTCTATATCATCGACGAAGTGCACATGCTCTCCACCGCGGCCTTCAATGGCCTGCTGAAGACCCTGGAAGAGCCGCCCGAGCATGTGAAATTCATCTTCGCCACCACCGAGATCCGCAAGGTGCCGGTCACTGTGCTCTCCCGCTGCCAGCGCTTCGACCTGCGGCGGGTGGAGGCGGGCGTGCTGGCCAGCCACCTGTCGGGCATCTGCGCCAAGGAAGACGTGGCGGTGGAGGCTGAGGCGCTGTCCATCGTGTCGCGGGCGGCGGAAGGCTCGGTGCGCGATGCGCTCTCGCTGCTGGATCAGGCCATCGCCCATGGCGGCGGCGCGGTCACCGGCGAGGAGGTGCGCCGGCTGCTGGGACTGGCCGACCGGGCGCGGGTGATCGATCTGTTCGACGCGCTGATGCGGGGCGACATGGCCCGCGCGCTGGCGGAATTCCGCGACCAATATGATTCCGGCGCCGATCCGGCGGTGATCCTCACCGATCTGGCGGAATTCACCCATCTGGTCACCCGGCTGAAGATCGTGCCCGACAGCGGCGCCGACGCCGCTCTGGTGGAAGCCGAGCGACTGCGGGGCACCGAGATGGCGCAGGCCTTGTCCATGCGCATCCTCTCCCGCGCCTGGCAGATGCTGTCCAAGGGCATCGCCGAGGTGCAGCAGGCGGCCAAGCCCGCCCAGGCCGCCGAAATGGTGCTGGTGCGCATGGGCTATGCCGCCGACCTGCCCACCCCGGACGAAGCGTTGCGGCAATTGAAGGATCAGCCGGCGGGCGCGGCGCCTGCGGCGCCGTCCCAGCCCCGGCCGCCGTCGTCCGGCCCGTCCGGGGGCGGCTCGGGCGGTGGCGCCCGGCTGGCCCTGGCGACCCAGTCCGACCCCATGCCGGTGCGGGTGGTGGCCCAGCCGGTGGTGGCGGCGGGGCCGCAGCTCGCCAGCCTGAAGGACGTAGTGACGCTCGCCAGCCATAACCGCGATCTCATGCTCAAGCACGCGGTGGAGACCTACGCCCGCCCGGTGCATTTCGAGGAGGGGCGCATCGAGATCGCGCTCGGCGCGGGGGGCAGTGCCACCTTGGTGCAGGATCTCTCCCGCAAGCTCGGGGAATGGACCGGCCGGCGCTGGCTGGTGTCGCTGTCCTCGCGGGAGGGCGGGCCGACCCTGGCGGAACTGGCCAAGGAGCAGCGCGAGCAGCGCGAGGACGGCATCCGCGCCAATCCTTTGGTGGCCGCCGTGCTGGCGCACTTTCCCGGCGCCCAGATCGTCGACGTGCGCACGCGGGAGGAGGTGGCCGACCACGCCCTCGCTCCGGTGGAGGATGAGACCGGCGCGGACCTGGACGAGGATGGCGGGCTGTCACCGTTCGATTGAGCGGGGGTCGAAGCTGTGCGCCGTTCTGTGGCTAGGTGGGGGTGTCCGGTGGGGGCGCCAGATTGATGCGGGAACAGGTCTTCAGGGCGCCTGAGTTCGAGGTCGTGCGGGTGCCGGGCGCCGATGACGGCCCGGTGTTCGTGACCTTCGATTCGCTGGGCGATCCCCTCCCGCCGGGCCGTGCGGGATTTGGCGAGGCCTTCCTGGCCAAGCACGGCTTCGAGACCTACCACGTCATCCACACCACCAATGCGTGGTATCAATATCCGCAGATGCGGACAGCGCTGGACCAGGTGCGCGCACGGATCGCGCCAGAGCGCCCGGTCATCACCTATGGCAGCAGCATGGGCGGCTATGCCGCCTATCGCTTTTCCGGTGTGCTGAATGCGGCGCGGGTGATCGCCTTTTCCCCGCAATACAGCATCGACCCGGCGCGGGTGCCCTGGGAGCGGCGGTGGCGCCGGTTGGCCGAAGGGCTGCCACAGCTCTGGGACCAGTTGCCGGTGGGCGCGCAGGCCGAGGCGTTTCTATTCTACGATTCCAAGGCGCAGGACCGGCGCCATGCCCGGCTGATCGGTCGGGAGATGCGCGCCCGCCCTGTGCGCCTGCCCGATGGCGGGCATCCCTGCATCACGTTGCTGCAGGAGCTGGGGCTGCTCGGGCCGACGATCCGCGCCATCGCCGCCGGCCGCTTCGATCCCGCCGCATGCGAGGTCAGGGTGCGCGCGCTGCGGGACACCTCGGCGCGCTATCTCTCCACCCGCGCCCTGCGCCTGCCGCGTCTGGCCGGCCCGCGGCGGCTGGCCCTCGCCGCACAAGCGGTGGCCTTGGCGCCGAACGATCCCTGGTACCTTGTGGCCCATGGCCGGGTGCTGGCGGCCCATGGCGCCTGGGCGGAAGCGGAGGTGCGCTTTGCCGAGGCGATGGCCCTGCTGCCGGACCATATTCCGCTGTTGTTTGAATACCGGCGCTTCCTGATGAAGGCGGGTCGCTGGGACGAGGCGGAAGCGGCGGTGATGCGGGCCATGGAGCTGAGCCCGCACGCATTGTCCTATCCGCGCGAGATCAGCGCGATCCGCGCCGCCCGCGCCCATGCGGCCCGGCCGGCGGTGGTGCGGCTGCTGTCCCGGCTGGTCCGGCGCGACGCGCTGCGCGGCCTGTGACACCGCCGCCGGGCTGGACATCCGCGCGCGGGGCCGCTCTAAACCAGCACGATATTCCGTTCACCACGCGCTCCGGGAGACCCACCATGGACATCATGGGCATGATGAAGCAGGCCAAGGAACTGCAGGGCCGCATGCAGCAGATTCAGGCCGAACTGGAGACCGTCGAGGTGGACGGCGCCGCCGGCGGCGGGCTGGTGAGCGTGCGCGTGACCGCCAAGGGCGCGGTGAAGGCGATCCGCATCGACCCCAGCCTGCTCAAGCCCGACGAGGGCGAGATCCTGGAAGACCTGCTGGTGGCGGCGCTGGCCGATGCCCGCGGCAAGGCCGAGAAGGTGCTGGCGGAAAAGATGAAGGATCTCACCGGCGGCTTGCCGATCCCGCCGGGCCTCAACCTGTTCTGACAGGGCGGGCGGCGCCTCACAGCGGCGCGCCAGCCTCCTGCGGCCGGAAGGGAAACAGCCCGGCCTTGAGGCTTTGCGCGATCTGGAGTGCCTTCTGGTCGAACAGCGCCGCCGCTTCGGGGGTGAAGATGTCCCCCGTGGTGGCGCGCCACAGGCCCAACCACACCGCAAACAGCTCCGGCTGGAGCGGCAGCGCCTTGTGGACCGCGAAGGGATTGCCCTTGTAGCGGCCGCTGCGCAGCATCACCGACGACCAGAAGGCCTTGAGGGTGGCCATGTGCGTGGGCCAATCCTCCACCGCCGCCGTGAACACCGGGCCGAGCTGGGCATCTGCCCGCGCCCGGGCATAGAAGGTGTCCACCAGGCGGGCGATGGTGGTCTCGTCGATGGTGCCGGTGCGGGCCAGGCCGGTCATGAGGCGCGGGCCGTGGCGGCTGCGCCGGTCATCGCGCGGTCGGCGCCCCGGTCGTGGATCAAGGCGGTGATCAGGTCCGCCTGGCTGACGATGCCCGCCAACTGGCCATTGTCGTCCACCACGGGAAGGTGGTGCAGCCCGCTCTGGGCCATCAAGGGGGCCAGGGTGGCGATGCGGGTCTGGGGCGTCACGGTGTGCACGAGCGTGGTCATGATTTCTCCCACCACGGCATCAAGCGCCCGGCCGCGCTGAAGCGACTGGCGCGCCCGCCGCAGGAAGCCGAGGCGCGGCCCCTTGCTGCTCCACTCCACTTTGTCCAGCAGATCGGTCTGGGTCAACACGCCCACCACGCGGGCGGTCTCCGTGGTCACCGGCAGCACCTTGATGCGGCCGGAGCGCAGCAGGGCGAAGGCCTCGCTGATCGGGGTTCCCGGCGACACCGCAAGCGCATCGCGGGTCATGATGTCGGCGCAGGTGATTTCGCCCGAGCGGCGCTGAAAGGCGCGGACCTGCGCCCGCTGCAGCAGGTCTTCCAGGTCCGCAGGGTCCACGTCGAGCAATTCGCCATAGTCGCTCAGCGCGGCGGCGACGTCCGCGCGCGAGACGCCGAGGGCCGGCTGGGCCGGCGGGTCCTGCGCCGGTGCCGCGGGCGCGGCGAGATGGGGATAGCGCCGCCCGGTGAGCGGGTTGAATGCCAGCGCCACCGCCAGCAGGATGGCCGAATTCAGCAGCACCGGGACCAGCACGAAGCCATAACCGGCCGCGGTCACCGCCGGTCCGCCGAGCACGGCGGTGAGGGCCACCGCGCCGCTGGGCGGGTGCACGCAGCGTAGCGACAGCATCAGCGCCAGCGCAACGCCCACCGCCACGGCGGCGGCCAGGAACGGGCTGGTGATCCAGGTCGCCGCCGTCACCCCGACCAGCGCGGCCACCAGATTGCCGCCGAGGATCGACCAGGGTTGGGCCAGCGGGCTGGCGGGGACCGCGAACAGCAGGACGGCGGATGCGCCCATGGGGGCGATCAGCAGCGGCACCGCGGCGCTCTCCCCCAACGCCAGCCGGGTGACGAGGCCGGTGAGCAGAATGCCGATCAGGGCGCCCACCCCCGCCCGGACCCGCTCGGCAATGCTCACCGATCCAAGGGCCGGGATCAGGCGCAACAGCAGTGGGTGCACGGAAAATCCTCCTGCGGCGCCCGTGCGGTCTCGGCATGGGCCCCGACGACAGCCGGCCATCCCGCGCCTGTCGCACGCTATTTGCATAAATTTGTAGCAGCTTGCCCGCCGTGCAGGCAAGAAACTCTGGCATTCCCCATGCCAGATACAGGCCGCTGCGCGGGGAGGGCCTGCGTCGGTGCGTTGGTTGGCGCGGGCGGCGGGGCGCGCTACATCTGGGGCTGCCCCTCACAAGAGTGCTCCCCTCCATGTCCCGAGCGGTCGCCGGCCCTGAAATCGAGCGCCTGATCCAATTGCTAGCCCGCCTGCCGGGGCTGGGGCCGCGCTCGGCGCGGCGGGCGGCGCTGCATCTGATCAAGAAGCGCGAGACCCTGATGGCGCCGCTGGCCGCGTCTTTGGGCGAGGCGCTGGGCAAGATCGTGGTGTGCCGGGTCTGCGGCAATGTGGATACCCGCGATCCCTGCACCGTCTGCACCGATCCGCACCGCGATCCCCATGTGCTGGTGGTGGTGGCGGATGTGGCGGACCTGTGGGCCCTGGAGCGCGCCAGCGCCATCAATGCCAGATATCACGTGCTCGGCGGCGTGCTCTCGCCTTTGGACGGCATCGGCCCGGACGACCTCAACCTCGGCTCGCTTCTGGCGCGGGTCCGGGACGGCCATGTGGGCGAGGTGATTCTGGCGCTGGGGGCGACCGTGGATGGCCAGACCACCGCCCATTACATCACCGACCTGTTGCGCGAGACGGCGGTGAAGGTCTCGCGCCTCGCCCAGGGCGTGCCGGTGGGCGGGGAACTGGATCATCTGGACGAGGGCACCTTGTCCGCCGCCATCCGCGCGCGCACCGCGCTCTAAGCGTTTTCGAGCGAAGGGGTTTCCGGTGGGGTAAGGAAAACGCAGGGGACGCAGATGAGGGCGTACACCGTCCCAGATGTACCATCTCCCGTGCCCGGTCGGCGCCGAAGGTGCCCACCGCAGCTTGAGTGAGCAGGTCCGGCAACGGCGCGGCATCCTCGAGGCCGCTGGCCTCTCCAGCGACCTGTCGGCGCACCGCGGATCGTTCGCCGCCTTGAGGCATCCGGCGTGAGGCTTCAGCGCGAGAGATCACGGCCGCGGGCGAAAAAACTGATCACGCGCTCAGGTGCGTCCGCGCTGCGAAACGATCGATCGACTGGAAATCTCGTCTTTCATCGGCGGCGGCGGGGCGTCGGCAGGGATGCGGCTCGTCGCACCCTGGGAGCCGATCCAGCCAAAGGTATGCGTCCGAGCAGTCAGTTCCACGGCATGCGGGCTCGGGACGAGAAATTAATAAATGGCTATCAGAAATGTTTCATCTCATAATCCATTCCAATTATAGCGGTATCATTTTCAAGTATTAACGAAAGACCAGGGCATGACCGAAAGCAACCGCCGTATCCTCCTGGCGAGCCGTCCCACCGGCAAGCCGACGGCCGAGAATTTCAAGCTCGTGAGCGCCCCGCTCCCCGCGCCCGGCGAGGGCGAGGTTCTGCTCAGGATCCTCTTCCTGTCATTGGACCCCTATATGCGCGGGCGGATGAACCCGGGAAAATCCTACGCCAAGCCCATCGAAATCGGCGATGTGATGGAAGGGGGAACGGTCGGACGGGTGGTGCGATCCCGTCATCCCGATTTCGCCGAAGGCGATGTGGTTCTCTCCCATTCCGGATGGGAGAGTTTCGCCGTGGCGGAGGGCGCGAGCCTGCGCAAGCTTGATCCCTCAGCCGCCCCGGTGAGCACCGCGCTGGGCGTTCTCGGCATGCCTGGCTTCACCGCTTATGCGGGACTGCTCACCATCGGCCAGCCCAAACCTGGCGAGACCGTCGTCGTGGCGGCCGCGAGCGGGGCCGTGGGGTCGGCGGTCGGGCAGATCGCCAAGATCAAAGGCGCCCGCGCCGTCGGCATTGCAGGCGGCGCGGAAAAGTGTGCGTTCGTGCGCGATGAACTTGGCTTCGATGCGGTGGTCGATCATCGTGCGGCCGATTTTCCCGCGCAGCTCAAGGCCGCCTGCCCGGACGGCATCGATGTGTATTTCGAGAATGTCGGCGGCCCGGTCTGGGACGCGGTCTTCCCGCTCCTGAATGACTTCGCGCGCGTGCCGGTCTGTGGGCTGATCGCCCAGTATAATGATGCGGCCCCGCGCCCCGGCCCCGACCGCCTCCCGGGAGTCATGCGTGAGGTTCTAAGCCGGAGCCTGCTCATTCGCGGCTTCATCCAGCGCGAATTCTCCGATCAGCGACCGGCCTTCGCCAAGGAGGTGGCGGCGTGGATCGCATCCGGCCAAGTCCGGTACAAGGAGGATATCGTGGATGGCCTGGAGGCGGCGCCGGAGGCGTTCATCGGATTGCTGGACGGCCGCAACTTCGGCAAGCTGGTGGTGCGCGTCGCGGCGTGATGACGGCCATGGCGACGCTCCGGCCGGTGCGTCACACGTCGATGGCGTAGCAGATGACGGCGAAGATCACCGCATAGAATCGCTCGATGACCGCCTTGAGCTCGGCCGTTCCGGCATAGCCCAGGCGGGGGCCATGGAAGACGGCGAGGTGGTTGCGCTGCGCCGTTTGCAGGACATGGCTGGCATGGGCGCGTGACACGGAAAAGGTCCGGGACGCGTCCGCCACGGTCACCGTCCCCCCGGGGCTCCCGGCAAGATACAACGCCAGGAGCATGGCGATCCCCGCATCCCGCTCCGCGAAGGCGTGCAGGGCCGGAACAAGATCGAGCAGGCGCAGGCCGGTGCGGAACAGTTCCGCCAGCCGGCCGGTGCAGCGCGACAGAAATACGTCCGACGGCAAGGCCTCGGCACGGCGCACGGCGTCGGCATCCATGATGGCGATGGCCTGCAGCAAGCTCATCCAGCGCTCGTGATGGAGGTTGAGCAGCGCCTGCGTGGGTTGCAGGCGCTTTTCACGCTCGTCCACATCGCATGCCGCCACCAGGAAGTTTCCGAAGCGCAACGCGGCGAGGAAGGCCGTCACGCGGCCGCCGCTGCAGATGTCGTAGCGCAGCGCCTCGCGCCGGATCCGCCCGGCGGTCACCCCGCGCCCGCCGCATTCGTTGAGGTGCAGATCCAGCAGCAGCAAGGCGAGCAGGAACCGGCCCCGATCGTTCAGCAGCCGGTTGCGCAGCCAGCTGCCGTTGAAGCGCGCCAAGGCGAGCCCGGCGGCGAGGGAAGTGGCGTCAGGGAGAAGCGGGTGTGCCTGGAAGCGATCGACGGCCCCGCCGCCAAACAATGGACTATGCACAATCGGAACTCCTCAACCATGGGCTGCACCATGGCGCCGGCAAGCATCAGGCAATAATCCCCGCATATCAGAAAGTGACGTTGCCTTCACGCGAGGCCATCGCCAGTGAAGAAACGGCTGTTCCGTTGGGTGCGTGGCTGCGGGCGAGCTGCAGGTGTTGCGTGGGGCGCATCTGAGACGTGGGGTTGTGCGATGGCGCGTCTTGGGGGGCTGGACCATCGCAGGTCGACGCGCTCATATCCGCATGTCCTCGCGCTGATGATCGCCCTCGCCGGGGCCTGCGCCACCGGCCCGGCGGCGGCACAGACCAGCAATGTCACGCTTGGTCCCAGCTATCTCAACAACAATCAGGGGTCGGGCAGCGCGGGCAGCTATGGTTACGGCTGTCCGCAAAATGGCTTGGTGGCCAATGTCGGTGGCGGCCATGGCGGCGCCGCCGGGCCCACGATCACCGAGACCTATACGGATTCGCTAAGCGCCGGTGCCTCTTATGCGGGGACATTTGCCATCGCGGGCAGCACCGGCGGTGCCGGTGGCCATGGCGGCAACAGCAGCGATTCCGTCATCTGTACGGGAGCAAACTCGAATGGCGGCTCGGGCGCCAATGGGAGCGCCGGGGGCACCGTCCAGATCACGACCACGGGCGGGTCAGGGAATTATTTCTCCGGTACCGGCATCTACGTCTACAGCGCCGGCGGCGCCGGCGGCACCGGGGGGAGCACGGACACCGACAACGGCCAAGGTGGGGGCGGCGGCACCGGGGGAACGGGCGGCCTGGCCCAGTTGACCAATTCAACGCCCGTCACCACGACGGCATCCGGGGCCGTTGGCCTTGCCGTGATCAGCCTCGGCGGCAATGGCGGCGCCGGTGGCGGGGGAGGCCCCGGCGGCAAAGGCGGCAATGGTGGCGCCGGCGGGGACGGCGGAAGCGTTGTCGTCAAAAATACCGCCGCCATCGAGGCCCAGCAGGCCATCGTGATCTATGCCCAGAGCGTCGGCGGCTACGGCGCCAGCGGCGGCGGTGGCGGAAACGGCTATTGGATCTTTACTGGCAGCGGCTCCGGCGGCGACGGCGGGTATGGGGCGGGAGCCGGAACCGTCAGCGTCACCAATTCCGGTGCCCTGGTATCCGCGGGGCTGGGATCGCGCGGCATTGAAGCCCAGTCCGTGGGCGGCGCCGGCGGCGATGCCGGCGTTTCCTCGGGGCTGAATGCGATCGGCGCCAATGGTGGCCCGGCGGGGAACGGCAGCAGCGTCACGGTCAACAATACCGGCACCATCACGCTCACCAACGCCTCGGCCGTCGGCATCGCCGCGCAATCCATCGGCGGCGGCGGCGGCACCGGTGGATTGGCGTTCAGCAGCGGCGTGACCGGAGTCCTGGTCGGCGGCAGCGAAACCGGGGGCGATGGCGGCGGCGGCGGTGCCGCCGGAAGCGTGTTGGTCACCAATACCGCGCAGATCTGCACCGGAAATTCCTGCAATGGCGGCGCGGCGCCCAGCAGCAGTGCGGGCGGCGCGTTTGGCATCCAGGCGCAATCCATCGGTGGTGGCGGCGGCAATGGCGGATTTGGCGTGGCGGCGTCCATTGCCGGCGCCTCCATCGCCATGGGTGGCGCAGGCGGCGATGGCGGCGCGGGCGGCCTGGTCTCCGTCACCAATACCGGCAGCATCGCCACGCAGGAAATCAACTCCCCCGCCATCGTGGCCCAGTCCATCGGCGGTGGCGGCGGAACGGGCGGCGGCGCGGTGGCGCTGTCGCTGAGCCTGACGACCGGCGCCTCGATCACCCACGGCGGTTCGGGCGGCTCGGGCGGTGCTGCCGGTGCGGTGACCGTGAACTGCACCAGCGGGGATGCCGGCGCCAACTATGGCGCCGCCTGCAACACCTCCGGCGCGCTGATGCTGAGTGCGTTCAACGGCGGCGCCATCACCACCGACGGCACCGGCTCGGCGGGCATTGTGGCCCAGTCCATCGGCGGCGGCGGCGGGCATGGCGGCTATTCCGTCTCGCTGTCCGGCAGCGAAATCGCGGCCTTCTCCTTCGCCGTGGGCGGCTCCGGCGGCTCGGGCGGCAATGGCGGCAACGCCTTCGCGGGGACCGGCGGGGTCAACATCACCACTTCTGGCACGGACTCGCCCGGTGTCGTGGCCCAGTCCATCGGCGGCGGCGGCGGCAATGCCGGGGCCAGCATCGCCGGCAGCATTGCGGAGGGGGCCTCCGTCGCCCTGGCCATCGGGAGCAAGGGCGGCTCCGGCGGCTATGGTGTCACGGCCTCGGCCATCAACCAGGGCAGCAACATCACCACAACGGGGGATCGTTCGCCCGGCCTTCTCGCCCAGTCCATCGGCGGTGGCGGCGGCAATGGCGGCGCCGCCATTTCGGTGACCGCGGGTGAGGTGGCGGCGGTGAGCCTCGCGCTCGGCGGAACGGGTGGCACAGGTGGCACCGGCGGCTGGGCCTATGCCTATAACAAGACCGATTCCGGCGCCGCCGGCTCCGCCAACATCTCCACCAGCGGCTACCAGTCCAGCGCCATCGCCGTCCAGTCCATCGGCGGCGGCGGCGGTAATGGCGGCTACACCACCTCGCTCACGCTCTCGCTCGGCCCGACGCTCGGCGCGAGCATTGGCGGGCTCGGCGGCAGCGGCAACTATGCCAACACCGTCTACATCGAGAATGCGGGGGGCACCCTCAGCGCGGCCGGCGGCGGGGCGGCGATCATCCTTGGCCAGTCCATCGGCGGCGGCGGCGGCAATGGCGGCTTTGCCGCCAGCGGCAATGCGAGCCTCGAGGGCGCGACCAGCCTGGCCGTGGGCGGCAGCGGCGGCGCCGGTTCCTCCGCCAACACGGTCACCATCACCAACGACGGCAACATCGTCTCGCCCGCCACGGTGACGCAGACCACGTCGGAGCAGGTGGCGACCACCACCTATACGACTGAGCAGGTGATCACTGGCTATCACATGGTTTATGTGTGTACCGACTATTGCTATACAGAAGAGCAGCCGACCTACGGGACGGAGCAGGTTGCGACGACCACCTATTCCACCGTGACCACCACGTCGACGGTGGCCAGCGGCGCGGCCACCTATGGCAATGCGCCCGGCATCCTGGGCCAGTCCATCGGCGGTGGCGGTGGGTCCGGCGGCTTCGCGGTGGGCGGCTCGGTTTCGGGATCATTCACCGCCAGCCTGGAGGTGGGCGGCTCTGGCGGCACGGGCGGCACCGGCGGCGCGGTCACCATCACCAACAGCGCAAACGTCACCCTGGTGGGGCCGCTGTCGGCCGGGCTCGTCGGCCAGTCGCTTGGCGGAGCCGGTGGCACCGGCGGCTTTGCGGTGGCCGCGGGCCTGTCGTCGGGCGCCAGCGCCACCACCACCATCGGCGGTGGCGGCGGGGCCGGCGGCACGGCCGGCGCGGTGAGCATCAGCCAGCTCAGCGGCACCATCTCCACCGCCGGCCAACAGTCTCCCGCCATCATCGCCCAGTCCATCGGCGGCGCCGGCGGCAGCGGCGGTTGGGATATTGCCGGTTCGCTGGCCGGGGCCGGAGCGGCCAGCGTCGGACTGGGCGGCAGCGGCGGCGGCGGTGGCACGAGCGGGGACGTTCAGGTGAGCGCCGACGGCGGCTTGACCACTAATGGCCTGATTTCGCCGGGCATCCTGGCCCAGTCCATCGGCGGTAATGGCGGCAATGGCGGCTTCAGCGCCGCTGCGGCGGGGTCCATTGTCTTTGCCTCGGACGTCACCCTGGGTGGTGGCGGCGGCTCGGGCGGCAGCGCGGGCACCGTCACCGTGACCGCCACCAATTTGATCATCACGCTGCTGTCCCAGTCGCCGGGCATCCTGGCGCAATCCATCGGCGGCTCGGGCGGCAATGGCGGCTTCGCCATCGCCGGCTCCGGTGCCACCGGCGGCGGCGATGCCAAGGTATCGGTGGGCGGCGCGGGCGCCACCGGCGGTGGCGGCGGGGCCGGCGAGAATGCGGGCAATGTCAGCGTCACCGCCGCCAGCATCTCCACCCAGGGCTATCAGTCGGTGGGTATCCTGGCGCAGTCCATCGGTGGCGCCGGCGGTAATGGCGGATCGAGCCGCGCCTTCAGTCTGTCGGGCGCAGGGTCCGAAGTGGACGGCTATTCCGCCGCGGTCGCGGTGGGCGGCAGCGGCGCCTCCGGCGGTTCCGGCGGTACGGTGAACGTGACCCAGACCGGCACCGTGCAGGTGGGCACCAGCACGCTGGGCAATGATCTGGCGCCGGGCATTCTGGCGCAATCCATCGGCGGCTCCGGCGGCAATGCCGGCTCGGCCGATGCCAATGCCATCGCCAGCACCGGGTCGGTGGCGGTGGCCATCGGTGGCGGCGGCGCCACTGGCGGCACCGGCGGCACGGTCACCGTCTCCAGCAACAAAGATCTCACCTATAACAGCGTCATCACCTATGGCGCGCAGTCCGCAGCCATCATCGCCCAATCCATCGGCGGCGGCGGCGGCAATGGCGGCTGGTCGCAGGCCACCGCCTCCAGCAATCAATATGCGGCAGGGATCGCCATCGGCGGCTTTGGCGCGGGTGGCGGTGCGGGCGGCACGGTGACTGTCACCACCGGCGGCGCGCTCACCACCTACGGCGCCAATTCCGACGGCATCTTCGCCCAGTCCGTCGGCGGCGGCGGCGGCAATGGCGGGGCGGCTTCCACCAACACCAGTGCCGGCCAGGGCAGCGAGTTGCAGGGGGGCGTCACATCGGTGGCGGGTGCCGGCGCGGCCAATACCGTCGCCGGCGTCTCCTCGGCGGCGTCCTCCTTCTCCTCGTCCAGCTCCAGCGCCAACAGCGCCAAGTCCGACCAGCCGGCCAACGGCATCGCCGTCTCACTGGCCATCGGCGGCACGGCGGGCCAAGGCGGCAGCAGCAACCAGGTGTCGGTCACGTCCGTCTCGAGCATCATCACCTACGGCACCTTGTCGGATGGCATTTTCGCCCAGTCGGTGGGCGGCGGCGGCGGTAACGGCGGCTCGGCCTCCAGCAATGCGGACGGCAGTTCCTATGCAGCCTCGGTGAGTCTCGGCGGTGCGGCCGGCACCGGCGGAACCGGCGGCTTGGTCACGGTGACCGCCAGCGGCAACATCCAGACCCGGGGCCAGCAGGCGGCGGGCATCTTCGCCCAGTCCGTGGGCGGCGGCGGCGGCAGCGGCGGCTCATCGTCCAGCACCACCGCCGGCGGGCAAGCGGCGGTCACCTTCGCCCTCGGCGGCCTCGGCGGCGATGGCGCCACGGGCAACACCGTCACCGTGACCAGCGGCAGCACGGCGGCCACGACCTATATCAATACGCTCGGAGCGGAGGCGGTCGGCCTGTTCGCGCAGTCGGTGGGCGGCGGCGGCGGCACTGGCGGCTCCACCACCGTCGCGGCCAGTGCGCCCGGCACCCAGTCCACCAGCGGCTCCACCACCAAAGCCTCCACCGGTGCCGTCAGCGGCAGCGCCAGCGGCACCCAGACCACCTCCAGCGCCGGGCAGAGCGGCGGCAATGGCGCGAGCCAGGCCAGCGGCAACGGCAGCCAGAACACCACCACCGGCGGCAATGCCCTGGCCATGGGCCTGGGCGGGTCTGCGGGCAGCGGCGGCACCGGCGGCGCGGTCACCGTGACCAATTATGCCGCGATCCTCACCGGCATTCCGCTGGCCGGGGCCAGCGCGCCCACGGTTGCGTCGGACAATTCAGCGGCCTTGTTCGCCCAGTCCGTGGGCGGCGGCGGCGGCAATGGCGGGTCGAGCACCGCCAACGCCTCGGCCAATGAACACAGCGTCTCGCTGTCCATGGGCGGCAGTGGCAGTTCGGGCGGCGATGGCGGCACGGTGACCGTGATGACCTTGGGCACCTTGCAGACCGCCGGCAACAATTCCAGCGCCCTGGTGGCGCAGTCGATCGGTGGCGGCGGCGGCAATGGCGGTTCGTCATCCACCACCAGTTCCTCCGGCGGCACCATGTCCCTGGCGCTGGGGCTCGGCGGCTCGGGCAGCGGCGGCGGGGCCGGCGGCACCGTTGCTGTGACGGTGAACGGACCGATCACCCTGAACGGCTATTCCGGCATCGCCACCTCGGGAGCCACCGCTTACGGCATCTTCGCCCAGTCGGTGGGTGGCGGCGGCGGGTCCGGCGGGGCGCTGATCGCAGCGGCCACGGGCGGCAGCACCAGCGACAGCTCCAGCGCATCGTCCAGCGCGTCCAGCACGGGAACCTCCACCTCCAATTCCAACGGCGTGGCGCTGGCCATGGGCCTGGGCGGGTCCGGTGGTGGCGGCGGTGCGGGCGGGCAGGTGAGCGTCATCTCCTCTGCACCTATTACCACCCTGGGCGCCACGTCCTACGGTCTGTTCGCCCAGTCGGTGGGCGGCGGCGGCGGCGCGGGCGGGGCCAGCACCACCAATGCCAACAGCGGCACGTATGCGCTAAGCCTGGGGCTGGGTGGTTCAGGCGGCACCGGCGGCATCGGCGGGACGGTCGGTGTCACGCAATATTCCACCATCACCACCAGTGGCAGCAATGCCTATGGCATCTTCGCCCAGTCGATCGGCGGCGGCGGTGGAGCGGCGGGGGCGGCCAATGCCACCTCCGCCAGCGGCGGAAATGCAAACCTATCGATGGCGCTCGGCGGCTCGGGGAGCACCGGCCAACTGGGCGGCGGTGTGAACGTGTACGTCCAAGGCGGCATTTCCACCTCTGGCGCCGGCGCCACCGGGATCCTCGCCCAGTCGGTGGGCGGCGGCGGCGGCTCCGCCGGCTCCAGCCACACCAGCGCGTCCAATGGCAAGACCGCGGCCTCGCTCAGCATCGGCGGCGCGGGAGGAACGGGCAATGATGGCGGCGCGGTGAGCGTGAACGACGCCAGTTCCTTGGCCACCACCGGCGCCAATGCGGCGGGGATCATTGCCCAGTCGGTGGGCGGCGGCGGCGGGGTGGGCGGTTCGTCCACGGGCGGGGCCAGCGGCGGCGGCACTGTCACCACCGCGCTTGCCGTGGGCGGCTCGGGTGGGGCGGCCGGAGACGGCGGCACCGCCTTTCTCACCTATAATGGGAGTGGCGCCGCCATCGTGCTGTCCACCTCGGGGGCGAATGCCTATGGCCTCGTCGCCCAGTCGGTGGGCGGCGGCGGCGGCATCGGCGGTGTCACCAATGGCAGCGTCAACGGCTCCAGCGACGTGACCGCCAGCTTCGCGCTGGGCGGCACTGGGAGCGCGGGCGGGGCGGGCGGGGCGGTAACCCTGAACACCGGCTACGGCACCGTCGTCACCACCAGCGGCGCCGGTGGCATTGGCCTGCTCGCCCAATCCATTGGCGGCGGCGGCGGGGCCGGCGGCACCAGCGATGTGGTGGCCGCAGGCAGCACCAGTGCGCAGGGCGCAACCTACGCCGGCGGCATTGCCCTCGGCGGCAATGGCGGCGCGGGCGGGATCGGCGGCACCGTGACCGTCTCCAATGTGATGAACACCTATACCACCGGGGCGTTCGCCCCCGCCGTGGTGGCGCAGTCCATTGCTGGCGGCGGCGGTGTCGCCTCCGGCGTGGCCGATGTGTCCGGCAATCTCGCCACCAGCAGCGTCACGCTCTCACTGGGCGGAACCAGCGGCGTCGGTGCGGACGCCAGCGAAGTGAGCCTCGCCAACTACGGCTACGTCTCCACGACGGGCGTGGAGTCCTATGGCGTGGTGGCCCAATCCATCGCCGGCGGTGGCGGCCTTGCCGGCGTGCTGATGAACGGCGACGGCAGCACGGCACTGACTTCCAGTTATACCGGCACCCTCGGCGCGTCGGGAAGCGGGAGCGGTGATGGGGGAACGGTGAGCCTCCTCATCAGCGATACGATCACCACGTCCGGCGCACGGGCCCTCGGGGGCGTGGCGCAGTCCATCGGCGGCGGCGGCGGCATCATCGGCCTGCCGGCGCAGAACCAATCGAGCACCGCGCTCAGTGGCACCGTGACCTTGGGCGGATCGGCGGGCGGTACCGGCGGCACCGTCTCGTTCACATTCAACGGCGGCCAGATCACCACCAGCGGCGCTTTCGCCCACGGCGTGATCGCTCAGTCCATCGGCGGCGGTGGCGGCATTGCCACGGTGCAGGCCAACACTCTCAACCTTGGCGGCAGCGGCGGTGGCGCCGGTGGTCAGGTCACCGTCACCACCGCAAACCCCATTGTCACCACCGGATCGGCGGCCCTTGGCATCATCGCCCAGTCCATCGGCGGTGGTGGCGGCATCGGGCAGGGCGCGGGCACGGTAAATTTCGCCGGCAGCGGCACGGCAGCGGATGGCGGCACCGTGGTGGTGACGGTCGGTGGCGCGGTTCAGACGTCCGGCACCAATGCGGTGGGCGTGCTGGCGCAATCCATCGGCGGCGGCGGCGGCGCGGCGTTCACCGACAATTCGGCCCTCACCAGCAACACCCCGGCCGGAAACGGCAGCGGCGGCACGGTGACCGTGCTGGTGAACGCGCCGATCATCGCCACCGGCGCTGGGGCCTATGGCCTCATCGCCCAGTCGGTGAACAATGGCGGCGGCCTGGTCATGAACGGCACCACCATGACGCTGGTCTCCGGCAGTGCGGCCACCAGCGGATATGTGAAGGTGACGCTGGGCAGCGGCGGTTCGGTGACCGCCACCGGGGCCGGCGCCACGGGCATCTCTGCGCAAGGCAATGCTGATCCTTTGATCACCATCGCGTCCGGCGCCTTCGTGATCGGCGGCGCGGGCGGCACCGGCATCACCAGCGACGGCGCCCAGACCATTCTCGACAACAATGGCTCGATCTCCACCGTGGATGGCGCCGACGGCCTCGCCCTCAAGACCGTCAACGGCTATGCGGCGGTGACCAATGGTGGCACGCTGCTGGGCAATCTGAGCCTCGCCAGCGGCGCGGCGAACACGGTGCAGAACCTGGCGTCCGGCATCATCCTCGCCGGTACGTCCCTCGACCTCGGCGGCACCGGCGTGCTCACCAATGCCGGCACGCTGAAGAGCGGCGCCACCGGCCTGTCCACCACTGTCCTTAACGGCTCCCTGGTGCAGACCGCCAGCGGAACATTGGTGGTGCGGGTGAGCCCGCAGACGGTCCAGTCCGATGCCTTCCGCATCACCGGGACGGCTTCTCTCGGCGGCACCCTGCGGCCGCAGATCGTCAATCCGGGCACGGTGGCGGCGGGCACCACCCAGACCGGGTTCGTGAGCGCGGACCAGGGCCTCTCGCTCGACGGCCTGCGCATCGCCGGCGATACGGCCGTGGTCACCTACGGTCTCTCCGGCCTCGGCAACGGCCTTGCCCTGAACACCACCATCAATTTCATGCCGGCGGGGCTCTCGGCCCATGGGCTCGAGATCGGGGCGGCGGTGACGGCGGTGCAGGCGCGGGGCAGTTCGCCCTTCTTCCAGGCGGTGGTGCCGCTGGTGCTGAATGCGCCGACGCTGTCCGCGCTGGACGGGTCCTATGGCATTCTGGGCGGCGATGCGGTGTCGCTGGTGCCGCAAGCCACCCTCAACCAGACCAGCATGGCGCTGGATGCCATCAACACCCAGATGGATCGCTGGCGGATCGGCACCCCGAGCGCGCGTCCGGGGCGCTCCGGCGGGGCGGGTGCGGGCACGGACGGCGAGACCAGCTGGCTCGCCCGCAATGCCTGGGCCACCACCATGGCCACGGCCAGCACCGGCGCGGGCCTGTCGGGCCAGGCCTATGGCGGCGCCATGGGGATCGACGGCGAATTGCCCGGTGCGCCCGTGCTGCTGGGCGCCGCGCTCAACCTCACCGACGGCCGGTTCAGCAACACCGCGCCCAGCGCATCGCTGGCCACCAGCTATGGCGGCCTCGGGGTCTATGGCATGGTGCGCCATGGCCCGGCCTATGTGTCCGGCATTGCCTATGGCGGCTATGGCAGCGCGACCCTGGATCGCAATCTCTACGCCCTCGGCCTGAACGGGCTCACCGCCACCGGTTTCCAGAGCGCCATCCTCGCCGGGCGGATCGAGGCGGGCTACACGTTCGACATTCCCGGCAGCACGGCGCACCTCACGCCTTATGCCGCGCTGCAGCCCATGCAGGTTTGGCAGGGCGGCACCTCGGACTATTTCGCCACCTTGTCCGGCGGACTGGCCTATGCCAACACCAGCATCACCGCCTTGCCCGCCTATCTGGGCATCCAGCTGGACGGCGCCGCGCGCATGGACCATGGCCTGCGCATCGCGCCGTTCCTGCGCCTGGCTTGGATGCATGACTTCCTGCCCAACCGGGAGGTGTCGCGCAGCTTCCTGGAACTGCCCGGCTTCAGCTTCGGCGGCAGCACCTTGCCCACTGTGAGCGATGCGGCGGTGGTGCATGCGGGCCTGCAACTGGCGGGGAGCGCCAATGTGAGCTTCACGGCGGCGTTCGACGGCCAGATCGCGTCCAGCTACAGCAGCTTCGGCGGGTCGGGGACGCTGAGGATCAGCTGGTGAGGGAAGGGCGCCGTCCGGGGGCGGACGGCGCGGGCTCATGGACGGCTCCTTTCCGCCTGCGGCGATCACTTCAGATCGGTGCGGACGATAATGGCCAACCGAGAAGCGCAGCTGGAGGAAACAAGAGCCGTGATACTGGCGCGCATAGCTGGGCGGCCATAAAGGAGGCCATACCGTCCTGCGGAACCTGCATAAGCCAACGGTATTTCAGGGAGCTGGCTGGCGAGCTGGCGGAACCGAAGCCTTGTCCCCATTGTGGCGGGCGCCTACCGGTGAGGATTGATGCCTTCTAAGGCCGTGCTTTTCGTCGGGGGCCTGGCGCTTCCCTGTGATTCTCATTCCAGCTTTGACTAGGAGCTCATCCGAACGGTCTATGGAGAGCGGCGATCCGAGGAAGGCGCCGCTCTCCTGTCCGAACGAGTACTGGAAGGTCCAAGGCACCCCGACAGGGTGCACGTCAAATTCCCGGCGCTGGGGCCGTCCAATGTCTGTGAGCTGCCGGGCGTGTATCGGCTCGACGGGCGATTCCTTCGCCGTCCGTGCCAACTACTAAATTGTCGCTAGGGCACACGCTGGGGTTGATGTTCCTGCACCCTGCAAAAACGCCTAGAAATCAATGACTTGATGGTATTAGCTGGCGGAGAGAGAGGGATTCGAACCCTCGATACGGTTGCCCGTATACACGCGTTCCAGGCGTGCGCCTTCAACCACTCGGCCACCTCTCCACAGCGCCGGCCTTGCGGCGGCGCGGAACTTTGTCTGGGTCGAAGGTGGCGCGCGCGCCCTCATGCGATCCATGACGCCGCCGGGCGAAAAGGTGCCCATGCGACCTTGTCAAAGCGGGAAAAAATCCCGGCGCCGGTTGAAGCGCCGCGCCCTGGCAAGGCGGCGGAATATAGCGGTTCAGAGCGCCCTGGCAAGCCGCTTTCCACTGGGAAATTTACCTGCACCCCATGCGATGCAAGGTTGGCTCCAGATCCGCCCTCCGAGCACCCCTTCACGGGGCCCGAAGGGCGGCCGACATTCAGTCGCGCAGCAGGTCGTTGATCGAGGTCTTGGCGCGGGTCTGGGCGTCCACGCGCTTCACGATCACCGCGCAATAGAGCGAGGGGCCGGGCGTGCCGTCCGGCAGCGGCTTGCCCGGCAGAGCGCCGGGCACGACGACGGAATAGGCCGGCACTTCGCCGATGAAGACCTCGCCGGTGGCCCGGTCGATGATCTTGGTGGAGGCGGAGATGAACACGCCCATGGACAGCACGCTGCCGCGGCGCACGATGACGCCCTCCACCACTTCCGAGCGGGCGCCGATGAAGCAGTCGTCCTCGATGATCACCGGGCCGGCCTGCAGCGGCTCCAGCACGCCGCCAATGCCCACGCCGCCAGACAGATGAACCTTCTTGCCGATCTGGGCGCAGGAGCCCACGGTCACCCAGGTGTCTACCATGGTACCTTCGCCTACATGGGCGCCCAGGTTCACGAAAGAGGGCATGAGCACCACATTCGGGGCGATATAAGCGGAGCGGCGGACGATGGCGCCGGGCACGGCGCGGAAGCCGCCGGCGCGGAACTCGGTGGCGGTCCAGTCGGCGAACTTGGACGGCACCTTGTCCCACCACGGCGCCCCGCCGGGGCCGCCGGCGATGATGTCCATGTCATTGAGCCGGAAGGACAAAAGCACCGCCTTCTTCAGCCATTGATTGACCTGCCAGGCGCCGTCCGCCAGCGGTTCGGCAACCCGGGCCGCCCCGGAATCCAGCAGCGACAAGGCGTGCTCCACCGCGTCGCGGACCTCGCCCGTGGTGGACGAATCGATCTCGCCGATGCGCGCGAAGGCGCCGTCGATGATCGTGGCCAGGCCCGGATCATCCGAGCGGAGAGTGGCATTGGACATGAAATTCCCCTTTTCAGACAACGTGTGGCATGGCCCGCCGCCCTGCGGCGCAAACCTGCCCAACCCCTTGCAATTCCGCTCTCCCCGCCGCGCCGGACGCCCGGGGGAACGCGAACATCTTTGTCGTCGCAGACGCGATTACCCGCGTTCCTTCACCGCCACGAATTTCAACTTGGGCCATTCGTCGATGGCGCGGTCCAGCACCCATTGGCTGCGGGCCAGGAACACCAGCTGGTCGTCGCGATCCTGGGCGATGGAGGAGCGCGACGTCTCGCTGAAGCGCTCCACCTCCGCCCGCTCGCCGATGATCCAGCGGGCGGTGACGAAGGACACGCCCTCATAGCGGATCGGCACGCCATATTCCTTCTCCAGCCGCGAGGACAGCACGTCCAGCTGCAGCGTCCCCACCACGCCGACGATGGGGGAGGGGTCGGTGATCGGGCGCAGCACCTGCACCACCCCTTCCTCGGCCATGTCGTGCAGGGCTTTCGCCAGCTGCTTGCTCTTCATCGGGTCGGCCAGCAGCACCCGGCGCAGGATTTCCGGGGCGAAGTCCGGAATGCCCTCGAAGCGGATGGTCTCGCCTTCAGAGAGCGTGTCGCCCACCCGCAGCATGCCGTGGTTGGGAATGCCGATGATGTCGCCGGCCACCGCCTCGTCCACCGTCTCGCGCTCCTGGGCGAAGAAGAAGATCGGGTTGGCGATGGCCATGTGGCGCTTTTCGCGGGCGTTGAACAGCTTCATGCCGCGCTTGAACACCCCCGAGCACAGCCGCACGAAGGCGACCCGGTCGCGGTGGTTGGGGTCCATATTGGCCTGGACCTTGAACACGAAGCCGGAGACATTGGTCTCCTCCGGCTCGACGATCCGGCCATTGGCGCTGCGGGACAAAGGGCTGGGGCCGAAGGTGCCGAGGCCCGCCAGCAGTTCGGCGACGCCGGCTTCCTTGATGGCGCTGCCGAAGAACACCGGCGACAGATGCCCCTCGCGAAAGCTCTCCAGCTCGAACGGCGGCAGCACGCCCAGCGCCAGGGAGAGGCTTTCCACCGCCTCCTCGACGATGCGCTCGGGCACGCCCTCCAGCTCCAGCCCTAAGAGGTCGATGGGGTCCTCGAACTTGACCTCATGCAGCAGCGGCCCGCCACGCTCAGTGGCGAAGAAGGCGCGCTTATTGGGCACGTCGATGATGCCGCGGAAGTCGGTGCCCATGCCCACCGGCCAGGTGAAGGGCGTGAGATCCAGCGCCAGGGTAGCGGCGATGTCGTCCATCAGGCCCAGCGGATCGAGGCTTTCCCGGTCCACCTTGTTGATGAAGGTGAAGATGGGAATGTCGCGCAGGCGGCAGACTTCGAACAGCTTGCGGGTCTGGCTTTCGATGCCCTTGGCGGCATCGATGACCATCACCGCCGCGTCCACCGCCGAGAGGGTGCGGTAGGTATCTTCGGAGAAGTCCGAATGGCCCGGCGTGTCCAACAGGTTGAACACGATGCCGTCGCGCTCGAAGGTCATGACCGACGAGGTGACGGAGATGCCGCGCTGTTGCTCGATCTCCATCCAGTCGGACCGTGTGCGGCGGCGCTCGCCGCGGGCGCGCACTTGGCCTGCCTGGCGGATGGCGCCGGAGGCGAGCAGCAGCTTTTCCGTCAGCGTGGTCTTGCCCGCGTCGGGATGGGAGATGATGGCGAAGGTCCGGCGACGCTTGAAATCAGGAGCGTTCGCGCCGGCCTCGGCCGGGATGGGTGCGGTCGGGTCGAGCATGCCGGGGGTTATAGGGGGAAATGGGGCAAAGGGGGAGAGGGGGGGCGGAATGCAGGCTGGATCAGGGCGAGTTTGAATTGGTGAGATGAATGCCGCCTCCACGGCTCCTGCGGCCGCCGCCTGCACGAGCCCAGCGTATTCTCGTTCTGGCGCTTGGTATTAACCGTGCCCTTTATGACGTTTAGGAGCTCGCCGACTTCAGCGGGTGAGAGCAGGTCATCGCGGGCTGTGATGTCCGCGATGCAGCGCGCACGTTGCGCCTTTGCATCGGCAACAGAGCGCTCGTAGCACGCCGCGGGATGTTCGAGCCGTGGGTCCACGCCGATGTCTGCGGACTATTCGGGCCACTTGGGATCAAGCATTCCGCGCAGTTCGAGGGCTCCTTCTAACTGCTGCGGCATCTTTGGCATGGAGCGTGCCACGGTTCAAAGCGTCTTTAAAGCCCTCCCGAAGGCCGGGCAGCGCTTCACATCAAGAGCGTTCGCACAGGCCCCTGCCGGCAGTTTTGCAATTACTGTATAGAGAGGGGCGCGATGCATGTGTTTAATAGCTTGCATAGGAAGCCACCAAAAAACGATTGGTTTGAATTTGAGCAACGCCGTCAGTTGATATGATGAGATACATGTGCAAAATGTCCTCCATCGATGCGTTCCGTTATGCTGTGAGTAAACCGTGGAACTCTGGTAGGCGCGAGATATTCCGATGACGTTAGCAGATTTGATCGTCGCGACAAACGAATATACGCCATTTATTGGAGTATTTCATAGCACAAATAATAGCGCCTTTGCAAATATAATTTCATGCCGCGAGCTTAGGTCAAGAATTGATAGAAACGGGGTTGTCTTTGTGTTTTATGGAAAGCCGTCGTATACATTGAAGAATGGCGGGGCAGTGATAAACGAGGTTTCGTTCGCATTCGGACAAGAGTCAATATTGAACTATGTCAGAGCGATTCCATTTGATAGTGGTGGGCTGGCGTCTGGTAAGTATTCAAAATTTTTTTCTACAGAATCATATGAAGATAAGTTGGATGAAACGATCAGTTACTTTTCCATTCCGAGCGGAAGATTTGACATAGGTCGGTTTATAGCGACATTTTTTGGAACAAATGAAAACTATATTATGGGGCGTTTCTGCGCGTGGTCAGCTGAAATGAAGGGGCAAAGTCTATTAACGTCCTGGGCTGCACTCGTTAACGCTTCATCTGAGTTAAACCATTTTGATCCCCCGGCCACAACGATTGAGATAACAATAAATTCGCCGATAAAGATATCTAAATCAAATGTGAATAGAGTCATACTCCCGTTCGGATATCTTGATAGGCCGGAGGTTTTGGATTTTATTAAGAATACCGGCATTAAATTTGATACTTATGAAGATGAAGTTCTGGTTGATAAGTCAACACTATGGAATGCCTTGAACGAAATCGCTCGAGGCATTAAATTTGAAGAAGCCGGCGAAGTGGAATAAGGACATGATTTCAGGAGCGCTTGGAAACTTAGATTATTCCGAACTGCCCGTTGTTGGCTATCTTCTTGATGGCCGCCTGACCGGTTTTAAAACACCGATTGTTCAGAATGGCCGGGAGCCGGCGATACAAGATGCCGATCAAAACGGCATCGTCCGCGGATTTATTGCATGCGAGAAAGATGATATCGATCGTATATATAAGCCCAACTATCCGATCGGGCGAAAGAGCGTTGTTGGAAAAGAGCTTATATTTGTATTCAAAACTATTGATGAAACTTATTATGAGCCTAGATCAAGATTAGTATCCCGTCTTTTGTCGGCGTCCCGTGACCCTGAAAACGTGTCGGCAACAGACGCTATAAATATTATGATATTTTCAAGGATGCCATTATCTCGGATAGACGCAGCAATAGATCAGTTTTCAAATGATCTTAAGCAAAAAGGTCTGGTCAATTCGACTGAGTGGTCAAAGAAATTTAAGGAAAGAGTCAGGGGTAAGTTAAATTTTAAAGAAAATAATAACGCATATAATGCGCCGAATAATTTCGTAAGTGAAAAATTTTCAATGGAGGAACTTGAAGTCGCGGCTCAAGATGAAATTGATGGATTGGAAGACAGCTCTTATAGAGAGCGTGTGCAGAAGAGGCTTGTCGCATATTACTCCATAAAAGCTGCTATCGCATCCGCAAATACGGAAAAAAAGGATCAGGGATATCGAGATTTATTCGCGATGTCTGCTACTATAGATAGTTTTAAATTAAATACATTGTCATTTCTAATTAATTTTAATTTTATGCTTGCGATTTGGAGTAATTTTATTAGGTGGAATAGCAGGGTTTATGGTCGTAAAGTCAAATGCACGATTCCGTATGAAGCGATATCGCGCGTGGCGCGACTTGACGCCGGTGAGCGCCTGGCAAAAATTGTTGATTTTATGTCAGAATTTCGACCATTTATTCTACAAGATAAGAAAGACCGGCATCTACCGCCTGGATTAATGCTTGGTGTGACGATTAAGGCAAAAAACGGCGAGGGGGGACTGCTTGTTGACTCAGGAAGATTTCTTTTAGAGCTTCCAGAAAATCTCGTTTCTGTGCGCATGCATCATAATAAGCTACCTCTTGGCGAGAAAATATTGGCATCTACGATACGAAATAATAAAAGTTCGTCACGAGGCGTAGAATTTCTATCGTCTGTATTTGAAATAGTATTCCCGACAAAGTCCGATACAGAAAATCCTCTCAAAATAACGCTGGGGGCGAGTAACAGCTGGGCCGTCATTCAAACTAGTGACGCGAAGGTCTCTAGAATGCTCAGCGGTGGAGGTGTTTACATAGATCAATTTAAAGATCTGTGTGGCTTACGCAGAATAACTGTGATCGAAAAGACGGATGAGTATGATCGCGCAGTGAGGGCGTTCTGTAGAGCGTGTTGGCGTGAGCTTGACGTCGAAGGAATTGAAGGTGGTTATCTATTAAGTTTGACCTCCAGGCGAGAGGCTGGAATGTTCGATGAGCGTAAATTCCGAACTTTTACATCCATGTGGAAAAAGATCTTCCCAGCGATAAAAATGACTTTTCGCACCAAAAATTTCGATGAAGAATCGTGGATATATTGTTGAGCTGTGGCGAGTGAGTCTATGTCTATTTTATTTCGCGTCAAAATTCCTTACCTCGTTACATCGGTGTACGTTTCTAGTCCCTTTTGGCCGTAATTCTAATGATCCCGCTGCATGTGCCCGCTGATCGTCCCCCCTCACCGCACCACCTTCCCCGGGTTCATGATCCCCTTCGGGTCCAGCGCCGCCTTCACCGCCCGCATCACAGCACACTTCGCCGGGGCGCCGGAGCAGTCCAGCAGGTCCAGCGTCACGACGCCGATGCCGGATGCGGCGCCGAACGAGCCGCTCCGCGTCACCGCCAGATCGGAGAGGCGCGGCGAGACCTCGCGCGCGAGCCAGGATGTATCGCCCGCCGGCGCCGCGCCCTCCGGTGCCACCCCGTTGACGTGCCCGTTGCCGTCGCTCCCATGGCCGCAGAGGGACAACCGCCCGCCCCGTGCGTCGCCACCAGAGCGGCGGCGTCGGCGATGAAGGCCGGCAGGCGGGGGTGGGCACCGAGGCGTCAGAAGCCGCCCTTGGGGCCGGCGGATGCGGCCCGATTTCCGCCCTTGCGCGGCGGGCGCGGGAGGCGTTTGGTGACGCCGGGTGGACCTCAAGGACAAAAGGATCAAGCCATGAAGCGCTCTCTCGCTGCGACCCTGTCGCTGGTGGCGATGATGAATTCCGCGCTCGCCTGCACCGCCGTGGATATCATCGCCGCGGACAAGACCGTGATCGCCGGCCGCACCATGGAGTGGGCCTTCGACATGAAGTGGACCCTGGTGAGCCGGCCCAAGGGCACCGAGCTGACCCTCGCCGCCCCCAAGGCGCTCAATCTGCCGACCATCACCGCCAAGACCAAATATGCGGTGGTGGGGGTGAGCGCCAACATCATCCCCGGCGGCACCATTCTGGAAGGCCAGAATTCCGCCGGCCTCGGCATGAGCGGCAATTTCCTGCCCGGCTTCACCCAGTATCAGACCGTCACCGCGACCGATAAGAACTATGTGGAGCTGCTCACCTTCGGCGCCTGGGCGCTGGGCAATTTCGCCACCGTGGCCGAGCTGCGCGAGGCGCTGAAGGTGACCAAGGTGTGGAGCGATCCCTCCATCCCCACCGGCCCGACGCCGCCGGAAATCCACTTCGTCTTCAATGACCGCTCCGGTGCCGGCATCGTGGTGGAATATGTGAACGGCGAGGTGCAGATCTCCGACAATGTGGCCCATGTGCTGACCAATGCGCCCACCTATGACTGGCACCTCACCAATCTGCGCAATTATCTCAACCTCTCCACCATCGGCGTGTCCAGCCGCGAGGTCGGCACGTCCAACGTCACGGCCATCGGCCAGGGCGGCGGCTTTGTCGGCATGCCGGGCGACTACACCCCGCCGTCCCGCTTCGTCCGCGCCAGCGCCTTGCGCCATGTGGTGCCCGCGCCGAAGACCGGCGGCGAGGCGTTCGAGACCGTCGCCCATGTGCTGAACAATGTGGACATTCCCATTGGCGCCGCCCAGTCCAAGCTGCCCGACGGCTCGCTGGTGTCCGATTACACCCAGTGGGTGAGCCTGAAGGACCTGACCCACAACACGCTGAAGATCGCCGATTACTCTCACCGGCTGAACTATCTCACCATCGATCTCAATGCCCTGTTCGCCCAGGACAAGCCCAGCGAGAAGCTGATCTCGGACCTGCCCTATCCGAACCCGGGCGTGGCGGGCGCGGACGTGCTCAAGCCGTGAGCTGACGGGGGCGCGGCGGCGCCGCGCCCCCGAAACACCGCGATTGCCGCGTCTGACTGGGCATGGGGCCGGCACGACCGGCGCGGGAGGTGCGTATGGCTGAGCGGAACGATGCAGTGAGCCGAGCGGAACCGGCGCCCGGTGCAAGGGGGCGGCGCCTCTTGCCGGGCTTGCGCCGGCATGGGCTGCGGCTCTCCGTGACGGGTGCGCTGCTCCTGGGCGGGATCGCGCCGGCCTTCGCGCTGCTGGCGCCGAAATATTACGAGCAGGCCCGCCGCCAGGCCCCCAATGTGGTGGTGCTCGCGGTGGAGACGGTCACCGAGCCGCCGGCGGGCTATGGCGCCTGCGCCGTGGCCGGGACGGTGCGCAAGGTGGAGCGGGGCCGCCTCTACAAGCCCGGGGCCGCCGTGACCATCGCCGTCCCCTGCCGCAAGCCGGGCGTTCAGCCACCCCTGGGCGGAACGATTTATGCCGACCCGGCGGCCCTGCGCGCCGCGCCCTTTGGCCGGGCCTATCTGGACGCCAAGGGCGAACTGCTGCTGTCGCAATATGAGGCGCTGGCGAAGGCGCCTTAGGGGAGCGCCGCTCCAGCCGGGGGCGCCTTGGCGCTGGGTCGCACGGGGAGAGGGAGGACCGGCATGACGACGCGCAAGACGATCCGCCCGATCAACTCGATGGTGTTCATTCACGATGCCACGCAGTTTGATGTTCCGGACCTTGAAGCCGACAAGCCCGTGACCTCGACGGCCACGTGCGTTCAAATGCTCACCTACCCGGAATGCGACGGGCGGACCGATGTCACCTTCGGCCCGCTGACCGGAGCGGAGCCGTCATTTCCGCTCTACCACAACGCCCTGCTGGAGACGCCCAGCCGCACGGTGGTGATGTCCACCGTGGATGAGCAGCTTCTGTTTTCAGTGCCGGTGCCCGATCCCATGACGCGCGTGCGCATCTGGCTCAATCGGCCGTTCAATCCCGATGAGGTGGTGGTCGGGCTTGGGTGACACGGGCGGCCCCTGCACCGCTGTCGGGCCGTGCCGGGAGCCCTCATTGCCCCCGGCGCACATGCTGAGGCCGTGTGCTCAGTCCTTCACCACCGGGATCGGGCGGTCATTGCCGGCGGCGGTTTCTTCGTGCCACTGGCCGTCCTTGTCCTCATAGGAAATGACTTCCGCCTCGCCGGGAACCCGCTGCTCCTTGGCGGCGCGCTCGGCGGCCTTGTGGGCGGCGGCGTGGCTGGGGAAGGGCTCGGAAAACACGCCATTGGCCTTGTAGGCCCAGCCGCCGTCGTGCTCGACGATTTCATAGGTGATGGTCGACATAACTACTCCTGGCGCTGAAAGGCGGCGCGGCCGCTCTCGACCGGGATCATACCCCAATCCCGGCGTCACCGCGCCAACGGCCGGGAGGGGGCGCAGGTTCCGGAGCGGCGAATCCGAAAGGATTGAAGCTCCGACGAAAGCGGACCTATCGTCGCCAGGGTCTTCGACGGGTGCGGGGGTGGGTCTGGTGGATCCCGGCGTGTCTGACGCCCAGGGCACCTTGTTGCGATGGAGCAAGGAGGCGTGAGATGTTCGTTCAAGTCCGGATCGCGCCGTCAAACTCCCTGATCTTCATTTCCGATTCCGCCGATTTTTGGCCAACATATAATGTGGATGCGACACCCATCGTGGCCAATGACTAATGTATCTCCGTTGTTTGCCTGATGTGGCAAGACGGGGAAACCGAGGTCATGATGGCGCTGGTCGCGGACTTTCGCGCGCGCACCGCGGCGCCGGACTTCGATGGGGTCATCGATGCGCCCAGCGGCACGGTCATGGTTTCGACGGTGGAGCACGACGTGATCCTGACGCACGCCGTTGCGACCCCGCGCACCCGCGTGCGCATCTGGCTCAACCGGCCGCAGGAGCCGGACGATGTCGTGATCGCCCTGGGATAAAGGCGAGATCTGCTTACGGTCAGCGGCCGGACGAAAAGCGCGGCCGCCTCCGGTCAGACGCCGCGTTCTCCCACCCCGCAAACCCGCTTGGCGCACGGCCCGAACCGTGCGCTCTCAGTCGTGCTCGCCGAGCTTGGTGAAACCTAGGCCTTCGCCCGCATGACCAATCAGCATTGAGGCAGAGCGGCTTCGGCATCGCTCCGAACGCGCCTGCCCATCTGATGGTGCGCGCTTGCCAAGAGGATAATTTTCCTATTATCCTAAAATAGGAAAATGATCTTGAGGGTGTGATGATTGGCCAGTCAGAGAGGACAGACATTCTGGCGATGCGCTGGAGCATTGATGCCCTTCGCGTAGAGGTGCGCATGCTTCAATTGCGGCTTGCGTTGCGGCGCTATGATCCCAGCCAGCCGCGCATGCCCGCGGGCACGGGAGAGGGTGGGCAGTGGACCCGGGCACCGGCTTCTGGCGTGCGCGTGGCGCAGAATACGCCGCGGGATCCGCGCACGGGGCGGCCCGTTGGGGCGCTTTGGCCGACGGCGTCGCAGGCACAATTGACTCGTCTGGCCATCGCAGAAGCCAGGGCAAGGGCAGCCCTCGACCAGATGGAGCGTGTTGAGCCGAAATGGCGTCCCACGCCGAGTGCCTACGAGACTGTCGAAGGCGCCATCGCGGCCGCGGAGGCAACGCGGATGGAGGCGGAGGCGAGGTTTCTACATCTCCAAACTTACGGAATTATACCAGGACGTTATGCTGCGGCATCAATCCCCTCGCGGGGAGACACACGAAGCTTTCGCCTCAAAGAGCGGCTCGCTGTAAAGCACATTGGAGAAGAATATGGGTTCATACTTGCGGATCTAAGGTGCCTGGGACCCATTCAGGCTTCTTCGTTCTCGATCATCAAGAGCCTATCTCACGGCAGTCACCGACTGGCCCACGGCGGCTTTCTCCACACTGTGTAACATGCAGTAAGCGTCAGGGCGGCTGGCTAACACAAAATGGAGGAGAGTAGCATGACACAATACCGACGCATCGCGCCGCCCAATTCCCTGCTCTTCATTGCCGGCACTCATAAGCTGCAGCCTCCAGCTGGTCTTGAGTTTCAGACCATTGCGGCGGACGCGCGCTGTATCTCGGTTGCTTGCCTGATGTGGCAGGATGGCGAAACGATGGTGCGGCTTGGAAACGCTCTGGATCTGAAACTGGAGGAGGCTCCCGCGTTCGACGGGATGCTCGAAACACCGAACCAAATCGTTCGGGTCTCCACCGTGGAGCGCAAGATTATCCTGGAGCAGAAGGTTTCGGAGATGCGCACGCGGGTGCGGCTGTGGATCAATAGCCCGAGTGAGCCGGACGAGGTGGTCATCGGTTTGGGGTGAGGCGCCGCCGATGCCATAGGGTGATCGAAGATGCCCCGGATGTGGAGCGAAGAGATGGCCCTGACCTGCCGCAAAGGTCCCCCGAACGGCCTGATCTTCATCTCTGATCTCAGTGATCCGCCAGGCCCCCCGTTCGAGCCGAACGTCACGATATTTGCCACGGCCCAGAGTATCGCGGTTATTTGCATGATCTGGGTCGATGGCGAGACGGAGATCATTCTGGGATCGACATCAGACGTCGGCAAGGCGGCGGCGCCGGACTTCGATCATGCCCTAGAGACACCCAATCTAGGCGTCCTGGTCTCGACTGTGGAAGGGGAACGCCTTTTAGAGGCACCCGTCCCAGAGCGCCTGACGCGCGTGCGCATATGGCTCAATCGCCCGTGGCAGCCTGACGAGGTGGTAATCGGTCTTGGTTGAAACACAATGGCACTCCCTTCGTACCTCCAGATCCCTTTGGCCAAGAGCGAACAAGGAGAGGTGAAATGACCGTTCAGATCCGCGTCGCGCCGTCGAACTCCCTGATTTTCATCTCCGATACCGCCGATTTTTGGCCAACATATAACGTGGATGCGACACCCATCGTGGCCAATGACAAATGTATCTCCGTTGTTTGTCTGATGTGGCAGGACGGGGAAACGGATGTCACGCTGGGGCTTGCCGACGCGTTGGGCGCGCAAACCCCAACTCCCGATTTCGATGGGTCTATAGAGACCCCCAGCCGTAAGGTCATGGTCTCGACGGTCGAGCATGACGTTCTTCTGGAGCACGAGGTTCCGGAGACGCGGACGCGTGTGCGGATCTGGCTCAACCGACCGCAGGAGCCCGACGAGGTGCTGATCGGACTGGGGTAGAGACGGCTCTCTTTCTTCTCATCCGCACAGGTGGCAGACGACAGGAGCGTAACATGTCTCTCATTCGCCGCTTGTCGCCAATGAATTCGCTGATTCTTATTTCGGATAGCGTGGGAAAAACGCCGCCTAATTTCGTTATTGGCGAGCCAATTTCTGCGTCAGAGGAGAGTGTCGCTATTTCCGTGTTGATGTGTTTTGACGGGGAAACTCAGGTCACCTTCGGGCTCGCTTCCGAAGCCGCGCGCGACGGCCGGCCAGATTTTGATGGCCATCTCAATACACCCACCCATGAGGTGGTCGTTTGGACCGTGGAATGGGAAAAGATTTTCGTGCAACGCGTCGCCGGCGCTCGGACGCGGATCCGCATCTGGCTCAATCGCCGCCAGGAGCCGGACGATATCGTGATCACCGTGGGGTGAGCGGAACCGGTTGAGCAGAACCCTGGCGGCGGCGTCGCTCCTGGCACGCGTGCCGCCGCCGTCCGGCGTCGCGCGTCCTTGCCCGCAGACCCTCGCGCGCGGGCCTTGAGGCCGCGCGCCGCGATCAGTCGCCCTGGCCGGGCGCGGGGGAGAACAGCTCTTCCTTGCCGGGCTTGCCGTCCCATTCCTTGGCGTCCGCCGGGGCGTCGCGCTTCAGGGTGATGTTGGGCCACTCGCTGGCATATTGGGTGTTGAGCGTCAGCCATTTCTCAAGGCCCGGCTCGGTGTCCGGCTTGATCGCCTCCGCCGGGCATTCCGGCTCGCAGACGCCACAGTCGATGCATTCGTCGGGATGGATGACGAGCATGTTCTCGCCCTCGTAGAAGCAGTCCACGGGGCACACGGAGACGCAATCCATATATTTGCAGCGGATGCAGTTCTCGGTGACGACATAGGTCATGGAAGATCCCTTTCGCGCGCCGGACTAGCCTAGCTGCCCTGTGGGCGCAAGCGGTGCCGGAGGCTATCGCGCGTTATTTACCGGTTTCGTGTGTGATATCGTCCAAAAGCTCGATCACAGACGTAGCATCTCCCCGCCGTTCGGAAAAGCCACGCACCCGCACCACGCGCACGCCGCCGGTGAGGGCGATGGTCACCACCTGGCCCCGGCGGACCGGCTGGGCGGCGGCGGTGACCCGCTGGCCGTCCAGACGGACATGCCCCGCCCGGAGCAGGTCGGCGGCAGCGGAGCGGGTGCGAACGATGCGCGCATGAAACAGCCAACGATCCAATCGTTGGCGATCATCGCCGTCCGCCACCGCCCCGCAGGCTCACTTGCCCTTCTTCTCCGCCTCAAGCCGCGCTTTGAGAGCGGCCAAGGCGGCGAAGGGGCTGTCGGGATCCGCCTGCTTGTCGCGGCGGCGCTCCGGCTGGGCCGGCGCCCGATCGGGACCGCGCTCGGGGCGCGGGCCGCGATTGGCGTCGCCCTCCCGCGGCGGGCCGCGGAACGGACGGTCGTTGCGCGGCGGGCGCTGATCGTTGCGGTGATCTTGGCGCTCGCCCTGATGCTCTCCGGCCGCGCGGGGCGGACGGTCGGCATTGCGCGGCGGACGCTCGCCCTGGGGCGCGCCTTCCGTGCGACCACGCGGCGCACCCTGGCCTTCGCCGGGGGTGAAGCGGCGCTGGGCCGGGCGGGCGTCGCGACGCTCGCCACGGGGCTCGCCCTCGCGGCCACGGCCTTCACGGGCCTGGCCCTGGGGCCGCTCGCGGCGCGGCGCGCCGGGCGGACGGCCCGGACGCCACACTTCGATCAGCACTTCCTCCACCGGGGCATCGCTGGCGACGACTTCCGCGGGGGCGGTGTCGCCTTCCGCCGGGGCAGCCTCGGCGCCCACTTCCGCCGCGCTCTCGGCGGCGGTGGGGTCGGCCTGTTCCGCGGTCGCGTCTTCCGCCGCAGCGGCCTCGGCAACCTCTTCCAGGGGCGCGTCAGGGGCATCGGCCGCATCCGCATCCGCCTGAGCCTCGACAGCCTCTTCCGGCGCTGCGTCGGCTGCGGGCGCGGTGTCTGCACCCGCGTCATCCGCCGCAGCGGGCTCATCCGGCGCGTCCGCGGCCGGCGCTTCGCTCAGTTCGAACAGCAAATCGGCTTCGATGGCGCCTTCCGGGGCCGGGGCGAGGGCCATGGGATCGGCACTGGCTTCCACCGGGGCGACCACTTCCGACACCGGGGCGATCTCCGCCTCCGGCGGCGGCGGCGGGCGGCGCTCCATGCGATAGCCCAGCGATTTGAGGATCGAGGCGAAATCCTCACCCGAACAGCCGGCCAGGGAGGTCATGCCGACAGTCACGGTAAAGCCGCGCCCGTCCACGGCGCCGGCCGGCTTGGGGCCGGGAGAGGCGGGGCGCCAGGCCAAGGCCGGGCGAATGAGGTCCGCGAGGCGCTCCAGAATGTCCACGCGCACCGCCCGCTCGCCGCACACGCGGAAGCCGACGGCCCGGTAGAGGCCCTTCTGGATCTCGTGATCCACGGGAATGGAGGTGCGGCCCGAGGAGGCCAGATGGGGCAGTTCGTCCAGGCCCTTCTGCTGCAGGCCGCCATGCTTGAGCGCATAGAGTTCCGCCGCCAGGGTGCGGGGCGCCGGCTTCAAGAGGCCGGGCAGATAGATGTGATGGGCTCCGAACCGCACCCCATAGCCGCGCAGGGTGGCGCGGGAGGCCTGGTCGAGGGTCTTCATCTCCTCGGCCACCTTGGTGCGCTCCAGCACGCCGAGGGACTCGAGGATCTGGAAGGCGATGCCACGGCCGATGCCGGTGATGTCTTCCGCCTCACCCAGCTTCAGCAGCGGGCCGAGCAATTTGTCGATGTGCGCCTTCAGCCACAAGGCGAGGCGGGCTTCCACCTGGTCGCGGGCGGGGCCGGTCAGATGCTCATCGGCGATGATCTTGAAGCGGGGCTTCAGCACCTCGTCGCCGGGGATCAGCTTGGCCACGGCCTCGCCGGTCCAGCGGATGGTGCCGTCCGAGGTGAGGACGAACGCCTCGTCCACCGCCTGGGAGAGGCGGTTGGCGCGGGTTTCGATCTCTCCGGCCAGTGCCTTCTGGGCAGCGGCGCGCAGGGCCTTGGCTTCTTCCCCACCGGCGGTGGGGTCTGGGGCGAACTGGAATCCCTGGAGGTGGCCGATCACATGGCCTTCCACGGTAACGTCGCCGGTCTTGCTGATTTCAGTCTCGAGCATTGTGTTCTCTCGCAGGCGTCGCATGAGCATGCTGGTCCGCCGGTCCACGAAACGTTGTGCCAATCGCTCGTGAAGCGCATCGGACAGCTTGTCTTCGACCCCTCTTGTGACGCCTTGCCAGTGCTCCGGGTCCCTTAGCCAGTCAGGCCGGTTGGCTACGAAGGTGAGTGTGCGCACCTGCGCGATCCGGCTCGACAGCGTGTCGATGTCTCCTTCCGCGCGATCGGTCAAGGCGATTTGACGTGCGAACCACTCGTCGGGGATGCGACCTCCGGTCCCGACATGGTGAAAAAGCGTGGAAACCAGCTCCGCATGGGCGCCCGGAGACACTTTGCGATAGTCGGGGACCTGGCACGTATCCCACAACCTTTCCACCACCGCCGGGCTGGTCACCCGGGCCGCGACATCGGCGTCGCGGCTCATGATCTCCAGCACTTGCACATCATCGGCGGTGGGCGCGCGGGCCAGGCCCTGCTCCCGCGGCGGCAAGGCGAGGCTGTCGATCAGGGTCTTGACGGAGCGGAAATCGGGCACGGCGTTGCGCCATTGCAACACCTGCGCCGGATCGAAGACATGGCTTTCCAGCCGCTCCACTAATTCCTGGTCGAACGGCGGGCAGCGGCCCGTGGTGCCGAAGGTGCCGTCGCGGGTGGCGCGGCCGGCCCGGCCGGCGATCTGCGACATTTCCGACGGATTGAGGCGGCGGAACTGCCAGCCGTCGAACTTCCGGTCGGAGGCGAACGCCACATGGTCCACATCGAGATTGAGGCCCATGCCGATGGCGTCGGTGGCCACCAGATAGTCCACCTCGCCGCTCTGGAACAGGTCCACCTGGGCGTTGCGGGTGCGCGGGGAGAGCGAGCCCATCACCACCGCCGCGCCGCCGCGCTGGCGGCGGATGAATTCGGCGATGGCGTACACTTCCTCGGCGGAGAAGGCGACGATGGCCGAGCGCCGGGGCAGGCGGCTGATCTTCTTTTCGCCGGCAAACATCAGGGTGGAGAGGCGCGGCCGCTCCACCAGATTGACGCCGGGCAGCAGCTTCTGGATCAAGGGCCGCATGGTGGCCGAGCCCAGCAGCATGGTCTCGAACCGGCCCCGCCGATTCAGCAGGCGGTTGGTGAAGACGTGGCCGCGGTCGAGATCGGTGGCGATCTGGATCTCGTCGATGGCGACGAAGGCCACATCCAGCTCGCGGGGCATGGCCTCCACGGTGGCGACCCAGTAGCGCGGGTTCTTCGGCTTGATCTTCTCTTCGCCGGTGACGAGCGCCACCTGGTCGGCGCCGACCCGGGCCACCACCTTCTGATAGACCTCCCGCGCCAGCAGGCGCAGCGGCAGGCCGATCAGCCCGCTCTCGTGGCCCAGCATGCGCTCGATGGCCAGATGGGTCTTGCCGGTATTGGTGGGGCCGAGCACGGCCGTGACCCCGCGCGCCCGGATGGACGGCGGCAGGACGGCAAGCTTGGAGACATCATCCATACGGGCGTGGGATCCGGCGGGAGGGTAAGCGCGCTCTGTACCATATCGGCACGGGAAGGCGACATCGCCAGTCCAGCGCGGAACATGGGCGGAACAAAGGTGGCGCGAATCGGCGAAATGCCGCCGTCCCGCTTCTGTTCCGCGCGGCGCCGGCGCGCGCCACCGCGTTGGCCACCGCGTTGGCCGCCACGTGTCCCGTTTCTGTCCCGCACCTGGCCCGCTTCAGGCCAATTCGGCGCCGCCGAGGGGAACGGGAGGGGAACATACGGGGCGCGAATCGCGTCGGCGCTCCGATGGGGCTTCGTTGGCGGGAACTGCCGGCGCGGCACTTTGGTTCTCCCGGTGCGGCCCCGACCTTGCGGCGGCCGGACGGGAGGGTGTCATGCGGTCATCTTCGAGTGCCATCACGGGTCTGGCCGGCGCGGTGTTGGTCCTGGCGGCGCTGTCCTCGCCCGCGGGGGCAGCGGCCTCCGGCGCGGCGCCCACATCCGGGGGCGTGGTGGAGACCAGCCCGGTCGGTGCGCCGGTGCGCACCTATTCCAACGGCGCCCGCGTTCCGGTGCCGCAGCCGGGTCAGGCGGGATCGACCACGGCGGTGGACCCTGCGCCCACCGGCTCGGTGGATCCGGCCATGCGGCGGGTTCCGGATCCGCACACGGCCCGCAACCCATTGGGTTGCCCACAGATCGATCCGCTCTGCCAGGGCCGGTGAGGCCGGCGACGGCGGTTGGCCCAGGCCGTTCCACGGCACCCGTTAGCCAATCCCACCGCTGTGGAAACGACGGTTCTTGACAGAAAGAGGCACCCGTCGCTTGTTGAAGCGATGGGAAGCTTGGTCGATACGAAGGCGGAATGCCTCACCCCCGAGGACGTCAAGGCACGGCGCGAGGCCGACGAACCGCATTCGCCGGTGGTGCGCTTCGGCGATGACCGGCCGCTGCGGCTGGACGCGGGCGTGGACCTGCGCGGCCTGCAGATCGCCTATCAGACCTATGGCGAACTGAATGCGGCCCGCTCCAACGCCATCCTGGTCTGCCACGCCCTGACGGGCGATCAGCACGCCGCCAATCTCAATCCCGTGACCGGCAAGCCGGGCTGGTGGGAGACCCTGGTGGGGCCGGGCAAGCCCATCGATACCGAGCGCTTTTTCGTCATCTGCTCCAATGTGCTGGGCGGATGCATGGGCACCACCGGCCCGGCCTCCCTCCGCCCGGACACCGGGCGGGCCTATGGGCTGGAAATGCCGCTCGTCACCATTCGCGACATGGTGAACGCCCAGGCGATGCTGGTGGACCATCTGGGCATCGAGCGCTTGTTCTGCGTCGCCGGCGGCTCCATGGGCGGCATGCAGGTGCTGCAATGGGCGGCGAGCTATCCCGAGCGGATGTTTGCCGCTTTGCCCATTGCCACCGCCGCGCGCCATTCCGCCCAGAACATCGCCTTCCACGAAGTGGGGCGCCAGGCGGTGATGGCCGACCCCGAATGGCACGGCGGCGATTATCTGAACCACAAGCTGACGCCGCATCGCGGCTTGGCGGTGGCGCGGATGGCGGCGCACATCACCTACATGTCCGACCAGGCGCTGCATCGCAAATTCGGCCGCCGGCTGCAGAACCGCGCTTTGCCCACCTTCGGCTTTGATGCGGATTTCCAGGTGGAAAGCTATCTGCGGCACCAGGGCGAGAGCTTCGTCCAGCGCTTCGACGCCAATTCCTATCTCTATGTCACCCGCGCCATGGATTATTTCGATCTGGCCGAGGATTATGACGGCGTGCTCGCCAATGCCTTCCGCGGCAGCAAGACGCGCTTCTGTGTGGTGTCCTTCACCACCGACTGGCTGTTCCCCACCGAGGATTCCCGCGCCATCGTCCATGCCTTGAACGCCTCAGGCGCCAGCGTGTCGTTTGCCGAGATCGAGAGCGACAAGGGTCACGATGCCTTCCTTCTGGAAGAGCCGGAGCTGTTTGCCATCACCCGCGGCTTCCTGGACAGTGCCGCCCGCGCGGCCGGTCTTCCCCCGCTCCGGGCAGGCTAGGCGCATGCTGGATCGCGAACGCAAGCTTGATGAAAGCGCCGTGCGCTCCTCCGGGGGGCGCGTCGATCTGGTGGTGGTGGCGGAAATGGTGGCGCCGGGCTCGCGGGTGCTCGACGTGGGCGCGGGCGACGGCGAACTGCTGGATCTGCTGGCCACCACGCGCGGCTGCGATGCCCGTGGCATCGAGCTGTCCCGCGAGGGCGTCAATGCCGGCGTCGCCCGCGGCCTGGCGGTGATCCAGGGCGATGCGGATGTGGATCTCGCCCATTATCCCGACGATGCGTTCGATTACGTGATCCTGTCCCAGACCCTCCAGGCCACCCGCCGCCCGCGCTGGGTGATGGAGCAGATGCTGCGCATCGGCCGGCATGCGGTGGTGTCATTCCCGAACTTCGGCCACTGGCGCTCGCGGCTCGATCTGATGATCTACGGCCGCATGCCCATCACCGACAACATGCCCTACTCCTGGTACGACACCCCCAACATCCACTTCTGCACCATCCGCGATTTCGTGGCGCTGGTGGATGTGCTGGACGCCCGCATGGAACGGGCGGTGGCGCTGGATTCCGCCGGCCATCGGGTGCGGGTGAACATGCCCTGGTGGGTGTGGAACCTGCTGGGCGAGCAGGCGGTGTTCCTGTTGTCGCGCAAGGATGCCCCGGCGCCGCGCTCTTGAGACGGGACCGATAAGCCTCAGCCTGCCGGCAGCCCCGGCACCAAGGCCGGGTCCATCACTGGCGAGAGCTTGGCCTTCTTGATCATCACCGGCCGGTAGAGCTGCTTGGTGGCTTCCACCACATGGACGCCCGCGAACGGCAGCGACAGCCGCCCGCCCACCCGCTCCCACGGCACCGCGGTGCGCAGCAGCCATTTGCTGGAAATGGGCGGCACATAAAGCGCTTCGCCCCAGCCCACCGGCGTGAAGAGGGCTTCCCGCAGCAGGCGCACCACCTGGCCGCGGGAGAAGGGGCTGCCATTGCCGAACGGCGTGGTGTCGAGGCGCGCCCACACGCTGCTGCGGTTGGGCACGATGGCCAAAAGCCGTCCGCCGGGCGCCAGCACCCGCCACACTTCCCGCAGCACCTCGGCGGCGTTGGGGGTCATTTCCAGCAGATGCACCGCCACCACCCGGTCCATGGAGGAATTGGCCAGCGGCAATTCGGTTTCGTCCGCCAGCGCGGCCAGGGTCGGGGCGGTGGCGGGCCAGCGCACCACGCCCTGGGCCGCCGGCATGATGGCGATGCAGCGTTCCGCCTCCTCGCGGAACACGCCGAGATAAGGCGTGGCATAGCCGAGGCCGAGCACCGAGAGGCCGCGCACATCGTTGAAGCGGGCGCGCACCGCCCGGCCGAGCAGGCGGCGTGTCACCACGCCGAGCGGCTGGGCGTAGAAGCTGCGCAGGTCGACCACGTCCAGGAACATCCGCTTCTCCTCAGACGCCCTTATAGCAGACGTGGGGGAACGCGCTTCATGGCTTGCACTGCGCTCACACGGGCAGGCAAGCGGAGCGGTGCGACGCCGAAGGGTGGTGGCCTGGGGCCGCCGGCATGCTACTCAAGGGCACCTGGATTTTCCCGATCACCCCCGGGAGGAGGACATCCATGCCGGTCGATATCCGCGTTATTCCGTGCCTGAGCGACAATTACGCGGTGCTGATCCACGATCCGGTCACCGAGGCCACCTGCGTGGTGGATGTGCCGGATGCCACGCCGGTGCTGGAGGCCCTGGACCGGGAAGGCTGGGATCTCACCCACATCCTGGTGACGCACCATCACAGCGACCATGTGGATGGGGTTCTGGCCCTCAAGGCGCAGTTCGGCGCCACCGTGGTGGGGCCCAAGGCGGAAGCGGCGACCATTCCCGGCATTGACGTGACGGTGGTGGACGGCGACCCGGTGGGAGTGGGCTCCCTGATCGGCCGCGTCATGGAGACCCCCGGCCATACCGCCGGGCATGTGGTCTATCTGTTCGAGGACGAGCGGCTGCTGTTTTCCGGCGACACCTTGTTCGTGCTGGGCTGCGGGCGTCCCATGGAGTGCGACCCGCCGGTCCTGTGGCAGTCGCTGCTGCGGCTGCGGGCGCTGCCGGACGATCTGTCGCTCTATTGCGGCCATGAATATACCCTGGCCAACGGGCGCTTCGCCATCAGCGTCGATCCGGACAATGGCGCCCTGCGCGCCCGCTTTGCCGATGCGGAGGCGGCGCGCCGCGAGGGCAAGCCGACCATCCCCGCTTTGCTGGGGGACGAGCGGCTGACCAACCCCTTCCTGCGCGCCGACGATCCCGACATGGCCGAGCGGCTTGGACTGGCGGGCGCCGAGCCCGCCGCCGTCTTCACCGAATTGCGGGCGCGCAAGAACGTGTTCAAGGGCTGACGCCGCCGGTGCGCGAGCACCGCGCAAGCCTGGGTCTCTAGAGTATTTCCCCGTTTCTTTGAATCGGTGAAATGCTCTATCTATCTGTTTTATCGCGTTTTCTTTTCGCGAGCCGGGATCCCGTTCGCTCGAAAACGCTCTAGGGTCTGATCTATGACTGACATCTCCACCTTATCCGCCGCAGAGGTCATTGCTCTGCTCGATCTCCAGCCCCACCCGGAAGGCGGCCATTTCCGCGAGACCTTCCGCGACGTGGCGCTGGAAGGCACGCGGGCGGCCTCCACCGCCATCTATTTCCTGCTGGCGGCGGGCGAGCGCTCCCATTGGCATCGGGTGGACGCCAGCGAGACCTGGCATTTCTATGCGGGTGCCCCGCTGGCTTTGCACATGGCTGCCGAGGGCGAGCCGGCCCATACCGTGACCTTGGGCACGGACATCGCCGCCGGCCAGCAGCCGCAGGGCGTGGTGCCGCCCTTCGTCTGGCAGGCGGCGGAAAGCCAGGGCGCCTGGACCCTGGTGGGCTGCACGGTGGCGCCCGCCTTCCTGTTCTCCGGCTTCCAGATGGCCCCGGCCGATTGGACCCCGCCGGGCGCCTGACGGCCGGCATTTCCCTGAGGCCGGCGGCGCCCGCCCGCTCTGCCGACGTTGCAGACGACGGGGGCCTGTGCTCTCCTCTTGCAGCTCTCATCCGGCCTCGCGCGCCGGTCATGATGTGCGCGGGGTCCAGCAGGAGGATGGCCATGTCTCTTGCAGACATCCCCGCTGTAGACAGCCCCGTGCCCGCGCACGGCTTCGATGCTCCCGTGGCGCTGGTACTGGATTTTCTCCAATGGCTCGACGCCGAGCCCAGGACCTATGCCGAGGCCCTGGAGGCTTGGCGCACGTCCTGCCCCCGCCTCACCGTCTGGGAGGATGCCCTGGATGGCGGATATGCGGCGCGGCGGCTCGGCCCCGCGCACCAGCCCATGGTGGAATTGACCGATGCGGGGCGGGCTTTGCTGGAGGCGGCCCGCCGCCGCTAACGCGGGCGTTCGCTAACGGCCTTCGAAATGGCCGGGGGTGAACACCCACACGGTCAGGCCCTTGATCTCCCATGTGGGGCCGATCCAGCGCGGCGAAATCGGTTCCTCCGTCGCGGCGACGGGCTTGCGCGCGCCGGGTGCCGGCTTTGCCGGCGTCGATGGCTGCGACGCGGATTTCTGCACCGTGGCCTTCTCCGGCGCATCGGCCCGCACGGGACTGCCGGCGATGAGCGCGGCGGCCAGCACGGCGATGCCGGCCGCGAGGCGGATATCGAAACCCTTTGCCATGCGAACCATGGAGCCACCTCCGCCCACTGGGCGATTGGACCGGACGTTGCGTCAGGGTAAACCCGTTCGCGGTCGGCCTCAACGGGCGGGTTCGCGCACCCCGGCCAGGATCAGCCCGCCCAGGGCGAAAAACCCCAGGAGCACCGCCACCCCGGCCTTCTGGCTGGCGGCAAGGCCGGTGACCACCGCCACCAGGGTCGGCGCCGCGAACGAGGTCACCCGTCCCGAAAGCGCGAACAGGCCGAAATATTCCCCCAGATGCTCCGGTGGCGCCAGCCGGGCCAATATGGTCCGCGAGGCCGCCTGAAGCGGACCGGCCACCAGGCCGATGATCAGCCCCAGGCCGAGATAGATCTTCTCCGGCAGAGTGGCGAACAAGCCGTGCCCCGGCGCGGTGGGGATGAGGCCGAACAGCAGCCCGTCGCGGTCCACGCACAGGATGCCGAAGCTGGCCAAGAACAGCAGCACCAGCCCGCCCAGCACCACGCGCCGCCCGCCCAAGGCATCATCCAGCCAGCCGCCTGCCAGAGCGCCGGCGATGCCGGCGATGAGGATGAGGATGCCGAAGATGCCGATCTCCACCGAACCCCAGCCGAAGGTCCCGGCCGCATAGATGCCGCCCAGGGCGAACAGGCCGACCAGGCCATCGGCATAGATCATGTTGGCCAGGAGGAAGCGGGCGAGGTTCCGCTGGCCTTTCAGCCGGTGCAGCAGGGCGGCGGTCTCGCGCACGCCGCTGCGCACCGCCGCCCGCCACGGCAGTGCCCGCGGGCGATCCGGCACGAACAGGAACATGGGGATCACCAGCACCGCGAACCACAGCGCGCACAGCGGCCCGGAAATCCGGTCGCCTTCGCGCAGCGCCGCATCAAGGCCGAAGGCGGGCGGGCGACCCAGCAATGTCAGGCCGGTGGTGGGATTGGTGGAAAAGACCGCCAGCATGAGGCCGAGCGCAATCAGGCCGCCCACATAGCCGCAGGCCCAGCCGGTGCCCGACAGCCGGCCCAGCTTCTCCGGCGGCACCAGCCCCGGCATCATGGCATTGTTGAAGGTGATGGCGCATTCGGCCCCGACGGTCGCCAGGATGAAACTGGCCAGGATCAGCGGCACCCGGGCCTCATCGCCCGGCAGTGCGAACCACAGGCCGCCGCAGCCGATCACCAGAGCGGCGCCGAACACCGCCACCCAGGGCTTACGCCGCCCGGCGGCGTCGGCGATCGCCCCCAGCACCGGCGACGACAGGGCGATGATCAGCCCGGCGATGCCGGTGGCATAGCCCCACAATTCCTGGCCCAGCGCCGGTGTCGCCACCACCGCCGAGGCGAAATAGGGGGCGAAGATGAAGGTGGTGACGAGGGTGAAGAAGGGCTGGCAGGCCGGATCGAACAGCACCCAGCCGATCAGCGCCCGGCGGGGCGCGGAGCGGGTCGGGGAGAAGGTGGTGGGAAAGGACTGTCCAGGCATGGCGGGACAGTGGCATTGCGCGGTCGGCGACGGAAGCCGGGAAGCGCTGCCAGGGCGCCGGTCCCCAGCTTAGAGGCGGATGGTGTTTGGAAGCGGGGCGCCATGCCACCGACGATGGCGTGGCGCCCCTGTTCTTCCGGCGTTTAACCCCGGGCGAGATCGCCCAACAGGTTCGCGGCCAGGGTCAGCTTGGACAGGGAGAGGCCGGAGGCGGTGATGTCCTGCACCGTGGCGCGGATGCGGTCCACTTCCTTGCGGCGGCGCTCCACCCAGGCTTCGACACCTTCGGCACCGGTGCCGCCCTGGGCCAGAACTTCACTGGTGACCTGTCGGATGAAGGTCTCCACCTGCGCCACCGCCCGGTCCAGGGCGAGACGGTCGTAATAGTCCGGGGCGGAGATGGACTTGGCAGAGGTGATGAGGTCGTCGATGGCGAAGTAGCGTCCCGCCGCGAAGAAGGTGGGCGCCGCCTCGTCGATGCGCCGGCCGCTGCGTTCCGCCAGCAGGGCGATATCCGAGCCCGCCGCCAGCGCCGGGAGCACGGCGATCCGCGCTGCCAGCGCATCGGGCACCCGGTGGTGGACCAGTTCGGCGATGCGGCGGTCACGGGCGATGCGCCAGGCATCGGGCAGGCTGGCGTCGAGAGCGCCGCCGACCTCGGCGATGGCCGCGCCATAGCGCGCCACCACTCCGGCAATGCCGTCCGCCAGGCTGACGTTGCGCAGGAACCAGATGGTGCGGCCGATCATCAGATCCTGCACGGCGGCATAGAGACCCAGCTGGACTTCCCCATCCACCTGGGTGTCCAGGGCGTCGATGGCGGCATTGATGTCCGCCAGGCGATAGCTGTCGCGCACCACCGCAAACGCGCGGGCGATCCCCGCGGCGTCGGCGCCGGTCTGGTCGGCGATGCGGGTGATGCTGGCCGGCCCGCCCTGGTTGACGATGGCATTGGCGAGGCCGGTGGAGATGATCTCCCGCCGCAGCCGATGGGCGGTGATGGCACCCGGGAAGCGCTCCTGGAGCGCGGGTGGGAAATAGCGCACCAGTTCATCCGCCAGATAGGCATCGTCCGGCACGTCGGAGGCGAGCAACTCCGCATAGAGGGACAATTTGGCATAGGCCAGCAGCACCGCCAGTTCCGGGCGGGTGAGATATTCCCCGCGCGCCCGGCGTTCCTGGATCTCGCCGTCGCCGGGCAGGAATTCCACGCTGCGGTCCAGTTCACCGCGCACTTCCAGCGCCTGCATCATCCGCTGCTGGAACGCCAGATCCTCGGTGCCGCGACGCTCCGCCAGCGAGAGGGCGAGCGGCTGGAGATAATTGTTCCGCAACACCAGCAGGCCGACGTCATCGGTCATCTCGGCCAGCAGGGCGGCCCGATCCGGCCCCGTGAGCGTGCCTTCCGCCACCGGCAGGGAGAGCGCGATCTTGATGTTCACCTCCACGTCGGAGGTGTTGACGCCGGCGGAATTGTCGATGGCGTCGGTGTTCAGCTTGACGCCCTTGCGGGCTGCCTCGATGCGCCCGCGCTGGGTCATGCCGAGGTTGGCGCCTTCGCCGATCACCTTCACCTTCAGATCGTTGGCGATGATGCGGATGGCATCGTTGGCGCGGTCGCCCACCTGGGCGTCGCTTTCCACCACGGCGCGTACATAGGTGCCGATGCCGCCGAACCACAGCAGGTCCACGTCCGCTTTCAGGATCGCGGTCATGACGTCGTTCGGGGTGGCTTCGGGCTTGGCGAGACCGAGCAGCGCCTGCACCTGCGGCGACAGCGGGATGCGCTTGGCGGTGCGCGGATAGATGCCGCCGCCTTCGGAGATCAGGCTGGCGTCATAGTCCGCCCAGCTGGACCGGGGCAGAGCGAACAGCCGGGCGCGCTCCGCATGAGCCACCGCCGGATTGGTGCCGGGATCGAGGAAGATGTGGCGGTGGTCGAAGGCCGCCACCAGCTTGATGGCCTTGGACAGCAGCATGCCGTTGCCGAACACGTCGCCGGACATGTCGCCGACACCCACCACGGTGATCGGCGTGACCTGGATATCCACGTTCAATTCGCGGAAATGGCGCTTCACCGCCTCCCACGCGCCGCGGGCGGTGATGCCCATGGCCTTGTGATCGTAACCCACCGAGCCGCCGGAGGCGAAGGCGTCATCCAGCCAGAAGCCGTGGCGCTGGGAGATGCCGTTGGCGGTGTCGGAGAAGGTGGCGGTGCCCTTGTCGGCGGCGACCACCAGATAGGGATCGTCGCCGTCGAGCCGCACCACGTCCTGGGGATGCACCACCTCGCCATTCTTCAGATTGTCGGTGAGGTCCAGCAGGCTGGAAACGAACGTCTCATAGGCGGAGACGCCTTCCGCCTGCACCGCGTCGCGGCTGCCGCCCAGCGGCAGGCGCTTGGGCACGAAGCCGCCCTTGGCGCCCACGGGCACGATCACCGCATTCTTGACCTGCTGCGCCTTCACCAGGCCCAGCACTTCGGTGCGGAAATCCTGCGGCCGGTCGGACCAGCGCAGGCCGCCACGGGCCACATGGCCGAAGCGCAGATGCACGCCTTCCACCTGGGGTGAGTAGACGAACACTTCGTACAGCGGACGGGGCAAAGGCAGCCCTTCCACCTTGGCGCTTTCATACTTGATGGCGATGGCCGCCTTGGGCCGGCCGTCGCTGCCGCGCTGGTAGAACGTGGTGCGCAACGCCGCGTCCACCAGATTGACGAACCGGCGCAGGATGCGGTCCTCGTCCAGGCTGGAGACCTCGGCGAGGGCGGCCTCGATCTGCTCCCGCAGCGGCGCCTCCCGGGCGGCGCGGGCCTCCGGCGCCGGATCGCGCGCCGGATCGAACCGGGCATGGAACAGCCGGGCCACCCGTTCGGCCACGCCGGCGTGGCGCACCAGCGTGGTCCACAGATAGTCCTGGGAAAAGGCCATGCCGGCCTGGCGCAGATAGCGCGCCAGCGCCCGCACCAGGGCCACGTCCCGCCAGGCGAGCGAGGTGTCGAGCACCAAGGCATTGAAGCCGTCATTCTCCGCCTCGCCGCGCAAGACGGCGGTGAGCAGGTCCTCCAGGCGCTCGGCGGCCCCGGATACCTCGATGGCGATGCGATCGGCCCGTTCCAGGCTCATTTCGTGGACCCAGCTGCAGGTCGCGGTGGCTGGGTCGGCGCCGCGGCGCGGGCTGGTCTCGATCCGGTAGGTGCGCTCGTCGATGGCCCGCAGGCCCATATTTTCCAGCGTCGGCACCCGCTGTGCCAGCGGCAGCGGCCGGCCGAAGGAAATCAGCCGCAGGGAGATCCGGTTGGCGGTGTCGCCGGGCCGCCGATAGAAGTCCAGGGCGACCGGGCGGGCGGCGGACAGCCGCTCCAGGCGGGCAATGTCGTCCACCGCCGTATTGACCCCATAGGCGGCGATATAGCCGCCATCGAAGGCGTTTCCATAACGCTCATAGAGGGTTTGGGCATTGCCGCCGGCGAGACTGGCCAGCAGCGCTTCCCGCAAGCGGTCGGACCAGGTCAGGGCCAGGCGCGCCACTTCCTTTTCCAACTCCGCCCGGTTCACCTCCGGCGTCCGGCCTTCCGTGCGGCCAATGATGTAGCGCACGCGGGTCAGCGGCAGGTCGGTGAGGAACGTGGGCTCCACCGACTCCACGTCGCCCCCGAATACCTGCCCGAGATAGGCCCCCACGCGCTGGCGCAGGCTGGCGTCGAAGCGCTCGCGCGGCACATAGACCAGGACGGAGACGAAGCGGTCGAAGCGATCCACGCGGGGCAGAACCCGCACCCGCGGCCGGTCGTAGAGGGACAGGATGACCACCGCATAGGCTTGCAGCGTATCGGCGTCGATCTGGAACAGCTCGTCGCGCGGATAGGTTTCCAGAACCGTGGTCAGGGCTTTGCCGGAGTGACTGTCCAGATCGAAGCCGGCCCACAGCAGAACCGCCTCCGCCTTGTTCCGCAGATACGGGATCTGGAGCACCGAATGGGTATAAGCGGTGGAGGTGAACAGGCCGATGATGCGCAGTTCGCCGGTAACCGTTCCTTCGGAATCGTGCAGCTTGACACCGATATAATCCAACGGCGCCCGGCGGTGGACCCGCGAGTGGATGCTGGATTTTGTGATGATCAGAGGCTGTCCGCCGGGTTGAAATTGCCGGACGTCGGGCGTGGTCACCAGCGGATCGGAACCCAGGCGCAATTCGTGGACCTGCGGGTCGCAGAGCACGCCGAGGCCACTGTCGACAATGGCCTCCAGGCTGCCGTCGGCGGCCAGCGCATAGGCGCGCACCCCGAGGAAGATGAAATTGTCCGTGACCAGCCACTCAATGAGATCGGCGGCTTCGTCGCGCTCGGTCTCTGCATAAGGGCGCTTCTCGCGTCGATAGGCCTTTGACACCTCATAGACGCGGCTGCGCATAGCGGCGAAATCGCGGTTGGCCGCGCGCACATCGGTCAGGACCCGGAGCAGGGCCGCGCGCAGGTCCGCTTCCGCCTCGGGACCGTTGAGCGCAGGAATATGTAAGTGAATGAGGCTTTCGCGGTGGAGGCCGCGGGTCGCGGCGGCGGCCAGGTCCGGTTCGATACCGGATACGCCTTCGCCGCCGTCCCGTTCCAGCGTGAAGATCGGATGGACAGCCAAGCGCAATTCAATTCCTCGCTCCGCCAGTTCGCAGGAGATGGAATCGAACAGGAAAGACATATCGTCATTTACCGCCTCAATGACTGTGATTGGCGGATGACCGGGTAACTCGGGGGTGAAGACATGAACGTCGCTGGTGCCGGCCTTGTGGGCGCACAGGTGGCTCCATGCTTTACGGGACAAGGCCGCGAAGGCCTCTGGGAGCAGCGCTTCCACGTCCTCAGGCGCCGCGGCGCCGAAGAGTTGACGGGTGAAGGCCTCCGGAATGCCTGCTCCTTCCATCTTGAGCAGGCTCACAGCCAGAGAAAGCCGCGCCTTCGGGCCGAAGGAGGCGTCTGCGCCCTTGGTTCCCTCGATATTCATCACGTCTCTCCTGAGGGCTTTCATTTCAGCCCCACTTTGCGCGATCCTCGCCCCTGATGGGACGCACCGGGTGTGAGCCCGAGGCGCGACGAAATCGTGACGAGGTCCCCCTTTATGGAAAAGAAGATGACGCCGGTTCGATCTGCGCGCAAGAGCGCTAAACATATTGAAAATACTGCCTTTGCAAGCAGCGCGCCTGCTAAAAAGGCACCAAAACGGAGGGTTCATGATACCGCACTGCAGCAGGCGGCTGACAATCCGGTTGCCGACGCTGCCGCTGCGCGCGTAACGGCGCTTGATCTGCCGCAGGCGCCGCTGGACGCTGCGACCCAGGCCTATTTCGACAAATGCGTGGAGAAGATCGGCTATGTGCCGAACGTTCTGCTCGCTTATGCGTTCGATTTGCCCAAGCTCACCGCCTTCGCCGCCATGTACAACGATCTGATGCTGGCGCCGTCCGGCCTCTCCAAGCTGGAGCGGGAGATGATTGCGGTGGCGGTCTCGGCTGTGAACCGCTGCTATTATTGCCTCACCGCCCATGGCGCGGCCGTGCGCAGCCTCTCCGGCAATCCGGAACTGGGCGAGCAGATCGTGATGAACTATCGCGCCGCCCGGCTCGATCCGCGGCAGAGGGCGCTGCTGGACTTCGCCGTAAAGCTGACCGAAACCCCGCACGCCGTCGAAGAGGCGGACCGGGCCGGGCTGCGGGCGGTGGGGCTCAGCGATCGCGATATCTGGGACGTTGCGGCAGTCACCGCCTTCTTCAACATGTCGAACCGCGTGGCCACCGCCACCGACATGCGGCCGAACGCACAATATCTCACCCAGGCTCGCACGCCCGCGGATTGAAGACACCTTGCTCGGTGCGGGATGCTGGCTCTGCCCTGCCAGCTCCTCTCATGCTATATTTGTTCAGATATCGCATGAGAGGTCATGATGGGGTCGATCGACGTCGCGCGCCGGGGATGGCGGATCCAAGCGGGCGGGTGCCTCGTCGGCGTGTCGCTGCTGATGGCTGGGGTGACCAATGGCCCTGTGTCCGCGGCGGAGGGAGAGGGGTGCGCGGCGGCGGCCTGGTCGCTCACCGAGGATGGCGCCCGCTTGCGCGCGGCGCCCCCAGCGCGGGTCGATGGCGGTGCGCTGGCGCTCAGCGAGCCGATCGCCGTGGTCGTGAGTCTCCTGCCGACGGCGGAAGCGCGCCTGCCGCTCCCGCCCGAGCGGAGACCCGCAGCGGATAGGTTCGCGGGCTATGTGACGCTTGAGGTTCCCCCCGCAGGCGGGGTGCTCCAGGTGACCCTGGCGCAAGCGGCGTGGATCGACCTGATCCGAGAGGGCGAGGCCCTGAAGCCCTTGGCCTTTACCGGCGTGCGCAACTGTCCGCTGGCACGCAAAAGTGTGCGATTCCTGGTGCCGGCCGGTGCCGGGCCATGGGTGCTGCAACTGAGCGGTGCGCCGGAAAATAGCGTGGCTTTGGCGGTTTCGCTGGTTCCGTGACAGGACGCGGAAGTGTCATAATCCAAAGAATCTATCGCTCGTTCAAATCTTGGCCTTTTGGTCTATTGACGTAGCCGCGGCTTACCGTGCTACGGTTCATCCCAACAAAGCGGCCAACAATGGCCCATCCGGATGGGGAGTGTCGGCACCGCAGAGCGGGCCGGCCGAACGCAGCGAGGCACATGTGGCGATTTTGGACACTGTCTCAGACGTGCCCTACATCGTTGAAGCAAAAGGTCTCACCAAGGAATTCAAGGGGTTCGCCGCGGTCAAGAACGTGGACCTCAAGATTCGCCGACACACCATTCATGCCCTCATCGGGCCGAATGGGGCCGGCAAGACCACTTGCTTCAATCTGATCACCAAATTTCTGGAGCCGACGCGGGGCACGATCCGGCTCAACGGGCGGGAGATCACGCGCACCAAGCCGGCCGATGTGGCCCGGCTGGGGATGGTGCGGTCGTTCCAGATCTCCGCCACCTTCGGCCACCTCACCGTGCTGGAAAATGTGCGCGTGGCGCTGCAGCGCAAGCTCGGCACCTCGTTCCATTTCTGGACCTCTGAACAGTCGCTCAATGCGTTGAACGAACGCGGCATGGCCCTGCTGGAGGAGGTGGGGCTCACCTCCTATGCCCAGCATCTGGCGGTGGAATTGCCCTATGGCCGCAAGCGCGCCCTGGAGATCGCCACCACGCTGGCGCTGGAGCCGGAGATGCTGCTGCTCGACGAGCCGACCTCCGGCATGGGCCGCGAGGACATCGCCCGCACCGCCGAACTCATCAAGCGGGTGTCGGCCAACCGCACCGTGCTGATGGTGGAGCACAATCTCTCCGTGGTGGCCGATTTGTCGGACACCATCACGGTGCTGGCCCGGGGCGAGATCCTCACCGAGGGGCCCTATTCGGACGTGTCGAAAAATCCGCTGGTGATTGAAGCCTATATGGGCACGGGGCACGGACATGCGTGAAGCCACCATGGTCCAGACCCAGTCGCAGACATCGTCCGCGCCCTTGCTGAAGGTCGAGGAACTGCACGGCTATTATGGCGAGAGCCATGTGCTGCACGGCATGACCTTCGATGTGCATCCGGGCGAAGTGGTCACTCTGCTGGGCCGCAACGGCGCCGGCAAGACCACCACCATGCGCGCCATCATGGGCCTGCTGCGCAAGCGCTCAGGCTCGATCCGCTATGAGGGCACCGAGACCGTGGGGCTGGCGCCCAACAAGATCGCCCGGCTGGGCATTGCGCTCTGCCCGGAGGAACGCGGCATCTTCGCCAGCCTCAATGTGCGGGAAAACCTGCTGCTGCCGCCGGTGGTGAAGCCCGGCGGCCTGTCCGTGGACGAGATCCACGAGCTGTTTCCGCGCCTGGAAGAGCGCAAATACAGCCAGGGCACCAAATTGTCCGGTGGCGAGCAGCAGATGCTGGCCATCGCCCGCATCCTGCGCACCGGGGCGAAATTCCTGCTGCTGGACGAGCCCACCGAAGGGCTTGCGCCCGTGATCGTGCAGCATATCGGCGAGATCATTCGCACCCTGAAGACACGGGGCTTCACCGTGCTTCTGGTGGAGCAGAACTTCCACTTCGCCTCAACCGTCGCCGATCGCCACTATGTGGTCGAGCACGGACGGGTGGTGGACATGGTGCCCAACGACAAGATCGCGGAAAACGCGGCGCGCCTGGAAGCCTTCCTCGGCGTCTGAAGCCGGGGGTTTCGTACAGCGATAAGCCGGTGTCCTGCCGGCAGGAGGAAACAAAATGCGTCTCGCAGCCACGCTCTTGGCCGCCGGCAGCCTGTTCGCTGTCAGCGCCGCTCATGCTCAGACCCCGATTCCGGTCAAGATCGGCGTCCTCAATGACCAGTCCGGCCTCTATGCCGATCTTGGTGGCCCCGGCTCGGTCTGGGCCGCCAAGAAGGCGATCGAAGATTTCAGCGCCACCCCTGCGGGCAAGACCCTGAAGGTGGACGTGATCTTCGCCGATCATCAGAACAAGGCCGACGTTGGCACCTCCGTTGCCCGTCAGTGGTATGACGTTGAAGGCGTCGACATGATTGCCGACGTTCCCAATTCCGGCGTCGCTCTGGCCGTGAACCAGGTGACCAAGGAAAAGAACAAGGTCTTCATCAACTCCGGCGCGGCCGCCTCCGATCTGACCGGCAAGGCGTGCACGCCCAATACGGTCCACTGGACCTATGATACCTGGGCGCTGGCCAACGGCACCGGCAAGGCGATCACCACGACCGGTGGCAAGACCTGGTTCTTCATCACCGCCGACTATGCCTTCGGCCATGCGCTGGAGCGTGATACCGCGGCGGTGGTCACCGCCAATGGCGGCAAGGTGGTGGGCCAGGTGCGGGTGCCGCTCAACAATTCGGACTTCTCGTCCTTCCTGTTGCAGGCGCAGTCCTCGAAGGCCCAGATCATCGGCATGGCCAATGCCGGCGGTGACACCATCAACACCATCAAGCAGGCGGCGGAATACGGCATCGTCGAGGGTGGCCAGAAACTGGCCGGCCTGCTGATCTTCCTGTCCGATGTGAACTCGCTGGGCCTGAAGACCGCGCAGGGGATCAACCTGACCTCCGCCTGGTATTGGGACATGAACGACAACAACCGCGCCTTCGCCAAGGAATTTGCCGCGGCCAACCGCGGCGTCTATCCCACCATGGTGCATGCGGGCGTGTATTCCGGTGTCCTGCATTACCTGAAGGCCGTGGCGGCTCTGAAGTCGGCCAAGGATGGCGCCGCCGTGGTGGCGGAGATGAAGAAGCTGCCCACCGACGACAAATTGTTCGGCAAGGGCGAGGTCCGCGCCGACGGCCGGCAGATCCACCCGATGTATCTGTTCGAGGTGAAGAAGCCGGCGGACTCCAAATATCCCTACGATTACTACACCCTGAAGGCGACCATTCCCGCCAATGAGGCCTTCCGCCCGTTGAGCGAGAGCGACTGCCCGCTGGTCAAGAAGAGCTGAGCCTGAGCCGGTGCCGGGCGGCGTTGCGCCGCCCGGCACCGGCGGCTTGCCGGTTCCTTCGGTGCGGCTGCCATCTGGCGCCGGTCCGCATGAACCCCGAACACACCGCCGCGCGGGACGCGGCCTTTCCGATCGCAGACCTCAGGACCTGAGACCGACCCATGTTCGAGCTCCTCGGCATCGCGCCGCAAGCTTTGTTCGGCCAACTGCTTCTGGGCCTCATCAATGGCGCGTTCTACGCCATGCTGAGCCTCGGCCTCGCGGTCATCTTCGGCCTGCTCAACGTCATCAACTTCACCCACGGCGCCCAATATATGATGGGCGCCTTCGGGGCGTGGATGCTGCTCAATTATGTGGGCATTCCGTTCTGGGGCGCACTGGTGATCTCCCCCATCCTGGTGGCCATCGTCGGCATGGTGATCGAGCGCACACTCCTGCGGCGGCTCTACCATCTGGACCATCTCTACGGCCTGCTGCTCACCTTCGGCCTCGGCCTCATCATCGAGGGCCTGTTCCGGCGGCAATATGGCTCCTCGGGCCTGCCCTATAACAATCCCCTGCCGGGCGGCACCAATCTCGGCTTCATGTTCCTGCCCAATTACCGCGCCTTCGTGGTGGTGGCCTCCCTGGTGGTGTGTTTCGCCACCTGGTTCGTCATCGAGCGCACCAAGCTCGGCTCCTATCTGCGCGCCGCCACCGAGCGGCCGGATCTGGTGCAGGCCTTCGGCATCGACGTGCCGCGCATGATCACCCTGACCTATGGCTTCGGCGTCGGTCTGGCCGCGCTCGCCGGTGTGCTGGCGGCGCCCGCCTATCAGGTGAGCCCCACCATGGGCTCCAACCTGATCATCGTGGTGTTTGCGGTGGTGGTGATCGGCGGCATGGGGTCGATCATGGGCGCCATCGTCACCGGCTTTGGCCTCGGCATCGTGGAAGGCCTGACCAAGGTGTTTTATCCCGAAGCCTCGTCCACCGTCATTTTCGTCGTCATGGCCATCGTGCTTCTGGTGAAGCCGGCGGGCCTGTTCGGCACCGCCAAGTAATGCGCACGGTCCGTCCATGCGAACGATACGTGAAAGCGAAGTGAGGGCGTCATGAGCACCACATCATCCCCCCTCGCTCTGGCCGGGGGCAAGACCTCCACCGGCGGCACGCTGCGGCTGGTCTGCATCATCGTCGCGCTGGCGGCGCTGCTGGTGGCGCCGCTGGTGGTGTATCCGGTCTTCCTCATGAAGGTGTTGTGCTTCGCGCTGTTCGCCTGCGCCTTCAATCTGCTGCTGGGCTATGCGGGCCTGCTGTCGTTCGGCCACGCCATGTTCTTCGGCGGTGCCGCTTATATCTCGGCTTATACGGTGCGCAATTGGGGCTTCACCCCGGAACTGGGCATTCTCGCCGGCACCGCCTGCGCCGCCCTCCTGGGGCTGGTGGCGGGGCTGCTGGCGATCCGGCGCCTGGGCATCTATTTCGCCATGGTGACCCTGGCGCTGGCGCAGATGTTCTTCTTCTTCTGCCTTCAGGCGCCGTTCACCGGCGGCGAGGACGGCATCCAGGGCGTGCCGCGGCGGGCGGTGTTCGGCATCATCGACATCACCAAGGACCTGAACCTCTATTATGTGGTGCTGGCCATCTTCCTGATCGGCTTCGCCGTCATCTACCGCACCATCCATTCGCCGTTCGGGCAGGTGCTGAAAGCCATTCGCGAGAATGAGCCGCGGGCCATTTCCCTGGGCTACCGGGTCAATCAGTACAAATTGCTCGCCTTCGTGCTGTCGGCCGGTCTGGCGGGGCTGGCGGGCGCCACCAAGGCCATCGTGTTCCAGCTGGCCTCGCTCACCGATGTGGCGTGGCAGATGTCGGGCGAGGTGATCCTGATGACCCTGGTGGGCGGCATGGGCACGGTGCTCGGCCCGCTGGTGGGGGCGACCATCATCGTCACCATGCAGAACTATCTCGCCGGCCTGGGCGAGTGGGTGCTGGTGATCCAGGGCGTGATCTTCGTGGTGGTGGTGTCGCTGTTCCGCCGCGGGCTGGTGGGCGAAGTGATCGCCCTGATCCAGCGCAAGGGCCCCTCCGACACCACCCCGCACTGAGCGGGGTCGAACCGGGCGACATCCCGTGTCGCCCGGCTCGGCGATCAGAGCTCGATCAGGCCACCGGCCATGAAGCCGCCGTCCACCGCCAGGGTCTGGCCGGTGACGAAGCTGGACTTGGTCTCATCCAACAGGAAGGCGATGGCCCCGGACACCTCGGACGGGTCCGCATAGCGCTTCATGGGCACGGTCTTCATCCAGCCGGCGCGGGCCTCGTCGGTGTGCATGGCCTTCACCAGCGGCGTCTCGATGGGGCCGGGGGCGATGCCGTTGACGCGGATCTTCAGCGGCGCGAACTCCACCGCCAGGATCTGGGTCAGCATCACCACGCCGGCCTTGGACGAGCCATAAGCGGCCCGGCCCAGATTGCCGCGCAGGCCGGAGACCGAGGCGATGTTGACGATGGAGCCGCCGCCAGCGGCCGCCATGGCCTTGGCCGCCTCGCGCGCCACCACGAAGGTGCCCACCAGGTTCACATTCAGGATCTTGCGGAAGAACTCTGCCGAGGTGTCCAGGGCCGGCAGGTCCTTGCCGATGCCGGCGGAATTCACCACGCCCCACAGCGGCCCGAAGTCGCGCACGGTGGCGGCGATGCTGTCCACCACCGCCGCCTCGTCGGCGACGTCCACCTGAGCAAAGCGCACCTGATCGCCGAACTTGGCGAGCTGGGCCTTGGCGCTGGCGATGCTGGCCGGCACCACATCCGCCGCGGTCACCCGCCAGCCGTCGCTCAGAAGCCCTTCCACCAAAGCCAGGCCGATGCCGGAGGCACCGCCGGTGACGATTACGCTACCCTTTTCCTTGGACACAGCTGAACTCCTTGGGTCGGGCCTTTGGCCCCTGTGGGATCGGGCCTGCGGCCCGGATCGGCGTCGCCTGTCGCGGTGCGCGGAACGACGCCTCAGGCGATCGGTGAATCGACGAGCCACTCTTCGAGATTGATCTCGAAGGTGATGCAGACCGGGTTGCGGCCGGGGACGAAGCGCCCGGCGAAGATGCGGCCCACGGGATCCGCCACGGTGCCGCTGATGCGGGCCTGGGGTGCGCCACCCTCGGTGCGCACTTCGCCCATAAGGGTCAGCATCTCCACCGCCGGGCCGGGCACATCCACGCGGGCGCCGGTGTGCAGTTCCAGGCAGCATTGGCTCAGGCTGCCGAGGCTGCCGCGCACCACCGCATGGGCAAAGCCATGCTGGAGGCACAGTTTCTCGATGGTCTGCACCAGGTCTTCGTTGGGCCGCACGCGCGCGTAGAGAATGCGCCCGGTGTGCCCGCTCTCGGGCGCGGCATCGGGCGGAAGCGGGATGTCGGCGCCGTCCGGGGGCGTGGACAGGTCAGGAGACATGCAAACCCTCCGAGCTGGTGCGCATCGATCCTTCGCCCGGCTGCGCCGGGTGGAAGATGGACATCACGGTTTCCGCATCATAGCGCTGGCGAATGGCGGCGCCCTCGAAGGCGCGGGCGAACACCACCGGCGGCACCGCGCCGACAATGCTGGCGGCGGGGATCACATGGCCGCCGAACAGTTGCCCGTCCGGGTCCGCCAGCAGAGCGTGGCAATGGACCATCAGGCGCCCCTCCACATCGAGGCCCAAGGTGGCGCTGGCACCGATGAGGCCGATGGGGCCGCTCATGCTTTCCGGATCGGTATAGCCGGCCACCTGCGGCCTGCCGACGCGCGGGGCGGCGAGACAATATTCCACCCGCGCGAACACTCCGCCGGTGAGGGTCAGCGCCGCCGCCGAGACGCCGGCGGCGGTCATGGCATTGACGATGCCGTCATAGAGCGAGCGGCCGGGAATGAGCGAGAAGCGGAACGCCCGCGACCGCGCGCAGGCCATGCTGTCCCAGCGCTGCGCCGCCACCGGCCCCGGATGCTTCAGAAGGCGAACGGGTACGTCGCCGGGCGGGCTCATGCGCTGCGCTCCAATGGCTTCTCGAGCGGCAGGTGGCCCCGCGCCTCCAATGCCTCGCGCACCATCTTCTTGGTGATCTTGCCGTAAGCGGACTTGGGCAGTGCCTCCCAGAAGAACACGCGCTTGGGCAGCTTGTAGCGGGAGACCTTGCCGTCCAGGAACGCGGCCACATCGGCCTCGCTCACCACTTGGCCGTCGCGGATCACGCAGACGGCGACGCCCACCTCGCCCCACATGGGGTCGGGCACGCCGACGATGGCCACTTCCACGATGGCGGGATGCTGCAGCAGCTTCTCCTCCACCTCGCGCGGATACACATTGGAGCCGCCGGAAATGTACATGTCCGAGGCGCGGCCGGTGATGTAGACGAAGCCTTCGCCATCCATGTGGCCGAGATCGCCGGTGCGGAACCAGCCGTTGCGGAACGACTTGGCGTTGGCCTCCGGATTCTCGTAATAGCCGGCGAACACGGCGGGGCCGCAGACGCAGATCTCGCCGGTCTCGAACGGCGCCACCTCCGCGCCGGCGTCATCCTGGATCTGCACCTGCATGCCGGTGCGCTCGAAGCCGCAGGTGCCGAGCTTCACCTGCGGGCCATCCTCCGGCTCATGCAGCGCGGGCGGCAGCACGGTGATGTTGCCGGTGACCTCGCCGAGGCCGAAATACTGCACCAGCACCTTGCCCAGCTTGGCCAAGGCCCGCTTCTGGTCCTCGCGGTACATGGGCGCGCCCGCATAGATCACATAGCGCAGCGAGGAATGGTCGAACTGGTCCACCGAGGGGTGTTCCACCAGCATCTTGGTGATGGTGGGCACGGTGAAGATGTTGGTGACCTTCCACTGCGCGACGATCGCCCAGGCTTCGGCCACGTCGAAGCGGTCGGAGGGCAACAGGATGGTCTTCACCGCGCGGGCGGTCTGCACCAATTGGTGAATGCCGGCGCCGTGGGACAGGGGCGCCACCACCAGCGAGGCATCGGCCTGGGTGGTGCCGGGCATCAGGTCGCACAGATGGTTGGTGATGACGAAGGCCATCTGGCCATGGGTCAGCACCGCCGCCTTCGGCCGCCCGGTGGTGCCGGAGGTGAAGAAGAACCAGCAGGGATCGTCATGCTCCACGTCGGCGACGGGGACGCTGCGCCCGAGATGGGCGGCCACCAGGGCGTCATAGTCCGGGCCGAACGGCGCTGCGCCGATGCCGATGACTTTTGCGATGGCCGGGGCCTCCGCCACGGCGGCGGCCACATGCTCGGGGAATTCGGCGTGGCAGATCATGGCCGTGGCGCCGGAGGCCTTGGCCAGATAGGCCACTTCGCCGGGAGTCTGGCGGAAGTTGGTCGGCACCCACACGGCGCCGATGCGGAAGCAGGCGAACATGCTTTCGAACATCTGGATGCAGTTCTTCGACTGCACCAGAACCCGGTCGCCCTTGGTGATGCCCATGTCCGCCAGGGCGGACGCCATGGCGTCCACCCGCACGTCCATCTCGGCCCAGGTGGAGATGAGCGGTCCGTGAACGAAGCCCACCTCCTGCGGAAAGCGGCGGGCCGCCTGCCGCAGGACGTGGGACAGGTTCATCACCCGCCGGGTGCAGGGGGCAACCCCGCCCTTCGGCGCATCCTTGGACGCAGACAGCGATGCGCTCACTTCAGCCGCTCCAGGATGGAGACGTAATTGGCCACCGCGGCGCCGCCCATGTTGAACACGCCGGCCACGGCGGCATCCTTGATCTGCATGTCGCCCGCTTCGCCCAGCAATTGCATGGCCGAGAGCACGTGCATGGAGACGCCGGTGGCGCCGATGGGGTGGCCCTTGGACTTCAGGCCGCCGGAGGGGTTCACCGGCAGGCGGCCGGTCTTCTGGGTGATGCCTTCGCGCACCACCTTGTAGCCCTCGCCGGGCTTGGCCAGGCCCATGACCTCATATTCGATCAGTTCGGCGATGGTGAAGCAGTCGTGAGTCTCCACGAAGTCCAGATCGTCGATGGTCATTTCCGCGTCCGCCAGCGAGCCGGCCCAGGCGCGGCGGGCGCCCTCGAACGCGGTGGGATCGCGGCGGGACATGGCGAGGATGTCGTTGCGGTGGGTGCGGGCGCGGAAGGCGATGGCCCGCTCCAGATCGCGGGCGATCTCTTCGTCCGCCAGCACCAGCGCGGCGGCGCCGTCGGACACCAGCGAGCAGTCGGTGCGGCGGAGCGGCCCGGCCACCAGCGGGTTCTTCTCCGACACGGTGTTGCAGAACTCGAAACCGAAGTCCCGGCGCATCTGGGCGTAGGGATTGGACACGCCGTTGAAATGGTTCTTGGCGGCGATGTGCGCCAGTTCCTCGGAGCGGTCGCCATAGCGCTGGAAATAGTTCTGGGCGATGCGGCCGAACTGGCCGGCAAAGCCGCCCTCGATGTTCGCTTCTTCCTTGCGGTAGGAAGCGTTGAGCAGAATGTCACCCACTTCCGCCGTGGGCTTGGCGGTCATCTTCTCCGCGCCCACCACCAGAGCGATGCGGCCGCGGCCGCTCTCGATGAAATCCAGCGCCGTATAGATGGCGGCGGAGCCGGTGGCGCAGGCGTTTTCCACCCGCACGGCCGGCACATAGGCCAGGCGCTCGTCGGCCATGGCCACCAGGGCGCCCTGGAAATCCTGCTTCTGGAAGCCGGCGTTGAACACGCCGGTGAAGATGCCGTCCACCTTGTCGGGGGTGATGCCGGCATGCTCCAGCGCCGCGCCGGAAACGCGGGCCATGAGGGCCTCGGTATCGGGATCTTCGAGCTTGCCGAAGGCGGTGTGGGCATAGCCCACGATGCAGGCGCGCGTCATGTCTTCACTCTCAGGGCTGTGCGCGACGCAGACGGGCGGGCGCGGGGTGGCGGGGATGCGGCTTGGGTGGGAAAAACGGGTTCGGTGCGGGGCACAGGATGGCGCAACGCCGCCTCCAGCCCTTCAGCCTCGCGGCGCAGCAGCGGCACCAGTTCGGCGCGCCGCTCGGGGCCGAGCCGGCTGTCGATGGCGGCGATGGACAAGGCGCCGATGGGGGTGCCGTCCGGACCACGGACCGGCACGCCGATGCCCCAGGAGCCGGGCATCAAGATGCCGGGGTTGAAGGCGTATCCGGCCTCCCGCGCCTCGGCCACGCAGGAGCGCAGCAGGGCTTCGGAATAAGCAGGGTACCGCTCGGCCAGGACCGCCGCATTGACGGCGAACACCCGGTCCACTTCGGCGTCCGGCAATGCGGCGAGAATGGCGAGGCTGCCGGCGCCGATGCCCATGGGATGGCGGTCGCCGGCCTGGAGCACATGGGTGCGGATGGGGAAGGGGCCTTCCTGGCGGTGCAGGCAGACCACGTAGGTATCGCGCGGCATGGAGAGGAAAGCGGTGTCGCCGCTCTCCTGGGCGAGGCGCGACAGGCCATCCAGGGAGAGCGCGTGCAGGCCGAAGCGTTCGCTGGCCAATGTTCCTAGAACGTAGGTCTCCGGTCCGATATGGTACCGCCGGGACAGCGTATCCTGGTCCAGGAGCCCGGCGCGCACCAGCGCCAGGAGCACCCGGCGGACCGTCGGCTTGGGGAGAGCGGAGCGTGTCACGAGATCGGACAGGCGTGCGCCGTCGCCGCCGGCACGGCCGACCAGCAGCAGCAGCGCGATGGCGCGCTCGATGCTTTGAGTCCCGCCGCCCGAAGGGTCGTCGCCGGTCCTGGTCACGCTTCGCTCCCGAGATCCATCATGTGGACCATATTTTTTGTTTGTAGCCGTCCGTGCATTGACGGCGGCATCAACAATGATAGACACCTTGTTCAGATCCTACAAGTGGGTCAGTATAGGTGACACAAAAACGAGGTCCATATATTGGACCCATTTGGGGAAACAGGTCCGGATCACGGACCATGCCAGGAGGAGCCGGTTCATGTCAGTGTCTCGTCGCGCCCTGTTGAAGGCCACGGCCGCCACCGCCGTCACGGGGGCGGTGTTCGCGCCGTTCGTGGCGCGGGCCCAGCAGGCCGAATTCAGCTATAAATACGCCAATAACCTGCCCGACACGCACCCGATGAACATGCGCGCCAAGGAAATGGCCGCGGCGATCAAGCAAGAGACCAATGGTCGCTTCGATCTGCAAATTTTCCCCACCAGCCAGCTCGGCTCGGACACCGATACGCTGAGCCAGTTGCGCTCCGGCGGCGTCGAATTCTTCACCTTGTCGCCGCTGATCCTGTCCACATTGGTGCCCAATGCCTCGGTGAGCGGCATCGGCTTCGCCTTCCCGGACTATGCCAGCGTATGGAAGGCCATGGATGGCGAACTGGGCGCCTATGTGCGCGGGCAGATCGCCAAGTTCGGCCTCGTGGCCATGGACAAGATCTGGGACAACGGCTTCCGTCAGACCACCTCGTCCACCAAGCCGATCCAGACCCCCGCCGACCTTGAGAACTTCAAGATCCGCGTGCCGGTCTCGCCCTTGTGGACCTCCATGTACAAGGCCTTCGGCTCGGCCCCGGCCTCCATCAATTTTGCCGAAGTCTATTCGGCCCTGCAGACCAAGATCGTCGATGGCCAGGAAAATCCCCTCGCCATTATTGCGACGGCCAAGCTGTATGAAGTGCAGAAATACTGCTCGCTGACCAATCACATGTGGGACGGCTTCTGGTTCCTGGCCAACCGCCGCGCGTGGATGGCCCTGCCCGAGGATATCCGCACCATCGTCGCCAAGAACATCAATGCGGCCGGCGAGAAGGAGCGGGCGGACGTCGCCAAGCTCAATGCCTCGCTGCAGCAGGATCTGTCGGCCAAGGGCCTGGTCTTCAACCAGCCGGATCCGGCGCCGTTCCGCGACAAGCTCCGCGCTGCCGGCTTCTATGCCGAGTGGAAGGCCAAGTTCGGCGACGAAGCTTGGACCGTTCTGGAAAACGCGGTCGGCAAGTTGTCGTGACCAAGATGGCCGAGGTTCCTTCCTACCACGGCCACGGTGGGGCGCCGCTTGCGGCGCCCACCAGCCGGACCGCCGCCGTGGCTGCCGTGGCGGATCGCGTGCTCGGCTTTCTCGTGGAAATCCCCGCCGCCATCCTGGTGGCGGCGGAAATCTGCGTCCTGTTTGCGGGCGTCGTCGCCCGCTACCTGTTGCACAAGCCGCTGGTCTGGTCCGACGAGCTGGCGTCCATTCTGTTCCTGTGGCTGGCCATGCTGGGCGCCGTGGTGGCGTTCCGCCGGGGTGAGCACATGCGCATGACGGCGGTGGCCACCAAGGTCAATCCGCAGATGCGCGCGTTCCTGGATGTGATCGCCATCACTTCGGCGCTGGCCTTCCTGCTGATGGTGTTCCCGCACGCGCTGGAATATGCCGAGGAGGAAGCCTTCATCCTCACCCCGGCGCTGGAAATTCCCAACTCCTTCCGCGCCGCGGCGCTGCCGGTGGGGCTGGGGCTGATGGTTGTGTTCGCACTCCTGCGCCTCGCCCGGGTGGCGGATGTGCGCATGGTCGCTGTGGCCTTGATCACCACCGGCGCCATCGTTGCCGCCTTCTGGCTGCTCGGCCCGGTGCTGAAGCCGCTCGGCAATGCCAATCTGCTGATCTTCTTCGTCGGCGTGGTGGCGGTCTGCGTGTTCGCCGGCGTGCCCATCGCCTTTGCGTTCGGTCTCGCCACGTTCGGCTATCTGGCGCTCACCACCCGCACCCCCATGATGGTGCTGGTGGGCCGCATGGACGAGGGCATGAGCCATCTCATCCTGCTCTCCGTGCCGCTGTTCGTGTTCCTCGGCATGCTGATCGAGATGACCGGCATGGCGAAAGCCATGGTGCAGTTCCTCGCCAGCCTGCTGGGGCATGTGAAGGGCGGGCTGCATTATGTGCTGGTGGGGGCCATGTATCTGGTCTCCGGCATCTCCGGTTCCAAGGCCGCCGACATGGCGGCGGTGGCCCCGGTGCTGTTTCCGGAAATGAAGGCCCGTGGCGCCAAGGAAGGCGATCTCGTCGCTCTCCTCTCCGCCACCGGGGCGCAGACCGAGACCATCCCGCCCTCGCTGGTGCTGATCACCATCGGCTCGGTGACCGGCGTGTCGATCTCGGCGCTGTTCACCGGCGGCCTGATGCCGGGCCTGGTGCTGGCGGTGACGCTGTGCGCGGTGGTGTGGTGGCGGTATCGCGGCGAGGATCTGCGCCATGTGACGCGGGCCTCCTGGACCACCATCCTGCGGACCTTCGTGATTGCCTTTCCGGCCATCGCGCTGCCGTTCGTGATCCGCGCCGCGGTGATCGAGGGCGTTGCGACCGCAACTGAAGTGTCCACCTTGGGCATCGTCTATGCGGTGGCGGCGGGCATCCTGATCTACCGCAAGTTCGATGTGAATCGGCTGAAGCCCATGCTGGTGGATACCGCCTGCCTGTCGGGCGCCATTCTGCTGATCATCGGCACAGCCACGGGCATGGCCTGGGGCCTCACCCAGTCGGGCTTCTCCCGGGAACTGGCCCGCGCCATGACCGGGCTGCCGGGCGGAGCGATGTCGTTCATGGCGGTGTCGGTGGTGGCGTTCATCATTCTGGGCAGCGTGCTGGAGGGCATTCCCGCCATCGTGCTGTTCGGGCCGCTGCTGTTCCCCATCGCCAGGGCCGTCGGCATTCACGAAGTGCACTATGCCATGGTGGTGATCCTGGCCATGGGCATGGGGCTGTTCGCGCCGCCGTTCGGGGTCGGCTATTACGCCGCCTGCGCCATCGGGCGGGTGGATCCGGTGGCCGGGATGAAACCCATCCTGGGCTACATGATCGCTCTGTTCGTGGGCTTGGTGGTGGTGGCCCTGGTGCCGTGGTTCTCCATCGGCTTCCTGTGAGGGCCTGAAACTGAAACGGGCGCCGCCGGGGATCCCCCCGCGCGGCGCCTTTTTCATGTCAGAACAGCCGGCCCGCCAGAGCGGCGCCGATGATGGCGGCGGTGAACAGCGCGCCGTCGTGCAGCGCGAGGGCGAGGCGGCCGGGCTTGGCCACCTGATGCAGCCAGCCGGTGCAGCCCACCGTCGCCACCGACCAGCCCGCGCCCACCAGCACCAGCGCCGCCGCCAGCAGCGCCGGCTCTCCGGACATCTGCAACGGAAAGGCGAGCGCCACCAGCACGAGACCGGCGAACGCCAGCCGCGGCGGCGTCAGCACCTGGGACGCAATGCGCCCGTCCAACAGCGCCAGCGGGGCGGCCGGGGCATACATGGCGGCCACATGCAGGGCGATGAAGCCGAACACCGCCCCTTCGCCCACGCCGCAGCCGAGCAGTGCCAGCGGCGCGCCGGCCATCACCAGGCTCATGCCGAACCAGGCCAGCATGCCCACCACGGTGGGGGCGAGGATAGCCGCCAGCGGTCCGGGTGTGACCATGGACAGCCAGGGGCGGGCATCGGGGGCCAGGCGAACCGCGACCCCCAGCGAGGCGGTGTGCGCCAGCGCGGCGAGGACGGCGGATCCCACCAGGAAGGCGGGCGAGAACAGGCCTTCCGCCAGCGTGGCCAGGGTTGGCCCGGCCAGCGCCGCCAGCAGCCCGCCGGCCATCACGCCCGCGGCCGCCGCGGCGGGGCGACCGGCGGAGGCAGCGGCCTCGTGGCGGTAGAAGAAGGAAAAACCCTGCGCCATCCCCAGCCACAGGGCGCCCAGGCAGGCAAAGGAGAATTGCCGCTGCAACAGGCCCACGGCCAGCAAAGCCCCGCCGGCGATGCCCAGCGAGGCGCCGAGCGCAAAGCCCGTGCGCCGCCCGAACGCATCGCCCAGGAACGAGGCCGGAAACGAGGCCAGCGCCGCCCCCAGCATCAGCGCCGCGAACGGCAGTGTCGCCAGCGAAGGGCGCGGCGCCAGCAGGGCGCCGGCCAGGGGCAGCACGCCGGCGGCCAAGGTCTGCGCCAGCACCGCGAAGGCAAACCCCAGCGCCAGGGGCAGGGCATTGGGCCGCGCGCCGGCATTGTCATTGGCGGGCGCCTCGAACTGCGGATCGCAGATGCAGGCCAGCATGCCCGCGCGCGGACCGCCGACCGGGGCCAGACGGCTCATTTCTTCAGATCCTCGTCGGAGAGGATGCGCACGGCGGCACCGTCCAGATCCTCATATTGCCCGCTCTTCAGACTCCAGAGGAACGCCAGCAGGCCGGCGAATCCCAGGCCCAGAGCGGCGGGCACCAGATAGAGCAGAATGGTCATGAATGTGCCTCCGCCGTCGACAGTGCCGGGCTGGGCGCCTTCGCCTCCGCCGCCGTGCGCTCGCCGCGGGCCGGGCGGCCGGCGCGCAACGCGTTGAGCGTCACCAGGATGGACGAGCCGGACATGGCCAGCGCCGCCACCAGCGGCGTGACATGCCCGCTGACCGCCAGGGGAACGGCGATGAAATTATACGCCACCGCCAGCCCCAGATTCTGCCGCATCAGCCGCGCCGCGGTGCGGGCGCCATCGATGGCGGCGCGCACCGGGGCGAGGCGCTGGCCGAGGAACACCGCGTCCGCCTGGGCCTGCGTCACCGCAACGCCGCTGGCCGGTGAGAGCGAGACGCGGGCGGCCGCCAGAGCGGGGGCGTCGTTCAGGCCATCGCCGACCATCAGCACCATGTGGCCCTCGGCCTTCAGGCGCTCCAAAGCGGCGATCTTGTCGGCGGGGCGCAGGCCCGCGCCATAATGGGCAATACCAAGCGTGCGGGCCACCGCCGCCACCGGGCCTTCCCGGTCGCCGGAGAGGATGCGCACGTCCAGGCCACGGGCCTTGAGGTCAGCCACCACTTGCACCGCATCGGGCCGCAGCGCCTGATCAAGGCCGATCACCAGGGTGCGCGTGCCCCAGCGCAGCGCGATCGGGGTGGCGGTGGGCGCCATGTCCGGCGGCAACACCGCGTCGCAGAAGGCGAGGCTGCCCAGACGCACCTCCTGGCCCTCCAACGTGCCGCGCACGCCGGCACCGGGCATTTCCTCGACGCCATCCAGCGCCGGGCCCACCGCGTGGCGGGCGAGCGCCGCAGCCAGCGGGTGGCGGCTGGACAAAGCCAGACGCGCGGCCAGCGCCACCAGATCGGGATCGGCATCCGCCGTCAGGCGCAGTTCCGGCTCGGGGAGGGTCAGGGTGCCGGTCTTGTCGAACACCACGGTATCGACGCCGGCCATGCGCTCCAGCATGTCGCCGGCATTCACCAGCAGGCCGGCGCGGAACAAGCGCCCGGTGGCCACCACCTGCACCGCCGGCACCGCCAATGCCAAGGCGCAGGGGCAGGTGATGATGAGCACCGCGACCGCAATCATCACCGCATCATGGGCGCTGGCGCCCAGCAGCAGCCAGCCGATGGCCGAGATGAAGGCGGTGAGATGCACCACGGGGGCATAGAGCCGCGCCACCCGGTCCGCGAGGCGCACATAGCCGGCCCGCTGCGATAGCGCGCCATCCAGCAGGCGCTGCACGTCGTCGATCAAGGTGCCCTCGCCGCCGGCGGTCACCCGCAGGGTCAGCGCCCCGGCGCCGTTGAGGCTGCCGGCATAGAGCGTGTCGCCGGCGACGACCGCGCGCGGCAGCGTTTCGCCGGTGATCAGCGCCTCATCCACCGCGGAGCTGCCGACCTCCACCACGCCGTCGGCGCCGATGCGCTCGCCGGCCGCCACCAGGATGCGGTCGCCGGTCTGCAAGGCCTGCACCGGCACCCAGACCGGACTGCCGGAGGCATCCAGCCGCTGCGCCATCTCACCGCGCAGGGCAGCAAGGTTGCCGGCCACGGCGCGGGTGCGGCGGCGGGCTTCATGGTCGAGGTAGCGCCCGGCCAGGAGGAAGAACAGCAGCATCACCGCACTGTCGAAAAAGGCGTGCTCGCGATGGAGAATGGTCTCCACCAGGGACATGCCCAGGGCCAGGATCACCCCCAGCGAGATCGGCACGTCCATGTTGAGCGAGCGCGTGCGCAGCGCCCGCAGGGCACTCTGGAAGAAGGGTTGGCCGGCATAAGCGGCGGCGGGCAGGGCGATCAAGGCGGACAGCCAGTGGAACAGATCGCGGGTCTCGGGGGTGATGTCGGTGACGTTGCCGGCCCAGACCGAGACCGACAGCAGCATCACATTCATCATGGCAAAGCCGGCCACCCCGAGGCAGCGCAGCAGCCATTGCGCGCGCTTGGCCTCGGCTTCCTCGGCGCGGCCGGCAAAGGGATGCGCCCGGTAGCCCAGAGTTTCCAGGCGCCCCACCAGGGCCGCGGGCTCGCCGGCGCCGTCCCACTCCACGGTCAGGCGATGGGTGCTGTAATTGAGGCGGGCGCGCACCACGCCGGGCAGCGCCATCACCCCATGTTCGATGTCGGAAATGCAGGCGGCGCAGTCGATGCCGTCCACGGCGAGGCTCATCTGCGAGCGCCCGTCCGCTTCCGTTGCCACGAAGATGGAATAATCGACCGCCTGGGCCATGGGCTCACGCCTTTGTCGTCATGCGTCAGTGGCGGGTGTGTCGGGTGCCCGGTCCGATATCACACCTGCGGCGGTGCCGGCACCAAAAGAAAGGTGCCGGCCGAGGCGGTCCGCCCGACTGCCTCGGCCGGCGCTGCGTTCGCCTTGAACCGTATCCCCCCAGAGGACGGGTCCGGCTTAGCGCAGCTGCACTCTGTTTTTCGACCGGAACAGGCGGTCCCCGCCTTGCGCCAGATCAACAATCAGTTCCCATTGGCCCGGATGCACCGCAGCTTTGCCCTGGTAGCGCCCGCCGCCCAGGTCCACCAGATCCACCGTCACGTCCTGGCGGGCATCGGCGGGATGGGCGAAGCGTGCGTCCACGTCGAAGCCCGCCACCGGCTTGCCGCTGGCGTCCTTGGCTTCGATCAGCAAGGTGCGGGTGCCGTCGGTCCCGTCGCGCACCGAGAGGTCCACCGCCCAGCGCCGGGCGCCCTGATGGGCGGCGGCGTCCATCTCACCCTTGAAGGCCAGCCCGGCCTTGTACGAGCTCTCTGTCTCCAGCCCGCCGAAGGTGGCGATGGCATAGCGCGCCATCACCAGATTGACCCCGGCGATCACCGCGAAGAAGGCCACCAGCATGGCGAAGACGTGCCAGCCCCTGAGTTCGCCCGGTGTGCGGCGGGCGGCATGTGCATGAGCCATCGCTCTCTCCTGATGCCACGGTATGGGATGCTGAGGCATCCCCACCTTGAAAAACGCTTGCCGTGCGGGCTCGGCGTTACGGGCCGATGAAATGGTCACTGACGGCGGCGCCGGTGGCCCCGGTCAGGTCGCGAATGCGGAAGGTGACCGGAATGGAGGCGCCGGGATCGAGCTTGCCGTCATAGGTGACCAGCACGCGGGCCTCCAATGTCTTGTCCGGACCAATGGTCAGCACGTCGCCCTCAGGGGTGGGCGCGATGCCCACCACGGTCAGCTTGGCGCCGGGCAGGCCCTCGACGGTGAGCGCGAAGCGGCGGGTTTCCAGCTTCTTGTTGGTGAGCCGCACCGTATAGGCATTGCGCAGGGCGCCGTCCGACAACCGGACGAACACCGGGTTGCGATCATGGATCGCGGCGAGACCCTCGCTGGTGCGATCCGCAAGGCTGTAGATCATGATGCCGCCCACCAAGGCGATCAGCGCCACATAAAGGATGGTGCGCGGCCGCACGATGCGCTGCACGCTGGGCTTGCCCGCGATCCGGGCTTCCAGATTGGCTTCGGAATCATAGGCGATCAGGCCGCGTGGACGATTGATCTTGTCCATCACAGTGTCGCAGGCATCGATGCACAGGCCGCACTGGATGCACTCCAGCTGCGAGCCATGGCGAATATCCACGCCGGTGGGGCAGACGGCCACGCACTGGTTGCAGTCGATGCAGTCGCCGACTTTCTCGCCCTCCGCGCGGGCGAGGGCGGCCTTCTTCACCGAGCCGCGGGGCTCGCCGCGGTCGTAAAGATAGGTGACGTTGAGCGCATACTCATCGGTGAGCGCCGCCTGGATCCGCGGCCAGGGGCACATATAGGTGCACACCTGCTCGCGCAGATGGCCGGCAAGGGTATAGGTGGTGAAGGTCAGCACCATGATGGACACATAGGCCACCGCGGGCGCCTGGAAGGTGGCAAGCTCCACCACCAGGGTCGGGGCGTCGGCGAAATAGAGCACCCAGGCGCCGCCGGTCCACCAGGCAATCAGCAGCCAGACGCTGTGCTTGAGCGTCTTGTGGGCCACCTTCTCCAGGGTCCAAGGGCCTGCATCGGCCAGCATATGCGCGCGGCGGTCGCCTTCGATGGCGCGCTCCACGGCCATATACAGGTCGGTCCACACCGTCTGCGGGCACAGATAGCCGCACCACACGCGCCCGGCCACCGCATTCATCAGGAACAAGGTCAGGGCGGCGAGGATCAGCAGGCCGGCCAGATAATAGAATTCCTGCGGCCAGATCTCGATGAAGAAGAAGTAGAAGCGCCGGGTCGGAAAATCGATCAGCACCGCCTGGCTGGGGGCATCGGGGCCGCGATCCCAGCGCACGAACGGCAGGAAGTAATAGATGGCCAAGGTCACGGCCAGCAGCACCCATTTGATGGTGCGCAGGCGGCCTTTGACGCTCTGGGGATAGATTGCCCGGCGCGCTGCGTAGAGCGGCTCATCGTCTGTGGGGGCAGGCGAGGGCGTTTGCGACTTGGGGGACTTCACGGCGGCGGCGGTCATGGCGGATGCTCTTGCTCGGACAGGACTGCCGAGCCGATGAGGGGGCGCACGCTGGCGCGGCGCCCCCGGACCTTTGAAAAGACGCCAGAGTCCCGGGCGGGGACGCCGGCGCCTGTGCCTACTGGCCGCCGCCCAGGGTGTGGACGTAGACCGTCAGCGCCTTGATGGTGGTGGGCGAAAGGCGGGTGCCCCACGCCGGCATCACGCCGCCGCGGCCGTTGGTGATGGTCTGGACGATGGTGGCCTTGTCGCCGCCATAGAGCCAGATGCCGTCGGTGAGGTTCTTGGAACCCAGTTCCTGATTGCCCTTGCCATCTTCGCCATGGCAGGCGGCGCAGTTGGTGGCGAACAGGGCGGCGCCCTTCTTGGCGGAGGGCGTGTCGGCGGGCGCAGCCCCGGACAGCGAGCGCACGTAGTCCGCCACGTCCGAGATTTCCGCCTTGGTCAGGATGGCCCCGAAGGCCAGCATGTTGCCCTGGTGGCCGGCGTCGTCACCGGAGCGGATGCCATGGGTGAGGGTGGCGCTGATCTGCTCCAGCGTGCCGCCCCACAGCCAGTCGTCGTCATTGAGGTTGGGGAAGCCCTTGGCGCCGCCACCACCCGCGCCGTGGCAGGGCGCGCAATTGTCGGCGAACGCCACCCGGCCTTCGGCGCGGGCGAGGCTGAGCAGTTCCGGGCTCTTCTCGATGTCCGCCAGCGGCACCGCCGCCAGCTTGGCCGAGGAGGCGGCGCGCAGCTGCTGCAACTCGCTCAATTGCTCCACCACGGCGGAGCGCGAGTGCCAGCCCAGCACGCCGGGGGTGGCGCCGGTGATCAGCGGCCACGCCGGATAGAGCACCCAATAGCCGATCGCCCAGACGATGCAGGCATAGAAGGTGTAGAGCCACCAGCGGGGCAGCGGGTTGTTGAGTTCGCGGATGCCGTCCCACTCGTGGCCGGTGGTGGGGGTGCCCGTCGCGGCGTCCACGGCTCCGTCATGGCTGTCGTGTGCGGTGCTCACGGGATCAATCCTCCTTCAGCGGAATTTGAGAGGCCTCATCGAAGCTTTTCTTCTTCGTCGGCCAGTAGGCGTAAGCACACACGCAGAGAAAGGCGACAAAGAAGTAGACCAAGCCCCAAGTCTGCGCGAATCCTGCCAGTTGCATATAGATTTCACGCATGGCTCACCTCACGTTCGCTTTGTTGTCGTACAGCTTGAAATCCACCTGGGTGCCAAGCTGCTGCAGATAGGCGATGAGGGCGTCCGCTTCCGTGAGTTCACCGGGATTGCCGTCGAAATCACGCGCCTGAGCCTTGGGGTAGCGCTTCTGGAGCGCGTCCACGTCCGCCTCAGGGGTCGCCTGGAGCTTCAGATCGTCCTGGGCACTGGCGATCATCTCGTCGGTGTAGGGCACGCCCTCGACGGCCAGAACCTTCATGTCATTCGCGATGTACTTTGCCGACAGCTTGGTTTTGGCCAGCCACGGATAGCTCGGCATGATCGAGGCCGGGACCAGCGCGCGCGGGTTGTTCAGATGTTCCAGCTGCCACAGGTCCGAATACTTGCCGCCGACGCGGGCGATATCCGGTCCGGTGCGCTTGGAGCCCCACTGGAAGGGGTGGTCGTACATGCTCTCGGCCGCCAGGGAATAATGGCCGTAGCGCTCAACTTCGTCGCGGAGCGGGCGGATCATCTGGCTGTGGCAGTTGTAGCAGCCTTCGCGCAGATAGATGTTGCGACCCGCCAGCTCCAGGGGGGTGTACGGCCGGATGCCGTCCACCTTCTCGATGGTGCTCTTGAGGTAGAACAGCGGCACGATCTCGACGAGACCGCCGATGGAGATGACCACCAGCACACCGAGAAGCAGGAAGATGGAGTGCTTCTCGAAGATGGCGTGCTTGGACCAGATGGACGTCGCGGGCATTGGTGTCTCCGTCATTCGGCGGGCGCGAGGGCGACGCCGCTCGGCTGCGAGACCGTTTCGGCACGATAGATGGTCATGACCACGTTCCAGGCCATGATCAGGGCGCCGGTCAGGAACAGGATGCCGCCGACCGCGCGGATCACATACAGCGGATGCATCGCCTCCACCGTCTCAATGAACGAGTATTCGAGGAAGCCGAGGCCGGTATAAGCCCGCCACATCAGGCCCTGGAGGATGCCGGCCACCCACATCGCCGAGATGTAGAGCACGATGCCGAGGGTCGAGATCCAGAAGTGCCACTCGATGGCCTTCATCGAATACATCTCCTTCTTGTTCCACAGCCACGGGATCAGGCAGTAGATGGCGCCGAAGGAGATGTAGGCGACCCAGCCCAGCGCACCGGAATGCACATGGCCGATGCCCCATTCGGTGTAGTGGCTGAGCGAGTTCACGCTCTTCACCGACATCATCGGGCCTTCGAAGGTGGCCATGCCGTAGAAGGCGACCGCCACCACCATCATGCGCAGCACCGGGTCGGTGCGCAGCTTGTCCCAGGCGCCCGAGAGCGTCATCAGGCCGTTGATCATGCCGCCCCAGGAGGGCATCCACAGGATGATCGAGAAGGTCATGCCCAGGGTCTGCGCCCAGTCCGGCAGCGCCGTGTAGTGCAGGTGATGCGGGCCGGCCCAGATGTAGAGGAAGATCAGTGCCCAGAAGTGGACGATGGACAGCCGATAGGAATAGACCGGCCGATCCGCCCGCTTGGGGATGAAATAGTACATCAGGGCCAGGAAGCCGGCGGTGAGGAAGAAGCCGACCGCGTTGTGGCCGTACCACCACTGCACCATGGCGTCCTGCACGCCGGACCAGACGATATAGGACTTGGGCGAGAACACCGAGACCGGGATCGCCGCGTTATTGAAGAGATGCAGCACGGCGATGGTGACGATGAAGGCGAAGTAGAACCAGTTGGCCACATAGATGTGGGGTTCCTTGCGCTTCAGAACCGTGACCAGGAACACCAGGAAATAGGTGACCCACACCACGGTCAGCCACAGATCCGCATACCATTCCGGCTCGGCATATTCCTTGCCCTGGCTGATGCCCAGCAGATAGCCCGTGCCGGCGATGAGAATGAAGAAATTGTAGCCCAGCACCACGAACCACGGCGCCAGATAGCCGGCGAGCCGGGCATGGCTGGTGCGCTGGACCACATAGAAGGAGGTGGCGATCAGCACGTTGCCGCCGAAGGCGAAGATCACCGCCGAGGTGTGCAGCGGCCGCAGCCGGCCGAACGAAATCCAGGGCAGATCGAAATTGAGGATGGGGAAGGCCATCTGCAGCGCGATGATCACGCCGATCAGGAAGCCGGCAATGCCCCAGAACACCGCCAGCAGGATGCCCACCTTGACCGGGAGCATATTGTAGTTGGGCTTGCCGTCGATGGTCTGGGCCGGCAGTTCGGCCGCGCGATCCATATAGCGGTTGCCGATCACGAACACCGTGGCGATGCTGGCGGCGGCGAACAGATAGGCGTGGAAGGCGTATTCCGGTGTATAGGCCTTCGCGGCCACCACCACCGAGAAAAAGCCGAGCGCGGCGAAGACCACGATCAGGCCGAGTTCTCCCCCTGTCATGCTCTTGGTTGGTGTTTGTAGCGTGGTGGACATTGGCAACCCCTTGCGCCGAGGCGGTTCTGCCGCCAGCGAGCCTCGCCGGGCACCATGCGGGACGGGGGTTGTTTATCCTTGATGTAAATCAAGGGTGGGTGGCCACCCTCCGGGCACGGTTGTCGCAGGGCGCCTCGCGCAAGCCTGGATGTCGTCAGTCCAGGGTCTGGCGGAAGCGCGTCACCGCCACCGCCATGGCCAGCAGCATCAGGCCGGCGAGGATGAAAATATCCATCTGCAGGTCGGCGAAAGTGGCGGCCTTGAGCAGGATGCCGCGCACCATGCGCAGATAGTGGGTGAGCGGCAGGCACTCGGAAATCCACTGCGCCCATACCGGCATGCCGGCGAACGGGAACATGAAGCCGGACAACAGGATGTTGGGCAGGAAGAACATGAAGGTCATCTGCACCGCCTGGAGCTGGTTCTGCGCCAAGGTGGAGAAGGTGTAGCCCACGGCGAGGTTGGCGGTGATGAACAGCAGCGTCACCACGCTGAGCAGGACGACGCTGCCCTCCAGCGGCACGTCGAACAGGATCATGCCGGCGCCGAGGATGAGGACGCCCTGCATCACCCCCACCAGCACATAGGGGATGATCTTGCCGAGCATGATCTCCACCGGATGGATGGGCATGGCCAGCAGGCTCTCCATGGTGCCGCGCTCGGTCTCCCGGGTCACCGAGAGGGCGGTGAAGATCAGCATGGTCATGGTGAGGATGGTGCCCAGCAGCCCCGGCACGATGTTGAGCTGCGAGGTGCCGGCGGGATTGTAGCGCCGGTGCTGCACGATCTCGAACGGCGCGGAGCCGGCCGCATCCACGAACCGCTCGCGCGTCAGCGCGGAGGTGACCACGCCGGACAGCGCCCCCAGCGCATTGCCTGCCGCCACCGGGTCGGTGGCGTCCGCCGCCACCAAGAGCTGCGGCGTCTCGCCCCGGCGCAAGGCGCGCTCGAAGCCGGCGGGAATTTCGATCAGGAACAGCACGTCGCCGCTGCGGATCATATATTCCGCATCCGCCTCGCTAGTCGCCTCGCGGGTGATGGTGAAGAAGTCGGTATTCTTCAGCGCCGCCACGATGGCGCGGCTGACCGCATTATTCTCATGCACCAGCACCGCCGTGGGCAGGTGGCGCGGCGTGGTGTTGATGGCATAGCCGAACAGCACCAGTTGCAGCAGCGGGATCATGATCATGGTGGCGAATGTCACCCGATCCCGGCGCAACTGGATGAACTCCTTGCGCGCCATGGCGGAGATGCGCCGCACGAAGCCGAACAGGGCGCCCGCCCGCGTCATCGGCTGGTGTCCGGCGAGCGGAGCATCAGGTCGATGAACACGTCCTCCAGGGTGGGCGTTTCCTGCGACCAGGCCAGATCCGGGCGCTCCCGATAGGGGGCGATGGCGGCGGCGAGGGTGGCGGGGTCATGGCCGGAGATGTGCAGGCTGATGCCGAACGGCGCCACCATCTCCACCACGGGATCGGCCTTCAGGGCCTTGCCCAGCGCGGCGATGGTGCCTGTGGGGTCGAGGCCCGCCCCCCGCCGGGCTTCCACCACATAGGTGACGAGGCCGGAGCCGGCGATCACGTCCGGCACGGTGCCCTGGGCCAGCAGATGGCCATAGGCGATATACGCGATCTCGTGGCAGCGCTCGGCCTCGTCCATATAATGGGTGGAGACCAGGACGGTGAGGCCCTCGGCGGCCAGCGCATGGATCTCGGCCCAGAACTCGCGCCGGGCCTGGGGATCGACGCCGGCGGTGGGTTCGTCCAGCAGCAGCAATTGCGGCTGCGGCAGGATGCAGGCGCCCAGCGCCAGCCGCTGCTTCCAGCCGCCCGACAGTTCGCCGGCCAATTGCCGCCCGCGTCCTTCCAGCCCGAGGCGCACCAAGGCCTCCTGGGCGGCGGCCTCGGGGCGGGGGACGCCGTAGATCCGGGCGACGAATTCCAGATTCTCGCGCACCGACAGGTCGGTATAGAGCGAGAATTTCTGCGTCATGTAGCCCACATGGCGGCGGATCTCCCGCGCCTGGGTCAGGATATCGAGGCCAAGGCAGGTGCCGCGCCCGGCATCGGGGGTCAGCAGGCCGCAGAGCATGCGGATGGTGGTGGTCTTGCCCGAGCCATTGGGTCCGAGGAAGCCGTAGATCTGCCCGCGCTGGACGCTCATGGACAGATTGTCCACCACCACCCGCTCGCCGAAGGTCTTGCGCAGGCCTTCCACCTCGATGGCGACCGTGGGGGCAGCCACGGGCGGGGCGGCGGTCACGACGGTCACGGGGTCGCCATCACGGCGACGGTGACCGGCTGCCCGGGCCGGGCGGCAGCGGGGTCGCGGGGGCGGGCTTCCACCTGATAGACCAGCTTGGCCCGCTCCTCGCGGCTGTAGATCACCGGCGGGGTATATTCGGCGCTGTTGGAGATGAACGACACATCGGCCACCAGCGGCGGGCAGCCGTCACAGCTCACCGCCACCGGCTGGCCCAGCTTGATCCGGGCCAATTGCGGCTCGGGCACGAAGAACCGCACCTTGATCAGGCCGGGCGGCAGCAGCGACACCACCGGCCGGCCTTCCGGCACCAGTTCGCCGGGCCGGTAATAGAGGGTCTGCACGGTGCCGTCCTGGGGCGCCTTCAGGGTGCGGCGGGAGAGGCGCACGCCGGCGGCATCCAGATTGGCCTGCGCCGTGCCGACGCTGGCGACGGCGGCGGCGATGTCTTCGTCGCGGGAGGCGATGCGGGCGGCATCGATGCGGCGGCGGATCTCGTCCAGGCTGGCCTGGTTCTGGTCGTAGCTGTGCTGGGCGGTGTCGAGATTGGCCTGCGAGGTGGCACCCTTGGGCATCAGGGTCTTCTGGCGCTCCAATTCGATGCGCGAGAGGTCGAGGGCGGCTTCCGCCCGGCGCTGGCCGGCATCAAGAACGGCGATTTCCTCTGGCCGCTGGGTCGCGGCCTTGGCCTTGGCCAGCCGGGCCTGGGCCTCGGCCAGGGTGCTCCGGGCGGCGGCGGCGTCGGCGCGCTGGACGTCGTCTTCCAGGGCGGCGAGGACGGTGCCGCTGGTGACCTTGCTGCCTTCGGTCACCGGCAGGACCAGCACGCGCCCGGCTTCCTGGGGGCCGATATAGAGCAGGTCGCCTTCCACATAGCCGGAGAAGGTGGGCTCACTGGTCGGACCGCAGCCCGCCAGCGCCAGCATCACGCCGCATAGCAGCCCGAAGGCGCGCCGCTTGGGCGGTGGGACGGCATGGCTCGGTCTGCGCGGTGGCGTCATGGCCGCTCTCCGATGGCAAGTCCCTGGAGAAGCGACGTGATGTAGTCGGAGGCAAACGCCCGCGCGTCCAGCGGATGTGTGGCGTTGAACAAGGTGTTCCAGACCAGCGTGGTGAGGAAGGGCGCGATGAACATTTGCGGGTGCCGCAGCAGCGCATCACCGCGGATCTCGCCCCGTGCCACGCCGCGTTCGGCAATGGCCCGCATCACTGCGAGGCCGGGCGTCACCACCTCGCGATAGTAGAAGGCGCCGAGTTCGGGAAAGCGATGCCCCTCGCCGAGCATCAGCCGCAGGATCTGGTTGGCCGGCGGCGACAGAATGCGATCGATGAGCAGATCGGACAGCAGCGGCAGAAGGTCGGCAGTGGTGCCCTCGAACGCCAGCAGCATGTCACTGGCAGCGGCGGGAATGGGGACGAGGTTCTCCTTGATGAGCCCCTCGAACAGCGCCTGCTTGTCGGCGAAATAGAGATAGAGCGTGCCCTTGGCCACGCCCGCGGCGCGGGCCACGTCGTCGAGGCGCGCCGCGGCATAGCCGTGGGCGGCGAACACCTCCAGTGCCGCCGCGAGAATGTCGGCGCGGCGCACCGCTTTGTCGCGGGCGCGGCGAGGGGGGGCAGTGCTGACCATGTCTCACAATAATGACTGACGAGTCAGTCAGTCAAGGCTGATGTGGATCCAGGGTCATGATGGGGTGCCCAGCGTGGTCTGCCGCCTGGCGATCTTTGGCCGCGCATGCTGCTGCGGGCTCCATCCACGGTTGTCTGTTCACCCCCTGCATGCCTTCTCCCCAGCCGCGGCTGGGACCGGAACGCAGCGGGCGCAACGCCCCAGCCTCCCCCCATGGGCCGAGCCTATTCCGGCAGGGGAATGAACTCGCTCTCGTCCGGCACCTGCGCGAAACGGCCGGTCTTCCAGTCTTCCTTGGCCTGCTCGATGCGCTCCTTGCGGGAGGAGACGAAGTTCCACCAGATGTAGCGCGGGCCTTCCAAAGCGGTGCCGCCCAGGAACATCAGGCGCGAGGATTGCAGCGCCGTCACCGTGATGCGGTCGCCGGGGCGGAAGATCAGCAATTGCGGCGCCACGAAGCGATCGCCGGCAATCTCCACCTCGCCATCGGCCACATAGATCGCCCGCTCCTCGGTGTCGGGGTCCAGCGGAGCCTGCGCGCCGGCATCCAGCAGCACTTCCGCATAGAGCCAATCGGACACCATCTGCACCGGCGAGCGCTTGCCGAAGGCGGAGCCGGCGATGATCCGCGCGGTGAGGCCGCAATCCTCCACCACCGGCAGGTCGGCGGCGGCGAAATGCTGGAAGGAGGGATCGATCTCCTCCTGGTCCCGAGGCAAAGCGATCCAGCTCTGGATGCCGGCCATTCTCTGGGTTCCGGTGCGCGCCTCCAGCGGGCTGCGTTCGGAATGGGCGATGCCGCGGCCGGCGGTCATCAGATTCATGGCGCCGGGAGTGATTTCCAGCGCATTGCCCTCGCTGTCCCGGTGCAGGATGCGGCCGTCGAACAGATAGGTCACGGTGGCCAGGCCGATGTGCGGGTGCGGGCGCACGTCCAGCCCATGGCCGGGCAGGAATTGCACCGGCCCCATCTGGTCGAAGAAGATGAATGGCCCCACCATCTGCCGCTTGCCATGGGGCAAGGCGCGGCGCACCGAGAAGCCGTCGCCCAGGTCCCGCACCCGCGGCACCAGCGCCAGTTCCAGGGCATCGCAGGACGGCGCATGGCCGAGGATGGGGTCGGTGGAGGGCATCCAGCTCATGGGGGGGCTCCTGGGCGGGCGGGGCGGCGATGGGGCAGATTACGCCGCCGCGGCGCGGCAGGCGAGAGCGCGGCGTGCGCCGGCACGCGCGGGCCGGACCTTGCGGAAGCCCCACTGACGCCACATTACGGTGGCGCTTTCCCTCGCCGCGGCGCGACAGCGCGCGCGTGGGCGGCAGGGCGCACGCCGCGTCTCGCAGCGGTTGCCGGGACACCGGCGACGGGCTTGCCGTCCGGAGTCATGAAGAGGCGTGCCATGGTCCATGCGTCGCAGGCCGACTTGAAGCCCAAAGCACCGCCCGCCCTTCAGACGGCGGATCGGCCGCGTGGCGCCAGGCCCGGTCGCCGGGTCCGTGCGGCGGGCCGCGGCGCGCCCCGGCGGGTGCTGATGTCCCCTCGTTCTCCTGATGTCATTGTCCGTCCCGCAGCCGGGACGATTGCCGGGTGGACCCACCCCTGACGGCGGCCGCGATGGCGCCGTCTGCGCGTGCGCGCGCCAAGGTCCCGGCGGAGCTATGGGAGGCGCCGCCGCTGGGGCTCGACGGCGCCGAGCATGTGGCGGCAGGCAGCCAACCCGCCCGGCGGCGGTTCAACGCCCGCTGGCTCACCGCCACCGGCCTCATGGGGACGGCGGCGGCGGCGCTCATGTGCGGCGCCCTGTTCGCCGCCATCGAGCGGGACAGCCGGCATGTGGCGCGCCCGATCCTGGCCTCCCGCTTCGCCAGCCGGCGGCCGGTGCCGGACCAGCCCCGGGGCGATCGGCTGCAACCGCATCTCGCCTCCACCGCCCGGCTGGAGCTGAGCCACCAGTTGACCGTGGAACAGCTCGCCGCATCGGGCACCCATATGCGACCCTTCACCCATGTGACGGCCAAGCTGGCGGCGGTGGTGGCCGCGAGCGCCGATCTGCCGCGTCCTGCGCCGCGCGCACCGACCCCGCCGGCCGAAGAACCGGAGGAGGAACCGGCGCCCGCCCCCATCTCCGCCAGCGCAGTGGCCAAGGCCCGCGTCGCCGGACGGCTGGGGGCGGTGGAGCGCACGGCCCATGCCAGCGCGGTGGCGGACGAGGCCATGGCCGCCATCGGCCGTGCCCTGCCCCGCCCGCCGCCGTCGCCCGCCCCCGCGGCAGGGCCTCCGGTTGCCGCCGCCCTGCCGCCATCCCTCGGCGGGGGGCTGGTCGCAACGGATCTGGCGCCGATCCCCAGCGCCTTCGCCGCGCCCGGCTTTGCCACCACCGCCGCGTCCCTGCCCACCGGCGCCATGCCGCCGGAGATTCTCCAGGGCGATTCCCACGCCGCCGCGCCGCCTGGATCCTCCGCGCCGCCGGGGCCTCCTTCCGCAGCGATGTTCGCGGACGACACCGCGGCGCTGGGTGAGCCGGTGAACGTGTCCGTCCTGGCGAAGGGGCCATCCCGCCCCACCGCCCGACAGCGGATGCTGGTGGCCAAGCGCGGCGATACGCTGGATGCCATCCTGGTGGCCGCCGGCTTGCCGCAGCCGGACGCGGAGGGGTTGGCCGGTGCGCTCTGGCGTGCCGCCGGGCATTCCCCCGCCGCCTTTGCCGGTGGCGAGGAGGTGATGCTCACCGAGCCGCAGGACGACACCGCGCCAGCCGATCGCCCGCCGCAGGTGCGCCTGATGCGGGGTGGAGCGACCCTGGCCGCGCTCGCCGCCACCGATGCGGGCGACTATGTGCCGGTGCGACTGGCGCCGCCGCCCGCTCCCTCCCGCGGCGGGACGTCGGCGGGCATCGACCCCGCCCGCCTGGATGGCGTCTCGGTGCGCGACGCGCTTTATCGCCTGGCCGACGCCAAGGTGATGGAGGAGGGACTGGTGGACGCGCTGGTGCGCCTCGCCGAGCACGATGTGGACCTGGATGCGCCTTTGTCCGCCGCCGACAGCCTGGATCTGGTCTATGGCCTGCCCGATGCGGACGCCGGCGAGGACACCCGTCCCGCCGCCTTCCGCGAGGAGATCGCGTTCCTCGCCTTGAATGTGGAGGGCAAGACCCGGCGCTATTATCGCTTCACCACCCCCGATGACGGGGCGGTGGACTATTATGATGAGGGCGGCCGCTCGGTCACCAAGCTGCTGCTGCGCAAGCCGTTCGCCAATGGCCGCCAGGGCGATGGCTTCGGCTGGCGGGTGCATCCCATTCTGGGCGACCGGCGGTTCCACAATGGCGTCGACTTCGTGGGGCCCGCGGGCTCGCCCATCGTCGCCGCCGGGGCCGGGGTGGTGGAGAAGATCGACTACCAGGGCGGCTACGGCAAATATGTCCGCCTGCGCCACGACGGCGGCTATGAGACCACGTATGCCCATGTGGCCGGCTTCCCCGCCGGGCTGAAGGTGGGCCAGCGGGTGCGGCAGGGCCAGACCATTGCCTATGTGGGTTCCACCGGCCTCTCCACCGGGCCGCATCTTTATTATGAGCTGAAGGTCAACGGCCACTATGCCGACCCCACCCGCATCAAGCTGGCCGGCGGTCGGGTTCTCCAGGGCGAGGTGATCACCGCCTTCCAGCGCGAGCGCGCCCGCATGGATGCGCTGGCCGCGGCCGCGCCTGCCAGTCCCTGAGGCGTCGGCCCGCGGCGCTTGTATCGTCGGCGCGGGTCTGGCACTGGGGCGTCTTTCCTCTCCGGATTCCGCCATGACCGTCGCGCGCGCCCATCCTTTTGATCTCACCGGGCGCACCGCCCTGGTCACCGGCGGGGTGAGCGGCCTCGGGTTCGAGATTGCCAAGGGCCTGGCCGGCGCCGGGGCGCGGGTGCTGGTGAACGGGCGCGATGCCGGCCGCCTGTCCGCGGCGGTGGCGGAGATCCGCCAAGCGGGCGGGGACGCCGAGCCCTGCCGGTTCGACGCCGGGCTGGAGGCTGAGATGACGGATGCGGTGGGGGCTGCCGGACCCATCGATATTCTGGTGAATGGTGTCGGCATCCGCGACCGCCGCGCGCTGCTGGACATGGCGCCAAGCGACCTGCGTCATATCATCGAACTGGACCTGGTGGCCCCGGCGCTGCTGTCGCGCCTGGTGGCGCCGGGCATGATCGCGCGCGGCTGGGGGCGGATCATTAACATCACCTCCATCGCCGGCCCGCTGTCCCGCGCGGGCGACACCGCTTACACCACCGCCAAGGGCGGGCTGGCGGCGCTCACCCGGGCCCTGGCGGCGGATCTTGGCGCCCACGGCATCACCGTGAATGCCATCGCGCCGGGCTATTTCGCCACTGCCCCCAATGCCGGCCAGATGGCTGATCCCGAGGTCAATGCCTTCCTGGCGCGGCGCACCTCTCTGGGCCGCTGGGGGGCGCCGGAAGAGATCGCGGGCAGCGCCGTGTTCCTGGCCTCGCCGGCGGCCGGCTACATCACCGGCCATGTGCTTGCGGTGGACGGCGGATATCTGGCGCATTTCTAGATCTGCGACGGCGTTTTCGCGCTGCGCGGCTGAAAAAGATGGAGCGGCAGGTCGGTTCAACCTGACGTCATCCCTCTTGGGGGCGGCCCCGGCGCCCTGTGTTCGGGCGGCGGGTCAGCCGCGTTTTACGGCGCGGCACCGGGATACATGCTCTATGATGGACCCTGAGGGTGTAATCTCGCCGAAATCCAATGGACAATTGGTTTTCGCTCTATAGATGTACAAAATCGGACTAATCGGAAAACCTTGGGGGGAAGGACGCGGGGATGGGCTTATCCCGGCTGAAGCCGCTAACGGGCGAGTTTCACGATCCCGAGCAGGAAGCTGTCTTTCAGCGCCACCGCTTGGCGGAGACGATGCGCCATGCCCGGCTTCTGCTGGCGATGTCCGCCGTCCTGAACACCCTGTTTCTGATCAGCGACTGGCGCTTTTTCGGCGAACCTCACTTCTTCCTGGCAGTACCGGCACGGCTGGTGGTGGTGGCGGGCTCCGTTATTGCCTTCATGCTGGCGGGGCACGCGGCGGATTTCCCGGCCTTGCAGCGTGTGCTCATCGGCTGGCAATGGCTCACCGCCGTGGCGGTGGCGGTGCTGGTCTCGTCGCAAAGCAATATTGCGTTGCTGGTGGTGGTGCTGCTGCCGGCGATCTATTACTTGGCCTTCCCGGTCTCGTTCCTATGGAGCACTGTCAACGGCAGCGCGTGCAGCGTGCTGCTGCTGGTGGCCTATCTGGGCCCGTCTCCCGAACCGCGCAGCGCGTTCGGGCTGGCGCTGGCGGTGGTCATGCTCAACACCGCCCTGATCATCGTGCTGATGCGCGACAACCGGCTGAGCCGGCAGGGCTGGGGGGCCATGCAGGCGGAGCGGCGGGCGCAGGCGGTCTCGACCCGCAGCAGCGAACTGCTGGAAAAGACCTTCATGGCAACCCCGATCCCGCTGTTGATCACGGAGATGAGCAGCGGCCAGATCCTGCGCTATAACGATGCCGGGGTGCGATATTTCGGCGGCACGCCGGAGCAGTTCGAGCTGGGATCGATCAACGATGTCTATCTGAAGCCGGAAGCCCGCGACGCCTTCATCGCCCAGATCCTGAAGCACGGCCAGGTGACCAATTTCGAAACCCAGATCCGCCTCGGCAGCGGCGATATCCGCACGGTGCTGCTGGAAGGCACCACCATCGACATCGATGGCAAGCCCTGCGTGCTGTCCGGGGTGGTGGATATCACGGATCGGCTGGCGGCCGAGCAGCGGGTCCGTCATGCGGCCCGCCACGATGTGCTCACCGGCCTGCCGAACCGCGCCGCCTTCCAGAACGATCTGGAGGCCGCCTATGCCACCGGCGCGATGATCAGCCTGTTGCTGGTGGACCTGGACAGCCTCAAGGATGTGAACGACACCTTCGGGCATGATGCCGGTGACGCGCTGCTGGTGGAAAGCGGCAAGCGGCTTCAGGCCCTGGTGGGGCAGGCGGGACAGGTGGCGCGCCTGGGCGGCGACGAATTCGTGGTCCTGCTCCACGGCTGGGATGCGGACGCGGCCCGCGCCTTGGCGCAGGACATCATCGTCGATTTCCGCCGCCCGCTGCTCTACAGCGCCCGTCCCCTGTTCACCAAGGCCAGCGTCGGCATCGCGGTGCGGGCGGACGGGGAGCAGCCTCCGGGCGAATTGTTGAAGGACGCGGACCTGGCCCTCTATGCCGCCAAGCAGCAGGGCCGCAACCGCGCGGTGTTCTATTCCCCAGCCATGCGCCAAGCGATGCAGGAGCGGGTGCTGCTGCACCGGGCGCTGACCGACGCCGCCGCGCACCAGGCCATCGTGCCGTTCTACCAGCCCAAGATTTCCCTGGTGACCGGCCGCATCACCGGCTTCGAAGCCCTGATGCGCTGGCGCCAGGGGCCGCAGGCCTTCCTGGCGCCGGGCGCCTTCGACCAGGCGTTTGAGGACCCGGACCTTGCCGTTCTGATCGGCGATTCCATGGTGCGGCAAGTGGCGGCGGATGTGCGCGGCTGGGTGGATGCGGGCCTTGCCTTCGGCCGGGTGGCGCTGAACCTGTCACCGGCGCAATTCACCCATCTGGATCTGGGACGTCATCTGCTGGAGCGGTTCGAGACCGCCGGGGTCTCGCCGCATCATTTCGATGCGGAGGTCACCGAGACCGTGTTCCTCGGGCGCCGCGCCGATCATGTGGCGCCGATTCTCGACGAGTTGTACCGGGCCGGCATGCGCATCGCTTTGGATGATTTCGGCACCGGCTATGCGGCGCTGACCCATCTCAAGCAATTGCCCATCGACACCATCAAGATCGACCAGAGCTTTGTGGAGGACATCGAGCGGGATCCATTTGACGCCGCCATCGTCTGTTCGGTGCTGGAACTGGGCAAGAACCTGGGCATGCAGGTGGTGGCGGAGGGCGTGGAAACCCTGGGGCAGGCCCGCTTCCTCCATGCCCGCGGGTGCGAAGTGGCGCAGGGGTTCTTCTATGCCCGTCCCATGCCCGCCGCGCGCCTGCCCGGCGTGTTGGCGGACGAGTGCGAGGCGCTCTTTGCCGCGCGCCTGGGCGAGCTGCACCTCAACTCCTGAACGATCATCCGCCTTTCGCCCGGTGCCAACCATCACGCCGGCGCGCGCCGTCAGGGCGCGATCCCCGGCACACCGGCACGGATGGCCTTCGAAAACTCGGCGGAGGGCTCGGTGTCCGCCGCCTTGGCGCGCGCGGAGAGCTTGGCGCGCTCACGCAGCTCGGGGAAGGGCAGGCTCTGGTCCAGGGCGCCATGGTCATAGGCATAGTCCGGGAAATAGCCCGAGACCATCACCCGCCAGTCCAGCGGCACGCCCGGCTCCACCGCCTTGGCGATCTTGAATACGACCGTGGTGCAATTGGTGGTGGCGGTGTTGTACCAGCGCGGCTTGTCGGCCAGATCGTTGGCTTCGGCCACATAGGCCAGCAGCGCCTCGCGGGCCACCGCCGGCCCGGTGGTCAGGCGGTAGACCCGCAGATCCTCCGGGCGGATATTGGTGCGCAGCCGCACCATGTCGCGCTCGTCCCCGGCCAGGATCGCCAGTTCCGCCTGCTTGAAGAAGCCGGCGATGGCGGAGAATACGTCGGAGCGCCGTCGCCGCATCTCCACCGACCACACCAGATAGCGCCCGTCGGAAAAGCCGAACGACACCATGGTATGGGCGATGGCCTCGCCATCCCAATAATCGGCGATGAGATCCATGCTCACCAGCTGCGACAGATCGTAGGTGCGGACCTCCCAGCGCGGCGTGAAATCGGCCTGGGTCTGCCAGTCGAAATTGCGCACGTCGGTGAGCACGAGGATGTCGCCGTTGATCTCGCCGCGCACGGTGCGCGCCACGTCCGGCGCCCAGTCGCGGGCATTGGACGGCTGGAGGGTGGACCACCAGCCCAGCAGCATCGACACCGCGATCACGAAACTGCCCATGACCCGGTTGCGTGGGGCGATGAACAGCGCCACCAGCAATCCCAGCATCAGCAGCGCCCACGCGATCGCCGCGCCGGTGCGAACCTCCGGCCCGAAGGGGAGGCGGTACCACAGGGCCAAGGTGCCCCAGGCCCCCAGGCCGAGGATCAGCAGCGCGTAGACGAGGAGCAGGAGGGCACGGAGGATGCGACGCATGGGGCCCCGGGAGCTTGAACGCGGCTGGATGCCGCGATGCGCCAGCCTAGAGCGCCGCGATTTGCGGGGGAAGAGATCGAAAGTCGCGTAGGGACAATCTCTGCGCCGCCGCGCCCCTGTCCGCGGCCTGGCAGTTCCGCCGCGCCGTGCCTCAGGCGAAGGCGGCGCGGGCGGCGCTCAGCAGCGCGTGGGCATCGGTTGCCACCGCCGCGGCGCTCTTGCCCGGTGCGTAGAGGGCCGAGCCGATGCCGAAACCGTTGGCCCCGGCCGCGCGATAGGCGGCCATGTTGCCGGCATGGATGCCGCCCACCGGCAGCAGCGGGATGTCCCGCAGCACCGCCCGCCACGCCTTGACGATGACCGGAGGGATGCCTTCCGCCGGGAATAATTTGAGTGCATCGGCCCCGGCGGCCCGGGCGGCGAACGCCTCGGTGGGGGTGGCGACGCCCGGCGTGCAGATCAGGCCGCGGGCCTTGGCGGCGCGAATCACCTCCAGATCCGCATGGGGCATGACGATAATGCGACCGCCCGCTGCGGCCACCGCATCCACGTCGGCGGGGGAGAGCACGGTGCCGGCGCCGATCAGCGCCCGGTCGCCGAACGCCTCCGCCAGCAGGCGGATGGAGACCAGCGGCTCGGGGGAATTCAGCGGCACTTCGATCAAGGTGAAGCCGGCATCCACCAGCGCCGTGCCGATCTCCGGCGCCTCGGCCGGGGTGAGGCCGCGCAGGATGGCCACCAGCGGGCAGGCGGCGAGGGCCTCAGGGAAGGTGAGGGACATGAGTATTCCTTCGCAAGATCAGATCAGGCCGGCGGCGCGGGCCACGGCGAACTGGCCGGCGGGGGCGCTGCCGGCGGGGGCCTGGGTATGGGCAAGGCCCAGCACATCGGCTGCAGCGGCGTAGCGCTCGGTCAGGCCGGGATTGGCCACCAAAGTGAAGGGCTCGCGGCCGTGGGTGGCGTCGCTCAGTTCGGCGCCGATCAGCAGGCCGGAGAGGAAGTCGGCGCTGTCCTCCTCGCCCAGCCGGCCGGTGAGGCCGAGGGTGCGCACCGAGAACAGCCGCCCCAGCAAGCTGCCCGGCCCCTTGAGGCCGCGCGCCGCCAGCACGCCGCGGCGGAAGCCTTCGGCGGAATGGGCCTCGCCCTGCATCATGCGCCCGAGGATGGTGTGGCCCTTCAAGGCCGCGAACACGTCACCGGTCATATAAGTGGAGAAGTGGGTGATGCGCCCGGCTTCCACCCGCACCCATTTGGAATGGGTGCCGGGCAGCACGAACAGGCCGTCGGTGCGCTGCAGCCGGTGGAGGGCGCCGAACACTTCCACTTCCTCGCCGCGGATCACGTCCGGGGCGTCGGCATCGTCGCGCAGCAGGCCGGGCACGATGGCGACCGGGCCGAACGGCTTGGGCGCATCAGGCACAGGAGTGAGGCCGGCGGCGAGGTCGGCCAGGCCCGCGGGGGTGGGCACGTAGCGCGCTTCCACCCAGCCCTGGCGGCTGCCGATCATGCCCGACAGCAGCACCGGCAGCGGGCCGTGCGCATGGACCCAGCCGCCGGCATTGGCGGTGAGCACATCGGCGAAGCTGGCGCCGTCCAGGGACATGATGCCCTGCATGGCCGTATGGCTGTCGAGGATGGCGCCATCGGCGGCCTGGAGATAGGCTCGCAGCGCGGTGGTGCCCCAATCCAGGGTGATGAGCGCGGCCGGCGCGGTGGTGGTCATCGGACCTCTCGGAAAACGGGGCTGGGCGTTGGTCCGCCCTCAGTGATGCAGGATCTGGCCCAGGAAGGCGCGGGTGCGCTCGTTGGTGGGGTTGGCGAAGAAGGTCTCGGGCGGACCCTGCTCGACGATCTCGCCCTTGTCCATGAAGATCACCCGGTCCGCCACCTGGCGGGCAAAGCCCATCTCGTGGGTGACGCAGATCATGGTCATGCCGTCCTGGGCCAGCGAGATCATGGTGTCGAGCACTTCCTTGACCATCTCCGGGTCCAGCGCCGACGTGGGCTCGTCGAACAGCATCACCTTGGGGTTCATGCACAGAGCGCGGGCGATGGCCACGCGCTGCTGCTGGCCGCCGGAGAGCTGGCCGGGGAATTTGTTGGCCTGTTCGGGAATGCGCACCCGCTCCAGATATTTCATCGCCTGGGCTTCCGCCTCCTTGGGCGGGGTGCCGCGCACCTTGCGCGGGGCCAGGGTGCAGTTCTGCAGCACGGTCAGATGCGGGAACAGGTTGAACGACTGGAACACCATGCCCACTTCGGCGCGGACCTTGTCCAGATTGCGCGAGGAGGTGCCCACTTCCACCCCGTCCACTTCGATGCGGCCGCTCTGGTGATGCTCCAGGGCATTGATGCAGCGGATCAGAGTGGACTTGCCGGAGCCGGACGGCCCGCAGATCACGATGCGCTCGCCGGAGCGCACGGTGAGGTTGATGTCTTTGAGGGCGTGATAGGTGCCGTAATGCTTTTCCACCCCTTCCATGCGGATCATCACCGCGCCCTCCGACGGGCGCACGGATCCGGCCGAGCCGGAGGCGGGGCTTGGGCTGGCGGTGCTGCTCATGACGGCGTCTCCGGGCTGTGAACGTGGGAACGGATGGTGTCGGGGCCTAAGGCGTTTCGATAAATGTGGCCTCAGGCGGATGGCGTTTCACCCCCCTCCCTCGCCCTCCCCCGCAAGGGGGGAGGGGATAGGTCGCGAGGGATGTATCGGGCGCGCAGAGAGCGGACGTAGGATCTGCCCCCGCCGCCCGTGCACCCCGCCCCCTCCCCCCGTGCGGGGGAGGGCGAGGGAGGGGGGTGAAACGGCCGGGGCCGCTCATCCCCTCCCGTACGCGATCAGAAGGTCGGCAGCGGGCCGAGGGGGGTCTTGAACCACTTCTGATTGATGGCATCCAGTTCGCCATTGTTCTTGATGAAGTACAAGAACGTGTTGACCCACTGGAGGAAATCGGTGGAGCCGCGGCGCACGGTGATGCCGTTATACTGGCTGCGCAGCACGACCTTGCGCTCGATGCCCATGTCCGGATTGGCGGCGGCCAGCTGGGTGCCGATGATGTTGTTGGAGCCCAGCAGGTCCACCTGGCCCGACAGGAACGCCTGGGCGGCGGTGGCATCGTCGTCGAAGCGCATGATGGTGGCGGTCTTGGGCACGGCGGCGGTCAGCGCGGTGTCCTGGGTGGAGGCGCGGGCCACCGCGATCTTCTTACCGGCGGTCTGCTCCAGGGTCTTGATGTCCAGCTTCTTCGGGCCGAGCAGCTGGATCTCGATGGTGGAATAGGGAATGGAGAACTGCACCTGCTTGGCGCGCTCCGGGGTGATGCCGAACACCGCCACCAGCACGTCCACCTTGTTGGTGAGCAGATAGGGAATGCGGTTGGGGCCGGTCACCGGCACCAGTTCCACTTCCACGCCCAGATACTTGCCCATGAGCTTGGCCACGTCGGCATCATAGCCTTCCGGCTTGCCTTCGGTGTTCATGAGGCCGAACGGGGGCACATCCACCAGCATGCCCACCTGGATCTTCTTCTTCGACAGAATTTCGTCGATGGACTGCGCCGCGGCGTCGTGGGGCAGAGCCGTCGCGGCAAGCGCCACGAGGCCGGTGGCGGCGAGTACGCGCCGCGCGGTTTTCAGGACCGATCCGAGCAACATCTGGTCTTCCTCCGTAGGCCCCTTGGGGGCGGGCGTCTCCGGGCGTTGCGCCCGGTATGGGGTGCGGCAGGGTCTCAGCGCGAGAAGGCCTCAGCGCGAGACGGTGCCGAATTTCTTTTCCAGGTGGCGCGAATAGAGCGACAGCGGCCAGCACAGGACGAAGTAGATCACCGCCACAATGCTGAATACCAGGAACGGGCGGAAGGTGGCGTTGTTGACGATCTGCCCGGCCCGGGTCAGCTCCACGAAGCCGATGATGGAGGCGAGCGACGTGCTCTTCACCAGCAGCACCAGGAAGCCCACGGTGGGCGCCACCGCGATCTTGGCCGCCTGCGGCAGGATGATTTCTTTCATCCGCGTCACATAATGCAGGCCGAGCGCGGTGGAGGCTTCCCACTGGCCCTTGGGAATGGCCTGGATGCAGCCGCGCCAGATCTCGCCCAGGAAGGCCGAGCCGTTCAGCGTCAGGCCGATGGCGGCGGCGGTGAGCGGATCGATGGAGCCGCCCAGCATGGTGGCGCCGAAGAACACCAGGAACAGCTGCATCAGCAGCGGCGTGCCCTGGAAAATCTGGATGTAGCCGCCGGCGATGGCCCGCAGCCAGCCCCAGGATGAGGTGCGCGCCAGGGCCACTACCACCCCGCCCAACGCACCGCCGCAGAAGGCGATGGCGGACAGCAGCAGGGTCCAGCGCACGGACATGAGCAGGAAGATCAGCTCGGCGGAGGTGAATTGACGGATCATGGTTCGCCTCCCTCAGCGCGCGGCGTCGGACCGCGCGAACACCACGCGGTAGATGAATTCGAACACGGCGGCGAACATCAGCGACATGGCCAGATACATGGCCGTGACGACGATATAGATCTCGAACGAGCGGAAGGTCTGCGATTGCAGATTGTTCGCAATGGCCGTCAGTTCCTCCGCCGAGATGGCCGAGACCACGCTGGAGGTCAGCATCAGCAGGATGAACTGGCTGGTGAGCGCCGGATAAATGGCCTTCAGCGCCGGAAAGATCACCACATAGCCGAACACCTGGATCGGCTTCAGCCCCAGGGCGAGGCCCGCCTCGATCTGGCCCTTGTGGATGGTCTCGATGCCGGCGCGCACGATCTCGGTGGCATAGGCGCCCACATTCACCACCATGGCCAGCAGCGCCGCCTCATTGGCGTCGAGCCGGATGCCCATGCGCGGCAGGCCGAAGAAGATGAGGAAGATCTGCACCAGGAACGGCGTGTTGCGGATCACCTCCACATAGATGTCCACCAGCCAGCGCACCGGGCGCGGGCCGCCGGTCTTGCCCAAGGCGCAGGTGATGGCGACGATCAGGCCGAGGATCATGGCCATGCCCGACAGGCGGATGGTCAGCCAGGCTCCCAGCAGCAGTTCCGGCCAGGCGTTGAACACTTCGCCGAACTGGAAGACGTAGTTCATCTCACGCTTCCTCTTAAGTGTGGGCCGCGCGGGCGGTGGTGCGCCGGCCCGGCGTGCGAGAGGGGGGATGCAAGGGGGCATGTGCCGCCCGGCTGCGCTGGCCGGGGGCCGCGCCGCAGGACTGGCGGATGATGAGGCGCGGCGGCACGACGATCTGTTCCGGCGGCCGCTCGGGCGTCTCGATGCGCCGCAGCAGCAGGCGGGCCGCTTCCCGGCCCACCACGCGCGGATCGGTGGTGAAGGTGGTGAGCGCGGGGCGATGCAGGCCCGCCTCGGCCACGTCATCGCAGCCCACCACCGCCACGTCGGCGCCGGGCACCAGGCCACGCTCGGTCAGCGCCAGCATCACGCCGAAGGCCACCACGTCATTGTAGCAGACCACCGCGGAGGGATGGTCCTCGCCGGCAAACAGGCCGCGGGCGGCGGCATAGCCATCGGCGCGGTCCAGCACCGGGCAGGGCACCACCGGGCCGCTCTTCAGCCGGTGGCGGCGCAACGCCTTGCGAAAGCCGGCGAGCCGCTCGGACAAAGGCGAAATGCGCCGGACGCCGCCGATGAAGGCAATGTTGCGGTGGCCCAAAGAGATCAGATGCTCAGTGACCAGTTCCATGCCGGCGGCATAGTCCGGGCCGACGTAATCGGCGGGAAAGTCCGCCACCCGGCGCTGCGCCACCACGCAGGGCACGCCGGCGCAATGGGCGTCCGCCATGGCATCGGGGCGGGTATCTTCCGCCGGCACCAGCACGATGCCGTCCACCCCATGTTCCTGCATGCGCACCAGCAGGTTGCGCTGGCGAACGGGGTCTTCGTCCGTATTGGTGATGAAGGCCACATAGCCTTCCGCCGCCAGCACATCGTCGATGCCGGAGGTGAATTGGGCGTAGTTGGGAGTGGTGATCTCGCACAGTACCAGCCCGATGGTGCGCGAGGCCCCCGAGCGCAGATTGGCCGCGCGGCGATTATAGACATAGCCCAGCTCGGCCATGGCTGCGTCCACCTTGGTGCGGGTCGCATCGGCCACCAGCGGGCTCTTGCGCAGCACCAGCGAGACGGTGGCGCGGGAGACGTTGGCGTGGGCGGCGATGTCGTTCAGCGTGACCCGCCCCGCCGGGGCGTGCGCTGCCGAGGGGATATCGGATGCGAGGGCGCCTGCGGCGGTCTCGGGCGCTCGTCCCTTGCGCGTCTTCACCTTGGCGTTCTCCCCCGGTCAAGCCGGAACCAGACAGCGGATATGCTTTTCCGTGCTCTGTTGAGCAGGAATGCAGTTCTCGTTCTTCCGCGGCATCGGGATGCGAAACGGGCGTCGCCGATCGATCTGACCTGACGACATGCCGATTGTCTAAGGGAGGCGTTCGGGGGTGGTCAACGAATTTTTTAGACCGATCTAAAACTTTCTGCGCCTTGGGTCTGACGCGGCAGAATTGGTGCGTTGCGGCGATGCGGGTGGCGTCTCAGGCGCGAGTGTGGCCGGCCGGTTGGAAATCCATGCTTTCAACGCGGCCGGCCCCCATCCGGCCCGGAAAAGGAAGCCCTTGTTCGGCCGTGACGCATGTTGCATTGCAAAATATCGGCGCGGTCGGCGGAGGCGACATCCGGAGCTCAACCAGCGCGCGGCTTAAGCTGTCGCATAATAGTCCAGCAGCCGTTGGCCGTCGTCGGACATCCAGTCGGCCACGCCCTGGATGTAGCCGGCGATCGTGCCGGCGGGGGTGATGAGATAGGTGATGGGCATCCCCCTCACCCGGAGGGGCGCGTCGCCGGTCCCCGCATCGCTCACCAGCGCGCCGGCCTGATCGCGAAAGATGGGCAGGGACCGGACGTCGAGCGCCGCCAGATAGTGCTCCAGGCTCTGCCGGGCCACCACGCGGTCGGTCGAGACCGCCGCCACGGCGATGTCGGGCCGCGCCATGTGGAAGCGCTCCAGCAGGGGCAGGTCCGTCTGGCACGCCGCGCACCAACTGGCCCAGATGTTGATGAGCATGATTTTGCCGCGGGGCGGCGCCAGCGGGGCCGGGCGCCCCTTGAGGTCGGTCAGCGTGACGGTGGGAAGGACGGCGGCGGGCTCCAGCATCGTGAACTGACGCCGCTCGGTGCGAAACACCGGCGGGCTGGCGACGGCCTGGGCGCGAGCCGTGGCGGCGCAGAGCGGGGCCAGCGCCGGAAGGCCAAGCGCCAGAAGCATGGCCCGCCGCGAGAGGCGGGCGGCTGCGTCTTCGGCCCGATCATCCATGGAGGAAGCTCCAGCCGGCTTCCTGCAACTCCATCACGCGGCCGATCCCGAATGGCACGATCCGCGCCCCGGGCAGGGGCGAAATCGCATGGCCTTCCTTCTGCTCGGCAATCTGTCGGGAAGAGTCGCACATGGAGAGGACAATATCCGGTATGGCCTGACGAAGCGCTGCCAGGGGCTGCTTGAGCGGCGAGATGTCGTCACGCAGCAACTCGATGCCGCTGCCATTCGCCACGATCTCGATTTTAACCGCCTCATTCTTGATGGCATAGGCGCGCGATATATTCATCGCATAGCTGATGGCGTGTCCCATCACCTTCCGGTCATTGGAGTCGATGAGGATGACCAGGCGGTGCTCCTTGGGGAGGGGCTGCGCCTGCTCCTGCGCGGCGGCGTTCGCCCCGGTCCTGTAGCCGATGCCCAGGAGCGAAGCCGCAGCCGCGATCATGAGGGCGCCGATGGCGGCTCGATGCCTCGCCTGCATGGGATCTCTCTCCATTGCGCCGCGCGCGCCGCGCTCGGCGGGGGCTGATGAGGGCGGGGTGCCGTCACGCGCGCGGGGCGATGGGGGCGGCCTTGCCGCGGCCCCACAGCACGAAAGCGGAGAGCGCGAACAGCACCACGTTCAGCGGCAGCACATCATATTCCCCGCGCGTCGCATGGAAGCCGAACGCTAGCGCCTGGAGGACAACGCATCCCAGCGCGGCCGCCACCGTGAGCTGCGGCTTCATGCGGGTGAGCGCGGGCAGAAGGATGCCGACCCCGCCGGCGAGATCGATGAGGCCGATGATCCGCACGAAGGTGGCGGGCAACTGCCCGGTCCAGGGCATCATGGCCGCCAGCTCGGGAATGGGCGTGCTGATCTTCATGACGCCCGACATGCAGAACAGCCCGGCGACGATGAGCTGGGCCAGCCAGATGCTGGCGACAAAGAGTTTTCCGGTCGGCTTGGTGGCGGTTGTCTTGGCGGCTGTCGCGCCGGCGGCGGGAGCGAGCGGCATGGGGCAGTCCTCATGGGCGTGGATGTCGGAGAGCTGCAGCATGACCTTGCCGGCCCATCGAAAAAACCGGAATAGTATGGATGATCTTTATCTAAATCTCAGATGGTGTCGCCATGGACTATGACGGCCTCTCCCTCGACCAGTTGCGGGTGTTCGTGGCCGTGGTGGAGACCGGCAGCTTCTCTGCCGCCGCGCGCACGCTCAATCGCGCCCAGTCGGCGGTGACCTATGCCATCCAGAAACTGGAAGGGCAGGTGGGCACCGCGGTGTTCGACCGCTCCGCCTATCGCCCCACCCTCAGCCGCGCGGGCCGGATCCTGCTGCCCCAGGCCCGCCGCATCGTCGACGATGTCGGCCGCTTCCGCGCCATCGCCCAGAACATGGCCCGCGGCATGGAGGCGGAGGTGCGGCTGCTGATGGCGCCGTCCATTCCGTTCGGTCTGCTCACGCCCGCCTTGTCGGCGTTCCGGGATGCCTTTCCCATGGTGCAGCTGCGCCTCACCAGCCTGCCGTTTTCCATGGCCTTCGGTCGCAAGGTGCCGGGCGTGCTGCCGGGCGAGGCCGACATTCGCATTCTGTTCGATTTTCTCCTGCCGGCGGAGGTCGCCCGCCGGCCCATCGCCGAAATGGAACTGACGCCGGTGGTCGCCGCCTCCCACCCGCTCGCCGCCATCGCTGGGCCGCTGGATGAGGAGGCCTTGCGCGACCATGTGCAGATCGTGCTCAGCGAACGGGCCGAGGCACGGCCGGGCGAAGACCGGGGCGTGGTGGCGCTGCGCATCTGGCGCGTCACCGATCCGGCTATCCAGCACGGCCTGATCCGGGACGGCCTCGGCTGGGGCAGCCTGCCCGGCCCGGTGGCGGCGGAGGATCTCGCGGCCGGCCGGCTGTGCCGCCTGTCGCTCACCCACGAGGGGGCGGCCCGGCCCCTGACACGCCTGCCCATCGCCGTCGTCCATCTCCGGGACGAGCCGCTCGGCCCCGCCGGCAGTTGGTTGTTCGAGCGGCTGGGAGAGCGGCAGGCGTGATGCTGCCTCGTTCCGATGCGTGCTAGCCCTGCCGGGACGCCACATAAGCGCGCCAGCCGCCGAGCGCGGTGATCTCGCGGGCGTCCTTGACCGCATGGGCCTCGCACAGGAAGCCGGTGGCTTCCGAGCCGTCGTCGAGGCGGATCTTGCCCACGCCCAACGGCGCGGGAATGCCGGCGACGAAGGTGCCGAAGGCGGCGGGGGACAGGCTCCACACCTCCACATCCAGCCCCGGCCCGGCAAAGCCGGGCTCGCGCACCAGACCCGGCTTTTCCGGCGTGGTGCCGGGCAAGGCATAGAGCCGGTAATCCGCCGCGGTGCGGCAGCGGCGCAGCAGGGTGCCGCCGCTGCCGGTCAATTCGCTGTTGAGCGGCATGCCAGTTAAATGCGCGCCCACCACCACCAATGGCAGGGTCTGCGGGAGAGAGGTCTCGCTCATGCCAAAGCCTCCAGAACGGCCACCACATCGCCGCTGCGGATGGTGCGGCCGGGGGTGATGCGGATGTCCCGCACCCGGCCCGCCGCGTGGGCGATAATGGCGATTTCCATTTTCATGCTCTCGATGATGGCCAGCGTCTCCCCCGCCGCCACCGTGGCGCCAGGCGCCATCAGCACCTTCCACACATTGCCCGGCACCGTGGCGCTGACCCCGAAGCAGCCCTCGGGTATGGCGTCCGCCGCTATCACCGGCCCGCCGTCGTCGGCGACGAAGCTGTCCAGCCCCTCCGCCTTCCAGCGCGCCCGCTCGGCCTCGAAGGCGGCCTGCTGGCGGGTCTTGAAGGCGGTGATGGAGGACGCATCCCGCTGAAGCCCCGCCGCATAATCGGCGTAAGAGAAGGACCCGTCCTCGATCCGCAGCGGATAGGCCCCGTGCGGGAAGGCGGCGCGGGCCTCGGTGAGTTCGGCGTGGGAGACCGGGAAGAAGCGGATCTGATCGAAGAAGCGCAGCAGCCAGGGCGTGCCGGACGCGAAGGCCGGGGTGGAGCGCCAGGTGTTCCACACCTGGATGGTGCGGCCGAACAATTGATAGCCGCCCGGCCCCTCCATGCCATAGATGCACATATAGGCGCCGCCGATGCCCACGGCATTTTCCGGCGTCCAGGTGCGGGCGGGATTGTACTTCGTCGTCACCAGCCGGTGGCGCGGATCGATAGGGGTGGCCACCGGCGCGCCGAGATAGACATCTCCCAACCCCAGCACCAGATAGCGGGCATCGAACACGATGTCCTTGACCGCCTGCTCATCAGGCAAGCCATTGATGCGGCGGATGAACTCGATGTTGGACGGGCACCAAGGCGCATTGGGCCGCACCAGTTCCTGATACTTGCGCATGGCCAGTTCCGCATCGGGATCGTTCCACGACAGCGGCAGATGCACGGTACGGCTGGGCACCACCACATCCTCGGCCTTGGGCAGGCCCTGCTCGATCTCCTGCAACGCCCCCACCAGCCGCGAACGGGTGAGGCTGGTGCCGTCATAATGGATCTGGAGCGAGCGGATGCCGGGCGTCAGGTCGATGAGGCCGGGCAATTTGGCCTCACCCACCGCCTGCGCCAGCAGATGGGCGCGCAGGCGCAAGGCGATGTCCAGCGTCATGTCGCCGAACTCCACCAGCAGATTGTCGTCGCCCTGGCGGCGATAGACCACGCGCACCGGGCCATCGTCACGCCGGGCGATGATGGGCGAGCCGGTGTCGGGCGGGGCCGCGATCACGGTGGGGCCGGCCACCGCGTCGCCGGCCCGCGCCACGGGATGGAAGCGCACGCTGTCACCGGGCTTGAGCTGGCCCATCTTCCATTGCTCGTCGCGGGCGATCACCGCCGGGCAGACGAAGCCGCCGAGCGAGGGACCGTCCGGCCCGAGAATGATGGGCATGTCGCCGGTGAAATCGATGGCGCCCACCGCATAGGCATTGTCGTGCAGATTGGAGGGGTGCAGCCCCGCCTCGCCGCCATCGGTGCGCGCCCAGCGTGGCGTCGGCCCCATCAGCCGCACGCCGGTGCGGGCGCTGTTGAAATGCACCTCATAGGCGGCCTCGAACAAATCGGCGATGTCTTCCGGCTGGAAGAAATCCGGCGCGCCGTGCGGGCCATAGACCACGCCGATCTCCCAGGCGCGGGTGAGCGGCGCGGCCGCCACCACGGGCGCGTCCACGGGAGCGGCCCCCGCCAGATGCAGCACATCGCCGCCCTTCAGCGTGCCGGTGGCATGGCCGCCGAACGCGCCCAGGGCAAAGGTGGCGCGCGAGCCCAGCACCTCCGGCGCATCAAAGCCCCCCGCCACCGCCAGATAGGCGCGCTGGCCGGGGCCGGTGATGGCACCAATGCTGAGCACCTGCCCAGCATTCACGGAGAAGGCGGCATCGTGGGGCACGGGGACGCCGTCCAGCGTCGCGGGCATTTCGGCGCCCGCCAGCGCCACGCGGCTGGCCGCATGGAAGCGCAAAGTGGGGCCGTTGACGGTGAGTTCCAGCGCCGCCGTGCTGGGGGCATTGCCCACCAGCGTGTTGGCGCGCTGGAACGAGCGGGCATCCATGGGGCCGCTGGGCGGCACGCCCACATGCCACAGGTTCAGCCGCCCCGGCAGTTCCTGGAGGCTGGATTGAGCGCCGGGGCTGACCACCTCGATGCTGTGCGGACGGAAGGCGAAATCCCTCAAGGCCGTGGTGGCAACCAGCCCCGAACCCAGCAGATCGGAGGCGGCGATGGCGCGCAGATAATCCAGATTGGTCTCGATGCCGCTGATGGCGGTGGCGGCCAGGGCCTCCTGCAAGGCGGCGATGGCGGCGGGGCGGTCGTGACCCGTCACGATGATCTTGGCCAGCATGGGGTCGTAGAACGGCGTCACCTCGGTGCCGGTTTCTACCCAGCCATCCACCCGCACACCGGCGGGAAAGAGCACCTGGGTCAGCAGGCCCGCGCTGGGCTGGAAATTGGCGTGGGGGATCTCCGCATAGACCCGCGCCTCCAGCGCCGCCCCCTTGGGGGTGAGCGGGCCGGCGTCCGCAATGGGGTCTTCGCCGGCGGCCTGGCGGATCATCCATTCCACCAGATCGATGCCGAACACCGCCTCGGTGACCGGATGCTCAACTTGCAATCGGGTGTTCACCTCCAGGAAGTAGAATTCCTGGCGGATTGGGTCATAGATGAACTCCACCGTGCCGGCGGAGGCATAGGACACGCTCTGCCCCAGCGCGACGGCCGCGGCATGCAGGCGCTTGCGGGTCTCGGGCGCCAGCAGCGGCGCCGGGGTTTCCTCGATCACTTTCTGGTTGCGGCGCTGGAGGGAGCAGTCGCGCTCGCCCAGCGCCACCACATGGCCCCGGCCGTCGCCGAAGATCTGCACCTCCACATGGCGCGCGGCGGAAACGAACCGCTCCAGATAGACCCGCGCATCGCCGAAGCTGGCGCGGGCCGTGCGCTGCACCCGCTCGAACGTCTCGCGCAATTCGTCCGGCGTGGCGCACAGCTGCATGCCGATGCCGCCGCCGCCGGCGGTGCTTTTCAGCATCACCGGATAGGTGATGGCCTGCGCCGCCGCCAGCGCCGCCTCCACATCCGCCAACAGGCCGCTGCCGGGCAGCAGCGGCACGCCGCTGGCCTGGGCGATCTCTCGCGCCGTGTGCTTCAGGCCGAAGGCTTTCAGATGCTCCGGCCGTGGGCCGATGAAGGCGATGCCCTCCGCCGCCAGCCGCTCGGCAAAGGCGACGTTTTCCGACAGGAAGCCGTAGCCGGGATGCACCGCCTGCGCGCCGCACTGCCTGCAGGCGGCGATCACCGCCTCCACATTCAGATAGCTCTCGGAGGCCGGCGCGGGGCCGAGGCGGATGGCTTCATCCGCATCCAGCACGGGCCGTGTGAAGCGGTCCGCATCGGAGTAGACCGCAATTGAGCGGATGCCCATTTTACGCAAAGTCCGGGCGATCCGGCCGGCGATCTCGCCCCGGTTGGCAATCAAAACGGTGGAGAACATGGGTCAGTCCTCGTCGCCCGGGAAGATCAGCACTTCGATGGGGGTGGGGTTGAAACCGTTGCAGGGATTGTTGATCTGCGGGCAGTTGGAGATGACGCAGAGCAGGTCCATCTCCGCCCGCAGCTCCACATAATCCCCCGGCTTCGACACCCCATCGACGATGGCCAGTTCCCCTGACGGCTCGATGGGCACGTTCATGAAGAAGTTGATGTTGGGCACGATATCGCGCTTGGACATGCCGTGCTTGGTGACTTCCAGCACGAAATTCTCGCGGCAGGCGTGCAGATATTTGGTGTGGTGGCCGAAGCGCACGGTGTTGCTCTCGCACGAGCAGGCGCCGGCCGAAGTGTCATGCCGGCCGCAGGTGTCGGCGATCACCGTGGCCATGAGGTGGCCTTCGTTTGAGATCAGCCGCGTGCCGGTGGTGACATAGGCCGCGCCCTGCACCCGCACGGTGTCCTGGGACGAATAGCGCTCACCAAAGGCATCGGCGCGATAGAACAGCGTGTCCACCGCCTGCTGGCCGTCCAGATCGATGATGCGGATGGACTGGCCGCGCTTGACCACGCCGGACCACGGCGCCTGGGCGGCGACGCGATGGGTGTGGACCGGGGCCTTGTTGGCTGCGGGTTTGGCAGGGCACACGGGGGCGGCGAAGAACGAATTGCGGGTCATGCTCGCCTCCTTCAGCGCGCGAGGTTGTCGAAGCCGCGGGCGGCCTCGGCAGTGGCGGTGCGGCACAGGTCATCCGGCCCGGCGGGCGGGGCGGGGAAGCGGATCGCCTCCACCGGCTTCGGCGCGTAGCTGGGCGCGGGGTCAAGCGGATGCGGGCAATTGGAGAGGGCGATGATCAAGTCCATCTCCGCGCGCAAGTCCACGAAGTCACCGGCCTGGCGGGTGTCCTCCCCCCACACCAGCTTGCCCTCGGCTGCGGTGCGCACCGGGGCGAAGAAGGTGATGGCGGGAGGGATGTCGCGGCGATCCAGACCCAGCTTGCCGGCGGCGAGAATGAAATTGTCCCGGGTGTTGCGCAGCACGGCGTTGCCATAGCGGGCGCGGTTGGAGGCGCGGGTGGAGCCGCCCGCCAAAGCATCATGGGCGCCGGTGGTGTCCTCGATCAGCGAGACCATCACCCGGCCCATGTCGGAGAACAGCACCCGGCCTTTGCCCAGAGCGGTGGTCCATTGGATCTTCACCGTGTCGGCGTAATTCAGCCGCTCGGAGATGTCGGCGGCATTCCAGGCAATGAAGGCCACCGAGGACGGGCCGTCCATCAAGGCGATGCGCAGGGCCTCGCCCGCCTTCAACTGCGTGGTCCAATACCAGCCGCCGGGAATGATCTCGCGGGCGAGATCGCCCGCCGGCAGCAGCACGCTGCCGCGCGGCGTGGGCGGCGGCAGGGCCGCCGGCGCGTGGCTGGCGGCTTTCAATTCCTCATAGCGGCGCTTGTTGGCTTCGATCAGCGCCAAAGTCTCGGCAGCGGCAGTCATGGACAATCTCCTCAGATGCGCATGAGTGCCGGGTCGTCCCGGCCAGGGCCCATGGATGGCGCCGGGTCGTCCCGGTCCGGGCTGTCAAAGCGAAGCTGGCCGGCGATGCGCGGCGGCCAGACCTCGATGTCGTGCGCCACCGTGGCGCCGAAGCGCTCGCGTTCTTCCGGCCGGTTGCGCTTGCGCTCGAAGGCGATGACGCGGGTGGCCAGAGTGAAGGCTTCCTTCAGATCGTGGGTCACCATCACCACGCTCATCTCGCAACTGTTCCACAGTTTGCGCATCAGCGTGTGAATATCGCCGCGAATGCCGGGGTCCAGCGCGCCGAACGGCTCGTCCAGCAACAGGATCTTGGGCTTGCGCATGATGGCCTGCGCCAAAGCGAGGCGCTGCTGCATGCCCCCTGACAGGGCTGCGGGATATTTGTCTTCCGCCCCCTTCAGCCCCACTTCGGCGATGAGGGCGCGGGCTTCCTCCTGCGCCGCCCGCCGCGCCGCCCCGAACAGGCGACCGGTGAAGGGCGCCTTGGGCAATTCGGCGGCCAGCAGCACATTGCCCAAGACGGTCAGATGCGGGAACACCGAATAGCGCTGGAACACCACGCCGCGATCGGCGCCGGGCTCGCGCGCCAGCGGCTGGCCGTCGATCAAGACTTGGCCGCGCGTTACTGTCTCTTCGCTCAGCAGGATGCGCAGAAACGTGGTCTTGCCGCAGCCGGATGGGCCGACCAGGGCCACGAAGCAGCGCGGGGCGAACTCCAGATTGATGTCCTCCAGGACGATCTGGTCGCCATATTCCTTCCAGAGATGCCGGATCGAGATCGCGGTCATGCGCCCCTCCCGCCGAACCAGGGAAACGCCGCCCGGCGCAGCCGCACCAAGGCATAATCCATGATGACCGAGAGCAAGGTGATCCAGGCCACATAGGGCAGGATCACATCCATGGCCAGATAGCGCCGCACCAGGAAGATGCGATAGCCGAGCCCTGATTCCGCGGCGATGGCCTCGGCGGCGATCAGGAACAGGAAGGCGGGCCCCAGCGAGAGCCGCACCGCATCGATGAGCCGGGGGGCGATCTGCGGCAGCACCACCCGCAGCGCGATCTGCCAGGAGGAGGCGCCCAGCGTTTCCGCCTTGATGATCTGCTCGCGCGGCAGTTCCTGCACCCGCATGGCCAGATCGCGAATGAGGAACGGGGTGACGCCGATGGTGATGAGCGCGATCTTGGAGGTCTCTCCCAGGCCCATGACGATGAACAGGATCGGCAGCAGCGCCAGCGGCGGCACCATGGACACCATGGCCACGAACGGTGCCAGCAACGCCCGCACCGCGGGCAGCAGGCCGATCAGCACCCCCACCACCAAAGCGATGGCGGTGGAGAGGGCCAGCGCGCTGATGAGGCGATCCAGCGAGGCGAGGGTGTCGTTGAGCAGCAGATAATCGCCGGTGCGGGCATCGGGGGAGAAGGCGGTGCGGGCGATGGCATCGCCCAGGGTGCTAAGGCTGGGCAGCAATTTGTCGGCGGGGTTTTCCGCCAGCCGCGCCGCCGAGCCCAGGACATAGGCCAGGATCACCAGCGCAAACGGCAGCATCGCCAGCGCCAGCATAGCGGTGCGGTCCGGCCGGCGGTTGATCAGTCGCATGCTGCTGCCTCCTGCGGGTCCGATTTCGGGGGCGATGCTCCCTCTCCCGCTTGCGGGGGAGGGGTGGGGTGGGGGCGCCGCGTGAGCGGCGTTGGCGCCCTCCGATAGCTGACGGTTCCGGCGCTGCGCGCCGGCCCCCTCCCTGCCCTCCCCCGCAAGCGGGAGAGGGTGAAATCGGAGAGCACGCGCCGAACGAGGCCCCCTCAGAGCTTACCGTCGGCGGCGAGCGCCATATAGGTGTCGACGAAGCGGAACTTCACGTTCTTGTCGCTGCCCAGCACCTTGCCGTCGGGCAGAGCGATGCCGATGGCGTCGGCGGACTTGGCGCTTTCGCCCAGCAGCTTCTTGTCGAACAGGAACTTGCGCACCCGGTCCATGGTGGTGCCCACGGCGGGGGATTTCACGAACGCCACCGCGTCGGCCGCCTTGTCGAACAGCTTGGTGGCTTTCAGCTGGCTGTCGAAACCGGCGAGATCGGTGCCGGAAGCCTTGCCCATAGCAGCGCGGGCCGCCTTGCCGGCCTCGGTGTCGGCGGTCATCAGGGTGACGGTCTCATACCAGATGCCGGCCAGGGCCTTGCCGAAGTCCGGATTGTCTTTGAGCGTCTGGGTGTTGGCGACCATCAGATCCATGATCTCGCCGGGGATCTTGGAGCTGTCGAACACCGACTTGGCGCTCTTTTCCGCCAGGATCTCGGACACCAGCGGGTTCCAGGTGACCACCGAAGTCACCGCCTTGGTCTTGTAGGCGGCCACCATGTCGGCATCCGAGGTGTTGACCACCTTCACGTCGCGCTCGGAGAGCTTGATGCTCTCGAGGGCGCGGGCGAGCAGATAATGCGAGACCGAGAACTCCACCAGATTGACCTTCTGGCCCTTGATGGCGGCAAGGCTGTCCTTGCCCTTCAGGATCACGGCGTCATTGCCGTTGGAGAAGTCGCCGACGATCACGGCGGTGGTGTCCACGCCGCCGGCGGCGGGCACGGAAAGGGCATCCATATTGGTCACCGTCAGGGCGTCGAAGGCGCCAGCGGTGTATTGGTTGATGCTCTCCACATAGTCGTTGAACTGGGTGACCTGGATGTTGATGCCGTATTTGTCGGCCCATTTCTTGACGATGCCAGTGTCGGCGGCATAGCCCCAGGGCATCCAGCCCACATAGATCGACCAGGCGACCTTGAAGTCCTTTTTCGGCGCGGCAGCAGCCGGACCGGCGAGCGGCCCCATGGCCAGCGCCAAGGCGGCGGCGCCGGCCAGGCCGGTCAAGGCGCTGCGGCGGGAGAAAACGGATGTGACGAGACTGGAAAGCGTAGCGCGCATGCTGGTCCCCTTGCGTCGAACGTCTGGTTGCGTTGAACGTTGGGGAATTGGCGGATACCCGAGTGCCGCCAATTCCTTGGCCACCGAGGTCTCCCGGGCTTTTATCCCGCCGTGCACCCGATCCGGATGTCTCCCGGATCGGTGGCAGCTCTCGGACCAACACGCCGCACGCGACGCCGGAACCCTAGCCACCAACTCTACGCTGTTAAAAGCAAGTGGCGTGCCAGAGCGGAAACGGCGCCAATGCAGCGTTTCCCGCGGGAGGATGCGACGCCGTTATGCCCGCAGTGCGGGCAGGAGAGGAAAATATAGGCAAATAGGCGCATCATCTGTGCTCATGTATGCAGGCGCGCGCAAGCCCTTCTCCCCGCTTGCATCGTGCCGCAAACGCTATTTCTCCGCCTCGATCAGCCCCTTCACGAACAGGCGCTGCATCAGCGCGATCACCAGCACCGGCGGCAGCATGGCGAGGATGGCGGTGGCCATCACCAGATGCCACACCGGCGCCTCTTCCAGCGCCGTGCCGGCGAGGCGCTGGAGGGTGGTGACGATGGTGTAATGGGCACTGTCCGTGGTCATCATCAGCGGCCACAGATACTGGTTCCAGCCATAGATGAAGAGGATGACGAACAGCGCACCGATATTGGCGCGCGACAGCGGCAACAGGATCGACCAGAAGAAGCGCAGCGGCCCGGCGCCATCCATCACCGCCGCCTCGGTGAGTTCGTCGGGAATGGTCATGAACACCTGCCGGAACAGGAAGGTGGCGGTGGCGCTGGCGATCAGCGGCAGGATCAGGCCGGAGGCGGAATTGAGCAGGCCGAGCCCCGCCACCACCTGATAGGTGGGCAGGATGCGCACCTCCACCGGCAGCATCAAGGTGAGGAAGATCACCCAGAACGCGGCGACCCGGAACGGAAAGCGGAAATAGCAGACGGCAAAGGCGGAGAGCAGCGAGATGACGATCTTGCCCACCGCAATGCCCATGGCCATGACGAAGCTGTTCCACAGCATCGGCCCCACGGTGGGCACGCCGGGGGCGCCGGTGAACAGCACCGTTTCATAGTTCGCCAGCATCTGCCCGCCAGGCAGGAAGCCGATGCGCCCGTTGAGGAAATCCGTGCCCGGATGGGTGGAGGCGATGAAGGCCAAATAGACCGGCAGAACCATCACCACCACGCCCAGGATCAAGGTGGCGTGGGCGAGAAGGGTGAGGGTGCGGCCGCGCTCCACCATGTGCCCGGCGGTGCGGTCCGGTTCGCGGGCCATCAGTAATGCACCTTGCGCTCGATCTGGCGGAACTGGATGGCGGTGAGCGCCATGACGATGCCCAGCAGCACCACCGATTGGGCCGAGGACCCGCCCAGATCCAAATTCTCGAAGCCGTCCTTGAACACCTTGTAGACCAAAGTGGTGGTGGCCTGCCCCGGCCCGCCGCTGGTGGTGGCGTGGATGATGCCGAAGGTGTCGAAGAAGGCGTAGATGATGTTCACCACCACCAGGAAGAAGGTGGTGGGGGCCAGCAGCGGCCAGACGATGGCGGTGAAGCGCCGCCACGGGCCGGCGCCATCCAGCGCCGCCGCCTCGATCAGCGCGCGGGGAATGGCCTGGAGGCCGGCATAGAAGAACAGCACATTATAGCTCACCTGCTTCCAGGCGGCGGCGAGGATCACCAGCAGCAGGGCCTGGTTGCCGTCGAGAAAGTGGTTCCAGGAGATGCCGAGCATCTGAAGGCCGCGGGCCATCACCCCGACGCTGGGGTTGAACATGAACCACCACAGGATCGCCGCCACGGCGGGCGCCACCGCATAGGGCCAGATCAGCAGCGCCCGATACCAGGGCGCCAGCCGCCCGGCCTTTTCCGCCGCCAGCGCCAGCGCCAGCCCGAAGCTCAAGGAGAGGATCGCCACGCTGGCGGAGAAGATCAGCGTCACGCCGATGGCGCCGCGATAGGCCGGGGAGGTGAAGAGGGTGACGAAGTTCTCCAGCCCGACGAACTGGCGCGACAGGCCGAAGGCATCCTCCGCATAGAGCGAGGTCACCACCGCCTCGGCGGCGGGCCACAGGAAGAAGAGGACCGTCACCGCCAATTGCGGCGCCAGCAGCAGATAGGGCAGCAGGCGGTTGTTAAAGGTGACGCGCTTGGCCTGCATGGGCGGTTTCCGGTGGAGGCGGTCGCTGCTCCCTCCTCCCGGCGGGGAAGGGGTGGGGCGGGCGCACCGGATGTCGGCACGGCGCGCTCGGCTGATGTGGCCGGCACAGAGGTGCGCCCGGCGTTGTGCGGTCGCGGCTCCCTCCCCCCTTGCGGGGGAGG
>NZ_CALRWL010000011.1:0-126131 GCF_943371865.1 Azorhizobium sp. AG788 | reverse complement strand
GGAACCAGCGCTATTCCCAGGCCGACGGCGACCATGCTGGCAATGGTCGTGAAGTCCCTGCCGGTCGGCCTGATCGTGGGGCTGATGCCCGCTTCCTCGCAGGCGGTGGTCGTGTTGCGTCGAAAGCCAACGTCGGGAGCCTGGCGGGGGGTGATGAAATCGCGGTCGGCGAGATCCGCCAGATCGACCGCTCCAGTGCCCGCGTGGGGGTCGTCGGCGGGAAGGGCAACCACCAACCGTTCCTTCAATATGACGCGCGTCACGACATTGGGTGGCAGTGGCGAGGGCGGCCGAATGAAGCCGAAGTCAAGCCGCCCTTCCGAGATCCGGGAGAGCTGCTCGCCCATTTCCATTTCGGTCAGCTGCAGTTCGACGTCCGGATGGGCCTTGCGGAAACTCGAGATCGAACGTGTGAGCACGCCGGCGTAGGCGACGGAGGCGACGTAGCCAATCGAGATGCGCCCCGTCTCGCCGCGCCCCACCTTGGTCACGGCAACAAGCGCCGACTCTGCTGCATCGAGTGTCTTGCGCGCCTCCTCAAGGAAGACTTCTCCGGCGAGCGTCAGCTTCATCAAGCGTTGGGTCCGATCGAGCAAGGGAGTCTTCACGATCTCCTCGAGCTTCATGATCTGCTGGCTGAGTCCTGGTTGAGCGATCCCAAGGCGTTCCGCGGCGCGGGCAAAATTCTGCTCTTCCGCCAAAATGACGAAATACCGCAAGTGGCGAATTTCGAAGGTTTCCGGTGCCTTTGGGCTGGAAGTTCGTCTCATGATCTCATGGGAGGCCAGATTGGAATTATAATAATCAACAATTATGAACGTTGGTTTGATCATAAGCGCCGCTTATGAAATTAGCGAGGTCGGCTTATTGGATCGAAAGGGACCGTTGCGGCTATCTTTGCTCACCGTCAAAATAAGTTGATCGATTCATGTGATGCGAAGTTCTTTTCATTGTCGTGCCTCCTGTGTTTTGGCTGCCTCCGTCGTATTCGCGGGTATTTCGTCAGCATCTGCGGAAGACGTCGCTGAAATACAGCTTAATACGATTAGCGTGCAGGGCGCGGGGCAGACGCCCACCGGGCCGGTCAATGGCCTCGTGGCCGAGCGCTCCTCGACGGCGACAAAGATGAACACGCCGATCGTCGAGACTGCGCAGAGCATTTCGGTCATCACGGCGGATCAGATCCGGCAGCAAAACGCTCTCTCGCTGAACGAGGCGTTACGCTATACGGCGGGCGTGATCCCGGAGAGCCGGGGGGCCATTTCGACACGCTTCGACCTGTTCAAGATCCGGGGCTTCGACGCGGCGACCTATCTGAACGGTCTGCGTCTCATGAAGATGAACTTCGTCTCGCCACAGGTCGATCCCTACCTCCTTCAGCGGGTCGATGTCCTCAAGGGGCCGACTTCCGTGTTGTACGGTCAGGCGCCGACCGGAGGCATGGTCAATCAGATCATGAAGATGCCGCTGGACCGCCCCTATCACGAGGTGGGGGTTGATGTTGGCAACTTCGCCTATCGTCGCGCCGTGGCTGATCTTTCCGGTCCTGTCGACAAGGACGGCACGCTGCTCTACCGGCTGGCGGCTGTCGGCAGTGCCGGTGACGGCCAGATCTCGGACACATCTGCGCAGCGCTTCGCCGTCGCGCCGACGTTGACATGGAAGCCGAGCGGCCAGACCAGTCTGACGCTCACAGCCTTCTATCAGCGCGATCCGGAAGCAAACTCCTATGCCGGCGTGCCCTCGGTCGGCTCGGCCGTGTTCAATCCTTATGGCGTCATTGCCCGAAACTTCAACGTCGGCGAACCTGATGTCGAGCAGTTCGATCGCAATCAGGGGTCGCTCGGCTATCGGTTCGAGCATGTCTTCGACGATACGCTGGCCATCCGGGCAAATGGCCAGTGGTTCGGTACCGAGCTTGACTACGCCGGCGTTTATGGCCGCTCCCTTGCCGCCAACAACAGAACGCTGTTGCGCTCAGTCACCTATTCCCACGATGAACTCAGCTCATTCGCCTTCGACAATCAGATCGAGAAGAAGTTCGAGACCGGGCCGCTCCGCCACACGCTCCTCGTGGGTTTCGATGCGCAGGCTTATGATGGCTTCTACAATTCGGGCACCGGAACGGCGCCTTCAATCGATATCTTCAATCCGGTGTACGGCCAGACGGTGCTGATTCCGACCCTGCGCCGCACCGATGTGGACGGCACACAGTACGGCCTCTACGCCCAGGATCAGATCCGCTTCGGCAATTGGATCGCGACCCTGGCCGCCCGGCAGGATTGGGCGGAAAGCACGACCCGCAGCACCACAGCGCTGCAGAAGCAGAACGATTCCGCGCCGACCACCCGATTTGGCCTGCTCTACCATTTCGACAACGGACTTGCTCCCTACGTGAGCTATGCCGAATCCTTCACACCGATTGCCGGCACCAATTTCAATGGCGTGGCCTTCCAGCCGGAACAGGGAACGCAGTATGAGGCGGGCATTAAGTACCAGCCACCCGGCACCGATATCCTGATAACCGCGGCCTATTTCGATCTGACACGCCAAAACCTGACGACGTCGGACCTCGTCCATATCGGCTATTCGGTCCAGGTTGGCGCGGCGCGTTCGCGCGGTTTCGAGTTCGAGGCCAAGGCCCAGTTGCAGGACGGCTGGTCCGTCCTCGGTGCCTACACCCATCTCGACACGAAATACACGAGCGACAACAGTGGGCTCCAGGGGCTCGTTCCTGTCGGCGTTCCTGACGACATGGCCTCGTTCTGGGTGCATTACGACGTCCAGCCGGGCTCGCCCTTCTATGGTCTCGCTGGCGCCTTCGGCGTCCGCTATATCGGGCCAAGCTACAACACCAACAACACGATCGAGCTTCCCGACGTGACACTGTTCGACGCCGCCCTGTCGTACGATTTCGGAAAGAAATACGCCAATATCGATGGCCTGAGGTTGCAGCTTAACGCCAAGAACCTGATGGACGAAACCTATCTGGCCTCGTGCTACACGTCGACGACCTGCGCCTATGGCTACGGTCGAGCCGTGAGCGCGGGTCTCTACTACCGCTGGTGACGCGCGACTGCGGCCAGGAGATGGGATATGCGCTGTGAAGGGACTGACCCGCCGTACGCTCTGCACCGGCCTTGCCGCCTCCGTCGCGGGGGCCGTCGTGCGCGCCGGTGCCCGCGACCGATCCGCCGTCCGCGTTGCCGCGATCGATTGCGCGATGCTGGAGACGGCGCTCGCCATCGGATCAGAAGTCGTGGCCGCGGCGGAGTTGCGGCTGTATCGCCAGATGGTGGTGGAGCCGGCCCCGCCGCCGACCGTGGCCGATCTCGGCCTGCGTGGCAGCCTCAACTACGAGGCGCTCCTGCTTGCGACCCCGGACCTGATCCTCACCGCGCCCTGGTACGTGAAATACGAGGCCAATCTGAGCCGGATCGCGCCCACCCGCAGCTTTCGCATCGACCAGCGCGGGCGTTCGCCCTATCAGCCCGCCGTGGCGGCGGCACGGGAGTTGGGACGGCTGACCGGGCGAGAGGCGGCTGCGGAAAACCTCATCATCGCCGTGGCCGCGGAGATCGACGCGCAGAGGGAGCGGCTGGCCGCGCGGCAGGGCGAAGCCTTCTCCATCATCAATATCGGCGACCCTCGGCACTTCCGCGTGTTCGGCGCCGATAGCATGCACGGCCATGTGCTCGATCGCCTTGGCCTGCGCAATGCCTGGGCTGGGCAGACGCGGTATTCGGCGCAGGCACCAGTCGATCTCGTGTCGCTGGCGAGCGCGGGCGATGCGGGCATCATCATCGTCCAACCCATTCCATCCGATGCGCTGCGGGTGTTGCCCGAAAGCCCGCTCTGGAACGCCCTGCCTGCGGTTGCGGGAGGCCGGGTCCATGTGATCGACCCGGTCAACCCGTTTGGCGGGTTGCCGACCGCGCGCCGCTTCGCGCGCCTGGTGGGCAACGCCCTCGCATGACATCCGACGCCATCTCCCCGCACCGCCCCATCATGCTGGTGTGCCTGCTCCTCGCCTTGCTGTCGCTCGCTTTGTTCGGCTGGTCACTACGGGAGGTCTTTTCAGCGGATGGTTCCATCGCAGCCATGGACCCTTCCGGTCGGTTCTCCAGCCTCATCGCGCTGCACAGCCTCGCTCCGCGTTATGTGGTCGGGCTCCTGGCGGGGGGCGCTCTTGGGCTGGCCGGGGCACTGCTGCAGATCGTGTTGCGCAACACGCTCGCCGACCCCTCGAGCCTCGGCGTTGCCGCCGGCGCGCATCTCGCCATTGTCGCTGCGACGGCCTTCGCGCCGGACCTCGGGGGCGTTCCGCGCGAGAGCATCGCCTTCGCCGGCGGGCTCGTCGCGGTGCTCCTCGTCCTTGGCCTGTCTTGGCGACGCGCCTTCGAGCCCGCGACCGTGGTGGTGGCTGGCATGATGGTGGGGCTGCTCTGTGCGTCGCTGGCCGCGACCATCATCCTCTACAGTGGCCAATACCTGACCTCACTGTTCCTCTGGGGCGGCGGCTCGCTCGCGCAGCAGACCTGGAAGCCAGCGCTTGATCTTGCGGTACGCCTCGTCCTGGCCTTGGCGGTTTCGGCGCTGTTTCTGCGTGCCCTCACCCTTCTGGCGCTCGACGATCGCGGGGCTCGCGCGCTCGGCCTGCGGGTTTCGGTGACACGGTTCATCGTCCTCATGCTGGCGGTGGCGCTGTCGGCGGCGGTCGTGTCCCAGGTCGGCGTGATTGGCTTCGTCGGCCTTGCGGCCCCCAATCTTGCGCGGCTCATGGGGGCCCGGACGGCGCGCCTCGTCCTCCTGACGTCGCCACTCCTGGGGGCCCTGATCCTCAGCGCGACGGACGGCCTCGTGCAGGCGATGGATCGCGCGAGCCGCTTCGACATGCCGACCGGCGCGGTCACCGCCTTATTCGCCGGCCCGGTTCTGCTCTGGTTGTCCGGCCGGTTGCGTCTGGCGCGTCCGGATTTGCGGGAGGAGGGAGCGACGGCTTCCGCGCGCAGGCGGCTATGCCCGGCCCTTCTCGGCGGCCTCGCCGTCATTGCCGCGCTGGCGTTATTGGTTGGACGGGGCGAGGGCCACATCGGGTTCGAGCCCTTCTCCACCGTTGCCGCGCTGCTGCCCTGGCGTGCGCCGAGGCTGGTCGCGGCCATGGCCGGCGGCGCCATGCTCGCCACGGCAGGCTGCCTCCTCCAGCGCATGACCTCGAACCCGCTCGCCAGTCCGGAAGTGCTGGGGGTGAGTTCCGCGGCGATCCTGGCAATGGCGATCTGCGTCTTTGCCGCCCCCACCCTGGGCCTTGCGGGACAGATCGCCGGCGCCACGCTGGGCGCGATCCTCGGCTTCGCCGTCCTGATCGTCGCCGCGCGCCGAGGCGCCTTCGAGGGCAATCGCATGCTGCTCGGCGGCGTCGCGCTCGGCGCCTTCTGCAGCGCCGCATTGACCATCCTGATGACGCGTGGCGGCATGGAGGCGGGGATGATCCTGGCTTGGCTCACCGGCGCGACGGCGCATGTCGATCCGGCGATTGCCATGGTGACGGCGGTTCTCGCCGTCACGCTCATCATCCCCGTCTTGGTGGTTTCGCGATGGCTCGACCTGCTGTCCCTCGGGGGGGAAATGCCGGCGGCACTTGGCCTCGGCATGAGGCGCGCGCGATTGCTTCTTGTCACTCTGGCAGCGTTGCTGACAGGCGCTGCATCGCTGACCCTTGGACCGGTGAGCTTCGTGGGCCTGATGGCGCCGCACATCGCGCGCCATGTCGGTGCTGCCGATGCACGGAGCCTGCTGGTGACCTCCGCAATTCTCGGGGCACTACTGATGGGCCTCGCCGATCTCGCCTCACGGCTCGCCTTCTACCCCTACCAGATGCCGATCGGCCTGTTCGCCTCGCTCTTCGGCACGCCCTATCTTCTTTGGATGCTGGCCAAACGATGACGGTTGAATCTCCCCGTATCGTGGTTGCCGGTGACGATGGCCCCGTGTGGCGGGCGATGAAGGTGGTGCGCGTCGCAGACCTCTCGCCACGCATCCGCCGCATCACCCTGAGCGGCGATGATCTCGCCCCTTTCGATACCCTGGGGCAACTGCATGTCCGATTATCGATCGGCGAGGGTGGCAGCCGGGCGACGCGCCTCTACACGATCCGCCGGATCGATGTGGTGGGTGGCGAGATGGACATCGACTTCTTTCTCCACGACCGGCCGGGGCCGGCAGGAGACTGGGCAGCGCGGGCGCGCCCTGGCGTTGCATGCGAGATCACCGGTCCCGTGGGGCGACCAGTGCTCGCGGCCGATTGGTACATTTTCGCGGGGGACGAGACGGCACTGCCGGCGATTGCGCGGATCCTCGAAGCACTGCCGGCTTCGGCGGCCGGTGTCGCAGTGCTGTGCGTGGGGACGCGGGAGGAGCGGATCGGCTTCTCCCACCCTCCGGGGGTTCTTGTTCGCTGGGTTTTTCCCTCTGGCGGAGAGACCGTCGGGGACCGGCTTTTCGCCACGGTCGCGGCCCTCGTGCCCCCAACGGGCGTCACTGTCTTTGCCTGGGCAGGCGCAGATGCCACCTGCATCCGCCGCCTGAAGGCGCATTGGCACATGCCCGGGACCAGCCCCTTGGCATGCCTTGCCGTGGCCTATTGGCGATAGCGGCGCCTCTCCCATTCCACGCGGCACCGAGCGGCGGCGGAAAAGGTATCCGAACCGCGGCCCGAAAGCCTCGGGCAGCGCTTCAAACCACCGCCGGAGCGAACGCGACACTGGATAGAAGTTGGGGGCAACGTCTCAGCCCAAAGCGGAGAACCGCTCATGCATCGCCGCGTGTTTCAGCCGCGCATGCAGGCATAGCATCAGGAGAATGCGCCCCTTCTGCGGATTTAGGCCCAGTCCGGCGAGCCAGCCCTTCTCCCGAAGTGCCAGACGCGCGGCGACACGGCCGTGCAGCGCACGGCTGGACTGGACAATGACGACGCCCTCACGATGCGCATCTTCCAGCGCCGTGGCCTCGGCGGGCGTCGGGATGCCAGGCGCGAAGCCGGCCGAGACGATCCCGCGCGCGCCGGCGGCGACCGCAGCCCGGGTCGCGGTTCCGTCCGCGCCCGCGTAGGAATAAACGATGTGAACGGCGGGCAGATCGGCGTCTTCTGCGTCCAGGCCGAAGGTTGGTGGTCTGTTGCCGGGGCCACGAAGGATGACGCGGTCGCCATCCACCGTGCCCAGAGGGCCGGTCTCCGGCGACTGGAAGGTCTGGAGACGATAGGTGGAGGTCTTCACCACCTGTGCCGCAGAGTGGATCTCGTCATTCAGCACCACGAGAACGCCCCGCCCGCGCGCCTCCGGTGCACAGGCCACGCGAACGGCGGCAATGAGATTGGCGGGCCCATCGGACCCCACGGCGCTCGCCGGGCGCTGCGCCCCGGTCAGCACCACCGGAATGTCCAGATCCAGCGTCAGATGCAGGAAGAAGGCGGTTTCCTCCAGCGTGCCGGTGCCGTGGGTGATGACAATACCCTGCGCGCCCTCCTCCGCCAGCGCCAGCACGTCGCGGCGCAACTGCAGCCATTCCGGCGGCCCGATGGCGGATGAACTGACCCGACTGAAGTCCTGCACCTTGAAGCGGGCGAAGCGCGTCGCATCGGGCACGCGCTCCAGCAACTCGCGGGCACTGATCTTCCGCCCGTGCTCGGGATAGTCGATCACGTCCAGCGGATCGTCCGCGAGCGAGCCGATGGTGCCGCCGCAGCCGATGAAGCCGATGACCGGCCGCGCATCAGCCGGCATCGGTCGGCGCCGGGTGGTGGGCATGCCAATGGCGGGCGATGTCGATCCTGCGGCACACCCAAGCGTCCGGATGACTCTGCACATAATCAAGGAAGCGCGCCACGCCGGCGGCGCGGCCGGCATGACCGGCAAGGCGCATGTGCAGGCCCACCGACATCATCTTCGGCTGGGTTGCGCCTTCGGCGTACAGCACATCGAACGTGTCGCGCAGATAGTCGAAGAAATCACCGCTGGTGGCGATGGCGCCACGGGCGAACTTCGCGTCATTGTTGGCCAGGCTGTACGGGATGACCAGGTGCGGCTGGCCGGACACGCGCGTCCAGTAGGGCAGATCGTCCGCATAGGAGTCGGAATCGTAGAGAAAGCCGCCATGCTCCACCACGAGCCGGCGCGTATGCTCGGTGGGCGCGTAGCGGCAGTACCAGCCAGCCGGCTGTTGGCCCGTGAGGCGGGCGATGGTCGCGGCGGCGGCTGCGATGTCCGCGCGCTCGGCGTCGGGTGTCAGTGTCTGATGGCGGATCCAGCGGCGACCGTGGCTGCACACGTCGAAATCGGCGTCCGCAATGGCCGTCACCATGTGCGGATTGCGTTCCAGCGCCAGCGCGCAGGCGAAGACGGTGGCCGGCATATTGCGCTCGCGCAGCATCCGCATCAGCCGCCACACACCGGCGCGACTGCCGTATTCGAACATGGACTCCGCGCCCAGATCGCGGCCAGCGAAAGCGCCGCCGCCACCCTCGGTGAGCCCGCCTTCAGTCACACCGTCGCCATCGGCGAAGGAGGGCTCTGAGCCCTCCTCGTAATTGAGCACGATATTGACGGCGATGCGCGCATCGCCCGGCCAGCGGGGATGCGGCGGATTGGGGCCGTAGCCGATAAAGTCGCGTTCCATCGTCCAAATCCCCTTTCCGCTCCCCGACAAGCCGGAGAGCGGCCTCAGCCGGCAGCGGCCAAATCCCATTCCACTTCCACGCGCCGATCCGCGACCGAGACGATGCAGTCATCCTCGCGCCCGGTCACGCCGATCATGACCACCACCTCGTTCGGGCCATCCAGCGCCGTGAAGCCGAAGTGCCACACGTTCGGATGATAGGTCACGCCCTGCCCCGGCGCCGTCACGAAGGGACGCAGGTTATCAAGGTCGGGCGTCCCGTCGGGCAGGCTGTGGGTCACCGCCACGAAGAAGCGCGCGGCATGCAGCGGGATCAGCGTCTGGAAGGAGTGCGGGTGGCGCTCCACCTGGTCAATCAGGATGGGGGCGGCCGGCGCGGGATGCAGGATGCGGTTGATCCACATGGTCGGCCGAGCCGCCGGGTCGGTCGTTTCGAACGCACGCTCCACAAAATGCCGGCGCCCGTCGCCCACATGGGTCAGCACTTCACCATAAGGCGCAAAGCTTTCTGCCATCAGCGGTTCCGCTTTCATTGTTATTGTGGCGGACAACATCTTCCTCCTCACTTGAACACTTGATTGGGCAGCCAGAGAGCGATGCCGGGGAATTCGATCAGCAGGGCGACGAAGATCAGCATGGCGACCACGAACGGCAGCACGCCGATGAAGACGTCATTGATGCTGCCTTTGACCGGCCGCAGGTTCTGCACCACGTACAGGTTGAGGCCGACCGGCGGGCTGATGATCGCCAGCTCCATCATCACCGTGATGAAGATGCCGAACCACACCGGGTCGAAGCCGAGGCTCACCACCAGCGGCGTGACGATGCCCACGGTGGTCACCATCATGGCCATCGCCTCGATGAAGATGCCCAGCAGCAGATAGAACAGCACCAGCATCCAGATGGTCGTGGTGGCCGACCAGTTGAGGTCGCGGATGTATTCCGAGAGCTGCTGCGGCAGGCCGGTCAGGCTCAGCGAGAAGTTGAGGACGAAGGCGGTGGTAAGCACCAGCATGACCATGGCGGTGGTGCGCACCGAGGAGAGGAACGACTCATGCAGCATGGCCACCGTGAGGGTGCGGTTCGACGCCGCGATGATGAGCGCGCCGACGATGCCAACGGCCGCCGCCTCGGTGGGCGTGGCGAGGCCGGCATAGATGCTGCCCATGACCAGGGCGAACACGAACAGCACCGGCAGCAGGTCCAGCAGCATGCGCAGGCGCTTGGCTAGGCTGGGGAGCGGACCTTCCTCGCGGTGGCTATCGCCCCAGATCAGCGACACCACGACGATGATCGCGGACATGGTGATGGCCAGCGCCAAGCCCGGAATGACGCCGGCGATGAACAGCTTGCCCACGGAGACATTGGTCAGCGCCCCGTAGACGATCATATTGATGCTTGGGGGAATGAGGATTCCCAGCGTACCGCCGGCAGCGATGGAGCCGAGCACCATGCGCTCGTTGTAGCCGAGCTTTGCCATGGTGGGCTGGGCCACGGTGCCGATGGTGGCGGCGGTTGCCACCGTGGAGCCGGAGGTGGCGGCGAACAGGGCGGATGCGACGATATTGGTGTGCAGCAGGCCGCCGGGCAGCCAGCGCAGCCAGACTGACAGGCCCTTGTACATCAGTTCCGCCACGCCACTCCGGCTGAGCAACTCGCCGAGCAGGATGAACAGCGGAATGGCCACCAGAAGAAACTCGTTCATGGTGTTCCAGGTGAGGTTGCCGATCATCGACGGCAGCACGCCCATATCCAGCCAGTCGGCGAGATAGGCCGTGAAGAAGATGGCGGTCGCCACATGCAGGCCGGCCATCAGGAAGACCATGATGGCCCCGGTGAAGAGAAGACCCATAGCCATCAGAGTGCTTCCTTGGGGCTGGCAGCCAGACGGGCGCGCGCATCGGCGATCTCGGCCGCGACCTCGGTTTCGATGTCGTCCTGACCGAGCTTGTCCTCGATGCCGGCGAAATCGGCTTTCAGCAGGCGGGCCAACGCCCAGAGCAGGAGGAAGCCGATCACGAAGGCGAACCAGGCCAGGGCCAGCGCCCAGAGCGACTGGGGGATCCAGAGCGGCGTACGCAGTACGCTCGGGGTCAGCGCCCCCATTCTCCAGGATTCGTATGTGAGCAGGATGGCCTTGGAGGCGATGATCCACATCATCGCGAACAGCAGGCCGACGGCGACCACATCGAAGACCGCGCGTACGGGCTGCGGGAACAGGCGCGTCACCACATCGATGCGGACATGCGCTTTGTCGAGCACCGCCTTGGCGAAGCCGGCGGCAGAGACGATGGCCAGGAAGTAACCGCCGTACTCATCGACTCCCTGGAAGGAGAAATTGACGAATTTGCGCAGCAGGACGTTGACCACGATCCAGACGGACAGGCCGACGAGGCCCCAGCCGCCGGCGATGCAGAGCCAGTCGCTGATGCTCCGGATGCGCGCTTCGGTGTTTTGAAAAGACATGGGTTCGCCTTGCCCGCTCGCGCGCGGCTCTGGGGAGGGCCGGCCCCGCAGCGGGGCCGGCCGAAGTCATTAGAGCGTCTTCGAGCGAAGTGGATGCCGGTTCGCGTGAAGAAAGCCAGATAGAACAAATAGATAGAGAATTTCACCGGTTCAAGGAAACGGGGTAATGCTCTAGAAGAGATCGGCGATCAGAACTTGATGCCGGTGACGGCACCCACGGTCTTCGCCCAGTCCGCCTTGCAGGTGGGGTTGGCGGCCTCGCAGTCCTTCAGCCAGATCGGGATCACATTGTCCTTGAGGATGGTCTGGATCCGGCTTTTGTCGGCATCGGTCAGCTTGACCAGGGACATCTTGCCGAGCTTGCCGTCGCAGGGCTTCTCGCCGGTGTTACAGCGGATGCCGTCCTCATGGCCTTCCACAGCCATGGCCCACAGCTTCGTCTCCAGCTCCTTCATCTGAGCGGTCAACGTCGCCTGCTGGGCCGGCGTCAGCTTCTCCCAGAAGCCCTTGCGGGCCACGTGCAGCACCACGCCGGTGCCGCCGATGGGGGCGGTGTCGAGCGACTTGGTGACTTCGTACCAGCCATTGCTGTTGCCGTACTGGCTGCCGGTGACACCGCAATCCACCACGCCCTGCATCAGCGCCTGATAGACTTCCGGTCCCGCCAGAGTCACTGCCGCCCCGCCCAACTGCTTCACCAGCTCCGAGGAGAGATTGCCGGCGACCCGGACCTTCTGACCCTTCAGGTCGTCGAGGCTGGTCATGGCGTTCTTGCAGTAGAGGATCTGGAACGGGAAGGGCCACACCGCCAGCAGTTTGCCGCCGAACTTCTCGCTGAGGTTGGCTTCCATCACCGGGCGATAGGCGTCGACCACCTTGCGCTGCTCATCGAAGTCGAAGGCGACACCGGGGATGTCCACGCCCATCAGCACCGGCGCTTCACCACCGACGAAGCTGATCTGGAACGACACCACGTCGAACGCGCCGCTCTGGAGGGTGCGCAGGGACTCGAAGCCCTTGAGGCCGATCTCGTCCACGGTACGGAAGTTGGCGGAGAACTGGCCCTTGGTGGCCGCGTCGAGATTTTTCCAGAACGGGCGCTCCACGTCAGTGGACTGCTTCTGGTTTCCGTACCAGCCGAGAACGCGCATGTTCACGTCGGCAGCGGGTGCCGTCGCGATGGCGGCGGTCAGCATGAGCGAGGCGGCAAGCGCCGTGGAGGCAAGCCTGTTCAGCACGTCAGTTCCCCTGTGTCTGTTTTTTGCGCAGGTACATTGCCTGCGTTGAAAATGAGCATAGACAGAGGCTCGGATGGGTCGCAAGATAACCGACTATAAAGTTTGACCCCCTCTCTATAATCACCGGTTATGCTCAATGCCCGCCAGATCGAGATCTTTCGCGCCGTCATGCGCCACCAGACGACGGTGGGGGCGGCGCGCGACCTGCACGTCTCCCAGCCGGCCGTGAGCAACGCCATCCGGCATCTGGAGGACCAACTCGGCTTTCCGCTGTTCGACCGCACCGGCAACCGGCTGGTGGCGCGGGAGGAGGCCAAGCTGCTCTATCGCGAATCCGAGGGCATCTTCCTGCTGTCACGGGCGCTGAACCAGACGGTGGAAGACCTGAAGGCGGACCGTCGCGGCCATGTGCGCGTGGTGGCCACCCCGCAGCTCGGACACACCGTCCTGCCGGCGGCGCTGCAGGAGTTCCTGAAGGATCGGCCGAAGGTGAAGGCCTATATGGACATCAACCAGTCCTTCAACGTGCTGGAGAGCGTCGAGACAGCTGCCTGCGATTTCGGCCTAGCCATCGGGCTGGAGGAGGAACTGACCCATACGTTCGGGATGATCCCCCTTGGGGAGGCGGAGATGGTGTGCCTGCTGCCGGCCGGCCATCCTTTGGCGGACCTCGCCCGCATCGGTCCACGGGACATCATTGGCCATACACTCATCGGGCTGGACATCCGCAGCCGTCTGGGGCCGCTCGTGCGCGCTGCATTCCGCCAGGAGGCTGTGCCATATGCGACCGACATTGAGGTGCGCTTCTCGGAGACCGCGTGTCGCTTCGTGGAGGCTGGCGTCGGCCTGACAGTGGTGGACAGCCTGACTGCGCGTGGCATGGGAGATGCGGGGAGCAAAAGCCTGATCCGCCCCTTCGATCCCCCGACGCGGATTTCAGCCTCTGCCGTTCACCTGCGCTCGCGCCCGCTGTCGCGTGTCGCATCCCGCCTGATCGACTGCATTCGCAACCAAATGGCGGATCACTGAAGACATTAACGCCTGCTTTCGCTCGCATGCCCCCTGGCTGCAGCGCTCCCGTGGCGCACTCTCAGACATCGCTTTGATCGACGTTTAAGGGGGCTGAAAACACACCGCGCGCGGGTGACATCTGCTCCTGCGCGCTACAGCAGTCGCCACGCTAGGCTATCCAGCGACTTTTGTGCAGATGCTTCCGTGCTGCTTCCAGCGCCCGCAGCGTGGACATACGGAAGCAGAAAACGCCCCGAAGGGCGTTTGCTAACTATCAGATTTTATTGGGAAAATTTGGAGCGGGCGATGGGATTCGAACCCACGACCCCAACCTTGGCAAGGTTGTGCTCTACCCCTGAGCTACGCCCGCCTCCAATGCCGTCTGGGGGTGAACCCCGTCGGCGGTGCGTGTTCATGCCAAAACCCCACCGAGATTGCAACAGGCATTCGCGATTTCTCTCGGGGCAGGGGGCAAAACCCTTGTCCGGCAACAGATCTGCCTGTGGACAGCGGCGCGCCCCGGCGCCGGGGCGATCGGGCCACCGGTGGACGGCTCCGCCCCGCGCGTCCGAGCCGGGATTCGACTGGCCTGGGCACGTGCGCATCCGACCCCCGGGGGCGCGCCGGTGCCGCCGCCTCATGACGTGTGGATGGGGTCGATCCATTTCACCGTGGAGGGGGCCTCCACCGGCGTGATGTCCAGATTGACCACCACCGGCTCCTGCCCCGAGCGCACCAGCACGCATTCCAGCACCTCGTCCGGCGAGGCGTTGATTTCCTGGTGCGGCACATAGGGCGGCACATAGATGAAATCGCCCGGCCCGGCCTCGGCGGTGAATTCCAGATGGTCGCCCCAGCGCATGCGGGCGCGGCCCTTGACCACGAAGATCACGCTCTCCAGGTCGCCATGGTGATGGGCGCCGGTCTTGGCATCGGGGTGGATGTGCACCGTGCCGGCCCACAACTTCTCGGCGCCCGCGCGGGCGCGGTTGATGGCGGTGGCGCGGTTCATGCCGGGAGTCTGGGCGGTTTGCGGGTCGAGATTGTCGCCGGGCACCACTTTGACGCCGTGCTCCCGCCAATCGATGGCGCCGGGCGCCGGATGGGAATGATGGGGGTGATCGTGATCGTCCAAAGGTCTGACCTCCCGAATGGCGCGGGGTGAGCCGCGGTAGCCTCTTGCGTCCCGTGCCGGCGGGGGCGCGAGGCGGCTGCACGTTCAACCAAATGCGCCTTCGCCCAACCGCGCCTTGCCGCCCGCGACGGGGACGGCTAGAAACGGCGCCAAACTCACGCAGTCCTTCTCGGAGCCGGTGGCGCATGGCCTCCTATCAATACGCTTATCATATGCACAGCCTGACCAAGGCCTATCCCGGTGGGAAGAAGGTGCTGGACAATGTGCACCTGTCGTTCTTCCCCGACGCCAAGATCGGCGTGCTGGGCAACAACGGCTCGGGCAAGTCCACCTTGCTGCGCATCATGGCCGGCATGGACAAGGATTTCTCCGGCGAGGCGCGCCCGGCGGAAGGCATCCGGGTGGGCTATCTGCCCCAGGAGCCGCAGCTGGATCCCACCAAGTCCATCCGTGAAAACGTGATGGACGGCGTTGCGCCGCAGGTGGCGATCCTCACCCGCTACAATGACCTCGCCATGAATTATTCCGAGGAGACGGCGGACGAGATGACCCGCCTGCAGGACGAGATCGAGGCGCAGGGCCTGTGGGATCTCGACAGCAAGGTGGATCAGGCCATGGGCGCCCTGCGCTGCCCGCCGGATGATGCCGACGTCGCCTCGCTCTCCGGCGGCGAGCGCCGCCGCGTGGCGCTGTGCCGCCTGCTGCTGGAACAGCCGGAACTGCTGCTGCTGGACGAACCCACCAACCATCTGGATGCCGAGACCACGGCATGGCTGGAAGGGCATCTGCGCACTTATCCGGGCGCGATCCTGATCGTCACCCATGACCGCTACTTCCTGGACAATGTCACCGGCTGGATCCTGGAGCTGGATCGCGGCCGCGGCATTCCCTACGAGGGCAACTATTCGTCCTGGCTGGTGCAGAAGCAGAAGCGCCTGCAGCAGGAAGGCCGCGAGGATGAGAGCCGCGAGCGCGCCATCGCCCGCGAGCAGGAATGGATCGGCGCCTCGCCCAAGGCCCGCCAGGCCAAGAACAAGGCCCGTATCCAGCGCTATGAAGACCTGCTGGAGCGCGCCGCCAACCGGGTGCCCAGCGCTACCCAGATCGTCATTCCCGTGGCCGAGCGCCTGGGCCAGAATGTCATCGCCTTCGATCATCTGAGCAAGTCGTTCGGCGACCGCATGCTGATCGACGATCTGTCGTTCAAGCTGCCGCCCGGCGGCATCGTCGGCGTCATCGGGCCGAACGGCGCGGGCAAGACCACGCTGTTCCGCATGATCACCGGCCTGGAGACGCCGGACTCGGGCACCATCTCCGTGGGCGATTCGGTGAAGCTCGGTTACGTCGATCAGAGCCGCGATGCGCTCGATCCGAAGAAGACCGTTTGGGAGGAAATCTCCGGCGGCACCGACGTGATCTATGTGGGCAAGAAGGAAATCCCCTCCCGCGCTTATTGCGCGGCCTTCAACTTCAAGGGCGGCGACCAGCAGAAGAAGGTCGGCATGCTCTCGGGCGGCGAGCGCAACCGGGTGCATCTGGCCAAGGTGCTGCAGGAGGGCGGCAACGTGCTCCTCCTCGACGAGCCCACCAACGATCTGGACGTGGACACCCTGCGCGCCCTGGAAGAGGCGCTGGAAGATTATGCCGGCTGCGCCGTCATCATCTCCCATGATCGCTTCTTCCTGGATCGCATCGCCACCCACATGCTGTCGTTCGAAGGCGACAGCCACGTGGAGTGGTTCGAGGGCAACTTCGCCGATTACGAAGAAGACAAGAAGCGTCGCCTGGGCATTGATTCGACCATTCCCAAGCGGATTCAATATAAGAAGTTCTCGCGGTGAGCCGGGGCCGCCCGCGCGCAACGGCGCTCGGGCGGCCCCGATCCGCAGCAGGAGAGAGGCCATGGTTGCCGACTGGAATGCGCGCCTCTATCTGAAGTTCGAGGATGAACGCACCCGGCCGGCCCGAGACCTGGTGACCCAGATCCCGCTGGAAGCGGCCAAGCGCATCGTGGACCTGGGCTGCGGGCCGGGCAATTCCACCGAAATCCTGGCCGGACGCTATCCCGAGGCGGAGGCGATCGGCATCGATACCTCGCCGGACATGCTGGCCGTGGCGCGCAAGCGCATGCCGCACACCACCTTCATCGAGGCCGACGTGGCCAGCTACAGGCTGGATGAGCCGGCGGATGTGATCCTGGCCAATGCGGTGCTGCAATGGGTGCCGGACCATGCCGTCCTGTTTCCGCACCTCATCTCCCAACTGACCCCCGGCGGCGTGCTGGCGGTGCAGATGCCGGACAATCTCAATGAGCCCACCCATGTGGGCATGCGCGCGGTGGCGGCGCAGGGTCCTTGGGCCGACGCCCTGGCGGACGCGGCCAAGGCCCGCACCATCCTGCCGTCGTCCGCTTATTATTATGATCTGCTCAGCGTCCACGCGATGCAGGTGGACCTGTGGCGCACCACCTATCATCACCCGTTGGCCAGTCCGGCGGCGATCGTGGAATGGATGAAGGGCACCGGGCTGCGGCCATTCCTTGATCCTTTGGATGAGGCGCAGAAGCAGGACTTCCTGGCCGCCTACGAGGCGCGCCTGACGCAGGACTACCCGCCGCGGGCCGACGGCCGGGTGCTGCTGGCATTTCCGCGGCTGTTTCTGGTGGCCCGCCGCTGAAGGCCAATGGGCCGCTGGGGAAGGTGGCCAGGCGGTCAAAATTCATGCACGGCAAGGGTTCAGCTGTCGCTGCGACGACATAAAGCCTCTGTACACAATGGGGATTGCGCACCGCAACCAGGGTCGCTCCCATGTCCGGACCGCTCTCCTCCATGCCCGTTCACGGCCGTCATGAGCCGCTGAGCGAAGCCCTCGCGACACCAGGTGGCGAGGTTGTCCTCACCCTCAATCATTCCGTGGCGCTGGTGGTGTTCGACCTACTGGCGCGCATGGTCGATCATCAAGATGCCGAAGGCGTCCGCGAACTGCTGGATCATCCCGGCGAAGTGGCGGCGCTGTGGTCGCTGATGGCGGCGTTCGAGCAGGTGCTGAACGAGCCGCTGGAAGCGGACTATCGCCAGCTGATCATGTCCGCGCGGGACGATGTGGTGGCCCGCCTGGGCGCCGGCGCCTGACCACGGCGCTAGGCGCGGCGGCTCCCGCTTTGGGGGCGGTTTGCCGTCTTGAACGGAAGGGCGCGGCCGCCGCGGCCACGCCCCTGAGCACTCACCAGCTGGGCAGAACCGCGCCCTTGAAGGTGTCGAGGATGACCTGCTTCACCTCGGGGGACTGGTAGCTCTTCACCAGCACCGCCACCCACGGCTTGTCCTTGTCCTGGGTGCGCACGGCGATGACGTTCACATAGGGACCCTTGGGATTCTCGCGCAGGATCGGGTCCTTCACCGGGTCGAGGCCCGCTTCCTTGGCATAATTGGTGTTGATGCCGGCGGCGTCCACGTCGGGCAGCGAGCGCGGCAGCTGGGCGGCGTCGATCTCGACGATCTTCAGCTTCTTCGGATTGGCGGTGATGTCGGCGACGCTGGGCTTGAAGCCGACGCCGTCGCGCAGCTTGATGATGCCCTTGTCCTGGAGCAGCAGCAGCACGCGCCCGCCATTGGTGGGGTCGTTCGGGATGGCGATGGTGCCGCCCACGGGCACCTCGTCGAAGGTCTTGAACTTCTTGGAATAGATGCCGATGGGGAAGTTCACCGTGGTGCCCACGGAGACGATCTTGAACTTCCGGTCAGCCACCTGGTTGTCGAGATAGGGCTGGTGCTGGAAGGAGTTGGCCTGCAACTCGCCGGAATCCAGCGCCACGTTGGGCACCACATAGTCCGAGAATTCGGTGATCTGGATGTCGAGGCCCTGCTTGGCGGCGACGGGCTTCACCGCTTCCAGGATCTGGGCGTGGGGGCCGGGGGTGACGCCGATCTTGATGGTCTCGGCGCCGGCGGTGCCGGCGGCAAGGCTGAGGGCGAGGCCCACAGCGAGGGCACGAATGGACATGACGAGTCTCCGTTGAACTGAAACGCTAAAGTAGGGATCGCGCTCTAACCGCGATTGCGCTTGTCGAGGCGACGGGCCAGCAGGTCGCCGATGCTCTGCACGCCCTGCACCAGGACGATGAGCACGATCACCACCGCCGCCATCACGTCGGGCATGAAGCGCTGATAGCCGAAGCGGATGCCGAGATCGCCCAGGCCGCCGCCGCCCACGGCGCCCACCATGGCCGAATAGCCCAGCAGGCTGACCACGGCGAGGGTGAGGGCCAGCGTGATGGCCGGCAGCGCCTCCGGCAGCAGCACCTTGCGCACGATCTGCAACGGGCTGGCGCCCATGGCGCGGGCAGCTTCCACCAGTCCCTGGTCCACCTCGCGGATTGCCGCCTCGATCAGCCGGGCAATGAAGGGCGCTGCCGCCACCGTGAGCGGCACGATGGCCGCATTGGTGCCGATGGAGGTGCCGGCGATGAGCCGGGTGAAGGGGATGATCGCCACCACCAGGATGATGAAGGGTGTCGAGCGGGCGGCATTCACCACCAGGCCGAGGATATGGTTCAGCCACGGCGCGGCGAACAATTCGCCCGAGCGGCTGGTGGCCAGGAACACGCCCAGCGGCAGGCCGATCAGCGTGCCGATGAAGCCGGCGATGGCCACCATATAGAGGGTCTGGCGGGTGGCCTCGATCAAAAGGTCGATGATGGCCGGGGACAGGAAGTCAGGAAACATAGCCGATCACCTCCGTGGCGAGCCCGAGGCGCTCGATGGCCGCCGTCACCGCGCCGAGGGTGGCGGCATCGCCGGGCAGCGAGACCACGATGACGCCGAACGGCTCGCCGGCAATGTCGTCCACCTGGGCCTGGATGATGTTGAGATCGATGGACAAGAGCCGCGACACCCGCGACAGCACCGGGTCGGTGGCATGGGCGCCGGTGAACACGATGCGCAGCACCGCCTGCCCGCCGGGTATGGGGGCCGCCTGGATGCGATCCGCCAGATGCGGCGGCAGGTTGGCGCCGGTGATGGCGGAGATGAAGGAGCGGGTGGTGGGATGCTGCGGCCGGGCGAACAGCTCGAAGGTGCGGCCCTCCTCGACGATGCGCCCGCCGTCCAGCACCGCCACCCGGTCGGCCACCGCCTTGATCACCGCCATCTCGTGGGTGATCAGCAGCACGGTGAGCTTCAGCTCCGCATTCACCTTGCGCAGCAAAGCCAGGATCTGGTTGGTGGTCTCGGGGTCCAGCGCCGACGTGGCCTCGTCCGAGAGCAGCACGCGGGGGCGGGTGGCCAGCGCGCGGGCGATGCCCACCCGCTGCTTCTGGCCGCCGGAGAGTTCGGCGGGGTAGCGGTCGCGCTTGTCGGCGAGGCCCACCAGATCCAGCAGCGGCTCGACCCGGGCCTTGATCTCGCGGGCGGAGACGCCGGCGATCTCCAGCGGCAGCGCCACATTCTGATAGGCGGTGCGCCGGGCCAGCAGATTGAAGTGCTGGAAGATCATGCCGATGGAGCGCCGCGCCTCGCGCAGGCCGGGCTCGGACAAAGCGGTGATGTCGGTGCCGTCCACCACCACCCGGCCCGAGGTGGGCGCCTCCAGGCCGTTGACCAGCCGGATCAAGGTGGACTTTCCGGCGCCGGAGCGGCCGATCACGCCGACGATGGCGGCTTCCGGCACCGTGAGGTTGACGTCGGTGAGCGCCGGCACGGCGGCGGTGCCGGCGCGGGAGGGATAGGTCTTTTCCACGCCTTCAAAGCGGATCACGGCGTTGGTCACGGCCTGATTGTCTCCTCCCGGCCCGGCAAGGGGGGCCGGCGGGTCAACAATAGAGAGAGGAGCGTTCACGTTCACCTCCGGTGTGACACCGGTCTGGCTGGCAACGCACGACGTTCGTCTGAGCGGACTCAACGTATGCCGTTGCGCATAGCGGGAAAAAAGGAAAAGGGCGGATGCGAGTGCGGGTTGCACGGCGGCCATGTCCCCGAAACGGGGCAGAGCATCAACAGGAGCAGCGGCACATCATGGGCATCACCCGGAGGTTGTCGGGCCTCGATGACAGGACATTCGTTCGGTTTGACGAACAAGTCAAGATCGATGCGGTGATAATTTGAAGGCCATCTCCATTCTGTGATTTCCCATACGAGCAACGGCGCGAAGGGCTGCCCCGCCGCGCCGTTGCTCGTAACCGGTCGTGCTTGCGTCAGGCCTTATTCGGCCGCGCGGGGCAGGTGGGGATGTTTCGCCTCCGGCGCATGCTCCCCCGGCTCGTCGGTGGCGCCGATGAAGCGGCCGAACAGCCGGCCGGACAGGCGGCCGAGATCGTCCATCACCGTGAACACCGCCGGCACGAACACCAGCGACAGCACGGTGGAGGCGATCAGCCCGCCGATGACCGCGATGGCCATGGGCGCGCGGAACGATCCGCCTTCGCCCAGGGCCAAAGCTGAGGGCACCATGCCCGCCGCCATGGCGATGGTGGTCATGACGATGGGCTGCGCCCGCTTGCGCCCGGCCTCCATCAGCGCGTCGAACCGGCTATGGCCATGGGCGATGGATTCGATGGCGAAATCCACCAAGAGGATGGCGTTCTTGGTCACGATGCCCATGAGCATCAGGAAGCCGATCACCACCGGCAGCGACACCGAATTGCCGGTGAGCAGCAAGGCGATGAAGGCGCCGCCGATGGACAGCGGCAGCGAGATCAGGATGGTGATGGGCTGCAACACGTCGTGGAACAGCAGGATCAGCACCGCCAGCACCAGCATCACCCCGGCGCCGATGGCCATGGCAAAGCCGGAGAACACCTCGCCCATGATCTCGGCGTCACCGGATTCCTTCAGCGTCACCCCGGCCGGCAGGTTGCGGGCGGCGGGCAGGGCCTTGACCTGCTCCAGCGCCACGCCCAGCGGGGTCGCGCCCACCAGATCCGCCTCCACCGCGATGCGGCGGGCGCGGTCATAGCGATCCAGCGCGGTCGGTCCCTTGCCGAAATGCACCTCGGCCACCGTGGTCAACGGCACCGCGACCCCCGAGGCCGTGGGCACTTTCAGGGCATCGAAGGTGGACAGATGGGTGCGGGCGCGTTCGTCCAATTGGACGCGGATGTCGATCTGCCGGTCCTTGGCGGAGAATTTGGCGAGGTTGGCGGCGACGTCGCCGATGGTGGCGATGCGCACCGTATCGGCGATGGTATCCACCGAGACCCCCAGTTCCGCCGCCTCATCCAGCTTCGGCACGATGCGGATCTCCGGGCGGTCCAGGGAGGCGCTGGACACCACATTGGACAGCACCGGCACGCGGTCGCGCACCTGCTTCTCCAGTTCCAGCGCGGCTTTTTCCACCGCCGCCCCGTCGCTGCCGGACAGGATCACGGTGAAGCCGCGCTGGGTGTTCTGCCCGTCCTGGCTCCAGGTGTAGCGAATGTCCGGGATCGCCTTCAGGGCGGGCGACATGCGGCTCTCGAACGCCTTCTGGCTTTCGGTGCGCTCATCCCGTGGCTTGAGATTGATGACGATGGTGGCCTTGCGCACCTCGCCGGCGATCATGGCAAGGCCGCCCTGGCCGCCGCCGCCGGCGGTGGCATAGACGCTGGCCACTTCCGGTTGCTCCCGCATGGTGCGGGTGATGCGGTCGGCGACCTGCTGGGTTTCCTCGATGGTGGCCCCCGGCGGCAGCTCGATGGACACCATGGAGCGCGAGATGTCGTTGGTGGGCAGGAAGCCGGACGGCAGCAGGGTGGAGAGGAAGATGGTGCCGGCGAACACGCCGAAGCCCATGAGGATGGTGATGAAGCGGTGCCGCACCGACCAGCCGAGGATGCCGATATAATGGCGCATGATGAAGCCGTCGCCGCTCTCGCGATGGCCGGTGTCGCGCAGGAAATAGGCCGCCAGCAGGGGGGTGATCAGCCGCGCCACGGCCAGGGAGAACAGCACCGCGATGGCCACCGTGATGCCGAACTGCTTGAAATACTGGCCCGCGATGCCGCCCATGAACGACACCGGCACGAACACCGCCGCGATGGTCAGCGTGGTGGCCACCACCGCCAGGCCGATCTCGTCCGCCGCCTCGATGGAGGCGCGATAGGGCGATTTGCCCTGCCGCATGTGGCGCACGATGTTCTCGATCTCCACGATGGCATCGTCCACCAGGATGCCGGTGACGAGGGTGATCGCCAGCAAGCTCACGGCATTGAGCGAGAAGCCCAGCGCATCCATGACCCAGAAGGTGGGCAGGATGGACAGCGGGATCGCCAGCGTGGTGATCAGCGTGGCGCGCCAGTCGCGCAGGAACAGGAACACCACGATCACCGCCAGGATCGCGCCTTCGATCAGCGTGTGCATGGCCGACTGATAGTCCGCTTTGGTGTAGCGCACCGTGGTGTCGATCATGGTGATGGAGACGTTGGGATAGGCAGCGAGCAGCTTCTGCACCTCCTCGGCGGTGCGGTCATAGACCACCACGTCGGAAAAGCCCTTGGCGCGATAGACGCCGAACGCCACCACCGGCTTGCCGTCCAGGCGGGCGAACACCCGCTGCTCGGTGGCGCCATCGCTGACCGTGCCCAGATCCTTCAGCCTCACATAGCGCCCGTTGGACAGGACGATGCGGGTGTCGGCCAAAGCCTCCACGGTGGCCGCCCCCGCCAGCGTGCGGATGGATTGCTCCTGGGTGCCCACCTGACCGCGGCCGCCGGAGACGTCCACATTGGTGGCGCGCAACTGGCGGCTGACTTCGGCGGCGGTAACGCCCATGGCCATCAGGCGTTCGGGATCGAGCGCCACCCGGATTTCCCGGTCCACGCCGCCCTCGCGCTTGACCTGCGCCACCCCGCGCACCCCCTGGAGGGTGCGGGCGATGGTGTCGTCCACGAACCAGGACAGTTCTTCCGGCGTCATGGTGGGGGAGGACACCGCATAGGTGACGATGGGCAGGCCCTCGATGTCCACCCGCTGGATCTGCGGCTCCTCGATGCTCTGGGGCAGCTCGGTGCGGATCTTGGTCACCGCGTCGCGGGTGTCGTTCACCGCCCGGTCCACCAGGGTTTCCAGATGGAATTCGATGGTGGTGACCGAGGTGCCCTCGGAGATGGACGAGGTGATGTGCTTCACGCCGGAGACGCCGGCCACCGCATTTTCCACCTTCTTGGTGACCTGGGTTTCCAGTTCGCTGGGCGCGGCGCCGGTCTGGGTCACCGTGACCATGACGATGGGCAGATCGATGTTCGGCATCTGCGTCACCGGCAGCGACCGGAAATGAAAGATGCCGAGCGCGGTGAGCACCACGAACAGGACCAGCGAGGGGATCGGCTTGCGGATCGCCCAGGCGGAGATATTGATGGCCATCAGCGCACCTCGCTCGCGGTCTTGGCCACCTCGACCGGGACCACGCGGTCGCCGTCGCGCAGGAAGCCGGCGGCGCGGGCCACCAACAGATCGTCGCCGGTGACGCCGCTGCGGATCTCGATGCGGCCATCGGCCTTGAGGCCGGTCTCCACCCGCTTCTCAGCCACCACGCCGTCCTTGACCACCAGCACATAGGCGCCGTCGGCGTCGAACATCACCGCCGCCTGAGGCACGGCGAGCCCGTCGCGCCGGTCCAGCTGGACGAGGCCGCGGGCGAAGGTGCCGGGTTTCAGCGCCCGGTCATAGGGCAGCGCGATCTTGGCCCGGCCGAGCCGGCTGGCTTTGTCCACTTCCGCCGAGATCAGGCGCACGGTGCCGGGCACCGGCTTGGCGAAGCCGGCGGGGGTGACGTCCACGCTTTGGCCCACCGCGATGCGCGGCAACGCCACCTCGGGAACTTCCGCATCCAGGTCCACGGCGCCGTCGCGGGCGATGCGGAACAGCGGCTCGCTGCGGGTGGACAAGACGATGGAGCCGATGCGGGCGTCACGGGCCAGCACGATGCCATTGTCGGGCGCGCGCACCTCGGTGCGCTGGAGCTTGAGATCCAGCTCGGAGCGCTGCGCCTGCACCAGCACGGCATCGGCTTCCGCCGCATTCAGGGTTTCGCGGGCGGCGGCCACCTGGGCGCTGGCCACTTTCACCGCGCGCTCGCGCTCATCCAGGGTTTCCTGGGAGGCGACGCCGGTCTTGCGCAGCTGGCGGGTGCGCTCCACCGCCGAGGTGGCTTCCGCCTCCTGCGCCAGCATCTGGTCGAGGGAGGCCTTCTGCTGGGCGATGGTCGCCTTGGCCTTGGCGGCATTGGCGGTGTTCTGGGCCATCTGGGTATCCAGCACCTCCCGCGACAGGCGGGCGAGGATCTGGCCCTTCTTCACCGTGTCGCCCACTTCGGCGAAAATTTCGATCAGGCGATAGCCCTCGATTTCCGGGCCCACCTGGATTTCCTCGCGCGGCAGCAGCGAGCCGGTGACCAGCAGCGTCTCAATCAGGTCCTGGGTCTGCGGGCGGACCACGCTGACGGTGAGGCCCTTGGCGTCGGGCGCGGCGGCGGCCACGGGGCCGGCCAGGCCCAACGCCACGCTCAGCGTCAGGACGAAGCAGGCGCTGCGCAGGCGCTGGCCGATGAATGCGGGCGCCGAGGGGCGTACCATGGTTGCCTCTTGTGACCTTGGGGAATCTTGGCGCGCAAGCTGGAGCGCGACAGCGGCGAAATCAGGACCGGACAGATGCTGCCTCATGGGTCTCATGTGCTCTTTGCCGCGGGGGCGATCATGCGAGTGATCAGCCGCCCGATGGCGGGAAGACGGGCCGGCACGTCCCACGCCGGATGGATCTGATGGTTCAGCAGGATGCCGTCGCCAATGGAGGTGAGGAGGATCAGGAGGTCATCGAGATCGATGGCGGTGTCGATTTCTCCGGCATCGCGGGCGCGGATCAGCATGTCCTTCAGCATGACCGAGGTTTCTTCCTCGAACGGCCCGAGCATCTCCTGAAGCTTCGGATTGCGGGCGCTCTCCGCCATGATTTCGGGGCCGAGCTTGGCGCAACTGGCTTGGTCCTCGCCCATCATCTCGGCCACGCAGGAGATCAGGCCCTCGATCATGCTGGGCGCATTGGCGACACTGTCGAAGATCCGCGCCCGCTCCAGGCGTTCCACCTCAATAATGGCAGCGATGATGGATTCCTTGGAGGGAAAATAGCGATAGAGCGCGCCGGGGCTCATCTGGGCCTCGGTGCAGATCTTCTGCATGGAGGTGCCGTGAAACCCGTCGCGGGCAAAACAATGCGCGGCCGCCGCCAGGATGCGATGGCGCTGCTCGGCCCGGTGATCGGCAGGAATGCTGGTTTCGGCGGCAGCCAATGAACAATCTCCCGGCGTCTGCCGTAAGGTGCGAATGAACGTTCGCTCTCATAAGGTGGTGCTGGGCCCAGATCAAGAGCGAATGTTCATTCGCAGCATCGTCGGTCGCCTGGACGCGTGCGCGGTCCCGTCCATTTCAGGACCGAAGCCGTGCATGGCGGGGCAATAGCCGCGCGCCGCGCCGCCAGCTTTGGTACAAGGCAGTGCATTCTGCCGGAGGGACACCCGATGACCGCGCGCCGCCACCTCGTTCCGCTGCTTCTGGCGACGCTCACGCTGCCGCTGGCGTCGGCTTTGCCCGCCGGTGCCCAGACCGCGCCGGCGACCCCCATCCCCGGCTGGCAGGCGACGCCCTGGGCGGACAGCGTGATGATCCAGACCCAATTGTTCTTCAGCCTCGCCACCGGCGACGGCAAGGGCGTGAGCGAGCAGCAGTTCGCCCAATTCCTGGAAGAGGTGGTGCGCCCGCGCTTCTCCGACGGCATGACGGTTCTCGATGCCTATGGCCAGGGCAAGGGCACCAATGTGGACCCGGTGGCGATGCTGCATGCGGGCACCAAGATGCTGATCCTGGTGCACCCCAACACTCCCGATGCCCAGTCGAAGCTCGGGGAGATCAAGGCCCAGTTTCGCACCCGCTTCGGGGGAACCAATGTGTTCCATCTGGACTTTCCCGTCCGCATCGGGGGCTGAGAGGCCCGCGCCCTTGAGCGCGGGCGGGGCACGCCCCACCTGATGCGTCGCCACCCGATGCGTCCTGGGCCGAATATTCCGTATCCGGCCCGCTGAAATGGAATGACCATGATCTCTGCCGCGCTGACCGCTTTCGGACAGGTGTTCTCGCCACTGCTGCGCGGGGTGCTGCTCAAGTCCGTCGCCCTGGCCATCGCCTTGCTGGTGGTGATGGCCATCGCCCTCAATGCCGCGCTTCAGCATATGGCGACGCTGCCCTATCACTGGCTGGACACGCTGGTGTCCATCGTGGTGGGGCTCGGCTTCGTGTTCGGCGCGCTTTATCTGACGCCTGTGGCCTCCTCCGTGGTGGCGGGGCTGTTTCTCGATGACGTGGCCGAGAAGGTGGAGCGCACCAGCTATCCCGGCGATCCGGTGGGCACCGCCCAGCCGGTGGTGCGCTCAATCCTTTATTCGCTGCGCTTCTTCGCCATCGTGCTGGCGGTCAATCTGGGCGCGCTGATGCTGCTGCTGGTGCCCGGCGTGAATGTGGTGATCTTCTTCCTCGCCAACGGCTATCTGCTGGGGCGGGAATATTTCGAATTGGCAGCCATGCGCTACAACTCGCCCGAGGAGGCGCGGGCGCTGCGGCAGGCCAATGCGGTGACGGTGTTCCTCGCCGGCCTGCTGATCGCGCCGCTCCTGCTGGTGCCGGTGCTCAATCTCATCACGCCGGTGTTCGGCACCGCCTTCATGGTGCACCTGCACAAGCGCTTGGCATCCAAGGCTGGCCCTCGCTTGCTGGAGACGGAGCCTGCCCGTCTGTCCCGATAAACGGGAGAGCGGATGTTGTGGGGGGCCTAAAGCGGCTTGTCGGTCCAGCGGCACAGGTCGTTGATGGGGCAGATGGGGCAGTCCGGCGCGCGGGCCTTGCAGATGTAGCGCCCGTGCAGGATCAGCCAGTGGTGGGCGTGCAGCTTGAAGCGCGCCGGCACCCGGGCCTCCAGCGCCAGTTCCACCTCCAGCGGCGTGGCCCCCGGCGCCATGCCGGTGCGGTTGGCGACCCGGAACAGATGGGTGTCCACCGCGATGGTGGGCAGGCCGAAAGCGATGTTCAGCACCACATTGGCGGTCTTGCGGCCGACGCCGGGCAGCGCTTCCAGCGCCTCCCGGTCCGCCGGCACCACGCCGCCATGGTTGGCGAGCAGCAGCCGGGAGAGTTCCACCACATTCTTCGCCTTGCCGCGGAACAGGCCGAGGGTGCGGATGTGCTCCGCCACACCCTCTTCCCCCAGCGCCACCATGCCGGCGGGTGTGGGCGCGGCGGCGAACAGGCCGCGGGTGGCCTTGTTGACCCCCACGTCGGTGGCCTGGGCGGAGAGCACCACCGCCACCAGCAAGGTGAAGGCGTCGGTGTAATCCAGCTCGCCCTTGGGCTCGGGATTGAGCGCCTCGAAGCGGCGGAACGCTTCGGTGATCTCCGCGTCCGTCCAGGCGGTGACGGTGCGCCCATGCACGGCGGCAGCCGCATTGGCCACGGCGCGCCGCTTGGGGGCGGCGGCTTTGCCGACCGTCCGGCCTTCCGGCGCCACGAGGCCTGAGCGCTGCGGGGCGGGCGCCTTGCGCGGCTTGGCCGTGGCGTTCACGGGTTTGGACTGGGCCGGCTTTGAGGCGGCACGTGTCGATCGGGCAGGCTGCGATGGGGCAGGTGTGACGACGACCTTGCTGACCGATGCCTTGGTCGCGGCGGCGACCTTGCGTCCCGCGGCGACGACCTTCGCCCCGGCCCCGGTGCGGGGCGCGGCGGCGGCATCGGGGGGCGGCATGTTGCCTGTCGTCTTTCGCGCCATTTTATCCCTATACTTGGCCCCATGACCGACGCCAACGACCCGCCCGTCGTTCCGGACGAGGAACCCACCGTTTTCGCGGCCACCCTGGCGCCGCACCGATCACTGTCGCAGCGGGGCTTCCTGCTGGTGATGCTCATTGTGGGCGGCATCAGCTTCGCCTCCGGCGTGGTGTTCCTGGCCATGGGCGCCTGGCCGGTGTTCGGCTTTTTCGGCCTCGACGTGCTGCTGATCTATTGGGCCTTCCGCGCCAATTACCGTGCCGCCGACGCCCGCGAATATATTCGCATCACCCCGACCCTGGTGGAGGTGCGCCATGTGCCGGTGCGCGGCCGCCCGTGGGAGGCGCGGATGAACCCGTTCTGGACCCGGGTGAAGCGCCACGACGACGAGGACCACGGCACGCTGGAACTGTCGCTGGAATCCCAGGGCAAGTCGGTGCCGGTGGGCCTGTTTCTCGGGCCGGTGCAGAAGGGCGAACTGGGCGACGACCTCAGCGCCGCCTTGAGCGAAGTGAAGCGCGGCGTCACCCGCACGGTGTTCTGAGCGCACCTACCGATGTAAAGCCGCGTGGTGGGACACTCCGGCGAAATCGGGTGGTCGCGGAAGCGGGAGGGTGATGGGATGGCGCAGACTGCTGCAAAAGGACATACGCCCGTGCTCGTCCAGGATCCCCGCCAAGCGTCGCTCGCTCTCCAAGCGCCCCAGGAGCCGACCCGGCCGGATCTGGCCAAAGCGGATCTGGCCCGCACGCTGGCCGGTGTGCTCCCCGGCACGCTGGCCGGGCCGATCGCCCAGCTGGAGATTGGCGCCGCCGATTATGACGTGGTGCGGCGGGCGGTGGCCTATGTGACCACCCACATGCGCGCCCAGCCCGAGGTGGAGGCCATCGCCCTGGCCGCCGGCGTCACGCCCCGGGCGCTCACCGATCTGTTCCGCCGCTGGTGCGGCCTCACCCCCAAGGGTTTCTTGCAGGCGGTGACGCTGGATCGCGCCCGGCAGGTGCTGGCGGATTGTCCCAATGTGCTGGATGCGGCGCTGGAGCTGGGCCTGTCCGGCCCCGGCCGCCTGCACGATCTGTTTGTGGTGCATGAGGCCATGTCGCCGGGGGAATGGAAGACCGGCGGCGCCGGGCTGGTGATCCGCTTCGGACTGCATCCCTCGCCGTTCGGCGTGGCGCTGGCCATGTCCACCGCCCGCGGCCTGTGCGGGCTGGCGTTCGCCGATCCCGGCGAGGAGGAGGCCGCGCTGCTGGACATGCGCCGCCGCTGGCCGCACGCCACTTATGTGGAAGACCCCGAAGCCACCGCGCCGCTGGTGGCGCAGATCTTCCATTCCCAGGCCCGCTGCGAGGCGCAGCCGCTGCGCATCGTGTTCATCGGCACCGACTTTGAAATCAGCGTCTGGGAGACGCTGCTGCGCATCCCCATGGGCCGGGCCACCACTTATTCCTCCATCGCCGGCCATGTGGGGCGGCCCAAGGCGGCTCGCGCCGTGGGCGCGGCGGTGGGCAAGAACCCCATTTCCTTCGTGGTGCCGTGCCATCGGGTATTGGGCAAGAATGGCGATCTCACCGGCTATCACTGGGGCCTGACCCGCAAGCGCGCCATACTGGGCTGGGAAGCGGGCAAGCTGGCGCCGGAGGCGGGGTGAGGACGGCAAGGGCAGATCGACGCTTAAGGCCGGTCAGACATGCCAAAGACTGCCGTCATCCCCGGACTTGATCCGGGGATCCACGCGGCGCCGCTTGGTCAAGCCCCAAGAAGGTCCGCGCCAACGGCGGGGCATGGATGGCCGGGGCAAGCCCGGCCATGACGACCGGTGAGGTGCCGGTTCAGTGGCCCGGCGGCATCACGCGGCAGAGCGAGTGAACGTCGCGCGCCATGATGCCCCTCGTGGGGAGAAACGTTGAGGTCTAATCCACCACCGCGAAGCGCAGCAGGATGGTGCGCTGGAGCGGGTTGAAATTGTCGTCGGAGATCACTGTCAGCAAGGTCTCCCCGGCGGCGTTCCGGGTCACCGCCAGCCCCTCCATATTGTCCACCTCATAGGCCATGTTGGCGGTGAACAGGATGTCGCCGTCCAGACGCGCGCCGGGCTTCACGTCGGCGAGGCGCATGCGGCGGATCTGCATCGACACGCCGGTGGTGACCGCATAGTGCCGCTCCAGCAGGAACAGTTCGCCGTCCGGGCCCAGGGCCACATCGGTGGCATCGAACAGGCCGCTCTTGGCGATGGTGAACAGCCCCGGCGTGCGGCCGCCAATGATGAAGCCGGGCAGATCCGACGGCGCTGTCGCGCCCTCCTCGCCGATGCCGATCAGCGCGCCGGCCAGCGGGCCGGCGGGCACATGGACCAGGCTCTCCAGGCCGGTGTTGCGGCGCAGGGCCTTCACCTCCGGCGGCACCGCGACGCGCCGCCCGGGCTTTCCCAAGGGATCGGGCGCCGGGTACAGCCAGATTTCATTGACCGTTTCCAGGCCGATATAGATGCCCTCGGGGGCGATGGCGATGGATTCGCTGTCCTCCCGCCCCTGGGCGGCGAGCAACTGGCCGGTATCGTCCCGCAGCGCCGCCGCCATCATGCCCGACAGGCCCACGGGCCGGTCGCCGTCGGTCTCCAGCGTGCCGCGCAGCAGCACGCTGGCGTCGGTCACCGCCAGGAACGTGCGTCCGGTTGCATCCAGGGTGAAAGCGGAGAGGCCGCCGAAGCCGGAAAAAGGCGAGGTCAGCAGCAGGCCGCCGCGAAACTCGAGATGGCCGAAGCGGGTGTCGTCGGCGCCGACACGGAAGCGGGCGATGGGCGTGGCCCGCACCTCCACCGCCACCGGCTCCAGCGGCAGGTCGCGCGGCTTGGAAAAGGCGCGATGCGCCACCAACGCGCCGCCGCCCGCCACCAAACCGGCCAGCAGCGAACGGCGCGTCAGCAGGCGCATCAGTGCAGCCGGCGTCCGCGCGGGGCGGGGGCGGGCTTGTCCTCGAACAGTTCCGCCAGCTTCTCGGTCATGGCACCGCCCAGCTCCTCGGCGTCCACGATGGTCACGGCGCGCTTGTAATAGCGGGTGACGTCATGGCCGATGCCGATGGCGATCAGTTCCACCGGCGAGCGGTCCTCGATCTGCGAGATGATGTGGCGCAGGTGACGCTCCAGATAATTGCCGGCATTCACCGACAAAGTGGAATCGTCCACCGGCGCGCCGTCGGAGATCATCATCAGGATCTTGCGCGCTTCGGGCCGGGCCAGCAGGCGCTTGTGCGCCCAATCCAGCGCCTCGCCGTCGATATTCTCCTTCAGCAGCCCCTCGCGCATCATCAGCCCGAGATTGCGCCGGGAGCGCCGCCACGGGGCGTCGGCGGACTTGTAGACGATGTGGCGCAGATCATTCAGGCGGCCAGGATTGGCCGGCTTGCCGGCGGCGAGCCAGGATTCGCGCGATTGCCCGCCCTTCCAGGCGCGGGTGGTGAAGCCCAGCACTTCCACCTTCACCGCGCAGCGCTCCAGCGTGCGGGCGAGAATGTCGGCGCAGGTGGCGGCCACCGTGATCGGGCGTCCGCGCATGGAGCCGGAATTGTCGATCAGCAGCGTCACCACGGTGTCGCGGAAATCGGTGTCGCGCTCGCGCTTGAAGGAGAGCGCCTGCATGGGATCGGTGACCACGCGGGACAGGCGCGCTGGATCAAGCACGCCTTCTTCCAGGTCGAATTCCCAGGCGCGGTTCTGCTGCGCCAGCAGGCGGCGCTGCAAGCGGTTGGCGAGGCGCGCCACCACGCCCTGGAGGTTGCTCAGCTGCTTGTCCAGATAGGAGCGCAGCCGGGTCAGTTCCTCGGTGTCGCACAATTCCTCGGCGAGGGTCTCCTCGTCGAACTTGGTGGTGAAGGCGTGATATTCCGGGCCGCGATGATCGTGCGCCTGCGGGTTGCGCGGTTGCCAGGGCTCGGAGGCTTCCTCGCTGTCGCCCATGTCGGCGTCGTCGGGCATCTCGGCCGGCGGGCCGGCTTCGCTCTCCACCGCGCTGTCGGGCAATTCGTCCTGGGCCATCTCGGCTTCCACCTCGGTGGCGCTCTGCTGGCTCTCGTCCTCGGAGGTTTGGCCTTCCTCGCCGCCCTGCTCGTCGCGGGTGGAGGAATTCTCGTCGCCCTCGTTCTCCTCGTCGCTTTCCAGGCCGCTTTCCTCGCCCATCTCCAGGGAGGAGAGCAGGTCGCGGGTCAGCTCGCCGAACTTCTTCTGGTCGTCCAGCGTGTCGGCGAGGCGGTCGAGCTGGGTCTCGGCCCGGCTCTCGATATAGTCGCGCCACAGCTCCACGAGCTTGCGGGCGGCGGCGGGCGGCGCCTGTCCGGTGAGGCGCTCGCGCACCATGAGGGCGACGGCCTCCTCGATGGGGGCCTCGGCGCGCTCGGTGATGTCCGCATAGGGGCCGCGATGGTAGCGGTCGGTGAGCATGGCGGTGAGATTGCGCTGGGTACCCAGCATGCGGTTGCCGCCCAGCGCCTCCACCCGCGCCTGCTCCACCGCCTCGAACACCGCCCGCGCGGTATCGCCGGTGGGCAGCATGCGGCGGTGGACCTTGGGGTCGTGGCAGGCGAGGCGCAGCGCCAGCGAATCCGCGTGGCCGCGCACGATGGCGGCGTCCTGCGGGGTGAAGCGGCGCGGCGGCTCGGGCAGGCGCACCCGGTCCGGACCCAAAGACGGGCGCTCGGACGCGAAGGTCACCTCGAACTCGCCCACCCCGGCGATCGCCTTGAAGCAACTGGCCACCGCCCGCTTGAACGGTTCGGCGGGGGCTTCCTTGGGGGCGGTCTTGACGGTCTTGTTGGTCGGGGGAGGAGCCATGGCTTCAGCCTGTCAGAGACGCGAGGGCACCGGGGGATGGCGCCGGTGGAGGGCGCCGGTCCGGTGCGTGCGGAGCGGCCCTCTCCCCGGGGGAGAGGGCGGCCCGATCAGGAGAGCGCGACGTTCACCGAGCTTTCAGTCAGTTCCTGGCCGAAGCAGCGCTGGTAGAATTCCGCCACCAGCGGGCGCTCCAACTCGTCGCACTTGTTCAGGAATGTCACGCGCAGGGCGAAGCCGAGGTCCTTGAAGATCTCGGCGTTTTCCGCCCAGGTGATGACCGTGCGCGGGCTCATGACCGTGGACAGATCGCCATTGATGAAGGCGCTGCGGGTCAGGTCGGCGAGGCGCACCATGCGGCCCACCGTGTCGCGGCCCGGCGCGTTCTGATAGTGCTTCGCCTTGGCGAGCACGATCTCCACTTCCTTGTCATGGGCGAGATAATTCAGGGTGGTGACGATGGACCAGCGGTCCATCTGGCCCTGATTGATCTGCTGGGTGCCGTGATAGAGGCCGGTGGTGTCGCCCAGGCCCACGGTGTTCGCGGTGGCGAACAGGCGGAACGAGGGGTGCGGGCGGATCACCCGGTTCTGGTCCAGCAGCGTCAGGCGGCCGGAGACTTCCAGCACGCGCTGGATCACGAACATGACGTCCGGGCGGCCGGCATCATATTCGTCGAACACGATGGCGACGTTGTTCTGCAGCGCCCAGGGCAGGATGCCGTCACGGAACTCGGTCACCTGCATGCCGTCGCGCACCACGATGGCATCCTTGCCGATCAGGTCGATGCGCGAGATGTGGCTGTCGAGATTGACCCGCACCAGCGGCCAGTTGAGCCGGGCCGCCACCTGCTCGATATGGGTGGACTTGCCGGTTCCATGGTATCCCGTGACCATGACGCGCCGATTGTGCGCGAAACCGGCGAGGATGGCCAAAGTGGTGGGACGGTCGAACAGATAGTCGGGATCGAGATCGGGAACATGGCTGTCGGGCTCGGAAAAAGCCGGGACTTCCATGTCGATGTCGATGCCAAACACCTGCCGCACCGAAACCTTCATGTCGGGGGTAGGTGCCGTGGTCTCGGTGCTCATCATGCCTCCGTATGCGCGGGCCACCGCGCTCAAGTCTGCCGAATATCGATCCGCGGCCACCTTAAAGGTTTTCCGCGCGTGCAAAAACCGCCATGACGCCGCGCCGGACGAGGCGCGCCGCCCCTAGCAGAAACCGGCCTGTTTCAGGCAATTGTACGCCTGGATGACGTTGCGCAGCCGCTCCTCCGCGGAGCGGTCGCCGCCATTGGCGTCGGGATGGTGCAGCTTCACCAGTTCCTTGAACCGGGTCTTGATCTCCGCCCCCTCGGCGGACATCTCCAGGCCCATCAGCTCCAGGGCCTGACGCTCGGCGGTGCGGATGGTGCGGCCTTCCGGCTGGCGCGGCTCGAAGCCTGAGGCATGAGCGCCCATATCGGCGGTAAATCCGAACGGATCGCGAAAACCGTCCGCGGGACCCTCAGCGCCCTTGCCGCCGCGCACGCCCATGCGCCACGTGGGCCGGTGACCGGTCAGGGCGTCCTTCTGGTAGGCGGAGACGGCGGAATCGTTCATGCCCGCGAAATAATTGTAGGAGCTGTTGTACTCCTTCACGTGATCGATGCAGTAGAGCCAATACTCACCCTCTGCCATCCGGCCCTTGGGCGCGCGATGGGTTCCGGGCTGCTTGCAGCCGGCCCACTGGCAGGTGGGGCAGGTGGGTTTCCGCAACCGATCCTCGGCGGGCTTCACCCGGATCCGGTCGAAGAAGGGGGAGTCGATCTTCATAGCCAACAGAGTATGCGGGCCGCGCCACCGCGCGGCAAGGCAAGGGAGAGGAAATCGGGCGGGAAGACGATGCCCATCGGAAGCCTGGGCGCGACCTCACATATACGTCGCGGACCCTCTGATGCAAGATACGCCCGCCACCCGCCGGGGGATCACCATGGGGTGAATGGGCTGGTGCAGGCCTTGCGCGGGCAACGCTGCGCGGCAGGCTTGCGAGGGACCATGCGCTGCCGCTAGAGTGGTGCCCAAGGGGTTATTCGCGATTACCCCGTGAGGCGGCAGCCTGAAGATCGCGTCCTGGCCTCCCCATGGGAGCCACCCGTATGAGGGATGGACGCATATGCCGTCGAACACCGAAATCACCGTGACCCAATTGTCCCGCCTGATCGGCTTGCCCACCGCGCCGGCACTCATCGACGTGCGCACGGCGGAGGATTTTGCCGCCGATCCGCGCCGCATTCCTGCCGCCCGGCGGCGGGATGCCGCCACGCTGGCGGATTGGGCGGCGGCCTATGCCGGGCGCGATGTGGTGGTGGTCTGCCAGAAGGGGTTGAAGATCAGCCAGGGCGTCGCCGCTTGGCTGCGGCTGGAGGGCGTCCGCGCCGAAACCCTGGACGGGGGATTTGAGGCCTGGCGTGCCGCCGGCGGGATGCTGGTAAATACCGGCGCGGTGCCGGCGCCGGACAGCACTGGCCATACCCTGTGGGTCACGCGCGCCCGTCCGAAGGTGGACCGCATCGCCTGTCCGTGGCTGGTGCGGCGCTTTGTCGATCCCGGCGCCCGGGTGCTGTTTGTTGCTCCCGCCGAGGTGCCGGCAGTGGCCGAACGGTTTGGTGCCACCCCCTTTGATATCGACGGTGTGCCGTTCAGCCATCACGACGAGCGCTGCACCTTCGACACCATGCTGGAGGTGTTCGGCCTGGACAGTCCGGCGCTGGCGCGCCTCGCCCTGATCGTGCGGGCGGCGGACACCGATCGCCTGGATCTAGTGCCGCAGGCCGCCGGGTTTCTGGCGGCGGCGCTGGGATTGTCACGCATGTATCGGGACGATCTGGAGCAATTGGAGGCCGGCTTGCTGCTCTATGACGCCTTCTATCGCTGGTGCCGGGATGCGGTGGACGAGACCCATACCTGGGTCGGCGCACCGGCCCAGGCCTGAGGAGCATCGCCATGTCCGCGCCCCGCTCCGGCCCCGCCATCGCGGTCTTGCCCGACCCCGCCGACGTGCCACGCACAGATGCGGCAAGCCCCGCCCATCCCCCCGCCAAGCCCACCTTCGGGGACGCCGCCAAGGTGTGGGCGCGCATCGGCCTGCTGAGCTTCGGCGGGCCGGCGGGGCAGATCGCCCTGATGCACAAGGAACTGGTGGAGGAGCGCCGCTGGATCGGCGAGCAGCGGTTCCTGCATGCGCTCAATTACTGCATGCTGTTGCCCGGCCCCGAGGCGCAGCAACTGGCCACTTACATCGGCTGGCTGCTCCACCGCACCGCCGGCGGGCTGGTGGCCGGGGGGCTGTTCGTGCTGCCCGGCGCTATGGTGATGCTGGCCCTGAGCACGCTCTATGTGCTGTTTCACGACGTGCCGCTGGTGCATGCGCTGTTCTTCGGCGTGAAGGCGGCGGTGCTGGCGGTGGTGGTGCAGGCCTTATTGCGCATCAGCCGCCGGGCGCTCACCAACCGGATGCAGATGGGGCTCGCCGGGGCGGCGTTCCTGGCCATCTATGGGGCGCAGGTGCCGTTTCCGCTGATCATCCTGGCGGCGGGGCTGGTGGGGTGGATTGGCAGCACCCGCGCGCCGCATCTGTTCGGTGGGGCCGGCCATGGCGGCGGCGGTGGGGCCGATGCGGTCGGCGTGGTGGACATGATGTTCGCGCGCGGCGAGATGCCCCATGCGGAGCCGTCGCTGGGGCGGGCGCTGCGGGTGCTGGCGGTGTGGCTGCCGCTGTGGCTGGGGCCGGTGGCGCTGCTGTGGGCGCTGACCGGCTCCACCAGCGTGTGGACCCAGATCGGCAGCTTCTTCAGCACCATGGCGGTGGTCACCTTTGGCGGCGCCTATGCGGTGCTGGCCTATGTGGCCCAGGCGGCGGTGGAAACCTTCGGCTGGCTGAAGCCGGCGGAGATGGTGGATGGGCTAGGACTGGCGGAGACCACGCCGGGGCCGCTGATCCTGGTGCTGCAATTCGTCGGCTTCCTGGCGGCCTTCCGATCGCCGGGGGCGCTGCCGCCGCTGGTGGCGGGGGGGCTTGGTGCTTTGCTCACCTTATGGGTGACGTTCGCCCCCTGCTTCCTGTGGATCTTCCTCGGCGGGCCTTATGTGGAGGCGCTGCGCGGCAACAAGGCGCTCTCGGCGGCGCTCAGCGCCATCACCGCGGCGGTGGTGGGGGTGATCCTCAATCTGGCGTTGTGGTTTGCGCTGCATGTGGTGTTCCGGCAGGTGGCGAGCCTGGAGGTGCTCGGCCTCTCGCCCGATGTGCCGGTGCTCTCGTCCCTGGATTGGCGCGCCGCCGTGCTGGCGCTGGCGGCGCTGGTGGCCATGCTGCGGTTCAAGGCCGGCATGCTGCCGACGCTGGCAGCCTGCGCGGTGGCGGGCGTCGCGGTGTCTTATTTGCCGGGCTGAGGTCAGGCGCCCGGTGGAGGGGGCGGGGCCTTGGCGCCGGAATTGGAGATGGCAAGGCCGCACAGGATCGCCACCGCGCCCACCACCTGGAACGGGGCCAGCGGCTCGCCCAGCAGCGTCACCGACAGCACCAGCGCCGCCACCGGCGACAGATAGAGGAACGGCCCCGACCGGGCCGCGCCCAGCCGCGAGGCGCCATAGATCCACAGCAGGTTGCCCAGCAGGGTCGGGCCGATGGCGATGTAGAGGACCACCAGGGTGGTCTGATGCGACTGCGCGCCGGTCAGCACCGGATCGGTGGCCCCGGACAGCAGGAACAGCGCATAGACCGGGGCGATGATGCTGATCATTCCGGTCCAGGCGGTCATCGCGGTGGCGGTCAGCGCGGACAGGCCCAAAGGCTTGGCCCCGAGCAACATGGTGTACCAGGCGAACACGATGGCCGCGAGCAGCGACCACAGGTTGCCGATGCGCAATTCCATGCCGGCCAGACTGGCCAGCGAACCCTTCAGCACGATGATCAGCACGCCCACCAAGGCCAAGGCGATGCCGATCTGCTGCCGCCGCCCCACCATGGGCGCCCCGGCCAGGGTCGCCATCAGCACCACCCAGATCGGGGTGGTGGAGGTGAGCAGGCCCACCTCCAAGGCGAGGCTGTAATAGGCGCCGGCATAGAGGAACACCGAGAACAGGCCGATGCCGGAAATGCCCAGCGCGAACAGGCGCGGAAGGCGCGGGCGGACCTGCGGCCATTCGCGGATCAGGCCGGGCAGGGCGATGGGCGTGAGCAGGCCGAGCGCCAGCAGCCAGCGCCAGAAGATCAGCGAGGGCAGGGGCAGCGCATTGTGCAGGGAGCGGGCGGCCACATGGTTGCTGCCCCACAGCAAAGCGGTGACCGCCAAGGCGGCGGCCGCCACCAGGGCCGCATGGCGCCCGCGGCTTGGCCCGGACGGGGCCGTCATCGACATAGGGTCATGCGCGCTGCCCTTCGCGGCCTTGGCGTGTGGCCGGAGCGGTTCTTGATGTCACCGGGCCGAGCGCTCGGTCACAGCGCCGTGCCGCAGGGCTCAGTGCTGCGGCCCATGGGCCGACCGCTGGGAGACGTGCCACGGCAGCAGGAAGGTTTCCAGCGCCTCGACGATATAGAACAGCACCGTCCCCAGAAGCCCGAGGAGAATGAGGCAGACGAATACCCGAGGGGTATCGAACTGCCCCTGGGCGGTGAGGATGGCAAAGCCCAGTCCCTCGGAGCCGGCCACGAACTCGCCGACGATGGCGCCCACCAGCGCGAACGAGATCGCCACCTTCAGCCCCGCGAACACGCTGGGCAGCGCATTGGGAAAGCGGATCTTGCGCAGGATGTCGAACGAGGAAGCGCGGCTGGCGCGGGCCAGATTGATCATGTCCGGGTCCACGGTGCGCAGGCCCAGCACCGCATCGATCACCACCGAGAACAGCGCCAGCATCAAGGCGATGGCGATCTTCGGCTCGATGCCGGTGCCCATCCAGATCACGAACAGCGGCGCCAGCGCCACCTTGGGCACCGAGTTGAGCGCCACCAGCAAGGTATAGACCGTGCGCTCCATGAATTTGGAATGCACGATGCCCACCGCCAAGGCCAAGCCCAGCACCACCGCCAGGAGGAAGCCGGCCAGCGTGGTGTAAAGGGTGAAGCCCGCCATGCGCAGGAAATAGGCGGGGGAGAGCAGGAACTCGGTCCAGATGTCGGTGGGCGCCGGCAGGATGATCGGCGGCGGGCGGAACGCCCACACCGCCCCTTGCCAGAGGAGCGCGACGGCGGCGAGCAGCGCCACCACCATGGCCGCTTCGCGCAGGGCTGACAGGGTGCGGGTCATGCGCCATGGCCTCCGGTGGCGAGCTTCGCCGGGATGGGGTCTGCGGGAGTGTCGTCCTTGAGCACGCCCAGGCTCGCGAACAGGTGGCGGATATGGGCCACGTAGCGCCCGAATTCCGGGGTCTCGCGGATCGACAGCGGGCGCGGGCGCGGCAGATCGATGGGGACGATCTCGACGATGCGGCCGGGGTTGCGGTCCATCATCACCACCCGGTCGGAGAGGAAGATGGCCTCCTGGATGCCGTGGGTGACGAACACCACGGTCTTGCGCGTTTCCTGCCAGATGCGCGCCAGCTCCAGATTGAGGTCGTCGCGGGTCATGGCATCGAGCGCGCCGAACGGCTCGTCCATGAGCAGAAGCTTGGGATCGCACAACAGCGCCCGGCAGATGGCCACCCTTTGGCGCATGCCGCCGGACAGTTCCCACGGATGGCGGCCCTCATAGCCGGCAAGGCCGAAGCGTGCCAGCAGCGCCCGCGCGCGGGGCTCCACATCGGCCCGGCGCAGGCCGATGAATTCCGCGGTAATGAGCACATTGTCGAGAATGGTGCGCCAATCCAGCAGCACGTCGCGCTGGAACACCATGCCCATTTCCCTGGGCGGCCCCTTGAGGGGCTGCCCGTGGACGGTGATGGTGCCGGCGCTGACCGCCTCCAGGCCAGCGACGCATTTGAGCAAGGTGGACTTGCCGCAGCCGCTCGGCCCGAGGATGGAGACGAATTCCGCCTCGTTCACATCCAGGTTGATGTCCTGCAGGGCGTGCACCGGCCCGCGCGGGGAGCCGTACGCCTTGCGCACGTGGTCGATGGAGACATAGGCCATGGCGCGTCCCGTCAGGAGAAAAGCCGGGGCATTCAGTTCACGAATTCATTCGTGAAGTAAGCCTGCGGCGTGGCCCCGGGCTTCAGGGCATTGGCCGCCTCCAGCGACTTGATCGCCTTGGCCCAATCCTCCTCCGACTGCCAGCCGATGGGCTTGCCCTTGGTGGCGGGGGTGTCGAAGAAGTCCACGGTGAGGCGGATCTGCTCGGCCAGCACCGCCTTGTTGAGCTTGGCGTCAGGACGCTGCTTGATGATGGCGTCCGCCGCCTCGTCCACATGGCCGTCGCGAATATAGGCCCAGGCCTTCTGCTGCACGGCCACCAGCTTCTTGAGCGCGGCCTTGCGGCTCTCCAGCGTCTTCTCGGTGGCGATCAGGCCGTAGCTGGGAAAGGCGATGCCCACGTCCTCGGCCAGGATCGCCTTGGAGGGGCGGGCGGCTTCCGCCACCGGCAAAGCGGAGGGCGAGGTGGACATCAGTCCGTCGGCGCGCTTGGCGGTATAGGTGCCCCACAAGGCGGCGGGGTCCACGAAGGTGACAGTGACCTTGGTGCGGTCGAGGCCGCCCTGCTTGAGATAATAGTCGATGAACGGCGCCCAGGGGCTGGCGGCGAACACCACCAGGGTCTTGCCGGCGAAGTCCGAGACCTTGGTGATCGGGCTGTCCTTGTCCACCAGAACCGCCAGATCGGTGCGCTTGTCGAAGCCGGCGAAGGACTTCACCAGCGAGCCGTTGTCCCGCGCCTGCGGCAGCAGGCCAAGCTGGATCTGGCCCACATCCACCTGGCCGGCATTGACCAGTTGCAGGGTGTTGCCGGAGCCGCGGCCGTCCTGGACGTCCACCTCCAGGCCCGCCTCCTTGAACCAGCCTTTCTCATTGGCCAGATGCATGCCCGCATGCACGCCCCAGGGCGAGAAATCCAGCCGCACGGAGATCTTCTCCGGGGCGGCGGCCTTGTCCTGCGCGCGGGCCGGCATGGGGCCGAGGCTCGTGGCGAGCAAGGTGGTGGCCACAAGGGTGAGGGCGGCGGCGCAAGCGCCCGCGGTTCGAGCGCCGGAAGCGAACAATGCCATGCGATGGATCCCCCGTCTGATTTGAGAATGAGACTACATGGTCCAATACGGCCTGCAAGATGAATTATGCGGCGCCAGGAGCAAACAGTTCGTGCAGATGGTCTCTTGACGACATATGGATCCATAACTAACCATCTGGTCCAATAGATGCCGGAGAGATCGCGTGACCAGCTTCCAAGGCAATGACGGCGGCGGGACCAGCCAGGGCGCCGGGGCGGGCGTGCGGATCGGCGTCGATATCGGCGGCACCTTCACCGATCTGGTGCTGGCCGATGGGCACGGCGGCATCTTCCATCGCAAGGTGTCCTCCACGCCGTCTGCCCCCGAGGCGGCGGTGCTGGAAGGGGTCAAGGCGATCATCGCCGACGCTGGCGTCGCTGCGAGCGCGGTGCGCGAGGTGGTGCACGGCACCACGGTGGGCTCCAACACCCTGCTGCAGAAGGTGGGCGCGCCCACCGGCCTCATCACCACCAAGGGCTTCCGCGACGTGCTGGAAATCGGCCGTCTGCGCACCCCGTCCATGTTCGATCTGCAGTGGGAGAAGCCGTTGCCGCTGGTGCCCCGCCGCCACCGGCTGGAGGTGCATGAGCGCATTGCCGCCGACGGCCAGGTGCTGGTGGCGCTGGATGAGGCGGAACTGCTGAACGTGGCAGGCGAACTGGTGGCGGCGGGCCTCACCTCCATCGCCATCTGCTTCCTGAACTCCTATCGCAACCCGGTGCATGAGCGCCGGGCGGAGGCGCTGCTGGCGCAGCATTTCCCGCAGGTGCAGGTGACCTCCTCGGTCTCCGTTCTGCCCGAGGCCAAGGAATATGAGCGCACCAGCACCACGGTGGTGAATGCCTATGTGCGCCCGGTGCTGGAACGGTATCTCACAAATCTTGAGCAAGGACTCAACGCGGTCGGCGTGTCGGCGCCGCTGCTGGTGTGCAATTCCAACGGCGCGCTGGCCTCCTCGCTCACCGCCCGCGAGAAGCCGGTGTTCTTCATCTCCTCCGGCCGCGCTGCCGGCGTGGTGGGCGGGGCGCGGCTCGGTGAGGCGGTGGAGATCGGCGATCTGGTGGTGTTCGACATGGGCGGCACCACCGCCTCCGCCTCGCTGGTGCAGAAGGGCGAGTTGATGCGGGTGAGCGAATATGAATTCCGCGCCGGCATCTCCACCCCCAGCCGCTTCATCAAGGCCGGCGGCTATATGATGAGCGTGCCCACGGTGGATGTGGCCGAAGTGGGGTCCGGTGCCGGCTCCATCGCTTATGTGGACGATGGCGGGTTGATGCGGGTCGGCCCCATCTCCGCCGGCGCCGATCCCGGCCCCGCCTGCTATGGCGCCGGCGGCGCGCGGCCGACGGTCACCGACGCCAATTTGCTGCTGGGCTATCTGCCCGCCACCTTGGCGGGCGGGGCGCGGGCGCTCTCCATCGAGGCGGCGCGCACCGCCATCACCCGCGATCTCGCCGCCCCGTTCGGGCTGGAGGCCCGCGACGCCGCCTTCGGGGTGCGCGAGGTGGTCAATGCCAACATGGCCCGCGCCATCCGCGCCGTCACCGTGGAGCGCGGCGTGGACCCGCGCGACTTCACCCTTGTGGCCATCGGCGGCTCCGGCCCGGTGCATGCGGCGGATATCGCCCGGCAATTGTCCATGCCGCGGGTGCTGGTGCCGGCCTCGCCGGGGGTGTTCACCGCCATGGGCATGCTGGCGGGGGATGTGGAGCGCTATTTCATCCGCCCGCTGCCCGGCCGGCTGGATGCCCTCGACACCGAGGCGGTGGCGGCGCTGCTGGAGGAGATGCAGACGGAAGCCCGCGCGGCCTTGCGCGCCGAAGGGCTCAGCGATGCGGACATGGTGCTGGCGCCGGAAATGGACCTGCGCTTCCGCGGCCAGGAAATGGCGCTGGCGGTGCCTTATCGCGCCGCCGATCCGGCGGCGGTGCGGGCCGCTTTCCTCGCCGCTTATGAGGCCACTTATTCCTATGTGTCCGCCGACATCATCGAGACCGTGAGCCTGCGGCTGATCGGCCGCGGCCTGCGCCCCGGCAAGCTGGATTTCCGCACCGGGGCCCGGGTGGAGGGCGGCGCCGAGCTGCCCATCGCCATGCGGGCGGTCTATTTCGGCGCCGCGCGCGGCACGCTGGAGACCCCGGTCTACGACCGGCTGCGCTGCCCGGCGCAGCTGGTCGGGCCAGCGATCATCGAGGGGGCCGACAGCACGGTGGTGATCCCCCCGGACACCAGCGCCGTCATGGACGCCCATCTGAATTTGCTGCTCACCCTCGCCTGAGCCGGAGATCGCCGCCGTGACGCAAGACCCGCACAAGCCGCTCGATCCGGTCACCTTCGCGGTGCTCAAGAGCGCGTTCGAATCCATCGTCGACGACATGGCCTATACGGTCATGCGCACCGCCCGTTCGCCCATCGTCCGCGACGTGCTGGATTATTCCGCCACCATGTGCGACGCGCAGGGCCGCATCCTGGCCCAGGCCAAGACCGTGGCCCTGCATCTGGGCGCGGTGCCCGACGCCATGGCGGCGCTGCAACGCCATTATGCCGATGATCTCAATCCCGGCGACGTGATCATCTTCAATGATCCCTATGACGGCGGCATGCATCTGCCAGACATCTTCATGTTCAAGCCGATCTTCGCCGGGGCGCGGCACATCGGCTATGCGGTGGTGATCTGCCATCATTGCGACGTGGGCGGCCGGGTGCCGGGCTCCAATGCCTCGGATTCCACCGAGATCTTCCAGGAAGGCCTGCGCATCCCGCCGCTGAAGCTGTTCGACAAGGGCGTGCGCAACAAAACCCTGTTCGATATCATCACCAAGAATGTGCGCCTGCCGGATCTGGTGATCGGCGATCTCGAAGCCCAGCTCGCCACCTGCGCCTTGGGTGAGCGGGAATATCTGCGCCTCGCCGACCGCTATGGCATCGATCTGCTGGAGAGGTTTCTGGCCGAGTTCCTGGACTATGGCGAGCGCCTCACCCGCCGCGCCTTCGCCGCCTGGCCGGACGGCGCCTACAGCTTCACCGATTATATTGACGGCGACGGCTTCGATGAGGCGGCGATCCCCATCCATGTGGCCATCACGGTGACGGGCGACCAGATCGGGGTGGATTTCGAGGGCTCGGCGCCGCAGGTGAAGGGGGCGATCAATTCCACCCTCTCCTTCGTCAAGTCCGCCACCTATCTGGCGGTGCGCTGCGTGCTCGATCCCGACGTGCCCAACAATGCCGGCGTCTATCGCTGCATCGATGTCTCCGCGCCCTTGGGCACCGTGCTCAATCCGCATTTCCCCGCCCCGGTGGCGGCCCGCGCGCTCACCGGCTACCGGGTGGTGGATACGGTGCTGGGCGCGCTGGCGGCCATCGTGCCGGAGCGGGTGGCGGCGGCGGGGGAGGGCGGCAATACGGTGGTGTGCCTCGGCGGCTACGACGCGGATACCCGCGAGCCCTTCATCATCGTCGACATGATCAATGGCGCGCTGGGCGCCCGCGCCACCAAGGACGGCATCGACGCGGTGACCAATCCGTCGCAGAACATGTCGAACATGCCGGTGGAGATCATGGAAGCCACCTATCCTTTGATGATCGAGGAATATGCCCTGCGGCCGGATTCCTGCGGCGCCGGGCGCAATCGCGGCGGCCTGGGCGTGGTGCGACAGTATCGGCTGCTGGCGAAATCCGCGGTGATGCAATTGCGCGCCGACCGCTATGCCCATCCGCCCTACGGCCTGTTTGGCGGGGGACCTGCGGCGTCCTCGCGCAACTGGCTGGCAGAGCAGGCGGGCGAGGACTTCACCTTGCTGGACAGCAAGGTCACCCGCAACGTGTTCCGTGGCGCGGTGATCCGTCATGAGCAGGCGGGCGGCGGCGGCTATGGCGATCCGCTGGAGCGCGATCCCCAGCGGGTGCTGGCGGATGTGCTCGATGGCAAGGTGAGCGTCGATTATGCCCGGAGCGGTTTCAGCGTGGTGGTGCGCGAGGGGCAGGTGGACGAGGCCGCCACCGCCGCGTTGCGCGCCGCCAAGGCGGCCGCCGCATGAGCGCGGCGGCCCCGGCACGCGACCTCTCGCGCTTTGCCATCAACCAGATCACTACCCCGTCGCTGGATCTGCGCGCGGCGGTGGAGATGTATGCCCGCGCCCGCGTCGGCGGCATCGGCGTCTGGATGCAATATCTGGAGGGCATGAGCGGGGCGGCGGCGCGGCATCTGATCCGCGATGCCGGGCTGTTCGTGCCCTGCCTGTGCACCAGCGCCTGGGTCAATCTCACCGACAAGGCCGCCTATGGCGCGGCGCTGGACGAGAACCGCCGCCGGCTGGATCTGGCGGCCGACATCGGCGCCGCGACCCTGGTGGTGGTCCCCGGCGGCCTTGCCACCGGCGAGACCGACATCGCCGCCGCCCGCTGCCGGGTGGAGGATGCGCTGGGCGAGCTGCTGCCCCATGCCCGCGCCACCGGCGTCGCTCTGGGGCTGGAGCCGCTGCATCCCATGTATGCGGCGGAGCGCTCGTGTCTCAACACCTTCGCCCACTGCCTGGATCTGGTGGAGCGCCTCGGCGCCGGCACCGGCATCGTCGCCGATGTCTATCATTGCTGGTGGGACGCGGACTTTGCCGCCGGCCTGCGGCGGGCGGGGCCGGAGCGCATCCTGAGCTTCCATCTGTGCGACTGGCTCACCCCCACCCGCGATGTCTATCAGGACCGCGGCATGGTGGGCGACGGGGTCATCGACATCGCCTTCTACCGGCAGGTGCTGGATGAGATCGGCTATGACGGTCCGTTCGAGGTGGAGATCTTTTCCAAGCTGGACTGGTGGCTGCGCGATCCGCAGGAGACCACGAGCATCAGCGTCGAGCGCTGCGCGCCGTTCGTGGCACCCCGGCAGGTGCGCTTGTGACGCGCACGCCGCGGGCGGTGCCCCGCGCCGACCCGCTCTCCCCGGTGGACACCGGGGCGCCTCGGCGCAAGGGACAGTTGACGGCTCCCGTACCGGGCGTGCTCATGGGGCCGCAGCCAGCGGAGCCCGTGGGACCAGTGAGCGAGAAGCCGCGCAAGCGCGACAGCATCGGAACCCAGGAGAAGATCCTGGCGGCGGCGCAGGCGGAATTCGCCCGCCACGGCTATGACGGCGCCCGGGTGGATGCCATCATCGCCCGGGCCAAGATCAGCAAGAACCTGCTCTACCACCACTTCCGCTCCAAGGAAGACCTCTATGTGAAGGTGCTGGAACGCACCTATGAGACCATGCGGCGGCGGCATGAGGAGGTGCCCCTGGTGGGCCTGGAGCCGGTGGCGGCCATGCGCCGGCTGTGCGAGAGCACGTTCCAGACCTTCATCGAGGAGCCCGATGTCATCGTCATGATGAACACCGAGAACCTCCACCGCGGCAAGCATGTGGCGAAATCGCCCATCATCCGCCAGCTCTACAGCCGCCTCTCCAGCACCATCCAGACCATATTGGAGCAGGGCGAAGCGCGTGGGGTGTTCCGCTCCGGCATCGATCCGGTGGAGCTGTACATTTCCATTTCGGCGCTGGGGTATTTTTACCTCTCCAACCGCTACACCTTGTCGATGATCTTTGACCGCGACCTCAAAAGCCCGGACAATTTGGCGCGGCGCAAGGCGCATATCGTCGATATGACCCTGGCCTACCTGACTGCGGGACTGCCCCCGGCCGGCCCCCTGCTGCCGGCCGAAACCCTGTGACCTGAACGGAGACCGACGTGGCCCATTCCCTGAACCCGCTGGGCGGCGCCGCCGCGCCGGAAACCGCGACCCTCAACCGTCCGGCCCTGGACAGCGACGAGGTGTGGAACGCCCGCGTGGACCTGGCGGCCTGCTTCCGCTTTGCCGCCCGGCTCGGCATGCAGGAGGGCATCTGCAACCATTTCTCGGCGGTGCTGCCGGGCTATGACGACCTGTTCCTGGTGAACCCCTACGGCCTGGCATTCGAGGAGATTTCCGCCTCCGACCTGCTGGTCTGCGACTTCAACGGCAATGTGGTGGCCGGCGAGGGTACGCCCGAGGCGACGGCCTTTTTCATCCACGCCCGCATGCACTTGAACGTGCCGCGGGCCCGCGCCGCCTTCCACACCCACATGCCCTATGCCACCGCGCTGACCATGGTGGAGGGCGAGCCCTTGGTGTTCGCCGGCCAGACCGCGCTGAAATTCTACGGCCGCACGGTGGTGGACCGCGACTATAATGGCCTTGCCCTGGACGCCACCGAGGGCGACCGCATCGCCGGGGCGGTGGGGGACGCGGACATCGTGTTCATGAAGCACCACGGGGTGATGGTGCTGGGCCGCACCGTCGCCGAAGCCTGGGACGATCTCTATTATCTGGAGCGGGCCTGCCAGGTGCAGTGCATCGCTCTGTCCACCGGGCGCCCGATCATTCCGGTGAGCCATGAGATCGCCGCCGCCGCCGCCCGCCAGATGCGCGAGGGCGATGCGGAATCCGGTCGGCTGCACCTGGAAAGCGTCAAGCGCATCCTCGACCAGCAGGAGCCGGCCTATTGCCGCTGAAGCCGGCGCATTGACGGGAGGCCTGCGGCGGCAGTACCGATAGAGCATGTCGCAGGCCAATCTCTCCGAAATCCGCACCACGCTCGAAGCGGGCCTCTCGCCCCTCTCCCTGAAGGTGGAGGACGAAAGCCATCTCCATGCGGGCCATATGCACAATGAGGGACGCGCCGATGGCGGCGTCACCCATGTGCGGGTCTCCGTGGTGGCGGAGGCGTTTGCCGGCAAGAGCCGGGTGGAGCGTCACCGTCTGGTGAATGCGCTCCTCGCCGGCGAGATGGCCAAGGGCCTGCACGCTTTGGCCATCGATACCAAAGCTCCCGGCGAATAAGCGGGGCCGATCTCATGACGGACACGGCACGCGTTGCCGCCTCCGGGGCGCTGGTGCTGTTCTCCGGCGGGCAGGATTCCACCACCACCTTGGCCTGGGCGCTGGAGCGGTTCGAGCGGGTGGAGACGGTGGGCTTCGATTATGGCCAGCGCCACCGGGTGGAACTGGACTGCCGCCAGCATCTGCGCCCGGCCCTGGCGGCGCTGAAGCCGGAATGGGCCGCCCGTATGGGCGAGGACCACACCCTCTCCCTGGAGGCGCTGGGCGCGGTGTCGGACACAGCCCTCACCCGCGACGTGGCCATTGAGATGACCGAAGGCGGCCTGCCCAACACCTTTGTGCCCGGCCGCAACATCGTGTTCCTCACCTTCGCCGCCGCGCTGGCCTATCGCCGCGGGCTGCGCCACATCGTCGGCGGCATGTGCGAGACCGATTTCTCCGGCTATCCCGACTGCCGCGACGACACCATCAAGGCGCTCCAGGTGGCGCTGAACCTGGGCATGGACCAGCGCTTCGTGCTGGAAACGCCCCTGATGTGGATCGACAAGGCCGACACCTGGGCGCTGGCCGAGGCGCTGGGGGGCAAAGCCCTGGTGGACCTGATCGTGGAAGAGACCCATACCTGTTATCTGGGCGAGCGCGGCGCGCGCCACGACTGGGGCCATGGCTGCGGCACCTGCCCGGCCTGCCGCCTGCGGGCGGACGGCTTTCGCCGCTATGGGGAGACGAGGGCAGCGCCATGAGCACGAATCTCTTTGTGAAACGATCGCGCCATCCGGTCCGGTCGCCGCGTGCGAGCAGCTTTCTGCGCCACGGGCTTGCGGCCTTGGCGCTTATGGCGCTGTTCGGCGCGGCGGGCGCAGCACCGGCCGCCGCCGCCAGCTTCGATTGCACCACCGCCAAGGCGCGCGATATGCGCGCGGTGTGTGTGAACCGCGAACTGTCCGATCTGGATGTGCGCATGGCCACCCTCTATGAGGTGCTGACCCATCTGGTGGCCATGGGCCAGCGCGGCGAGATCCAGGACGCGCAGAAGGCGTTCCTGGCGTTCCGCGCCACCTGCGGCGGCCGGGTCGCCTGCATCCGCGGCGCCTATCAGAACCGCATCACCCAATTGGAAGCCGGCCTCCAGGCGATCTACGCCCGCGGGCCGTTCTGATCCGGGGACGCGTCAGGTGCCGGGCGTGCGGTCGCCCTCGCCCAGGTCGCGCTGCATCAGCACCGTATCGATCCAGCGGCCGAACTTGAGGCCGGTCGCGCGCAGCACGCCCACATCATAAAAGCCGCAGGCACGGTGCAAGGCGATGGAGCCGGCATTGGCGCTGTCGCCGATCACCGCTACCATCTGGCGGAAGCCGCGGGCCTCGCATTCGGCCAGCAGGGCTTCCATCAGCGCCCGGCCGACGCCGCGCTGCTGGGCGGTCTGCGCCACATAGATGGAATTCTCCACCGTATAGCGATAGGCGATGCGCGGCCGGAAGGCGCCAGCATAGGCATAGCCCAGCAGCGTGCCGTCGCTGTCCACCGCCGCCAGATAGGGATGGCCGCCCTCGGTCAGGGCCGCGAACCGCCGCGCCATTTCCGCCGCTCCCGGCGGCTCCAGCTCGAACGAGGCGGTGCCGGTGCGTACGGCCGCGTCATAGATCGCGGCAATGGCTTCTATGTCTTCCAGGGTCGCGGGGCGGATATGGACCGGGGCGTGGGGCATGGCGGGGCAGGGCCTGACAGGATGAGGCGGCACGGTTCCGCTTCATAGCCGCCTGCGCCGGGCTTTTGAACCCCGTGCGCCGGTTCCCACGCGGGGCCGCCGCCCGGACGGTTGAAGCGGAGCGGACGGAAACCGGGCCAAAAAGTGCCGGTTGGCGGGGCCGCCCGCGCGCGCCATAGCAGAGCTGTCGCTTCACACGCCTGGAGGGTGCCGTGGCCGGTCTTCGCCGCAATCTGTCTTCGCTTGAGGCGGTGGGCCTCTCGATCTCGATCATCGCGCCGACGGTGGCCATGGCCTTCAACGTCACGCTGGCGGCGGGGGCCGCCGGCAAGGCGGCGCCGCTGGCCTTCGTGTTCGGCACCGTGGCCCTGTTCGTGGTCGGGCTGTCCTTCGTCTTCTACTGCCGCCGCGTGCCCAATGCCGGCTCGGCCTATGCCTATGTCTCGCAGGCGTTCGGGCCACGCGCCGGCTTCCTGGCCGGCTGGCTGCTGATGCTCACCTATCTCCTGGCCGGCAGCGGCATCGTCGCCTTGATGGGGGATTTCGTCAGCGCCGCCTTGGGCAATTACGGCATCGTCATTCCCGGCCTGTGGATGATGGTCGCGCTGGCCGCGCTGGTGGTCGCCACCGCGCTCGCCTATCGCGACATGAAGGTGGCGGCGCGGGTGATGCTGATGTTCGAGGCCGCCGCGGTGTTCGCCATCATCATCCTCGGCGTCCTGATCCTGGCGCGGGTCGGCGCGGCCGGCCAGCTGACGCTGACCCCGTTCGTGCCCGATCCGGCCTTCGGCTGGTCCGGCGTGGCGCATGGCATGGTGTTCGCGGTGCTCTCGTTCGTGGGGTTCGAGGGCGCCACCACCTTGGCCGAGGAAATGGGCGCGCCGCGCCGCTCCATCCCCATCGCGGTGCTGGGCACGGTGGCGGGGGCGGGCGTGTTCTTCGTGTTCGCCTCCTATGTCCAGGTGGTGGGGTTCGGCCTGGACGACATGAAGGGGCTGGCCGCCGACGGCGCGCCGCTGAACACGCTGGCGCTCAAGTTCGGCTCGCAGAGCTTCGCCACGCTGCTGGATGTGGCGGCGGCGGTGTCGGGCTTTTCCGCGGCGCTGGGGGCGCTGAGCGCGGGGGCACGCATGCTGTTCGCCTTGGGGCGCGGCGGGCTGGCGCCGGCGCTGGGGGTGGCCCATCCGGTCCATGGCACGCCGGCGCGGGCGGTGCTGGTGATGAGCGCGCTGATGGTGCTGGGCCTGGTGGCCTGGGGGCCGTTCGTCGGCGCCACCGACTATTTCGGCGACGTCGCCACCATCGGCACCCTGTGCGTGATCGTGGTCTATCTGGCGGTGACGGTGGCGGTGGTGGCGTTCGGGTTCCGCACCCGCAGCCTGGCCTATGGGGCGATCGGCGCGGCGGGCACGCTGGCCATGGTGTGGCCGTTCCGCAATTCGCTGTTCCCGGTGCCGGCCTATCCCGCCAATCTGTGGCCCTATGTGGTGATCGGCTTTATCGTCATCGGCGTCATCATCCTGCGGCTGCGCCCGAACCTCGGCCTGACCCACGAGTGAGCGCCACGCGGGCGCGCCGACGCCCGGCCGGCAAAGGCACTGGCATGCTTCGCCCACAAAAAAAGGCCCCGGCTTGCGCCGGGGCCCGTTCTGCTCGCCCGCGGTGACGCGGGGCTGGATCAGTTGCTGTTGCGGTTGCCGAACAGCTGCAACATCATCATGAACAGGTTGATGAAGTCGAGGTACAGCGTCAGCGCGCCCATGATGGCCTTCTTGCCGGCCACCACATCGTCGTCGCCTTCGAAATACATCTCCTTGATGCGCTGGGTGTCGTAGGCGGTGAGGCCCGCGAACACGACCACGCCCACCACGGACACGATCCACTGCAGCATCGAGCTGGCGAGGAAGATGTTCACCAGCGAGGCGATGACGATGCCGATCAGGCCCATCATCAGGAAGGTGCCCATGGCCGAGAGGTCACGCTTGGTGGTGTAGCCCCACAGGCTCAGCGCGCCGAACGAGGCGGCCGAGATGAAGAACACCCGCACGATGCTCTCACCGGTATAGACCAGGAAGATCGTGGAGAGCGACAGGCCCATCAAGGCCGCATAGCCCCAGAACACCGCCTGTGCCGTGCCCACGTTCATGGACTGGATGCGGAAGCTCAGGAACATGACCGCGCCCAAGGGCGCAAACATGATGACCCACTTCAGCGGGCTGTTGAACAGCGTGGCGCCGAAGGGCGTGAGCTGCATGGCTCCGCCGGAACGATCCACGGAGAGCATGAAAATGCCAATGGCGGCCGCGCCAGTGATGGCAAGGCCCAGAGCCATATAGTTGTACACGCGGAGCATGTACGTACGGAGGCCCTGGTCGATCGCGGCCTCCGAGCGCGTCACCGAGCCGTAACGCGCGGCGACGTTGCGATCATAATCGGACATCGTCGGTTCCTTTCCTCAATCCATCGGCGGATGGGCACGGCCCACACCTTACCCGATGCATGTCCAATATGGTGGGTTCAAAATGGGGCGGCAAGACATCCTTTGATGAAATTTCCGCAAGGTCATGTTGTTTTTCCGCTGCTTTCCCGAGCGGTATCGATCTAAGGTTGTGGGTCCGTTGGGGCTGGGCGCGCATGGTCGGGGGGCGATGCAGGCACGAAAAGACGCTCCGCGGCGTGCCCCGGTGGGCGTCGCGGCTCGGCGGTGCCGTTTTCCTTTGGCTGGCCGGCGCGCTAGCGGCGCTCGGGGGCGCCTGGACGTTGCCGCAGGGCGGCGCCGACCTATGGGGCCAGACCTCCATCGCCGCCGCCGGCTCCGCCTTCGGCCCGGGCTACGCCCTGCAATCGGGCACCAGCTATCACAAGGTCGAGCAGAATGTGCTGCTGGAATATGGCGTCAGCGATGGGCTGACCGCCATTCTCGGTACGCAATTCCTGGCGGTCACCGTCACTGGGGCCGCGCCGGCCCAATATGCCGGGCCGGGCTATAGCGATTTCGGCGCGCGGCTCAAGCTGGGGCAGGGCGCGGATTGGGTGGTGTCGGTGCAGGCGGTGGGCCGGGCGCCGGGCGCAGGCGGTTCCAGCAGCCGGGCGGCGGTGGGCTATACCGATTGGGAGACCGACCTGCGCCTGCTGGCGGGACGCGCATTCCCGCTCTGGGGCCTCGCCGCCTTCATGGACCTGCAGGTGGCGCAGCGGGACCGCTACGGCCCGCCCCCCAGCGAGCTGCGCTTCGATGCGACGCTGGGGGTGGAGGTGATGCCCGGCTGGCTGATGCTGCTGCAATCCTTCAACGTGATCTCGGAAGGGGCGGGCGAGGGGCCGGATTTCGACCTGTCCTATGAGTATTTCAAGCTTCAGGCCGGGGCCTTGGTGAATGTGGATGCCCACCTCACCGTGGAGGTTGCCGCTTTCACCACCTATCTGGCGCGCAATTTCCCGCAGGAAAACGGCATCGTTCTGGCGGCACGCTACCGCTTCTGAGCCGCCGGGCTGCCCCGCCCTCACGGGGATGGAGGCGCTCCCGGGTCGGCAGTCTTGCCGGAGCGATCGCTGATGTCGCGCATCACCCCGGCGAAGCCGACCACCGCGCCGTCGGTCCCGCGAATGGCATCGATGACCACATGCGCCCGCAGCACCGTGCCGTCCTTGCGCACCCGCCAGCCTTCCAGGGCGACCCGGCCGTCGCGGGCCGCCGCGGCCAGCACCGCCTGGGGCACGCCGGCATCGCGCTCTGCCTGGGTATAGAAGTGTGCCACGTTCATGCCCATGACTTCAGACGCGTCATAGCCGCTGATGCGCGCGGCGCCGGGGTTCCAGGTGGTCAGCCGGCCGTCGATGTCCAGCATATAGATGGCGCAGTCGGTCACGCTCTGCACCAGGATGCGGAACTGCTCCTCGCTGCGCCGCAGCGCTTCTTGTGCCGCCCGCAGTTCGGTAAGGTCGCGGGTGACCTTGGCAAAGCCCACCAGGGTTCCGAGCGGCGCGCGGATCGCATCGATCAGCACATGGGCCCAGAACCGGCTGCCGTTCTTGCGTACCCGCCAGCCCTCGCTCTCGAACCGCCCCTCTTTCGCGGCCAGGCTCAGGGCCTGTTCCGGCAGGCCGGCGCGGCGGTCTTCCTCGGTATAGAAGCGGGAGAAGTGGTCGCCGATGATCTCGGACGCCTGATAGCCCTTGAAGCGCCGGGCGCCGGGGTTCCAGCTCATGATCACGCCGTGCGGATTGAGCATGTAGATGGCGTAGTCGGAGATGGCCTCCACCAGCATGCGGTAGTGGCCCTCATCGGTGAGCGAGGCGTGATAGCGGTCCGCGCGCTCCATGACCGGGTCTCCCGCGATCGCCATGCGCCGGCCGTCCGCGTTCGCGGAGTAAGGGGCGACGCCGCCAGACTGAGCGGCGGCTTGAATCCCAGATCGTGCACAAGGCTAACACAGTTGTAGCACGGAGGGTCCACACGCGGGTACGGCGCCGCAGGGCGCCGCAAGCTACAGGCAAGCCGACAGGGGCGGCGCGGCGCCGCGCCCTGCCGTGTCCCGGCGTCAGCTGTTGGCGGTCACCACTTCCAGCGGGCCGTGGTCATCGCAATGGTCGCCATGGGGATGGTGAAGATGGCCATTCACCAGATAGTCGATGTGATCGCCATGGGGCACCGCTTCATGGCCGCAGCCGGGGCCATGGACATGCCCCGCTTCGTGGCCGCCGCAGTTGTGCTGCGGGGTGCAGGTGTCGGGATTGGTGGCGCTGATCTCGATCACATGCTCATCCACATGGTCGCCATGGGGATGATGGAGATGGCCGTCATGCAGATAGTCCACATGGTCGCCGTGCTTGACCGCGGTGTGTCCGCAATCGGCCCCGTGCGCATGGGGGTGGTCCGCGTGAATCTTGCAAGCATGATCAGACATGGTCGCTTCCCTTATTTATGGTCTTCATCAGTGGCCGGGTCGTGGCCCGGGTGGTGTTCGCAGGCATGGTCGATGGCGTTTTCGATCAGTTGCAGCACATGCTCGTCCGCCAATCGGTACAGGATGCTCTTGCCCTGCCGCTGCCGGGTGATGAGGCGGGCAGCGTGGAGGATCTGCAGCCGGGCGGAGACGGTGGACAATTTCTCCCCCTCCGCCTCGGCGATCGCCGAAACCGAAAGCTCGCCCTTTGACAGCAGGATCAGGGTCTTCAGCCGATAGCCGTCCGCCAGCGCGCTGAACATGCTCGCCGCCATTTCAATCTGCTGTTGGTCGGGATGAGCGTGCATCTCCTCGCCTTCTCAATCCAACAATCCATAGATCTATGGATTGTTGGAGTCAAGTCCTATGCGAGCCGCACCACCCGTCGTGCCCCTGTCACCAACCACGCGCAGGCCAGAGAGGCCTGCGCGTGCGGGAGCGTCTGCGCGCAACAGGAAGAAAACCGTCCGCCGGCGGGACAGGATCCGTGGCGGAACCGATCGGTTTCGAAACCGCAGGTGTGCGGCGGTTTTGGTCGCTTGGGAGAGCGGAAATTGGAGGAGCGGATCATGTCCATCATTGCCACGTCCTGCGTCACGTCCGCCTTGGGTGCGGTCCTGCTGCTGGTGGCCGGTGCCGGCACCGCCGGCGCCCAGCAGTCTTCGGACGATGTGAAATGGATCAGCCAATGCGTGAAGGACAACAAGGATGAGGGCCCATCGGCGCCGGTGATCCTCGCCTATTGCACCTGCATGAACAACAAGATGCCCGAGAGCGAAACCCGCTCGATCACGCAATGGGAAAAGGCCAATCCACGCACCATGGAGGCGTGCAGCGCCGAAGCCGGCTGGAAGGGCAAGTAGGCCCCGGGGGGCATGGGCTGGGGACGGTGGATGTCCGCGATATCACAGCCTGTGGCGGCGGAGCCGGCGGCGCCCCCGCCGGCGCCGAGCGCGAGCCAGACGCAGTCCGGCGCCGTGGAGGATCTGATGGCGCAGGTGCAGGGCGGCGCCGTGGAGGCGACCCGTGCCCTTGATCTATTGGCCGACCTGTCCCGCCCGGCCGGCGCATCCCTGGCGACCCTCAGCACGGTGGCGCGGGCCATCGCCGTGCTGCGCGATGCGGGCGAGATCAGCGACCGCCAAGTGGTGCGCGCGCTGGCCGGGCAATGTCTGGTCGCCGCCATGCTGATCGATGCCGACGATCCGGCCGGCACCGCCGCCATGTTCCGCGAGGCGCTGTGCGAGCGCGTGCGGGCCGAGGGCACGCCCGTCCTGGCTTCCGTCAGCGCGGCGGTGGTCGGCGCCGTGGCGGCGGGGCGCGGCGAATTGCGCCTGGATCAAGCCGTGTACGCCTTGGCCAGCTTCGCCCATCTGGGCCATCCCTTCTGTCTCGATGATGTGGCGCGGTCGCTGGCCCGGCTGCCGCTGAGCGATCGAACCGCCGTCCATCTCCTGCGGCAGGTCATTCTTCGCGGCCCCGCCGAGCACCGCCCCGGCGCCGGCGCCCTGCTGCTGACCTTCGCCCGCGCGCGGTCCATGTCCGACGCCCAATTGCTGGGCGCGCTGGCGGACCCGGATCCCTGCGCCGCGGTTCGGCTCCTGGTCGCGCTCCTGGGGCAGAACGATGCCGCCACCGCCAATCCCGGCCGGCCGCCGCTGGGCTGGGATGTCATCGCCATTGGGCTGCATTGGCTGGTGGCCGAGGGCGTCAGCCCCGATCGCCTGCTCGCCGCCGTGGCGGCGGAGACCGTGGGCCTCCCCGGCCATCTGTCGGCGATCCTGACCGGCATGGCCCGGAAAATCGCCATGCCATCGGCGCGGCCAGCGCATGCCCCGTGGCATCCCCATGGCTGGCCGACGCCTCCCGCCTGACGCCCCCCAGGCGCCGCACGGTAACGACGGTGGCCGCACGCCTATGGGCATGTGGCGGCTGGCAGCTGCCCCAAGGGCAGAAACGGTATATAGGTCGCTGAGGATCTCTTCAGCGGCGTGCCCATGCTCACCTTCAGCACCGAAGATCTTCGCGTGCAGGATCGCTTCGACCATTGGTGCGAGGTGCGCGGCAGAAGCCTGTTCGGCGTCACCATCGAACTGGAGCGGGAGCGCCGCGCCGCCTTCCACGGCCGCTTCGTGGCGCGGGCGTTCGGCGGCGCCATCGTGTCCGAAATGCACGCCTCGTGCTATCGCATCCGCCGGACCGAAGCGGACATCGCGCAGCGACCGGGGCAGAGCCTGTGCATCGGCCTTCAGGTGCGCGGGCCGGGCTGGCTCGAAACCGGACGGGTGCCGGTGCAGAGCGTCGCGGCCAGCGAACTGACCATCGCCCATTCCGACATGGCGTTTCATGCGGTGCCGGCGCACTGGGGCAGTTTCGAATATCACATGCTGAAGATCCCCATTTCCGGCGAGATCCTGCTGGATGCGCGAGCTCACGATCTGCATGCGGCCAAGCTTCCGGCCAGCGCGCCGGCGGCGCGGGCGCTCCGGGCGCTATTCGGGGTGGTGGTGCGGGGCCATGCCCCGCTGCGGGATCCGGTGGCCGATGTGGCGCACGCGGCCCGTCTGGCCCTGATCGCCCGCGGGCGCCTGCCGGCGGGTTCACCCGAGGGCCGCGCCGCCCTGCGGGCCGGGCTGCTCTATGCGGCCCGCGACATCCTGGTGCGTGACATGGCCCAGCCGAAGCTCTCGCCGACGCGGGTGGCGCAGGAACTGGGCATCTCCCTGCGCCAGGTGCATGTGCTGTTCGAGCCGACCGGCCGGTCATTCTCGCGCACCCTGACGGATATCCGGCTGGAGGCGGCGCGGCGCCTGCTGGGCAGCGCCCCCGCGATGCCCATCATCGCCCTTGCCTACGCCTGCGGGTTCGAGAGCCTGTCGGTGTTCTATCGGGCGTTCCAGGCCGCCTACGGACTCACCCCGCGCGAGCTGCGGCGCGCGCCGGCCGAACCGGCGCACCGCGACGCCCACCCCTGACTGCGCCGCAGCGCCCTCCGCCAGCGAAGGGCGCTACGGCGGCCTCGGTCTATTTCCGGCTTCCGCCGGCCTGGGCGATCAGCTTTTCCACGTCCGGCAGGATGCCGGCGACGATGCGGTCCACCCCCGCGGCGGTGGGGTGCAGGCCGTCCGGCTGGATCACCGCGCGGTCTCCGGCCACGCCCTCCAGGAAGAAGGGATAGAGCAGCAGGGCGTTCTGCCGCGCCAGATCGGGGAAGATGGCGTCGAACGTGCGCTGATAGTCGGCGCCGAGATTGGGCGCCGCCCGCATGCCGGCCAGCAGGATCGGCAATTGGCGCGCCTTGAGGCGGGCGATGATCTCAGTCAGGTTCTTGCGGGTGAGGGCGGGATCCTGGCCGCGCAGCATGTCGTTGGCGCCCAGTTCCACGATCACCGCATCGGTGCCGGCGGGCACCGACCAGTCGAGGCGGGCCAGCCCGGCGCTGGTGGTATCGCCGGAGACGCCGGCATTGGCCACGCTCACATCATAGCCGCGGGCCTTGAGGGCGGCTTCCAGCTTGGCGGGAAAGGCGTCCGGCCGGGGCAGGCCATAGCCGGCGCTGAGGCTGTCGCCGAAGGCGACGAGGCGCAGGGTCTTGGCGCTCGCCGGCAGCGCTGACGCGAACGTGACTGCGATCATCAGGGCCAGAAGCCTTCCCGTTGCCTTGATCCATGCCGCATATGACGGAACGGGAGACCCGCGCCGCGCCCCATGGGCGGGGCCGACCGGCTTGTGGTCCGCCGGCGGCGGCGCCACGTATCCCTCAACACGTCTCTTACCCATGGCGAACGCCTCCGGCATGAACAGCTTCTCCTTCCCGGCCCCTGCGGCCGCAGCGCCCGTCTCCCCCGCCATCGACCTGCGCGATGTGGATCTCTCCCTCGGCAGCGGGGCCGCCCGCGTGCATGTGCTCAAAGGCGTCAGCTTGTCCATCGCGCCGGGCGAGACGGTGGGGCTGGTGGGGCCTTCGGGGTCGGGAAAATCCACGTTGCTGATGGTCATGGCCGGATTGGAACGGGTGGACAGCGGTTTGGTTCGGGTCGCTGGCGCAGATGTGACAACGCTGAACGAGGATCGCCTCGCCCGCTTTCGTGGAGCGCATGTGGGTATTGTGTTCCAGTCTTTCCACCTCATCCCCACCATGACCGCGCTGGAGAATGTGGCCATCCCGCTGGAACTGGCCGGGCGGGCCGATGCCTTCGCCCGCGCCGCGGTGGAACTAGAGGCGGTGGGGCTGGGCCATCGGCTGAGTCATTATCCGGCGCAGATGTCGGGCGGCGAGCAGCAGCGCGTGGCGGTGGCCCGCGCTTTGGCCCCCGAGCCGCCGATCCTGGTGGCGGACGAGCCCACCGGCAATCTGGACGAGGCCACCGGCCAGCAGATCATGGATCTGCTGTTCGCGGCCCATCGGGCGCGCGGCACCACTCTGGTGCTGGTAACCCATGATGCGGGCCTGGCGCGGCGGTGCAGCCGGGTGGTGCGGCTGCGCTCCGGCGTGATCGAGGGCGAGCCGGCGGAACGGGTGGAGGCATGAGCCCGCCCGTCTCTCCGATGCCGGTGACGTCTGCCCCGGGCCTGTCCGGTGCGGGCACGCTCCGGGTGGCGCTGCGGTTCGCGGCGCGCGAATTGCGCGGCGCCAAGCGCGGCTTCGGCATTTTCCTGGCCTGCCTGGCGCTGGGGGTGATGTCCATCGCCGGGGTCGGCTCGTTCGCTCGCGCCCTCACCGATGGCCTTGCCCGCGAGGGCCGGGCGATCCTGGGCGGGGATGCCGCCTTCACTTTGATCCAGCGCGAGGCGAGCCCGGCGGAGCAGGCGGTGCTGCATGCGGCCACCGGCAGCGTCGGCCGGGTGGCGCTGCTGCGGGCCATGGCGCGGGCGCCGTCGGGCGCCGCCACTTTGGTGGAAATGAAGGGGGTGGACCGCACCTATCCGCTGGTGGGCACGCCGGAACTGGCGCCCTCTCTGCCGCTGGCCGATGCCTTGGCCGAGCGGGCCGGGGTCTATGGGGCGGTGGCAGACGAGACCTTGTTCTCGCGCCTCGACCTGAAGGTGGGCGACCGCATCCAGGTGGGCGCCGCCACCCTGGAACTGCGCGCGGTGCTGGCCAGCGAGCCGGACCGGCTGTCGTCCGGCGTCGGCTTCGGGCCGCGCCTGCTGATCTCGGATGCGGCCTTGCCGGCCACCGGATTGATCCAGCCCGGCAGCCTGGTGCGCTGGAGCTATCGGGTGGCGTTGGCGGACAGCAGCCCCGCCGCGCTCACCGCTCTCGTGGAAAAGGTGCGGGCCGGGGCGCCGGAGGCGGGCTTCGAAGTGCGCACCCGCGATGCCGCCTCGCCGCAGCTGGAGCGCAACGTCAAGCGCATCGCCCAATATCTGACCCTGGTGGGCCTCACCGCTTTGCTGGTGGGCGGGGTGGGGGTGGCCAATGCGGTCTCCTCCCATCTGGCGGAAAAGCGCGAGGTGATCGCCACCCTGAAGGCGCTGGGGGCCACGCGCGGCACCATCTTCGCCACCTATTTCCTGGAAGTGGCCATGATCGCCGCCTTGGGCATCGGCCTCGGGCTGGTGCTGGGCGCGGCGGTGCCGTTCGTGGCGGCCGGCGTGATGGCGGCCTACATCCCATTCCCCCTGTCGCCGCATCTCGATCCCTGGGCCTTGCTGTTCGCGGCGCTCTATGGGGCGCTGGTGACCATCGCCTTCACCTTGTGGCCGCTGGCGCGGGCGCAGGAGGCGCCGGTCTCGGCCCTCTTCCGCGATGAGATCGGCACCCGCCGGAGCTGGCCCTCGCTGGTCTATGTGGCCGGTTGCGCGCTCGCGGTGGCGGCCCTGGTGGCTCTGGCGCTGGCCACCGCCGAGGATCTGCGCTCGGCGCTGATCTTCCTCGCCGCGGCGGCGGCGGTGTTCGTGATGCTGCGCGGCGTGGCGGCGGGGATCATGGCTTTGACCCGGCGGCTGCCGCGCCCGCGCAACACCATGGCCCGGCTGGCCCTGGCCAATATCCACCGGCCCGGCGCGCTCACCCCCACGGTGGTGCTGTCGCTGGGACTGGGGCTGTCGCTGCTCACCGCCATCGCCTTGATCGACCGCAGCCTGACGGCGGAGATTTCCGGATCGCTGGCGGAGAAGGCGCCCAGCTTCTTCTTTGTGGACGTGCCCAGCGAGGACCAGGCGGCGTTCGCCGCCTTCATCGCCCAGAACGCCCCCGGCGCCGATTATCGGGCGGTGCCCATGCTGCGCGGGCGCATCACCGCGCTCAACGATATCCCCTCCGAGGAGGTCAAAGCCGCCCCCGATGCCGCGTGGGTGCTGCAGAGCGACCGCGGCATCTCGTTCGGCGACGACATGCCGGAAGGCTCCAAGCTGGTGGCCGGACGCTGGTGGCAGCCGGGGGAAACCGAGCCGCAGGTCTCGTTCGACCGCAAGCTGGCGGAGGGGCTGGGGCTGAAGCTCGGGGACAAGGTGACGGTGAACGTGTTGGGTCGCCCCATCACCGCGACGCTCGCCAATTTCCGCGAGGTGAAATGGGAGCGGCTCGGCATCAATTTCGTGATGCAATTCTCCCCCGTCACCTTTGCCGGGGCACCCTATTCGGTGCTGGCGACCCTGACCTTTCCCGAAGGCGCGGGCTCGGCGCCGGAACTGGCCTTCATGCGCCAGGTGGCGCAGGCCTATCCCGGCGTGACCACGGTGCGGGTGAAGGAGGCGCTGGACCAGGCCAACAAGATGATCGGCGATCTGTCGTTCGGCATCCGCATCGCCAGTCTGGTGACGCTGCTCACCTCGGTGCTGGTGCTGGCCGGGGCGCTGGCGGCGGGGCATCAGCACCGGGTCTATGATGCGGTGATCCTGAAGACCCTGGGCGCCACCCGCGCGCGGCTGGTGGGGGCCTATGCGCTGGAATATGCCGGGCTGGGATTGGCGACGGCGGTGTTCGCCATCGCCGCCGGCACGCTGGCCGCCTTCTTCGTGGTGACGCGGGTGATGGACATCGCCTTCACCTTTGCCCCCGGAGCGGCGGCGTTCGCGGTGGCCCTGGCGCTGGCCTTCACCGTGGGCTTCGGCCTGCTGGGCACCTGGCGGGCGCTGAGCCAGCCGCCGGTGCGGGTGCTGCGGCATCTGTGAGCAGCACGGGGCGCGCCGATCCCCGTCCGCCGCCCGGGTCAGGCGGGCGGGGGCCGCCGCCCGGTTGCCGCGCTCACTCGACGAGCGCCGGGCCGAGGAACTCCACCCCCCAGCGGGCGCCATAGGCGCTGAGGTCGGGTGACTTCCAGCCGCCGCCGGCGCCGGCCACCATGCGGATTCCGCCGAAGAAGGCGCTGGCATCCATGCCTGGCACATACATGGTGCTCAGCATGGCGGGGTCGGACCCGACGTTGAGATAGGCGCTGGTGGCCCGGCGGGGCACATGCACCACGTCGCCGGCTTTGGCGTAAAATCGCGTGTCATCAACCGCGAACAGAAAGCGGCCGGACAGGATGCGCAGCACTTTGGCTTCTCGGAAGCGGTGCAATGGCGGGCCGAAGCCGGGGGCGCAGATGGAGTCCACCACCGTAATCGCCCCGTCGGACAAAGGCGGCGGCAGCCGGATCCGCAGTTCCATGCCCATTTCAGGAACGATAATGGGCGCCTCGGTGCCACCGGAGTGCCAGAGGGAAGACGTCAAGACCAAAACTCCCGAGCCGCCGCGGTACCGCGCGGCGTGAATACGATCGGCGGCACCTTGGCGCCCGGAGCTTGCGCCAGACAGGCCTGGGGCATGCGTCCGGCGCTGATCGCAAAGGCGATCACCCTGGGCGGTAGCACAGTGTCGATGCCGTTACGTCACGTGTGCGCGGGTGACGCTACAGTGCCGCCGCCCGATATTTGTCCTTGATTTGGATCAATTCTAAGGCGATCGCCTAGAATGCGGGCAGCGTCGGCGGCTCGCCCCGGTCGCCGAAAGCCGCCACCACCCGCTTCAGCAGCGCCACCAGCGCCGCGCCGTCCTCCACCCCCAGCGGCGCCAGGGTTTGCGCGTGGGCGCGGCGGGCGTCGGCCTCCATGGCGCCATGCAGGGCGCGGCCGGCGACGGTGAGCCGGCAGCGGTGCGAGCGCCGGTCCTCTGCCGATTTGCCCCGCTGCACCAGCCCGCGCGCCTCCAGCCGTTTCAAGGCGCCGGTGGTGGTGGTGCGGTCCAGCGCCACCATGGCGGCCAGCGTGGTCTGGTCGGCGCTGTCGCAGGCGCACAGGGCCGAGAGCAGGCTGTATTGCAGCGGCGTCACCTTGTGGGCGGCGCAGATCTCCGCGAACAGCGCCACATGGATCTGGTGCAGCCGGCGGATGAGGAAGCCCGGGCGATCCTCCAGCGGCCAGGGATGCAGCAATGCCAACGCGTCATCACCGGGGGCCGCCGGCTGGTCCGCGGCCGTGTTCGGGCCGGTGGTCGCGGTTTTCTCGCCTCTGCCGATTGCCATCGCGTCCTCGTCCGATCGTCCTGCCACCATTCCTGGCATGCCTCATGCAAGGAGGCAAATACGAAGCATGCTTCGCTTTTTCGAGGCCGTCGTCCATCGAAGGCCTCACCAAGCGCATAACAGGAGGCACGACCCCATGACCGACGTAACCGGAACCGAGGCAGCCGGCATCCACGCATTGGGATATGACCTGCTGCTGCGCGGCGGGCGGGTGATCTGCCCAACCTCGGGCATCGACGGCCTGTACGACGTGGCGGTGCGCGACGGCCGCATCGCAGCGGTGGCTGAAACCATTCTGCCCTCCAGCGCCGCCGAGGTGATCGATGTCTCCGGCAAGCTGGTGCTGCCGGGCATGATCGATACCCATGGCCACGTCTATCAATATGTCACCGGCCGCTTCGGCCTGAACCCGGACATGGTGGGCGTGCGCTCCGGCGTCACCACCGTGGTGGACCAGGGCGGCCCCTCCTGCATGACCCTGCCGGGCTTCCGGCACTTCATCGCCGAGCCCGCCGAGACCCGCATCTATGCCTTCCTCTCCGCGTATCTGGTGGGCGGGCTGGAAGGGCATTTCTATCCCAATCTCTACAGCCCGGACGGGGTGGACATCGACGCCACCGTGCGCGCGGCCAATGCCAACAAGGATCTGGTGCGCGGCATCAAGGGCCATGCGGAGATCGGCGGTTTTGCCCGCTGGGGCATCAAGGTGATGGAGATGGCCGCCGAGATCGGCCGCCAGACCAATCTGCCGCTCTATGTGCATTTCGGCACCCTGTGGGGCCTGCCGGAAAGCGGCGCCAATGGCGAAGACGCCGACACCATTATTGAGCGGGTGATCCCGCTGCTGAAGGAAGGCGACGTGCTCGCCCATCCCTTTACCCGCCATCCGGGCGGCTTCGTGAACCAGCAGGGCGAGGTGCACCACATCATCCAGCGGGCGCTGGATCGCGGCCTGAAGGTGGATGTGGGCCACGGCAGCCACTTCTCCTATCGCCTGGCCAAGAAGGCGCTGGCGGCGGGCGTGGTGCCGCACACCTTGGGCGCCGACATGCACGGCTACAACACCGAAGTGCCCCCGCCCGCCGGCACCCCGCCGGAGCACTATGACGACGAGAACCACCCCTTCAAGGGCCAGGCCCGCTTCAGCCTGACCCAGGCCATGAGCTCCATGCTGGCGCTGGGCCTGCCGCTGGAACAGGTGGTGCCCATGGTCACCTCAAACCCGGCCAAGATGCTGGGCCTGACCGACCGCATCGGCGCCCTGACCCCCGGCTTTGCCGCCGACATCTCGGTGCTGCACGATGATCGCGGCCGCTTCCTGCTGCGCGACAATGAGGACACCCGCGTGGTGGCCGAGCGCCTGTTGCGCCCGGCCTTCTGCCTGCGCGCCGGCCGCCGCTTCGACGCGGACTCGCCGATCCTGCCGGCGGCGGTGGCGGCGTGAGCGCGCAGGCGGCCGCGCCGACCCCGCAAACGGTCTGGGGCAGCTTGTCCCAGGCCGAGCGGGATGCGGCCTATAACAACAATCTGGCGGTGCCCGACAGCGCCGCCTGGGTGACGGCGCGCGATGAAGCCGCCAGCGCCTATCGCGCCGCGCATGCCGCCCATCTGGACGTGCCTTATGGGCCGGGCGCGCGGCAGAAGCTCGATCTCTATCCGGCGGCGGACCCCGCCGCGCCGTGTCTCGTCTTCATCCATGGCGGCTATTGGCAGCGCAATTCCCGCGTGCTGTTCGCCGCTTTTGCCGAGGGCGCAGCGGCGGCGGGCTGGTCGGTGGCGATGCCCAGCCATACCCTGGCCCCGGAGGCGTCGCTTGCGGCCATCGTGACCGAGATCGGCAGCGCGCTGGACGTGCTGAAGGCGGACGGGCCGGCGCACGGCATCGCCGGGCCGCTGGTGGTGTCCGGCTGGTCGGCGGGCGGGCATCTGGCGGCGCTGCATCTGGCCCATCCGGCGGTGACGGCGGGCCTTGCCATTTCCGGCGTGTTCGAGCTGGGGCCGCTGCGCGACACCTTCCTCAACACCGCGCTCAAGCTTACCGACGATGAGATCGCCACTCTCTCGCCGCTGCGGCTGCCGGTGGTGAAGAAGCCGCTCGCCATCGCCTATGGCACGGCGGAAGTGCCGGCTCTGGTGGCCGATGCCCGCGCCCTCCATGCCCTGCGCGCCGGTGCCCATGCGCCGGGGCCGCTGGTTCCGGTGGTGGGGGCCAACCACTTTTCCATCCTGGAGGAATTGCGCCGCCCCGGCGGCCTGCTGGTGCGCACCGCCCAGGCCATTCTGGGAGATGCGCTGGCATGAGCGCGCGCTCATCATCGGGCGAGGGCGTCGGCGCCCGCCTGCCGCGCAAGGAGGACGACCGCCTCATGCGCGGGCGCGGCCAGTTCGTGGGCGACATCAAGTTGCCGGGCATGCAGGACGTGGCCTTCGTGCGCAGCCCGCTTGCTCATGCGCGCATCCGCGGCATTTCCATTCCCCCGGCGGATCGCCACCGGGTGTTCATCGCCGCCGATCTGGAGGGGGTGAAGCCCATCCGCGCCGTGTCCGGCCTGCCGGGGTTCAAGGTCTCCGAGCAGCCGGTGCTGGCCACCGGCAAGGTGCGGCAAGTGGGCGAGCTGATCGCCATGTGCGTCGCCCCCACCCGCGCGGAAGCCGAGGACATCGCCGCCCGCGTGACGCTGGATCTGGACGAACTGCCCGCCGTCTCCGACATGATCGCCGCCCGCGCGCCCGGCGCGCCTTTGGTGCATGAGCACTGGGGCGACAATGTCTTCCTGGAGACCTTGGTCGACATCAATATGGCCGCCGCTCTGGACGCCCCCATCAAGGTCTCGCGCACCATCTCCACCGCCCGCCAGTGCATGGCGCCCATCGAGGGCCGCGGCGTGGTGGTGCATCTGGATCATCGCGCCGACCAGATGGTGTTCCATACCGCCAGCCAGATGCCGCATATCGTGCGCACCGGCCTCGCCGAATGCCTGGGCCTGGAGGAAGGCCGCATCCGCATCGTCTCGCCCGACGTGGGCGGCGGCTTCGGATACAAGGCCATATTGCTGGCGGAGGAGGTGTGCCTGGGCTGGCTGGCACAGCGCTGCGGCCATCCTCTGCGCTGGCTGGAGGATCGCCGCGAGCATCTGACCGCCAACGCCAATTGCCGCGAGCACCATTACGAGATCACCCTCTATGCCGACCGCGACGGCACCTTGCGCGGCGTGGAGTGCGAGGCGACGGTCGATAGCGGCGCCTATTCCGCTTATCCCTTTTCCGCGTGTCTGGAAGCGGCGCAGGTGGCGAGCATTCTGCCCGGCCCCTATGACTTTCCCGCCTTCCGCTGCCGCACCTGGTCGGTGGCCACCAACAAATGCCCGATCCTGCCCTATCGCGGCGTGGCGCGCACCGGCGTGTGCTTCGCTTTGGAACTGGCGCTGGACGCGGTGGCCGCCGCCGCCGGCCTTGCCCCCGAAGTGGTGCGGCTGAAAAACCTGGTGCGGCCCGAGCAGATGCCGTTCAACAACATCACCGCCAAGCATTTCGACAGCGGCGATTATCCCCAGGCGCTTGAGCGGGCGCTCATTTCCATCGATGCGGCCGGCGTGCGCGCCCGGCAGGCGCGCGGCGAAGACGACGGCCGGCGCATCGGTCTCGGCCTCTCCATCTATTGCGAGCAGGCGGCGCACGGCACTTCGGTCTATTCCGGCTGGGGCATTCCCATGGTGCCGGGCTTCGAGCAGGCCGGCGCCCGCTTCACGCCCGATGGCGGCCTGGAACTGCGCATCGGCGCCCATTCCCACGGCCAGGGGCTGGAGACGACGCTCGCCCAGGTGGCGCATGAGATCCTCGGCGTGCCGGTGGCGCGCACCCGCCTGGTCCATGGCGACACCGCCATGACGCCGTATTCCACCGGCAGCTGGGGCTCGCGCGTGATGGTGATGGCCGGCGGCGCGGTCGCCACCGCCTGCACCGAATTGGCCGAGCGCGCCCGCCGCATCGGCGCCCATCTCTTGCAAGCGGATCTCACCGACGTGCGGGTAGCCGACGGCCGGGTGATCGGCCCCACCGGCGACGTATCGCTCTCGCAGATCGCGCACATCTGGTATCGCCGGCCGCAGGACCTGCCCCCCGGCGTGGATGCGGGCGGGCTGGAAGTCACCGCCGGCTACAAGCCGGTGCGCGACAGCGGCACCTTCAGCTATGCCGCCCATGCGGTGGTGCTGGCGGTGGACCCGGCATTGGGCGCGGTGGAGATCCTCGACTACGTCATCGTCGAAGATGGCGGCACCCTGGTGAATCCCCTGGTGGTGGACGGCCAGATCTATGGCGGCCTCGCTCAGGGGCTGGGCACCGCGCTCTATGAGGAGATGCGCTTCGATGCCGCCGGCCAGCCCTTGGCCTCGACGCTCGCCGACTATCTGCTGCCCGGCGCCGCTGAGGTGCCGGAGCCGCGCATCGACCATATGGAGACGCCCTCGCCCTACACCCGCTTCGGTGTGAAGGGCATTGGCGAGGGCGGCGCCATCGCCCCGCCGGCGGCGGTGGCCAATGCCATCAATGACGCGCTGCGCCCGCTGGGCGTGGAGATGCTGCACTCGCCCGTCACCCCGCGCCGCATCGTCGACGCCATCCTGGCGGCGCGCGCCGCCCTCAGCCGGAGGGACGCCGCATGAAGCCCGCGCCCTTCGCTCTGCATCGCCCGCGCGATCTCACGGAAGCCCTCGCGCTGCTCGCGCCCGGCGGGGCGGTAAAGATCATGGCCGGGGGCCAGTCTCTGGGTCCCATGCTCAATCTGCGTCTCGCCGAGCCCGATCTGGTGCTGGACATCGCCGGTCTCGCTGAATTGCGCACTTGCGCCCGCGACGGCGAGGCGCTGGTGCTGGGCGCCTTGGTGACCCATGCGGACATCGAGGATGGCCGCATCGCGCTCGGCGATGACAGCGACCCGCTCGCCGCGCTGCTGGCGCGGGTGGCGGGGGGCATCGCCTATCGCGCCGTGCGCAATCGCGGCACCATTGGCGGGAGCCTGTGCCATGCGGACCCCGCCGCCGATTGGGTGAATTCGCTCAGCGCGCTGGATGCGTCCGTCGAGCTGGCCGGCCCCAACGGCCGCCGCCGTCTGGCGCTGGGCGATTTCCTCACCGGCGCCCTCTCCACCGCGCTGTGGCCGGGCGAGATGCTGGTGGCGGTGCGCCTGCCGGTGCCCGCGCCCACCGCCCGCTTCGGCTATGTGAAGCATGCCCGCAAGGTGGGCGAGTTCGCCCATGCCATCGGCGTGGCGCTGATCGACCCCGCGCGCGGCACCGCTTGTCTGGTGATGGGCGCGCTGGATCGTCCGCCGGTGGTGATCGCGGACGGTCGGGCCTGCCTGGGGGCGCATTTCGCGCTCGACATGAGCGCCGCCGATGCCGCCTTGCGCGCGGCGGGCGTGACGGACGCCACCGACCGCCATGTGCATGGGGAAGTGCTGCGCCGCGCTGTTGTGCAGGCGTTGCAATCGGATCAGGAAAGGGCCGCCGCATGAGCGTGCATCAGCTCATCGCCCCCGAGGCGCAGACGGTCGCACTCACCGTCAACGGCAGCGCCGTCTCGGCCTTGGTGGAGCCGCGCACCCATCTGGCGGATTTCGTGCGCGAGGACCTCAACCTCACCGGCACGCATCTGGGCTGCGAGCATGGGGTGTGCGGCGCCTGCACCGTGTTGCTGGATGGCGAGCCGGCCCGCGCCTGCCTCACCTTCGCCGGTAGCTGCGGCGGGGCAAGCGTCACCACCATCGAGGGTCTGGATGACGATGAAGTGGCGGGCGAATTGCGCGCCGCCTTCAATCGCGAGCATGCGCTGCAATGCGGCTTCTGCACGCCGGGCATGCTGGTCTCCGCCCGCGATCTGGTGCTGCGCCTGCCCGAGGCGGACGAGCGCCGGGTGCGCCTGGGGCTGAGCGGCAACCTCTGCCGCTGCACCGGCTATGTGGGCATCGTGCGGGCGGTGCTGGCGGTGATCGCCGATCGCCGTGCGCGCGGCATTCCCGCGCAGATCGCCGGACGAGGGCTTGGTCCGGTGGGCGCCCATGCAAGCACGGGGGAGGGGGCGCCCGTCGCCCCCCTGGCCGTTAGCATCGCACCCGTTGTGCGGTTGAGCCCGATCCCGGCGCCGCTCATCGACGCCGCATTCGTCCCCGCCCACAGCTTCGAGCAAATGCTGACGCTCGCTCAACCGCCGGACGCGGTGTTCGCCGTGTTCTCGCGCATCCCCGAGGTGGCGGCCTGTCTGCCCGGCGCCTTCGTGGAGGCGATGCCGACGCCGGAGCAGGTGGTGGGCGGCATGCGCATCCAGATCGGCCCCATCGGCGCCACCTTCCGCGGCGCGGCGCAGGTGACGCGGGATGAGGCCAATCTGAGAGGCCGCATCGTCGGCGCGGGCGCCGATGCCGGCGGGCGTTCCGCCACCCAGGGCGAGGTGCGCTACCAGGTGCGTCCCGGCGCGGCGCCGGGCACCAGCGAAGTCCTGCTGTCCGTGGGCTACACGCTGAAGGGGCCGCTGGCGCAGTTCGGCCGCCCCGGCCTGGTGCGCGACATCGCCGGGCGGCTCACCGCCGATTTCGCTCGCAATCTGGAAGCCCTCATGGCGGGGGCGCCGCCTGCCGCCGCAACGCGCACCGGGCTCAATCCGCTGCGTCTGCTCCTCGCGCTGGCCGCCGCCCGGCTGGCCCGCTGGCGAACGCCGCGCGTCGGCCCGCCCTAGCCCGTTTTTACCGCCCACGCCTGCTTGCGCCTGCCCCTTCACCCGTTTCACGTTCACCCCAGGAGACCGCGATGACGACACCGTTCCGCTTTGCCTCGCTTGCCGCCTTGTCGCTGACCCTTTTGGCCAGTGCGGCCTCCGCCCAGACCATCAAGATCGGCGTCAACGAGCCGCTCACCGGCCCGTTCGCCGCCTCCGGCACCTATGTGGTGAACGGCGCCAAGATCGCCGCCGACGAGATCAACGCCAAGGGCGGCGTGCTCGGCAAGAAGATCGAATTGGTGATCGAGGACAATAAGAGCAACCCCACCGAGGCGGCAGCCGTTGCTGAAAAGCTGATCACCTCCGACAAGACCCCGGTGATGATGGGCGCCTGGGGCTCCAGCCTGACGCTCGCGGTGATGCCCAAACTGATGGATTATGAAGTGCCCATGCTGGTGGAGACCTCCTCCTCCGGCAAGATCACCACCTCGGGCAATCCCTATATCTTCCGCATCTCGCCGCCCTCGGCGCTGGAGGCGGAACTGTTCGCGCCCAAGGTGGACAAGCTGGGCCTGAAGAAGGTGGATTTCCTGGTCATCAACAATGACTGGGGCCGCGGCGCCTCGCTGGATTTCGGCGCCATGTTCAAGACCAAGGGCGTGCAGGTGGGCCTGGTGGAGACCATGGACCCTGCGGCGCAGGACATGAGCGCGCAGCTGGCCAAGATCAAGGCCTCCGACAGCGACACCATCATCATCACCACGGCGGTGGACCAGCTGACCCTCATCTTCAAGCAGATGGCGGCGCTGGGGCTTAAGAAGCGGGTGATCACCACCGGCGGCTCGCAGAATCCGGACCAGATCATCGCCCAGGCCGGGGCGGCGGCCGAGGGCACCATGCACCTCACCACCTTCCTGCCGTGGGATCCGGCCCAGACCCCCGATCCCGCCGCCACCGCTTATTTCCTCGGCGAGTGGAAGAAGCGCGGCTTCGAATTCGCCGGCGCCACCGAGAGCTTCCGCGGCTATGACGGCATCCGCACCATCGCCGCCGCCATCGAGAAGGGCGGCGCCGCCGAGCCGAAGGCGATCCAGAAGGGGTTCTGGGAAGTGAAGCTCACCGGCCTCAACGGCCCCATCGCCTTCGCCAAGTCCGGCCCCGAAGGCAAGGAGAGCGGCCAGAGCAAGCCTCTGGTCTATCTCATCAAGATCGAGGGCGGGAAGGTCAGCCTGGTCAATCTCTGACGGGCTGTGCCGGCAGGGGCGCAGGTCCCTCCCTTGGTCATGGCCGGGCTCGGCCTGGAGGGGTGCTCCTAGCCCTTCCTCCACACCCTCTCCATTCGTCATGGCCGGGCTTGTCCCGGCCATCCACGCGGTTGGGCTTGGACACGTCCTCTGACGTTGGCGCAAGCCGCGCGGCGTGGATGCCCGGCACAAGGCCGGGCATGACGACCGGTAGAGTCATTCGGGTCTGACGACCGAGGGCGCATCGAGCGCCTTTGTGGTCGCAAACGGCCACCAATCCCCGCCCGGCGCCGTGCCGGGCGGGGCCTTCTCTGACCAATTCCTGATCTTCCGCTCATTTCGGAGCCGCCCGTGACGCAAGCCCTGCAACATCTCGCCAATACGCTGGTGCTCGGCGGCACCTATGCGCTGCTGGGCATCGGCCTGACGCTGATCTTCGGCATCATGAATGTGGTGAATTTCACCCATGGCGCGCTTTATACCTTCGGCGCCTATGCCGCCTACATCGCCTCGGTGGCGCTGGGGCTGGACTTCTTCCTGGCGCTGCCGGTGGCCATCCTCGCCGGGCTGGTGCTGGGGGCGGTGATCGAGTTCGTGCTGCTGCGCCCGCTGCGCGGCTCGGATATCGATACCACCATGCTGGTGATGATCGGCGCCGGCATCATCCTGCAATCGGGCACATTGTGGATCTTCGGCGGCGTCGCCAAAGCCATTCCCTCGCCCTTTCCCGATGCGCCATTGCAGATCGGCCCGGTGTCCTTGTCCTGGCTGCGGGTGTTCGTGTTCGCCGCCGCGCTGGCGCTGATCGCGATCACCTATGGCGCCATCAACGGCACCAAATTGGGCCGGGCCATGCGCGCCAGCTTCCAGGATGCGGACACGGCGGCGCTGATGGGGGTGAATGTGGGCTTCATCTACACCGCCACCTTCGCCATCGGCTCCAGTCTGGCTGCTGCCGCCGGCGCCTTGCTGGGGCCGGTCTATGTGGTGTTCCCGCAGATGGGCGATCTGGCGGCGGTCAAAGCCTTCGCCATCGTCATTCTCGGCGGGCTCGGCTCCATCACCGGCGCCACCATCGGCGGCTTTATCCTTGCCTTGGCGGAGGAATTTGGGGCCGGCTACGTGTCCTCGGGCTATCGCGACGCCATGGGCTTTCTCATCATCATCGCGGTGCTGCTGGTCAAGCCCACCGGCCTGTTCGCCCGCGCGGAGCGGATCGGATGATGCGCTATTTCCCCCTTCTCCTCCTGGTCATCCTGGCGCTGCTGCCGCTGGGCTTGAGCGATCCCTATCTGCTCAATGCGCTGATCCAGACCGGCATCTTCACCATCGGCGCCATGAGCCTCAATCTGCTGCTGGGCTATACCGGCCAGCTCAGCCTCGGGCATGTGGCCTTCTTCGGCATCGGCGCTTATGTGAGCGCGCTCACCGCGCTGGGCTTCGATGCGGAGCTGCTGTTCGGCTGGCGGGTGGTGCATGAGCCGTGGCCGCCGGTCGTCGGCTTCGTCCTGGCGGTGTTGATCGCCGGCGCAACGGGCTATCTGGTGGGGCGGCTGTCGTTCCGGGTGCGTGGGGCCTATTTCGTTATCGTCACCATCTCGTTCGCCGAAGTGGTGCGGCTGGTGGCGCTGAATTGGGTGGAGCTGACCCAGGGGCCGCTGGCGCTCACCGGCATTCCCGCCATGCGCCTCGGCTTGCCGGGCGTGGGCGAGATGATCTTCCGCACCAAGGTGCAGAATTATTATCTGGTGCTGGCGGTGGCGGCGCTCAGCTATCTGGTGGTGATGCGCTTCACCCGCTCGCGCTTCGGCCGCGCCATGCGCGGGCTGAAGGAGAATGAGGCACTCGCCCTCTCCGTGGGGGTGAATGCCACCCGCACGCTGACCATCGCCGCCACAGCCTCTGCCGCCATGGCCGGGGCGGCGGGCTCGCTTTATGCGCATTATTTCCGCATCGTCGATCCGGATATCTTCATCTTCGCCACCACGGTGACCATGGTCATCATGGTGGTGAGCGGCGGCAAGGGCACCTTGGCCGGCCCGGTGGTGGGCGGGCTGATTTTCGGCCTTCTGCCGGTGGCGCTGCGGCCGGTGATGGCGCCGGAGGCGCAGTGGATCGTCTATGGCGCGGTGCTGATCCTGATCCTGTTCGTGATGCCCCGCGGCATCGTGCCGAAGCTGGAGGATCTGTTCGCCCCCCGCCGCCGGAAACCGATGGCGGCGCCCAAACCCCTGGAAGCGGAGGGCCAGCCATGAGTGTTTCGGTCAGCGAAGCAAAGCCCATCCTGTGCGTGGATCACGTGGCGGTGCGCTTCGGCGGCCTCACCGCCATCGCCGATCTGCATTTCGACGTGCGCCCCGGCGAGATCCTCAGCCTCATCGGCCCCAATGGCGCCGGCAAGACCACGGCGTTCAACGTCATCACCGGCTTCCTCAAGCCCACGCAGGGGGAGGTGCGGTTCCAGGGCGTGCCGCTGGCGGGGCTGAAGCCGCACGCCATCACCCGGCTGGGGCTGGCGCGCACCTTCCAGCGCACCAGCGTGTTCGCCAATGACACGGTGCTGGAGAATGTGCTGATCGGCCTCCATCGCGAGGGCTCGGGGCGGCTGATCGACGCCATCTTCAACCTGCCGCGCGAGCGCGCCGCCGAGCGCGCGGCGCGGGACACGGCCTATGGCATTCTCGATCTGGTGGGCCTGGCCCACCGGGCGGACGAGATGGCGGGGGCCTTGTCCTATGGCGAGCAGCGCCTGGTGGGGGTGGCGCTGGCGCTGGCCACCCGCCCGGCCATGCTGCTGCTGGATGAGCCGGTATCGGGCATGAATGCCTCCGAGACCCAGGTGTTCGTGCAATTGCTGCGCACCATCCGCGCGCGCGGCGTCACCATCCTTTTGGTGGAGCACGACATGCCCATGGTGATGGAGGTGTCCGACCGCATCGTGGTGCTGAACTATGGCCGCCTCATCGCCGAAGGCCCGCCGGCGGCGATCCGCGCCAATCCGGCGGTGATCGAGGCCTATCTGGGCAAGAGCGCCGCCAAAGCGGCAGAGCAGGAGGCCGCCCATGCTTGAGATCACCGATCTGGTCTGCGCCTACGGGCAGGTGAGCGCGCTCAAGGGCCTGTCGCTGGAGGTGGGAGCGGGGCGGCTGGTGGCTTTGGTGGGCGCCAATGGCGCCGGCAAGTCCACCACCTTGCGCGCCATCTCCGGGCTGGTGAAGCCGCGCTCCGGCACGATCCGGTTCGAGGGCCAGGATGTCACCGGCGCTGATCCCCGCCGCATGCTGGCTTTGGGCATCGCCCATTGCCCGGAAGGCCGGCGGGTGTTTCCGCATATGAGCGTGGCGGAAAATCTCGCCATGGGCGCCTATCTGCGCAATGACCCCGCCGGGGTGCGGGCGGATTATGCGCGGGTCTACAACGACTTTCCCCGCCTGGCCGAGCGTCGCTCTCAGGCGGCGGGCACGCTGTCGGGCGGCGAGCAGCAAATGCTGGCCATCGGCCGGGCGCTGATGTCGCGGCCCAAGCTGGTGCTGTTCGATGAGCCCTCGCTGGGGCTGGCGCCGAACATCGTCGAGCAGGTGCTCACCATCATCCGCGCCATCCGCGATGGCGGCGCCACCGTGCTGCTGGTGGAGCAGAATGCCTATGCGGCGCTGGAACTGTGCGACCACGCCTATCTCTTGGAGGCGGGGCGCATCGTCATGGAGGGCTCCGGCGAGGCGCTGATCGCCGATCCCCATGTGCGCGCCGCCTATCTGGGCGGCGAGGTGGAGGCGGCGGACCGCATCAGCGCCTGAGCCCCGCAGCTAGGGGGAGAGCCCCACGCTGCGCATGATCACGCGGAACGCCAGGGCGAACAGCCCCAGCGCGCCGACGCTCAGCGCCCAGATCAGCACCAGCCAGCCGATCCGCTTCAGCCAGGAGGGGCGCTCGGCGGCGGGGGTCAATGGTAGCCCTCCCCCGCCTTCACCTTGCCGCGGAACACATAATAGGACCACGCGGTATAGGCCAGGATGATGGGGATGATGAACAGCGCCCCCACCAAAGTGAAGCCCATGCTCTCGGCCGGGGCGGCGGCGTCCCAGATGGAGACCGAGGGCGGGATGATGTTGGGATAGAGGCTGATGGCCAGCCCACTATAGCCGAAGAACAACAGCGCCAGGGCCAGCAGGAACGGCGCGGCATGGGTCTCCCGCTGCAGCACCTTCAGCATCAGAGCCACCGTGCCCAGCACCAGCACCGGAATGGGCGCGAAGAAGAACAGGTTCGGCAAGGTGAACCAGCGCTGCGCCACCTCTTCATGCACCAGCGGCGTCCATAGGCTCACCAGGCCGATCACCACCAGCAGCGCCAGAGTGATGGGCCGGGCCAGCGCCACCATGCGCGCCTGCAGATTGCCTTCGGTCTTCATGATCAGCCAGGTCGCACCGAGCAGCGCATAGGCCACCAGCAGCGACAGGCCGGTGAAGATGCTGAACGGGGTCAGGAACTCCAGCGCCCCGCCGTCATAGGACGGGCCGGTGACGGTGAAGCCGTTGATGAAGGCGCCGAGGCACACCCCTTGCGAGAAGGTGGCGATATAGGAGCCCCAGGCGAAGGCATGGTCCCAGAACCATTTGTGGCTCTCGTCCGCCTTGAAGCGGAACTCGAACCCCACCCCGCGCCAGATCAGCCCGGCCAGCATGGTCACCAGCGGCAGATAGAGCGCGCTCAGCAGCACCGAATAGGCCAGCGGAAACGCCGCCAGCAGGCCGGCGCCGCCCAGCACCAGCCAGGTCTCGTTGCCGTCCCACACCGGGGCGACGGTGTTGACCATGGTGTCGCGGTCGGTGCGATCCTGCACGAACGGGAACAGGATGCCGATGCCGAGGTCGAAACCATCCATGACCACATACATCATCAGGCCGAAGCCGATGATGCCGGCCCAGATGAGGGGGAGATCGATGCCCATGTGCGTCAGGCTCCCGTGCTGGAAGAAGGGGTGGGCGACACGTCGTCGGGCGCCGCCGACAGCGGCCGGGACGGGCGCATGTTCTGCGGCCCGCCGGCCTGCTTCTTGCCGCCGTCGCTCTCGCCATGGGGCGGGGGCTCGTGGGCGTCGGGGCCGCGTCCCACCAGTTTCAGCATGTAGCTGAGCCCGGTGCCGAACACGAAGAAATACATCACGAAGAACAGGCCCAGCGTGGCGGACAGCGCCAGCGCCGAATGGTTGGAGACCGCGTCCTTGGTGCGCATCACCCCATAGACGATCCAGGGCTGTCGGCCGATCTCGGTGGTGAACCAGCCGGCCAGGATGGCGATGATGCCGGTGGGGCCCATGAGCAGGGCGAACCACAGGAACAGGCGGTTCTCATAGAGGGTGCCGCGCCAGCGCAGCCACGCCCCGCCCACCGCCAGCAGCAGCATCAGCATGCCCAGGCCCACCATGATGCGGAAGGTCCAGAACACCACGGTGGAGTTGGGCCGGTCCTCGGGGGCAAATTCCTTCAAAGCGGGGATCTGGCCGTCCCAGCTATGGGTCAGCAGCAGGCTTCCCAGATGGGGGATTTCCACCGCCCAGCGGGTGGTCTCCTTGGCCATGTCCGGCCAGCCGAACAGGATCAGCGGCACCGCCTCGCCGGGCACATTCTCCCAATGGCCTTCGATAGCCGCGAGCTTGGCCGGCTGATACTTCAGCGTGTTGAGGCCGTGGGAATCGCCCGCATAGATCTGCAGCGGGGTCACCAGCAGCAGCATCCACAGCGACATGGAGAACATGGTGCGCATGGCCGGGGTCTGGCGGCCCTTGAGCAGATGCCAGGCGCCCGAGGCGCCCACGAACAGGGCCGTGGCGAGATACGCCGCCAGCGTCATGTGGACGAGGCGATAGGGGAAGGAGGGGTTGAAGATCACCGCCAGCCAGTCGGTGGGCACCACCCGCCCGCCGATGATCTCGAAGCCCTGCGGGGTCTGCATCCAGGAATTGGAGGCCAGAATCCAGGTGGTGGAGACCAGCGTGCCCAGCGCCACCATGACGGTGGCGAAGAAGTGCAATCCCGGCCCCACCTTGTTCCAGCCGAACAGCATCACGCCGAGAAAGCCCGCCTCCAGGAAGAAGGCGGTGAGCACCTCATAGGCCAGCAGCGGGCCGGTGACGCCGCCGGCGAAGGCGGAGAAATAGCTCCAGTTGGTGCCGAACTGGTAGGCCATCACCAGGCCGGAGACCACGCCCATGGCGAAGTTGACGGCGAAGACCTTGGACCAGAAATGGTAGAGGTCGCGATAGGTCCCGTCCTTCTTCCACAGCCACAGCCCCTCGAGCACCGCCAGATAGCTGGCCAGTCCGATGGTGATGGCGGGAAACACGATGTGGAACGAGATGGTGAAGCCGAACTGGATCCGCGCCAGTTCCAGGGCGGTCAGACCGAACATGATGCGATACCTTTGCAGACGGTGAGATGTGCTGGGGCCGCCGCAAGACGCGGGCGGCTCCCGGAAGCGCACACTCCGGCACCGGCGACATCCGCTGCCATGAAGGGATACGCAGCGAGCCGGCCACCGGCGCGTGCGGCATAATGGGCGGGGCGGGGCGCACGGGCGGGGGCCGCGCCTGCGGGAGGCGCCGGGCGTGCCGTCGGGACGGTGCTCACGCGAGTTGTCCTTCTGCTGAACGCTGCCGGGCCGAAACGCGCCCGGTGGTTGCACATGAGAGGACTTATAACATTGCAACAGGTGTTGCGGCGACGATAGCCGGTGTCGCTGCGACGAGACGTACCCCCGCATTGCTGCAATGCCGCATGGGCGTTCAGCTTGGCCGCAGGGGCTGCGGCGGGCCGTCGCGCGGCTTGTGTCGCAGGGCGTTGGGGCGCCTCAGGGGGCGGTGAAACCGCAGGTGCGATCAATCCAGTCGGCCACCTGAACCGCCACCTGCTGCTCCTGGCCGGTATAGAAATGATCGCAATTCGGCAGCACCCAGACATCGCACGGGGCGGTGGCGGCGGCGCCGAAGGCCTCGGCGGGATAGCCGGCGGGGGATTCCTGGTCGCCGCGCAGATAGAGCGTCGGGCAGCGGACCCTTGGGGCATTGACCAGCGTATCGGGGGTGTTGTGCACCCGGTCGAGAAAACTCTCGGCGCTGATCACCCACCACCAGTCCGGCAGCAGCATCAGTTCGCGCCCGCGTCCCGCGTCCACCATCGCCTGCGCGGTGGCGGTGAGTTCCGGCAATCGATCCTGGGCGAACAGGCCGAGGCCGCTCATGAGCGGAACGTTCGAGGTGCCGCCGCTATGGGCCGACATCAGCACCAAAGCGCGCGGCGCGCCATAATCGTCGGCGCAATGCTGGGCCGCCAGCATGCCGCCATTGCTGTGGCCGATGACGATGGGATGGGTGAAGCCGCGCGCGGCGAGGAAGTCCGCGGCCGCCCGGTTGTCGGCGATGGCTTCGCGCGCCAATTGGAACGAGCCGCCGCCCACCGCCCGGCCGGTGAGCGAGGTCACCATGTCATGGCCGCGCCGGTTGAAGGCCAGGCACGCAATGCCGCGCTCCAGCAGCACCGGGGGCAGGAAGCGCGACGGGCCGGTGTAGAAATTATGGCAATTGCCGTGCATCAGCAGCGCCGCCGCGCGCACCGGCCCGGTGTCCGGCGTGTAGAGCAAGCCGTCGAGGGGCTCGGCTTCGGTGGCGATGGACACGAGCGCGAGCGGCATGGGCAAGCGATCCCGGAGCGTGGGAAGTGGGAAGACCAGAGGGGAAAGATGGCATGAAATGATCTTGCGGTCAGCGCCCCCGGCGCGGGGCGCGCTATAATCGAAGCGGCCGGCGCAGCACCGGAACCGCAGGGAAGACAGCCATGGACCCGCTCTCTCGTCGCAATCTGCTGGCCGCGGCCGCCGCCGGGACGGTGATGACCGCCGCCTCCGCCGCCCAGGCCGCCAGTTTCGGCAATCCCGACCGCCCGCCGCAGGGGGTGACCAACACCCTGAGCAATCCCTCCAGCGCCACCGATCCCGGCCCGCAGAATCCGGCGCTGGCCAGCCAGTTCCCCGGCGCCTTTTCGCCGCCGGCCACCGACGTGGGCGACATGCCGATGTTCTGGGCCTCGTTCAACAACGCTCCCCGCCGGGTGCAGAACGGCGGCTGGGCGCGGCAGGTGACCCAGGCGGATTTCGCCATCTCCGAGCAGATCTCCGGCGTCAACATGCGCCTGACCCGCGGCGGCATCCGCGAGATGCATTGGCACCAGCAGGCGGAATGGGCCTATGTCACCAAGGGCGCCTGCCGCATCACCACCATCGATGCCGCCGGCCGCGCCAATGTGGAGGACGTGGGCGAGGGCGGGCTGTGGTATTTCCCCGCCGGCCTGCCCCATTCGCTCCAGGGCATCGGGCCCGACGGCACCGAATTCATCCTCTGCTTCGACGATGGCAAGGCCAGCGAATACAGCACCCTGATGCTGACCGAATGGATGGCCCACACCCCGCCGGAGGTGCTGGCGCTGAACTTCGGCCTGCCGGCGGAGACCTTCGCCCGCATTCCGCTGGACGATCTCTACATCTTCCAGGGCGCCATGCCCGGCCCGCTCGCCGCCGAGCAGGCGGAGGCCGCCGGCAGCGTCGGGCGGATGCCGCGGGCCTCCACCTTCGATTTGGCCGGCATGGCCCCCAGCCGCAGCACCAAGGGCGGCGAGGCGCGCATCGTCGACAGCCGCAACTTCCCCGCCTCCACCACCATCGCCGCCGCCTTGGTGACGGTGCATCCCGGCGGGCTGCGGGAGATGCACTGGCACCCCAATGCGGACGAGTGGCAATATTACATCGCCGGCGAAGCGGAGATGACCATCTTCGCCACCGGCCCCAAGGCGGTGACGCAGAATTTCAAGCCCGGCGACATCGGCTATGTGAAGAAGTCGCTCGGCCATTATGTGCGCAACACCGGCACCACCGACCTGGTGTTCCTGGAGGTGTTCCGCGCCCCGGAGTTCCAGGATGTGTCGCTGTCCGACTGGCTCGCCCATACGCCGCGGGCGATGGTGTCTCAGCACCTGAATGTGGATGCGGCAACCATCGCCCGCTTCCCCGCCACCAAGCCGGTGGTGATGCCGCAATAGGGCGTGTCATGGGACATGCCCGTGCCACAGGGTGTCGCATTTGGTGAATTGTGGGAAAGCGTCACGGAATGTAGGTATCATACACACGTAAATCATGGGGAGTGGGGCGATATGCGCGTGACATTTAACTCTTTCGCGGGCGCACTTGTGGTCGGCGGCGTCCTGATGGCGAGCGCGCCTGGCGCCCTCGCCCAGACCATGGCCCCCACCATGGCCCCCACCATGGCGATGACCCACGCCGCCCCGCCCGCCGGCCAGCCGACCCCGGCGGCGCTGGCCGCGGCGGCCACCGTGCCCAGCACCAAGGCCTTCATCGAAACCGCGGCGGCGGCCAACCAATTCGAGATCGTCACCAGCCAGGTGGCATTGCAGAACAGCAAGAACCGCAAGGTGCGGGTGTTTGCGCGCAAGATGATTTCCGATCATACCAAGATCGGGAAGGGATTTGTGGCCGCGCTGGGCAAGTCCAATGCAGGCATCACCCCGCCGCCCGGCCTCGGGGCGGATTTTGATGCCATTCTGGCGCGCCTGAAGTCTGAAAAGGGCGCGGCATTCGACGCCGATTACATCGCGGTGCAGACCAAGGGCCACCAGGATGCGGTGGGCCTGTTCGCCGGCTACGCCAAGGGCGGCGACAATCCGGTGCTCCAGGCCTTCGCCAAGAAGACTTTGCCCATCATTCAGATGCATCTGGACATGTGCTACGCCTTGGCCAAGCCCAAGGCGTGATGCGTAGGTCTTGGCCTAACATGCTGTAAAGCAATGTATTTTCTTGTATCGGACGGAAGAGGCTGGCCGCGTGCCGGCCTTTTTCTTGCGCGGTCGCACCCACCCTGGGCGCGCCTTCGCGCTGGCGCCGGACGGCGGGACGATGCTATCGAGCAAACCGGTGTTGACGGGGTATTCCAGGCGCGAAGGGGATCACATGAGCGGGCAGTCGAATGGGCGCCAGCCGGCGCGGGTGGCCATTGCTGGCCTGGGGGCCGTCGGCCTGGACGTGGCGCGGGCGCTGGATTCCGGCCTTCCCGGCTGCCGCCTGACCGCGGTGTCCGCCCGCGACCGGGACGCCGCCCGCACCCGCCTCGCCGGCCTTGCCACCCCGGTGGAGGTGGTGGCCATTGAAGACCTGGAGCCCCTGGCCGATATCGTGGTCGAATGCGCCCCAGCGGCCTTGCTGCCGGAGATCGCCAGCCCGTTCCTGAAGGCGGGCAAGATCGTGGTGGTGCTCAGTTCCGGCGCCCTGCTCGCCCATCCGGAATTGATCGATCTGGCAAAGACTTATGGTGGCCAGATCGTGGTCCCGTCCGGCGCGCTGCTGGGCCTGGATGCGGTCACCGCCGCGGCGGAGGGCGAGATCCGCTCGGTGCGCATGACCACCCGCAAGCCGGTGAAGGGCCTGCTCGGCGCCCCCTATCTGGTGGCCAATAACATCGATATTTCAAGCCTTTCGGCGCCTCTGAAGGTGTTTTCCGGCACCCCGCGCGAGGCGGCGGTGGGCTTCCCGGCCAATCTCAATGTGGCGGTCGCCCTGTCGCTGGCCGGCATCGGCCCCGACCGCACCACCTTGGACATCTGGGCCGACCCGGCACTGACCCGCAACACCCACTCCATCGAAGTGGATGCGGACAGCGCCAGCTTCTCCATGACCATCGAGAACATCCCCAGCGACAACCCCAAGACCGGCCGCATCACCGCCCTTTCGGTGATCGCCTGCCTGCGCAAGATGGGCGCGCCCTTGCGGGTGGGAAGCTGAAAAAGCGCTTTCCGATCAGAGGGATGGTGGGGCGAACCGGCGCCGCAGCCGGTCCTCGAACTGGCGCGGGCGGTGGCGGAACAGCTGGGCGTGGCGGGCTTGCGCCTGCTTCACCAGCTTGCGCTGGAAGGTGCGGGTGGCGGCGGCGATGTCGGACATGACCGCCTCGTGCGCGGTGCCGAGGGCGGCGGCCAGGATCAGCTTGAGCGCCTCCAGATCCTGGTAGAGGCCGAGAATATCGCGCAGGCGCTGGGCGCTGCGCGCCCGCTTCCCGCCCTTGCCGCCGCGGCTGATGTCGGCGGCGAACGCCATCTGGTAGCGATGGGTCACCACGCGCTTGCGCAAGTCGTGCAGGCTCTCCGGCCGGCTCCAATCTTTTGCGGCGTAAGCCTTTGCATAGGCCTTGCGCAAGCCGGCCACCACATCGGCGGCCCGGGCGGCGGTATCGAGATGGTCGGCATGATCCGCCCGCGCGGTGGCCAGGAAGGCCAGGAGAACGGCCCGGTGGTCCGCATCCTCGGCGGCGGCATGGGGGAGGGCGTCGATCACCGCCATGGCCTGGGCGGCATGGGGAGCGGGGATCAGATCCGCGTCTTCCAGCGCCTCCAGCGCTTCGCGGGCCGCCTGCCGGTCCCGCGCCGCCGACAAGGTGCGCGCCGTGGCCGCCGCGGCGTGGCGGGCCGTCTTTGCCGCATCGCCGGGGACCAGCCGCAGCAGCGCGCGATATTCCTTCAGCGCCTTGCGGGCGTCATGGACCATCTCCACCGGATCGTCCGCGGTGGCCGCGTCCGCCACTTTGTCCAGGGCTGCGGTGAGGGTTTCCACCAGGGCGTCACCGGGCGGATTGGCGGTGACGGCAAGGGGAAGCTCTTCGAGCGGCGTGGGGGCTTCAGTCTGCAAACTCATGGGACAACTCTGCCACATTGCCGGGTGCCCGTCGCCTGGATCGTATCCCAAATGCGGCATTTGCTGCGAAAACCGGCCTTTGCAGCGCCTCAGCGCCGGCTGTTGCCGAGCGCGCCGCTGTCCTGAACCGTGCGGGCCGCAAGCGCCGCCAGAACCGCCTTGAGCATATCGCCGGGCACGAATGCCAGACTGCCCAGCAGCGCCTTAGTGAGCGAGATATGGGCAATCGCCGCCAGCGCGGGGACCCCGCAGAGATAGAGAACGCCAATGCCGCCGACCATGGCCGCCACGAGATTGGCGGCCAGCCGGGGCCAGGGCAGGCGTTGCGCGAGCCACCCGGTCACCAGGGCGGCGGGAATGAAGCCGAGGGCAAAACCCGCCGTGGGGCCGAAGAACACCCCCAGTCCGCCGCGTCCACCGGAGAGGAGAGGCGCGCCCAGGGCCACCACCAGCAGGAACAGCGCCACCGCCAGGGCGCCATTGCGCCCGCCCAGGACCAGCCCCGCCAGCATGACGGCCATGCTCTGGGCGGTCACCGGAACCCCGGCAGCCATGGGCAGATAGACCGGCGGCACCAGCCCCAGCACGCCGATGAGCGCGGCAAACAAGGCGATGCGGACCAGCGACCGGGTCTCCAGGGCAGTATTCTCAGCCAAAACAGTCTCCCAGATCATCATTTGAGTCACTCGGCATGGGGCCCTCGACCGCGCCCGAAGCCGCGGGCGTCAAGGGCCTCGGCGACACGGTCGGCCAGCCGCAGTGTGTCGGCCAGAAAGCCCGGTATCAGGGCCAAAGAGGGGCGTCGGGTGCTGCGGGCGCGCCAGGCTTCCTCTCGGGCATGCCAGGCGGAGAGCAGGACGGGCACGAAACGCAGCACCAGGGCTACCGCCAGCGCCAGCTTGCGCGGCGACACACCCAGGGGCCGCAGCGGCCTGAGGACGGTCTCCAGCGCATCCATCATGTGCTGGAGCGGCGTGCTGAGCGTGACCAGATCCGCCAGCAGCACCATCAGCACGATGCGCAGGACGCTGGCCATCCCCGCTTCGAGGCCGGCGCTGGTCCAATCGCCTGCCCAGGCCTGGAGCACGAACATGAGGACCAGAAGCGGCACCAGCGGCCGCAGCAAGCCGACGCGCGCCAACGCCGCGCGGCCCAAGGCGGCATAGACGGCCAGGGTCAGCACCAGGGCGCCAGCCAGGCGCCAAGGGGCGTCCATCGGCAAGATGAGGAGGCTCAGAAGCGCCAAAGCAAAAAGCTTCAGCCCCGCCGGAAGGCGGTGCAGAATGGAGTGTCCGGCGAGGTAGCCCGACATCATGACAGGGTATCCTGCGCGGCGGCGCGGGCCATCTCATGGGCGCGATAGAGCGGCAGCACCTCGCCGGGGGAGCCGTCGCCGACGATCCGGCCCGCATCCAGCCAGATCACCCGGTCGAAGGTCGCCAGCAGGTCGAGATCGTGGCTGGCCATGATGATCTGGTGCGGCAGGCGGGCGAGGCGCGCGGCCAGCGCCAGGCGGGTGGCCAGATCGAGGCTGGCCAGCGGCTCGTCCATGACCAGGATCGGCGGGCCGGGAGCGATGGCGGCCAGAATGCAGACCAGTTGCTTCTGGCCTTCGGACAGCGCGTCCACCGCCCGATCGCCCCAGTCGCCACATCCGTGCAGGGCCAGCAGCCGCTCGGCTTCCTCCCGCGCTTCGGCGCGGGAGCGGCCCTGCTCCACCAGGCCGAAGGTGAGTTCCTCGCGCACGGTGGGAAACAGGATCTGGTGGTCCACATTCTGAAACACGAAGCCGACGCGGGTGGGCAGGTCGCGGCGGTGGGTGCGGGCATTGAGCCCCGCCACGGTGATGTCGCCGCGATCCGCGGCCATCAGCCCGTTCAGCAGCCGCAGCAGCGTGCTCTTGCCCGAGCCGTTCGGTCCCACCAGGCCGATGCGCGGCTCCGTCAGATCCAGGCTCAGGCCGCAGAACAGCGGCGTCGGGCCACGGTTCAGCCAGACGTCGCGGATCTGGATCCCATGGGCATCCCCGCGGGTGACGGGAGGCGCGCCGCCGGGGCGGACGCCGGGACTGCGAAACACGCTCAGTGTCAGCCTCCTGGATGCCTCGCAATCGCAGCCTTTGCGGCGGGATGCAAGGCCGCCGCGTGATGGGCATCGCAGCGGCCGTAGGCCCACAAAGGTCGCACCGCCACCTGCTTCAAGTTTATAATTATTACAAATACAGTAAAGCGCAGTTTGGTGTGTCTCAAATGTGGCGCTTCTGAGGGGGTTTTTTGTTGCTGAAAGTCATGATCTGGAAATAGAACGCAAAGGATCGAAATCAACATATTGCTTGTGCTCGTCGCCGGGCACGCAATTTCAGAAGGAGGGTGCGTATGCCCCCGGTTGTATCTGCGGAAGGTATTCACTCCTCCAATCAGCCCGAGGGAATTCGCGCGGCGCTCATGGGGTCCCTGCACCTGACCGTCGGCGTCGCATCCGCCATGGTGGCAGGTCCGGCGCTGGCCCAGCAGGCCAGCACCGCCGGCTCCGAGCTGGAATTGCCGACGGTTCAGGTGCAGAGCGACACGGGCGGCTTCACAGCCGAGACCACGGGCGTCACCCGGCTTCCGGTGCCGATCTTCAACATGGCGCAGCAGGTCAATGTGGTCACCCAGGAGGTGATCCGCCAGCAGAACGACACCACGCTGGAGCAGGCGCTGCGCAACGTTTCCGGCATCACCTTCAGCGCCGGTGAGGGCGGACAGCAGGGCGACAATCCCATCATCCGCGGCTTCTCCGCCCGCGGCGATCTTTACCGGGACGGCATCCGCGATCCGGGTTGGTACACCCGCGACATGTTCAACATCGACTCGGTGGACGTGTTTCTCGGGCCGTCGTCCTTCGCTTTCGGCCGCGGCTCTACCGGCGGCGTCATCAATCTGGTGTCGAAGCTGCCGAAGAACGCCACCTTCGTGAATGCCGATGTGAGCGGCTATACCGCCGGGGGCTGGCGCACCACGGTGGATGCTAATGGCAAATACAATGATAGCGTCTACGCCCGCATCAATCTGATGGCGCAGGACGTGGACGTGGCCGACCGCGACAATGCGAACTCCACCCGCTGGGGCGTTGCGCCGTCGGTCACGGTCAAGCTCAGCGACAAGACGCAGATGACCGCGTCCTATTATTATCAGCATGAAGAGTCGGTGCCGGACTATGGCGTGCCGTATTTGCCGGCGCCCACGCAGAGCACATCGGCGAGCAATTTCGGCCAGAAGATCGGCGGCTATTACGGCAATGGCGCTGCCACCTCGCCGGTGCCGGTGGCCCGCAATACCTGGTACGGTGTCACCAACGGGCCATACGCCGACAAGGTGACCACGGACACCAATATGGCGACGCTGCAGTTCGAACACGAACTGAATGATTACATAACGCTGACCAACGGTACGCGCTACACCAGCAACGATCGTCTGGCGCGTGTCACCGCTCCGCGTGCGTTGGGCACCAGTGGGAATGTGTCATTTGCTTCGCCCTTGCCGAGCACGCAGGTGGGATATCCGGTCAATGCCATGACCATCGGCATGCAGCGGTTCCAGACCGAGACCGACAACACGCAATTGACCAACATCACCGACCTGGTGGCGAAGTTCAAATGGGGCGAGTTCGAGCACACCATGAATGTTGGCCTCGAGCTTACGCGCGAGACCCGGCACCAGCAGCGGTATAATCTGTGCAGCCAGACCGTGGCCGCGTGTCGTGTGTCCCTGGCGGCGCCGAGCGATGTATCGGCAACGTATGGTTTGGGCGGCTACACCAACTACCTGCCCACCACCACCAATAACACCACCATGACCGATGTGGCGGTGTATGCGGCGGATCAAATCAAGATCAATAAGTATTGGCAGATCATGGGCGGCTTCCGCTTAGACAATACCAATACAGAATATGATGCCTGGACGGTGACAACGACGGGTAATACCGCGACCGGGGTGCCGTCCTGGCTGAAGAACAGCGACAGCATGTTCAATTACAAGCTCGGGGTGATCTTCAGCCCGATCGAGACGGTGAACGTTTATGCCACCTATGGCACCTCTTCGAACCCCTCGTCCGAATATGGCGTGCTCGACACCGGCACCGTGAGCTTGGCGCCGGAGAAGAACACCACTGCCGAAGTCGGCGTAAAGGCCATGGTGCTCGACGGCAAAGTGACGCTCACCGGCGCTCTGTTCCGCACCATGAAGACCAATACCCGCCTGGCCACCGACCCGGCGGCGAGTTTGCCGCCGACGATCCTGGGTGGTGAGCAGCGGGTGCAGGGCTATTCGCTGGGCGTCGGTGGCGCCCTGACCAAGGACTGGAACGTCACTGCCAGCTTCACCCACATGGATACCGAGGTCCTCAGCGTCGGTCCCGGTGTGACGCTCGCCACGTTGGCGACCGTGGGCAACGAACTGCCCAATGCACCGCCGAACTCCTTCTCCTTCTGGACCTCCTACAACTTCACCCCGCAGTTCCTGGTGGGGGCGGGCGCGACCTACAATGACGATACGTTCGCCAACCTGGCGAACACTGTCTACGTGCCGTCCTACTGGTCGTTCGATGCCATGGCGAGCTACCAGATCAACAAGAACTTCCAGGTCCAGCTCAACGTCTACAACCTGACCGACGAGCTGTACTACGCCCAGTATTATGGCGGTCAGGCCGTTCCGGCCGCCGGGCGCTCCGCCACCCTCACCGCGCGCGCCACTTTCTGAGTGTTGCCCAACCCGCCCGCCGCACCGTCCGGTGCGGCGGGTTTTCGCGTTCGCGGCCGGTGATCGGCGCGCTGTCCCCGGTCCGGGGCCGCGTCGGGATCCGGCGGCGCGGAGTTTGACCCGACATGATGATCCGTATTCCCCAGGTGCTCAGCGCCGAACAGGTGGCCCGCTGCCGTGCGGTGATGGACCAGGCCGGCTGGATCGACGGCCGCGCCACGGCCGGGGCCCAGAGCGCGGCGGTGAAAAACAATCTCCAGCTTCCCGATGCCAGCCCCGAGGCCCGCGAACTGGGCGACATGGTGCGCGCGGCCCTTGAACGCTCGGTCCTGTTCATGTCGGCGGCGCTGCCGAACCACATCTTGCCGCCCATGTTCAACCGCTATGAGGCGGGCATGACGTTCGGCTCCCATGTCGACAATGCCATTCGCACCATCCGCGCCAGCGGCCAGCGCATGCGCACCGACATTTCCACCACCCTGTTCCTGTCTGATCCGTCGGAATATGACGGCGGCGAACTGGTGGTGGAGGACACCTATGGCGCCCACAAGGTGAAGCTGCCGGCCGGGGACGCCATCGTCTATCCCGCCACCTCGCTGCACCATGTGACGCCGGTGACCCGCGGCACCCGGATCGCCTCCTTCTTCTGGACCCAGAGCCTGGTGCGCGACGCCGGGCAGCGCGGCCTCTTGTTTGACATGGACATGGCGATCATGCGCCTCAACCAGGATCACCCCGGACACCTTTCGGCGGTGCAACTGACGGGCGTCTATCACAACCTCCTGCGCCAATGGGCGGAGATCTGAGCGGGCGTTCGGCGCGCGCGGGTGCGATCCGGCGGTTGCATCCGGGGAAGGCGGCAGCTTAGGTAGTCCCCGGCATGTGCAGGGGGGCCAGATGAAGAGCGCGACGCACCGCGGGGTTCTGCGCAAGGGCGATGGGGAGCAGCACCGCGTCACCTATGCGGAGTTGTTCTTCGATCTGGTCTTTGTCTTCGCCATCACCCAGCTCTCGCACGCGCTGCTGAACCACCTCAGCCCCCGCGGCGCCCTGGAAGCGCTGGTGCTGTTCATGGCGGTGTGGTGGGCGTGGATCGACACCGCCTGGGTGACCAATTGGGTTGATCCCAATCGTGCCCCGGCCCGGCTCATGCTGCTGGCCCTGATGCTGCTGGGGCTGGTGATCTCCGCCAGCCTGCCGACGGCCTTCGGCGACGGGGCGCTGGTGTTTGCCCTGGCCTATGCCACCTTCCAGTGCGGTCGCTCCGCCGTGGTGGCGTGGATGCTGCGGGGGGAGCATCGCACCCTCCAGCGCAATTTCTATCGCATCCTGGCCTGGAACGTGCTGACCGGCGCGGTCTGGATCGCGGGGGCCCTGGCAGATGACGGCGCTCGCCTCTGGCTATGGGTGCTAGCCATGGCGCTGGATAATTTTGCCCCCCTGGTGGGGTTCTGGACGCCATTCCTGGGCCGCTCCTCCACCGCCGACTGGGACGTGGAGGGCGGCCACATGGCCGAGCGCTGCGGCCTGTTCCTCATCATCGCCTTGGGCGAATCGATCCTGGTCACCGGCAGCACCTTTGCCGAGATGCCGTGGCAGTGGGACAATGTGGCCGCATTCGTGGTCGCCTTCCTGGGCAGCGTCGCCATGTGGTGGATCTATTTCGACACCGGCGTCGAGCGCGGCTCCGAACGCATCGTCAAGTCGAAGAATCCCGGCAAGCTGGCGCGTTTCACCTACACCTACGTGCATCAGATCATCGTCATCGGCGTGATCGTCTGCGCGGTGGCGGACGAACTGGCTCTGGCCCATCCCGGCGAGCCGGTGCATCTGTCGTCGGGCCTCGTGGTCCTCGGCGGGCCGGCGCTGTACGTGCTGGGTAACGGCATCTTCAAGCGCCCCCTGCTGAACCATTTCCCGCTGTCGCATCTCATGGGCCTGGTGCTGCTGGTGCTGGTGAGCATGGTCGCGCCGTTCGTCTCGGTCCTGGTGCTGGCCAGTGCCACCACCGGCGTGCTGGTGCTGGTGGCGATCTGGGAAACCATTGCGTTGCAGCATCTGCGGCGCGGCATCGATAGCGACTTGGAACCAGTCAAGGCTGATTGATTTCGCCGACCGCGAGGCGCATAAAGCCTGCGATCAAATCGATTGAAAATGGTCGCGCCAAGCGCCGATTCAGGGAGAATTCCGATGGTTGGACAAGGGGATCAGCCGGAAAAGCACGGCCGCAAGCTGCGCTCCCAGCTCTGGTTCGACAACCCTGACAATCCCGGCATGACCGCGCTCTATCTGGAGCGTTATCTGAATTTCGGCCTGACCCGCGCCGAGCTGCAGTCGGGCAAGCCGATCATCGGCATCGCCCAGACCGGCTCCGACCTCTCGCCGTGCAATCGCCACCATCTGGACTTGGCCAAGCGGGTGCGCGAGGGCATCAATGCCGCCGGCGGCGTGGCGTTCGAATTCCCCGTGCATCCGATCCAGGAAACCGGCAAGCGCCCCACCGCGGCGCTGGATCGGAACCTGGCCTATCTGGGCCTGGTGGAAATTCTCTACGGCTACCCGCTGGACGGCGTGGTGCTGACCACCGGCTGCGACAAGACCACGCCCGCCTGCATCATGGCGGCGGCGACCGTGAACATTCCCGCCATCGTCCTCTCCGGCGGGCCGATGCTGAACGGCTGGTGGAAGGGCGAGCGCACCGGCTCCGGCACCGTGGTGTGGAAGGCCCGCGCCCAGCATGCGGCGGGCGAGATGGACTACGACACCTTCATGAATGTGGTGGCCTCCTCGGCCCCGTCCGTGGGCCATTGCAACACCATGGGCACCGCTTCCACCATGAATGGCCTGGCCGAAGCGCTGGGCATGTCGCTGCCCGGTTGCTCCGCCATTCCCGCGCCTTATCGCGAGCGCGGCCAGATTGCCTATGAGACCGGCCTGCGTGCGGTGGAGATGGTGTGGGAGGATCTGAAACCCTCCGATATCCTCACCCGCGAGGCGTTCGAGAACGCCATCCGGGTCAATTCCGCCATCGGCGGCTCCACCAATGCGCCCATCCATCTCAATGCCATCGCCCGCCATGTGGGCGTGCCTTTGACCGTGGATGACTGGCAGCAGGTGGGCCTCGACATTCCGCTGCTGGTCAACATGCAGCCTGCGGGCGCCTATCTGGGCGAGGAGTTCCATCGCGCCGGCGGCATTCCGGCGGTGGTGTCCGAGCTGATCGACGCCGGCAAGATCCATGAAGGCGCGCTCACCGTGAACGGGCGCAGCATCGGCGAGAATTGCCGCGGCAAGACTTCGTGGGATCGCGATGTCATCCGTCCCTATGGCGAGCCGCTGAAGGAGGCCGCAGGCTTCCTGGTGCTGCGCGGAAACCTGTTCGACAATGCGCTGATGAAGACCAGCGTGATCTCGCAGGAATTCCATGACCGCTTCCTGTCGAACCCGGACGACCCCAATGCCTTCGAAGGCCCGGCCATGGTGTTCGAGGGGCCGGAGGACTATCACCACCGCATCGACGATCCCTCGCTGGGCATTGATGAACACACCTTGCTGTTCATCCGCGGCACCGGCCCGCTGGGCTATCCCGGCGGTGCCGAGGTGGTGAACATGCAGCCGCCGGCCGCGCTGCTGAAGAAGGGCATCAATGCGCTGCCCTGCATCGGCGATGGCCGCCAGTCCGGCACCTCCGGCTCGCCCTCCATCCTCAATGCCTCGCCGGAAGCGGCGGCGGGTGGCGGGCTGTCCATCCTCAAGACCGGCGACCGGGTGCGCATCGATCTCCTCAAGGGCACCGCCGACATCCTGATTTCGGACGAGGAACTGAACCAGCGCCGCGCCGACCTCCAGGCCCATGGCGGCTTCCCCATGCCCAAGAGCCAGACCCCGTGGCAGGAAATCCAGCGCTCCATGGTGGAGCAGTTCGACGAGGGCATGGTGCTCAAGCCGGCCGTGAAGTATCAGCGGGTCGCGCAGACGATGGGCGTCCCGCGCGACAACCACTAGGCCGCATCATGACCAGCGAAGCCGGTGCCGGGACGCAGTCCCTCGGCACGCCTGTGGAGGGCGGCCCCGCGCGCCGTCCTGCCCGCACCGTCCTCGAAGGGCGGCTCATCGACGTGCGCCCGTTCGACGTGGATCTGCACGCCGCCGACCTGTTCGCGCGCTCCCACGGGAGCGCGGAACTGGAGGCGCTGTGGGACTATCTGCCGGTGCCGCCGTTTGCCGATGCGGAGAGCTTCGCCCGGCATTACGGCGACGCCGCACGCAAGGACGATCCGCTGCTGTTCACCTTGGTGGACAAGGCCAGCGGCCACCCCGTGGGCCATGCCGCCTACATGCGCATCGATCCCGGCCATCGGACGATCGAGGTGGGCAACATCCTGTTCACGCCCGCTTTGCAGCGCTCCGTCGCCGCGACCGAGGCCATGTATCTCATGGCCCGGCACGTGTTCGAGGACCTTGGCTTCCGGCGCTATGAGTGGAAGTGCAACGCCCTCAACGGGCCCTCGCGGCGGGCCGCGGAACGGCTGGGCTTCACCTTCGAGGGCATCTTCCGCCAGCACATGATCGTCAAGGGCCACAATCGCGACACCGCCTGGTTCTCGCTGCTGGACAGCGAATGGCCCCGCGCCAAGGCGGCGTTCGAGGCGTGGCTCGCACCCGAGAATTTTTCCCAGGACGGCACGCAGAAGCGCCGCCTGGAACAGATCCGCAATTCATAAAGAGGAAAACGCCATGACCGGACGTCTGGAGGGCAAGACCGCGCTGGTGACCGCCGCAGGGCAGGGCATCGGCCGCGCCATCGCGGAAGCCTATGTGCGCGAGGGCGCCAAGGTGATCGCCACCGATTTGGATCTGGCCAAGCTCGCCGGCCTGGAGGGCGCGGAGTTGCGCGCGCTCGACGTGCGCAGCACCGAGGCGGTGAACGCGCTGGCCAAGGAGATCGGCCCGGTCAACGTGCTGTCCAACAATGCCGGCTATGTCCATCAGGGCACCATATTCGAGTGCTCGCAGAAGGACTGGGACTTTTCGTTCGATCTGAACGTCACCTCCATCCACCGCACCATTTCGGCCTTCCTACCGGGCATGCTGGAACTGGGCGGCGGCTCCATCGTCAATATCGCCTCGGCGGCGTCCTCCATCCGCGGCGTGCCGAACCGCTATGTGTACGGCACCACCAAGGCGGCCATCATCGGCCTCACCAAGGCGGTGGCGGCGGACTTCATCCTGAAGGGCGTCCGCGCCAACGCCATCTGCCCCGGCACCATCCAGTCCCCCAGCCTCAACGAGCGCATTGCCGCCGTTGCCGCTGAGACCGGCAAGAGCCTGGATCAGGTCCGTGCCGAGTTCGTCGGCCGCCAGCCCATGGGCCGCCTGGGCAAGCCGGAAGAGATCGCCGCTCTGGCCCTTTATCTGGCCAGCGACGAGAGCGCCTTCACCACCGGCCAGATCCACATCATCGACGGCGGCTGGGTGCTCTGAGCGCCCGCCGTGCCGGCCGCGCCCTTGAAGGTGCGGCCGGTGCCCCATCGCCCGCTTGGCCCCGCAGGATCGGGGTGTCCCTGGCTCGCGCCGCCAGCGGATCAGAACGCGCCCTTCCCGCCAAGGGGAGGCGGCGGGCCGTCCATTGAGGCGAAGAGCTTCTCGGCGCTGAGTTCCAAGGAGTGGTCCCATGCATATTCTTGTTATCGGTGGCGCCGGCATGGTCGGCCGCAAGCTGATCGAACGCCTGGCGAAGGATGGCCGCCTCGGCGGCGTGCCCATCACCGGCCTCACCGCCCACGATGTGGTGGCACCGGCGCGCATCGAGGCGCCATTCCCCATCGAGACCCGCGTGTCCGATCTCTCGGTGCCGGGCGAGGCCGAGGCGCTGATCGCCGGCCGGCCCCATGTGATCTTCCACCTCGCCGCCATCGTCTCGGGCGAAGCGGAAGCGGATTTCGACAAGGGCTACCGCATCAATCTGGACGGCACCCGCTTCCTGTTCGATGCGGTGCGCCTGGCGGAGGGCTATACCCCGCGCCTGGTGTTTACCTCATCCTTGGCGGTGTTCGGCGCGCCGTATCCCGAAACACCCATCGAGGATGATTTCTTCCTCACCCCGCTGACCTCCTATGGCACGCAGAAGGCCATGGGCGAACTTCTGCTGGCGGATTATTCGCGCCGTGGTTTCTTCGACGGCGTCGGCATTCGCCTGCCCACCATCTGCGTGCGTCCGGGCAAGCCCAACAAGGCGGCGTCGGGCTTCTTCTCCGGCATCATCCGCGAGCCGCTGGCCGGGCAGGAGGCGATCCTGCCGGTGAGCGAGGACGTGGTGCATTGGCATGCCTCGCCGCGCTCCGCGGTGGGCTTCCTGATCCACGCCGCGACGCTCGACACCGAGCCGCTGGGGGCCCGGCGGTCCTTGAGCATGCCCGGTGTGGGCGCCAGCGTGGGCGATCAGATCGAGGCCCTGCGCAAGGTGGCGGGCGACAAAGCGGTGGCCCGCATTCGCCGTCAGCCGGACCCGGTGGTGGCTCGCATCGTCAATGGCTGGCCGCGCACCTTCAATCCGGTGCGCGCGCTCAGCTTGGGCTTCAAGGCGGAAAGCTCCTTCGAGGAGATCATCCGCATCCACATCGCCGATGAGCTGGGCGGCAAGATCGCCGACTGAGCAGCGATGGAGGATCGGGTTCGCCGCCGTCAGGCGGCGGCGAACGTGGGGCCGCTGCGGGCGGCCACCAAACCGGAAATGCCGGCCCGCAGGCGCGGCAGCAGCATCCGATAGGCCTGCCGGCGCTGGCGCGGATTGGTCACGCCGGAGAGGTCCTCGAAGGTCCAGGTCTCCACCGCCACGCGGGGCGTTCCGGTGAGATGCTCGATGCGATCGCGGGCATCGGCGACCATGGAAATCACCAGATCGATGCGCGGTGCTCCGGAGAAGCCGAACAGCTCCAGCGGCTTGGACGACAAGCCGTCCGCGGGGATGCCTTCCGCATCCAGGCACTCCACGGCGGCGGCATCCACCGCCGAGCTGCCATGAATGCCGGCGCTGAAGGCGCGCACCTGACGGTGCGCGTGGTTGACGATGGCCTCGGCCAGCAGGCTGAGGCCGGAGTTGTCGCGGCAAGCGAACAGGATTGACGGGCGCTGCCCCACGGGGGGCAGCGGCAACGACCCCGGCGTGAGCCGGTTCTGCGCGCGCGAAGCGGCAAGCGTCATGAAATATGCCTCCTCAAGGCGGATGGGTTTCCGGCCGCAGAATCCGACCCGCCACGGACGCCTCTTTAGCCCCGGCCTCCGACGCAAAGATGACAGCGCGGTGGCCGCTTCGGGATCGCGAGGTGCCGGTGAAAAGAACCCTTCCGGCACGGCGGTGGCGCAGAACATGCAAGAAGATGCGCGATCCACGGACCGGGGGGCGGCGGACAGCGCGTCTCGGAGGGTAGGCATAAGTTTCTGAAAAATAGCGATAAACCGGAAAACGCGAGCCGGCTTGAAACCGCGTTAACCATTTTGAAGTTCTTAGCGGAGATCTATCGCATGCTGGCGCGCATCGTGATTCGGTGACATGCGTCTTCGCCGGCTGGTGTATTCGGAGGCATTAATGGCGAAGAGCGAAGTGACGGGCATCGAAGTCAGCCGCATTGCGGCGAAGGCGTTGCGCGACCCGGCGAGCGTATCCCTCGATGAGATCAAGGTGCTGGCCGCCTCTGCTCTGACCCAGGCCCCCGGCAAGCCGAAGGCGGCCATGGCCGCCAAGGCTAAGACCCCGGCGAAGGTGAGCGCCAAGGTGCCGGTCGCCCCCAAGGCCACCGCCGCCAAGACCGCTGCTCCCAAGGCCGCTGCCCCCGCAAAGGCCGCTGCCGTGGCCAGCGCCGCCAAGGCGCCCGCCGCGAAGGTGGCAAAGGCCCCCGTGGTGAAGCCCGTTGTGGAAAAGGCCCCGGCGAAGTCTGCTGCGAAGGCTGCTCCCAAGGCGGTTGCCGCGCCGGTGGCGAAGGCCCCCGTTGCCAAGGCCCCTGCCGCGAAGGCGGTGAAGGCTGCGGCGCCGAAGGTGGCCCCGGCCGCCAAGCCGGCCCCGAAGGCCAAGACTGTGGCCGCTGCCAAGCCAGTCGTCACCGCCCAGCCCGCCGCCGCCAAGGCGCCTGCGGTGAAGTCCGCTGCCGCCGCCAAGCCTGCGGCTAAGGCCAAGGCGGCCCCCGCTGCCAAGACGGCTCCGGCAAAGGCCGCCCCGTCGGTCGTCGAATCTACGAAGCCGGTTGCCGCCAAGGCGGTGGCCAAGCCCGCGACCAAGGCCCCGAAGGCCAAGGCCGCCCCGGTCGCAGCCGTGACCGCAGACGCACCGAAGGTGGAAGCGGTGAAGCCCGTGACCGCGAAGGCCCCCGCGAAGGCCAAGGTTGCGAAGCCGGTCGTAGCCAAGGCCGCTCCGGCCAAGCCCGCGGCGGCCAAGACGGCGGCCTCCAAGGCCGCACCCACAAAGCCCGCAGTGGCGAAGCCCATCGTGGCCAAGAAGCCTGCCGCGCCCAAGGTGGCGAAGGCTCCGAAGAAGGCGTGAGCCCGACGCTTCTGCCTGAGGGCAGGGCGAGGCCATCCCTGTGGATCCATGTTGAAACGCGCGCCCGGGTTGGCGCGCGTTTTCATTTCTGGGGTCCGTCGCCTCGTCGGTGGGCGCCCGGCGGTGCCTGTCGGGAGCACCTGCGGCGGCCAGTGCGGAGATGCGCACGGACGCCGTTGGTGCGGTGGCTCAGGCCTTGCTGGTGGAATGGTTCTGGCGCGGTGCCTGCTCTCCCCGGCGATCTGGCAGGGGGCATTTCCACGTCCGTCGGCGCCGATCGCTCCGGATGAGCGTGCTCAGCACCCATGCCCGTGCGCACCCGGATCAAGGAGCAGCGCCAAAGGCGCGCAATTCACGGCTTGCGGGGGAAGAGGGCAGGCACCTGAACGGCGCTGCTGGGGCCTCCCTCCATAGGCCTCGAGCGCGCCTGGAGGGCGTAGCCCTGGTAGGCTGGCGCACCGGGCCACCACCGGCGATGGCGGCGGCGGCGGCCCGAGCGCTTGACGCTCACATCTGGCGTTCGACCATCATCTTCTTGATTTCGGCGATGGCCTTGGCCGGATTGAGGCTCTTCGGGCACGCCTGGGCGCAGTTCATGATGGTGTGGCAGCGGTAGAGCCGGAAGGGGTCTTCCAGATTGTCCAGACGCGAGCCGGTGCGCTCGTCGCGGCTGTCGGACAGCCAGCGATGGGCCTGGAGCAGCGCTGCGGGGCCGAGGTAGCGGTCGCCGTTCCACCAATAGCTCGGGCACGAGGTCGAGCAGCAGGCGCACAGGATGCATTCATAGAGGCCATCCAGCCGCTCGCGGTCTTCCTTCGACTGGCGCCACTCCTTTTCGGGGGCGGCGGTGTCGGTCTGCAGCCAGGGCTCGATGGAGGCGTGCTGGGCGTAGAAGCGGGTGAGATCGGGAACGAGATCCTTCACCACTTCCATGTGCGGCAGCGGATAGACGTTGACCGATCCCTTCACCAGCACTTCATCCATGCCCTTGGTGCAGGCCAGAGTGTTGGTGCCGCCGATGTTCATGGCGCAGGAGCCGCACACGCCTTCGCGGCAGGAGCGGCGGAAGGTCAGGGTCGGGTCGATGCTGTTCTTGATGTAGATCAGGCCGTCCAGCACCATGGGTCCGCAGTTTTCGCGGTCCACATAATAGGTGTCGATGGAGGGGTTCTTCCCGTCGTCGGGGTTCCAGCGATAGACCTTGAACTCGGTGACCTTGGTCGCGCCCGCAGGCTTCGGCCACACCTTGCCCCTGGTGATCTGGGAATTCTTCGGGAGAGTGAGCTCAACCATGGTGCGTCCCAATCGTCGGCTGTGCCGGTCGTTCGGAAGGGGCCGGCGCCGCGCGATGCGGGCCGGCTCGAAAGATCAATACACGCGCTTTTTCGGCTCGATGTACTGGATGTCGTTGGACAGCGTGTAGGTGTGGACCGGACGGTCCTCCAGCTTCACGTCCCCGGTGGCCGTGTCGAAATAGGCCAGGGTGTGCTTCATCCAATTGTGGTCGTCGCGATCGGGGAAATCCTCGCGGGCATGGGCTCCGCGGCTTTCCTGGCGATTGAGTGCGCTGTCCATGGTCACGACCGCCTGAGAGATCAGGTTGTCATATTCCAGGGTCTCGATCAGATCCGAGTTCCACACCATGGAGCGATCGGTGACGCGGACACCGGAGGTGGCCTTGAACACGTCGTGGATCAGGGTGTGACCCTCTTCGAGGATCTCGCCGGTGCGGAACACCGCGCAATTGTTCTGCATCACCCGCTGCATGCGGCCGCGCAGTTCGGCGGTGGAGATGTCGCCGGAGGAATAGCGGAAATGATCCAGGCGCGAGAGCGCCAGCTCGGCGCTGTAGGCCGGGAGGTCATGATGCTTCTCGCCGGGCGTCACCAGCTCGGCGGCGCGCTTGGCGGCGGCGCGGCCGAACACCACCAGATCGATCAGCGAATTCGAGCCGAGGCGGTTGGCCCCGTGCACGGAGACGCAGGCCGCTTCGCCGATGGCCATCAGGCCGGGCACCACCGTGTCCGGGTCGCCATTGGCGCGGGTGAGTACCTCGCCATGATAGTTCGTGGGGATGCCGCCCATGTTGTAATGCACGGTCGGGATCACCGGGATCGGCTCGCGGGTCACGTCGACGCCGGCGAAGATCTTCGCGCTCTCGGAGATGCCGGGCAGGCGCTCGTGCAGGATCGCCGGGTCCAGATGGTCCAGATGCAGGAAGATGTGGTCCTTGGCCTTGCCGACGCCACGGCCCTCGCGGATCTCCATGGTCATGGAGCGGGACACCACGTCGCGGGAGGCCAGATCCTTCGCGGAGGGCGCATAGCGCTCCATGAAGCGCTCGCCGTCGGAATTGGTCAGATAGCCGCCCTCACCGCGGGAACCCTCGGTGATGAGGCAGCCCGAGCCGTAGATGCCGGTGGGATGGAACTGCACGAATTCCATGTCCTGCAACGGCAGGCCGGCGCGCAGCACCATGGCGTTGCCGTCGCCGGTGCAGGTGTGCGCCGAGGTGGCCGAGAAATAGGCCCGCCCATAACCGCCGGTGGCGAGAATGGTGAGATGCGAACGGAAGCGGTGGAGGGTGCCGTCGTCCATCTTCAGGGCGATGACGCCGCGGATGCGGCCGTCTTCGTCGCGGATCAGGTCGATGGCGAAATATTCGATGAAGAATTCCGCGCTGTGCTTCAGCGCTGCCCCATAGAGGGTGTGCAGCATGGCATGGCCGGTGCGGTCCGCGGCGGCGCAGGTGCGCTGGGCGGTGCCCTTGCCGTAGTGCGTGGTCATGCCGCCGAACGGGCGCTGATAGATCTTGCCGTCCTCGGTGCGGGAGAAGGGCACGCCCCAATGCTCCAGCTCGTACACGGCGGCCGGCGCGTTGCGCACGAGATATTCGATGGCGTCCTGGTCGCCCAGCCAGTCCGACCCCTTGACGGTGTCGTACATGTGCCAGCGCCAGTCATCCTCACCCATGTTGCCCAGGGAGGCGGCGACGCCGCCTTGGGCCGCCACGGTGTGGGAGCGGGTGGGGAACACCTTGGTGATGCAAGCGGTGCGCAGGCCCGCTTCCGAGCAGCCCACCACGGCCCGCAGGCCAGCGCCACCGGCGCCGACGACCAGCACATCATAGGTGTGGTCGGTGATGGGATAGGCCCGGCCATTGGTTCCGGGGGCGCTGGCGCCGTTCGTAGAGGATTCGGACATGTCAGCCTCCCAGGCTGATCTTGAGCACGGCAAAGGCTCCGGCCAGGCCGATCACGACGGTGAAGAAGGTGTTGCCGATAATTGCCAGCACCTTCAGACCCTCGCTGTGGACATAGTCCTCGATGACCACCTGCATGCCGATGCGCATATGCACTGTTACGGACAGCAGCATCAGGAGGATCACCACCGCCACGAAGGGGTTGCCCAAAGTGGCGTGGACGGTGTTGTAGCTCTCGCCCACCAGCGAAATGACGATCACCAGGAAGGCGATCATCAGGATCAGATTTCCCAAAGCGGTCAGCCGCTGGAGAAAGAACTCATGGGTGCCGGACCGGGCGGAGCCGAGACCGCGAACTCGCCCGAGGGGCGTGCGCATGGGGCTGTGCATGGGGCGTACCTCCTCAGGCCTTCACGGCCAGGCCGATGACCCAGACCAGGATGGTGAGAATGATGGAGCCGGCCAGTGACGCCTGGGCGTAGAGCAGGCGCTCCTTCGGGCCGAAGCCGTGGATGCTGTCCCAGATGAAGTGGCGGATGCCCCCCATCGCGTGGTGGAGCAGCGCCCAGGTGTAGCCGAGCAGGACGAGACGGCCGATCCACGATCCAGCCACATTGGCAAAGAGCGCGTAGGCGGTGGGAGATGCTGCCGCCGCCAACAGCCACCAGACCAGGAGCGCGGTGCCGAAATACAGCGCGCAACCGGTGATGCGGTGCACGATGGACATCATCATCGTGAACAGCGGTCGGTAGATCTGCAGGTGGGGAGAGAGCGGGCGCACAATGCGGGGCGGGCTGTCGGCCATGGGCCTCCTCCGGAAATCGATCGATCAGGTATCCCAATCGTTGGCAGTTCGCAACGATTCCAAAGGAGGATCTGATCCAATTCGCAGTGGTATGGCGCCGCGGGCGGCCGCTGCCAAGCGCTTCCACGCAGAAATGCTGCATGTGCGAGGGCGCCGGGGCGCAGCCGCAGCGGCGGAAAAGGCCAAGTTTGCGCCCTGGATGGGCACCGGAGCGGCAACTTTGGGGATTTCGCAGCAAACGAGAAAGGGGCAGCTCGGTCGATGCCGGGCTGCCCCTTTTTATTTTTCAGGTCTGCAGCGGGCAGATCAGAAGCGGTACGTGACGCCGGTGCTGATCATCCACGGGTCGAGGGCCGTGGAGCCGGTGAGCGGGGTGGTGCCCACGGTCACGTTGAAGTTGGGCTCCAGGAAGATCTTCTTGACGTCGACGTTCCAGCCCCAGTGCTTGTCCAGCATGTAATCGAAGCCGACCTGGAGTGCCCAGCCCCAGGTGTTCTTGATGTCGAGCGCGGTGACCTGGTTCGGATCGGTGCTGTAGAAGATGGTGTAGTTCACGCCGGCGCCGACATAAGGCTGGAACGCGCCGAAATTGGTGAAGTGGTACTGCAGCAACAGCGTCGGCGGCAGCAGCCAGGTCTTGCCGACGGCGAGGCCGTTCAGGCTGCCGGTGCCGTCGATATAGCTGTAGGTGGTGCCGAGCACCAACTCCACCGCCCAGTTCTGGGTGAAGTAATAGGAGATGTCGAGCTCGGGGATGACCGTGTCGGACGACTTGATGCCCGATCCGGCGACGCCGTTGACGTGGCCGCTGTCATTGGTGAAGACGCCGGTGGCGCGCACACGGATCTGCCAGGGGTTCCAGGTGTCCACCACGACGGGGGCCACCGGGGCCTTCACCGCCATGTCGGCGGCGGCCGCAGGCGCGGAGGCGCCGAAGCTCGCAATGCCCAGACCAAAAATCAGTGCCGAAACAGCGCTCAGTGCCCCGCGAGTCGCCTTTTGCAATCCAGTCATGCCCCATCTCCAGCTCAAATCGTGGCCAATGGGTGGACCTGGAGCGCACCTGAATATTTGAGTTAGATCAAATTTAGCCGTTGCGCCGCCACTGTGTGGCCTTGCTGCAACACCGTTTCCGCCCCAATTCCATCACAGAAACGCCGGATGCGATTGGTTTTTCGGAAAGACTTGAAGTCTTGATGGTTTTTCGCCTCCCGCGCGCTTTCGGCCATGTGCGGCGCGCCGCAGCCGCAAGTTCCCGCGCGTGCATCGAGGGCGAGGGCGTCGCCGCCCTCGCTCGTGTCTGCCGCTTTACGTGGGCTCTCTGTGCCGACAGAAATGATAGCCATCGGGCGGGCGGTACGGTTGGCGATTCGATTTTCGGGGTGGGCCCGAGCGTGCCGGGTCGCCGGGGACAGATCATCATGGGTTGTGTGGACGCCGGCCGCCGTCGGATGGGCCTTGTCGTGTGGGCTTTGGCCATCGCCGGCCTCTTTGGCACGCCGGCCATGGCTCAGGATGCGAGCGAGCGCAGCCTTACCGTGGGGCGCGAGCAGCGCACTTACCTTCTATCCCAGCCTGACGGGGCGGTCGGCCCACAGCCGGTGGTGATCGCGCTGCATGGTGCCGGGGAAAGCTCCGAGGGCTTTCGCGGTTATCTGGGGCTCGAAGAGACCGCCGCCAAGATGCGCTTCACCACCGTCTATCCCCAGGGTATCGGCCGGGTATGGAACGACGGCCGCCCCGCAGCCATGCGCCTCAAGGCGGTGCTGACGCCGGGCGATGACGTGGCCTTCCTGCTTGCTCTGACCCGGGACCTGGTGGCCGAGGGGATCGCCGATCCCAATCGCATCTATCTCATGGGCATTTCCAACGGCGGCTTCATGGTGGAGCGCATGGCCTGCGAACATGCGGAGCTCTATGCGGCCTATTCGGTCATCATGGCCACGGCGCCGGCCAATTACCGCGAGCAGTGCCGCCCCAGCCGCCCAGTCCCGATCATGTTCATTCACGGCACCGCCGATGCGGTCATTGCCTGGGACGGGTTCTGGACCCCCATGGGCGCAACCCTGTCCGCGCCTGACAGTGCCGAATTGTTCGCCGCCTTGGATGGCTGCGGCGAGGCAACGGTGCAGCAATTGCCGGACCTGGATCGTTTCGACGGCACGACGGTTTCGGTTCGCCGCTGGTCGCGGTGCGAGGGCGTGGGTGAAGTGGCGCTCTACCGGATCGAGCGCGGGGGCCATCAGTCGCCCGCACGGGTGAAGACCACCGCAGAGCTGGCGACGCCGTTCCTCGGCTTGCGCAATCGCGACATTGATGCGGGCGCGGAATCCTGGGCCTTCTTCTCGCGCTATTCCCTGGCGCCGGCGGTTCCTGCCGCTGCGGCGTCCAAGGCAGCCCCCTCTGCCGCCCCCACGACGGTGCCATTCCCGGTGCCGTCGCCCCTGCGGGTCCGTGGGGCTGCGGCGGCCGAGCAATCGGTACAGCGGTGATTCGATGGCGACCGACATTCGGCGTCTTGATGACGGGGATGCCTGACACAAAGGGACCGTATCCGATGGAGTGTCGGGCACGGTCTCTTGTTATTTGAGGCGCTTCGATCGAAGCGGTGCCTCGTCCCGCACGCCTTAGTGGGTGGCTTGGCTGCCAGTCCAGACCGGCGCCGAGGTGGTGGCCGCTTCTTCTGCCGCCCGGGCGATGAAGCGGGCCCGCATGGGCTTCAGCACGAATATGGCGAGGAACGCCGCGGTCAGGTTGAGGCACATGGCGATGGCGAACACGGCGGACCAACCGAAGTGGACCGCGACGACGCTCGCCGCCGGCACCAGCAGCGCAGCGGTGCCCTTGGCGGTGTAGAGCATGCCCGCGTTGGTGGCGGCGAACTTGGAGCCGAAGGTATCACCGCAGGTGGCGGGGAACAGGGAGTAAATCTCGCCGAACACCCCGAAGAACAAGGCCGTGAACAGCACGAACACGATTGGGTTCTGACCCTGGTAGACCAGCATCAGCAGCGAGCCAGCGGCAACCGTGAAGGCGATGAACATGGTGTTCTCGCGGCCGATAGTGTCCGAGACCCAGCCGAACAGCGGGCGGCCGCAGCCGTCGAAGATCCGGTCCAGGGAGATGGCGAAGGTCAGCGCCGCCATCTGCACGCCCAGCAGGCTGACCGGAACGTCGGCCACCTTGAAGTCGTGGGCGATGGGGCCGATCTGCGCGGCGGCCATCAAGCCGCCGGAGGCTACCATGACGAACATGGCATACAGCAGCCAGAACACCGGCTTGGAGAGCGTGGCGCGGGGCGGATAGTTGATCTTGCTCTGTGGCAGGCTGGACAGCTTCTTGGGGGCCGGCATGTCGCCCGGCGGCTTGCGGACCAGGAAGGAGAGCACGAAGACGATGACGCCCTGGCCGATGCCGAAGGTGAGAAACGCGGCTTCGTAGCCCTGGGACGCGATCATATGGGCGATCGGCACCACGGTGACGGCCGCGCCGGCGCCGAATCCAGCGGCGGTGATACCGGCGGCCAGGCCGCGGTTGTGCGGGAACCACTTCAGCGCATTGCCGACGCAGGTGCCGTAGACCGCACCCGCACCGATGCCGGCGACCACGGCAGCGGCATAGAGCATCGGCAGGGATGTGGCGATGGAATTGAGCGACCAGGCTGCGGCGATCATGACGGCGCCGAACATCAGCACCACGCGCGGGCCGTAGCGGTCCACGAACCAGGCCTCGACCGGCACAAGCCATGTTTCGGTGAGCACGAACAGGGTGAAGGCCAGCTGGATGGCCGCGCGGCCCCACTGGTGCTTGGCCTCGATGGGATCCACGAACAGCGTCCAGCCATACTGGAGGTTCGCGATCATCGCCATACAGACGACACCACAGGTCAATTGGACCCAGCGCTGCCTATTGCTGGCCAGGGAAGCGGCTTGTTGCATGTCTAACCTCGTGCGTTTCCATGAAGGCGGCCATCTTGGGTGGCCTTGAGAACCCGTCCGCCTTCGAAGAGGGGTTTGGGAAGTGGTCTTCGACGTGACGTGGGACTGCGGTTGCTGCGTGTCGTACGGGCCCGTGGCGTTCGGGCCGTGCAGGGCTCCCGTGAGGGTCTCCTGAGAGGTAAATTTGCGTTTGGTATGCCAGATGCAAAATACAACGAGCCCCAGATGAGCAGGCATCGGCGCGCCGCGCAAGTCCTCACGCAGGGGAATACGTAACGGTATCAATGGGTTAACGTTGGGGTATGTGTGGCCCCTGGCGCAAGGTCAGCCGATGCCACCGGGCGGCGCAGGTCCCCTTGCGGCTTGGACGGCATGCAGGAAGCGCATGCGCGCGCCAGACCTGCCCGGCCCGTCGATCAGGCGGGGCCGGTTCGGGGATTCACGTCTGGCGCAGGTCTTTCAGGCCTCAGCGGCACATCGCCGGATTGAACGGCGGGCGCGGGATCAGCGCGGAATCAGCACCCAATAGTCCAGATCCAGGATCACGCCGGGGTCATACTCATCGCCGGTCTTCAGGGGCAATTCGGCGCAGGGCTGGTCCTTGGTGGCAATGGTGCGCAGGCGCAGGGCGCCCACATCGTCGCGTCCGGAAATCTCCTGGACGTCGAGGATCTCGCTCCAGGCGAACACCGTCTGGCCGGCAAACAAGGGGGCCACATGGCGCCCGCCGTTGATGCCGGCCACATGGAAGGCATTGGACAGGCCGTTGAAGGACAGAGCGCGGGCGATGGAGATGACGTGCCCACCATAGATCAGGCGACGTCCGAAGCGGCCCTGGCCTTCGGTATATTGGTTGAAATGCACCTTGGCCGTGTTCTGATAGAGACGGGTGGCGGTCATATGCTCCGCCTCTTCGACGGTGGTTCCGTCCACATGGTCGATGCGCTCGCCCACCTCATAGTCCGCGAAGCGATAGGGGCTTCCGGACAGGTCGAAGCGCCAGGCGTCCCCATCCAGCGGCGGCACCGCGTCGCCCAGCGCATCGGCCGCCAAGGCGGCGGGCAGGGTCGGAATGTGGGTCTCCGCCACCACGGCGTTGGGGTCGCGCTTGCGCACCATCACCCAGCGCACATAGTCCACCACCTCGGTGCCGTCCTGATTGAAACCGGTGGAGCGCACATAGACGACGCCGCTCTGGCCGTTGGAATTTTCCCGCAGGCCAATCACCTCGGACACCGCGGTCAGGGTATCGCCCGGATACACCGGCGCCAGGAACCGCCCCCCCGCATAACCGAGATTGGCGACCGCATTCAGCGAGATGTCCGGCACCGTCTTGCCGAACACCACATGGAACACCAGCAAATCGTCCACCGGGGCGCGGGGATAGCCAATGGCCTCGGCGAAGGTGTCGGCGGACTGCACGGCAAAGCGGGTGCCGTAGAGGGCGCTATAGAGCGCCACGTCGCCGGTGGTAAGGGTGCGCGGCGTGGCGTGCCGGATCACCTGGCCCAGAGCGAAGTCCTCGAAAAAATTGCCGGTGTTGGTCTTGGTCATGCCGATCCCCCTGTTCCGCCATGTTTGCAGAGCCTTCAGGTGCGGCGCAACAGAGGAAAAGCGCCACCCGCCGTCCTCATCCCGCACGGGGCGCTTGACCTGACCCGCGCGCCACGGTCCTTTTGCCAGAGAATGCAGGAGGAGCGTGCGCGTGTCGGGGTCTGCCAGTCAAAAATTGTCGTTTCAGGCGATGGTGTTCGTTGCCTGCCTGTTCCCGTTTTATATTCTTGCCGCCACCATGACCAATTCGGCCGCGGTGTTGACCGATCTCCTGGCCACCTCGTTCGACCTGACCTCGCTCACCACCTGCTGGCTGGTCTTGCGCATCGCTCATGGGCGCGAGCGCGGCAAATATGCCTACGGCCTCGGCAAGTTGGAAAATCTGGCGGAACTGATGATCGCCGTCCTGCAGGTGGTGCTGGTGATCGTCGCCGGCATGCGGGCCATCGAGGGGCTGCTCCATCCCGAGCCGGTCAGCGGCGCCGGCCTTGGCCTGGCGGTGACGGCGGTGGCGGTGGTCGGGAATGTCTTCCTCAACCGCCGGGCGAAGCGCGTCTCCGAGCAGACGCACTCCCCGGTGGTCGCCGCGCAAGCGCGGGTGCACTTCATTTCCGCGGTCTCCAGCGGGTCGGTGTTCGTGGTGACCATCATCACCTCGTCCTTCGAGCACATCCATTGGGTGTCCTATCTGGATCCGCTGGCGTCCTTCCTGGTCATCGGCCTGATGGTGTTCAACATCTTCGAGATGATGACCAACTCCATCGGCTCGCTGCTGGACCAGGCCATCGGCGAGGCCGGCCAGATGCGCATCCTGCGGGCGCTGGCCAGCCATTTCGATGATTTTGAGGAACTGGGCGACATTCGCACCCGACAGCACGGCGGCAAGATGATGGTGGACCTGCACCTCGGCTTTGATTCGCAATGGACCGTGGCCCAGGCCCGCGTCGCCGCGGCCGGCATCAGCGCCGCCGTCATCCGCGAATTTGCCGATGCGGGGGACGAGGTGGACGTGTCCATCGTCCTGATGCCGGGCTCCGAAGACGCGGCCGCCCTGCCGCAGCCGGCCGCTTAAGGCACATGCCGTTCGGATGGTGCGGCCATCCGAACGGCATGGGGGCCTTGGTCCGGCCGGGCCAGTGGACCGGGCGCTCCGCTAATGGTCCGAGAGCACCACGTCGTCCGACCAGTCTCCGGCGGCATCCTTGACGATCGCCTGGCCGCAGATCACCCGGCCCTTCACGGGATCGAAGGTCAGGGTCGGGGCGCCGTGAAGCTGCCAGCCCTTGTTGAGGGCCGCCGAGACGCGCTTGCAGAACGCCGCATCGTCTGGCCCGGTGAGATAGCGGTAGAGTTTCATTTGAGGCCCTTCTGGGGACGTCGGATCGGGTTGCCCCTGGCGCAGAGGTGCGGACGGGCGTGCGCGCCAGGCGACAATGCCCATCTGGGCCGCCACGTCACGGGCCACTTCGGCGCGGCGCTGCTGAAAGGCCGCAGTGCGCTCGCGGACGGCAGCCACCAGCGCCGGATCCGTGTCTCTCAACGGCTCGAACGGCGGCGCCGGGTCATATTCGATGCTGAGGCCGATCCTGCGGGCCTCGTCACCGCCGGCGATGATCTCCGCCATCTGCAAGGCGAAGTCGATGCCCGACGTGACGCCCGCCCCGGTGATGCGGTTGCGATCCACCACCACGCGCTCGGGCACCGGCTCCACACCGAACAGCGCCAGTTGCTCCAGGGAGAGCCAGTGGCATGTGGCGCGATAACCGGTGAGCAGACCGGCCGCCGCCAGCACCAGCGAGCCGGTGCACACGGAGGTCACATATTGCGCCCGGCTGGCCATGTCCTTCAGAAAGGCCAGGGTCTCCGCGTCCTCCATCAGCGCCAGCTGGCCCGGCCCGCCGGGCACGAACAGCACGTCGCAGACCGAGACGTCGGCGAAGGTGGCGCTGGGCAGCAGTCGCAGGCCGGACGAATCGGTGATCGGCCCCGGCGTCTTCCACACCAGATCCACCTTGGCGCCCGGCAGGCGGGCGAAGACTTCGAACGGGGCCGTGAGATCGAGCTGGGTCATCTGCGGATAGGCCAGCATCACGATGGAGAGGGCCATGCGTCAGGCTCTCCCGGCAATGGCATCGGCCAAAGCGACCGTGCGCCGGGCCATATCCGCATGCATGCGTTCCACCATGCGTCCGTCCAGCTGTAGGACGCCCTTGCCGGCGTTCTCCGGCTGGTCGAACAGCGAGATGATGGCGCGGGCGCGGGTCACCTCCGCTTCCGGCGGGCTGAAGGCGGTGTTGCACGGCTCGATCTGGCTGGGATGGATCAGGGTCTTGCCGTCCATCCCCATGTCCACGCCTTGGGCACATTCGGCCTGGAAGCCGTCCTGGTCCTGAAACTGGTTCCACACCCCATCCAGCACGTCGATGCCGAAGGCGTGGCCGGCGGCGAGGACGGTCATCAGCCAGCCCATCATGGGCGCCCGGCCGGGAACAAGGGCCGCGCGGGTCTCCTTGGCCAGATCATTGGTGCCCAGAACGAACACCGCGAGCCGGGTGAGGGGATCGCGGGCGGCTTGGGCCACCGCCTTGATGTCGAGGATCGCCAGCGGCGTCTCGATCATCGCCCAGACCTTGATATGGGCGGGGGCGCCCAGCGCCTCCAGCCGGCGCCCCACCAGGAGCAACTGCTCCGGGTCCTGGACCTTGGGAATCAGGATCGCATCAGGGGCGGCAGCGATGGCTGCGGTGAGATCGTCATGGCCCCACACCGTATCCAGGCCGTTGACCCGGATCACCACTTCGCGCGGTCCGAAGCCACCGGCCCGCACCGCCTCCGCCACGCGCGTGCGCGCCTCAATCTTGGCATCGGGCGCTACGGCATCTTCCAGGTCGAGGATCAGGCCGTCGCACGGCAGGGACCGGGCCTTTTCCAGCGCGCGGGCATTGGATCCGGGCATGTACAGCACACTGCGGCGCGGTCGGATGCTCATGATGGCTCAGCTCCCCCTGAAACATGGGCGCACCGGTCCTGCAAACCGCAGGGCCGACTGCGCAGATCGAACTCCAAGGTAGCGGGCCGAAAACATCGCTGCCACTGTTTTACCGCAGAGCGGCAAAGAGGGCGGAGCATGGATCTGGTGCGTGAGGTGATCGGCCTGGACGGGTGCCCCGGCGGCTGGGTGGGGGCGCGCTGGGATGGCGGCTCCGGACTCGTGCTGGAGCGGTATGGCAACCTCACCGCGGTGTTCGCGGGGCCGACAGCGTGGCTGCAGGCGGCGGTCGACATGCCCATCGGCTTGCCCGAGATGGCCGGGCCACGGGGGCGGGCGCCGGAGCGGCTGGTGCGGCCCTTGCTGGGGATGCGGCAATCCAGCGTGTTCTCGGTGCCGTCGCGGGCGGCGGTGGAGGCCGGGGGCGATGCAGATGGTGATGACGCTACCCGCTACCAGGCCGCCTGCCGGATTGCCCGCGCCACCTCGGAACCGCCGCGGGCCATTTCCAAGCAGGCCTTCAACATCTTCCCCAAGATCCTGGAGGCGGACGCGCTGCTGCGGTCACGGCCAGGATTGCCGCTGGCGGAATGCCATCCGGAGGTCAGCTTCTGGGCCATGAACGGCCGCAAGCCTCTGGCTCTGCCGAAGAAGGTGAAATCCACGCCGTCCCCGGAGGGGATGGCGCTGCGCATCGCGCTATTGGCGGCGCAAGGGATGCCGGTTGCGTCTCTGACGCCGGCTCAGGCCCGAAGGCTTCGCGTGGGGCTGGATGATCTGGTGGATGCCTGCGCCTGCGCCTGGACGGCGCTGCGCATTGCCCGAGGCACCGCCGAGGCGTTTCCCGACCCGCCTGAAACCGACAAGCACGGCTTGCCGGTGGCGATCTGGGCGTAGGTCCGGGAGCCCGTCACATGAAAGCCGGCCTGCGTACGGGACGCAGGCCGGAAAAGGTGTTCCGGTTCTGGTGTCGTCGTCGGGCGCGCGCAGCCGCTTCTCTCGGCAGAGCCGAGCGGCCGCGCGCGCTCAGGGGCATCAGAACTTGTAGTTGATGCCGGCCTTCACGGTGTGGAACTTGTTGTCCACGTTCACAGAGGTGCCGGTGAGGGCGCTGCCGTAGGTGCTGTTGTCGAGATCGACGTAGAGATATTCGGTCTTGAACGTCCAGTTGTTGGCGAAGGCATATTCCGCGCCGGCACCGATGGTCCAGCCGGTCTTCACGCCCGAGCCTTCAGCGGTGGACAGGCCGTTGCTGATGCTGGACTTGCTCTCGCCATAGGCGAAACCGCCGGTGACATAGGGCAGGAACCGATCAAAGGCATAACCGGCGCGGGCACGCACCGTGCCGAAATAGTCCAGCGAGGACTTCAGGCTGGTGGCGCTGCCCAGGGTGGTGGTGGTGCTGTTGCCTTCGATGCCGGACCACTGGATGTCGGTCTCGACGCCGAGCACGACATTGTTGCCGAACTGGTAGTTGTAGCCGGCCTGGCCACCGGCGAAGAAGCCGCTGGAGTTCACCGACTGGCTGCCATTGTTGCCCGGGTTCGGCACGCTGGCGAAGGTGTACTCATACTTGTCGCCGCCGAAGCCGGCGTTGGCGCCGATATAGAAGCCGGTCCAGGAGAACACGGGAACGATCGGGACGACGGCTGCCTTGACCGGATAACGGGCCGACAGATCCGCCGCCGATGCGGGAGCCGCAATCGCCAGAGCAATCGCGGAAGTGATCAAAAGACGCTTCATGTTCGTAACCTTCAATGCCAGCCCCCGATGGCATTGATTTAGCAAATGTCGGCTGAAAATAGTGTTGCGACAACGCAACAAGGCCCTCAGGGAGGAAAAGGTAGGGTTGAGTTGACCGCTAAAAATACACGCATAACGCGAAAAATGGTACATTTAGACCGTTTTACAACCCTTATAATACCGTCTTGGCGCTATGGTACCGCTCTAAAAATGAATCCAGCAAAGTAAATAAATATTATAGAAACGTGGAACCGCGACCAGTTTGAAGTAAAGCCGTTTTTTCGCCACAAGGCTGCGCCCTGTTCTCCACACTGTGGCGGAAGCCGGCCTTAATCCGTCGGCTGCAGCCGGCCGCCTAGACCGACGGCCTAAGGATAAGTCCTGGCTCGCGCTTCACGCGCGCATGTGGTGGCTTCCGCGCCTGACGCCCGAACGCTGGACACCGCAATGCCCCTGGATCGTATCCGCCTCTCCTCCCTCGCCGATAAAGTCGTCTCCGCCGAGGAGGCCGCCAGCCACATCCGGGACGGGATGATCGTCGGCATGAGCGGCTTCACCCGTGCCGGCGAGGCCAAGGCGGTGCCGCGGGCGCTGGCGGAGCGGGCCAAGCGGGAACCGTTCAAGATCACCCTCATCACCGGCGCCTCGCTGGGCAATGACCTCGACAAGCAATTGGCCGAGGCCCATGTGCTGTCCCGCCGGATCCCGTTCCAGTCCGACCCCGCTTTGCGCAAGGCGATCAATGCGGGGGAGGTGATGTTCGTGGACCAGCATCTGTCCGAGACCGTGGAACATCTGCGCACCCACCAGTTGGGTCCCATCGATGTGGCGGTGATCGAGGCGGTGGCCATCACCGCCCAGGGCGGCATCATCCCCACCACCTCCGTGGGCAACAGCGCCACCTTCGCCATCCTGGCGGAGAAGGTGATCGTGGAGATCAACCTCTCCCAGCCGCTGGAACTGGAGGGCCTGCACGACATCTACATCCCCACCCGCCGGCCGTTCCGGGAGCCGATCCCGGTGGTGACGCCGGAAAGCCGGGTGGGCCTGCCCTTCATCCCCATCCCGCCGGAGAAGATCGCCGCCATCGTGGTGACCACGAAGCTCGATTCGGCCTCAACGGTGCTGCCGCCGGACCCGGAAACCGGCGCCATTGCCGGCCATCTCATGGAGTTCCTCAAGCGCGAAGTGCGGCTGGGGCGGCTCACCGACCGGCTGCAGCCGCTGCAGGCGGGCATCGGCACCATCGCCAATGCGGTCATGCACGGCTTCATCGACAGCCCGTTCTATGACCTGACCATGTATTCCGAGGTGCTGCAGGACTCCACTTTCGACCTGTTCGACGCCGGCAAGCTCAATTTCGCCTCCGGCTCATCCATCACGCTCTCAAAGGCGAAATACGACGCGGTGATCCCGGACATCGCCCGCTACAAGCCGCGGCTGATCCTGCGGCCGCAGGAGATTTCCAACCATCCGGAGATCATTCGGCGCCTGGGCATCATCGCGATCAACACCGCGCTGGAATTCGACATTTACGGCAACGTCAATTCCACCCATGTGGGCGGCACCCACATGATGAACGGCATCGGCGGCTCGGGGGACTTTGCCCGCAACGGCTATGTGTCGGTGTTCGTCACCAAGTCCATCGCCAAGGGCGGCGCCCTGTCCAGCGTGGTGCCCATGGTGTCCCATGTGGACCACACCGAGCATGACGTGGACGTTCTGATCACCGAGGTCGGCCTTGCGGACCTGCGCGAACTGGCGCCGCGGGAGCGGGCGCGGCAGATCATCGCCAATTGCGTCCATCCGCTCTATCGCGATGCGCTGACAGACTATTTCGACCGGGCGCTCACCCGCGGCGGGCACACGCCGCATCTCATCGAGGAGGCCTTCTCCTGGCATGCCCGGGCGCGGGAGACCGGCTCCATGCTGGCGGCCGGGACGTAAGGGGCCGCCAAACCCGACGCACATACGAAAACGGCCCTCTCGCGAGGGCCGTCTTCAGTTCATAAGGGTGGGCCGAAGGCCGATCAGGCCGCCTTGCGGCGGGAGGTGATCAGCTTGCGGTTGATCAGCACTTCGGCGATCTGCACCGCGTTCAGCGCCGCGCCCTTGCGCAGGTTGTCGGACACGCACCAGAAGGAGATGCCGTTGTCCACGGTCGGGTCATCGCGCAGGCGCGAGATGTAGGTGGCGTCTTCCCCCGCCGCTTCATGCGGGGTGGTGTAGCCGCCGGTCTCGCGGGTATCGACCACCAGGATGCCCGGCGCCGCCCGCAGGATCTTGCGCGCCTGTTCCGCGGACAAGGGCTCCTCGAACTCCACGTTCACCGCTTCCGAATGGGAGATGAACACCGGCACCCGCACGCAGGTGGCGGTGAGCTTGATCTTGGGATCGAGAATCTTCTTGGTCTCGACCACCATCTTCCACTCTTCCTTCGTGTACCCGTCCTCCATGAACGTATCGATCTGGGGGATGAGGTTGAAGGCGATGCGCTTGGGGAACTTCTTGGGTTCCACCGGATCCGACACGAACACCGCGCGGGTCTGGGAGAACAGCTCGTCCATGGCGTCCTTGCCGGCGCCGGAGACGGACTGATAGGTGGCGACCACCACCCGCTTGATCCTGGCGGCATCGTGCAGCGGCTTGAGGGCCACCACCAATTGCGCCGTGGAGCAGTTCGGGTTGGCGATGATGTTCTTCTTCTTGAAGCCGACGATGGCGTCGGCATTCACTTCCGGCACGATCAGCGGCACGTCGGGATCGGTGCGCCATTGCGAGGAATTGTCGATCACCACGCAGCCCTGGGCCGCGATCTTGGGCGACCATTCCTTCGACACGGCGCCGCCGGCCGACATCAGGCAGATGTCGGTGTCGGAGAAATCGTACGTCTCCAGGTTTTTGATTTTCAGGGTCTTGTCGCCAAAAGACACTTCCACGCCGACCGAACGGCGCGATGCAAGTGCCACGACCTCGTCCGCGGGAAAGCCCCGCTCGTCGAGGATCGAGAGGATCTCCCGGCCCACGTTACCCGTGGCGCCGACAATGGCGACCTTGTAACCCATGACAGTCCCTTGAATGGCTGTGCCGGCGCCGCGCGCCGGAAACACGCGCTTTTATGAAATACAGCGCAGGTTTGCAATGTGGTGTGGCGGGCCGGCTTGCGCAAGGTGAGAGCCCACTGTTGCCCGCTCGCCACGCAGGGCGCTGATCCGACGCGGGAACTTGCCTCGACGATCAGGGGTTTCTTGCTTACACTGGGCGAGTGCCGTAATCGGGAGCGAGACGGTTCCGTACCGTGCTGGAGGCTTTTATGCGTGTCGCGCCGCTTTTCATTCTCGCCGCTGCGTTGACGTTCGCGGCGTCCGCACAGGCGCAGACCGCTACGAGCGGCCAGACGGCGCCCGCTGCTGCCACCACCACCGCTGCGACGCCTGCGCCGAAGCCCGCCAAGCCCAAGGCGAAGACCCGCATCGAAATCACCAAGCGCTCGCCGCTGGATGCGGGCACCACGGTGAAGCCGGGCTCCAAGTCCTATCTGGATTACGCGCTGCCGGCGGAATACAGCTTTCCCACCTATGGCGCTGGCCAGAGCGGCATCGTTCCGGGCCGTTACCCGCTGCCGGATCGCTGGTATCTGCCGGGCTACTGATCGGCCTCAGCCTCAGCGATATCCAAAGGCCCCTGCGGGGGCCTTTTTACATTGTGGACGTGGGTAAGAACGCGATCGCCGTGAGCACATGACAAATGCGCCCGGGGTCGGCATAAGTCGGGCGTACCTTTTCGCTCGCTTATCCGTCAGAAGGCCCGTTCATGTCCCGCGTCATCCCGGGCTTCCGCCTCTCGCTGGGCCTCACACTGACCTATTTGTGCCTCATCGTGCTGCTGCCGGTGGCAGCGCTGCTGCTGAAGGCCGGCGATGTGGGGCTGGCACGCTACATTGCCATCATCACGTCGCCCCGCACGCTCGCTTCATTCCAGGTGACCTTCACCACGGCGGCGGTGGCCACCGCTTTCAACGCGGTCTACGGGCTTGCGCTGGCCTGGGTGCTGGTGCGCTATGAGTTTCCTGGCAAGCGCCTCCTGGATGCCCTGGTGGATGTTCCGTTCGCTTTGCCCACGGCGGTGGCGGGCCTCGCCTTGACCGCCTTGTTCGCCAAGAATGGCTGGTATGGGGCGCCCCTGGCGCAATGGGGCATCCAGGTGGCCTATGCCCCCGCCGGCATTGCCTGCGCCATGGCCTTCACCTCCATCCCGTTCGTGGTGCGCACGGTGCAGCCGGTGCTGGAGGATCTGGCGGCGGATGTGGAGGAGGCCGCGGCGACGCTCGGCGCCTCCGACCTGCGGATCTTCTTTACGGTGATCCTGCCGGCGCTGTTCCCGGCCTTCCTGGCCGGATGCTCGCTGGCCTTCGCCCGGTCCCTGGGCGAGTTCGGGGCGGTGGTATTCATCGCCGGCAACCAGCCGTTCCGCACCGAGATCGTGGCCCTGCTCGCCTTCATCCGGCTGGAAGAATATGACTATCCCGCCGCCGCCGCCATCGCCGCCACCATGCTGGGCATCGCCTTCCTGATGCTGCTGACGGTGAACGGCATCCAGTCCTGGCATCAGCGCCGCACCATCCGGGAGGATTGAGCATGTCCGATGCCCCCATCCGCCGCCGGGTCGGCGATGGCCGCGCCACCCGCATCATCCTTCTGGCTCTGGTGTTGTCAGTGACCGCGGTGGTGCTGCTGGCGCCCCTTGCCGCCATCTTCAGCGAGGCACTGAAGCGGGGGCTGGGCGTATATTTCAGCAGCCTCACCCAGCCCGACACGGTGCACGCCATGGGACTGACCTTGCTGGCGGCCCTGATCTGCGTGCCGGTCAATGTGGCATTTGGCATTGCCGCCGCCTGGGCGGTGGCCAAGTTCAGCTTTCCCGGTCGCGGCGTGCTGTTGGCGCTGATCGAACTGCCCTTCTCCATCTCGCCCATCGTGGCTGGCGTCGCCTATCTGTTCGTCTACGGCGCCCAGGGGCTGCTGGGGCCGCTGCTGGAAGCCTATGACATCAAGATCATGTTCGCCGTGCCGGCGATCATTCTGGCCAGCCTGTTCGTCACCGCGCCGTTCGTAGCCCGTGAGATCGTGCCGCTGATGATGGCGCAGGGGCGGGAGGAAGAGGAGGCAGCGGTGACGCTGGGCGCATCCGGCTGGCGCATCCTGCGCACGGTGACGCTGCCCAATGTGCGGTTCGCGCTGCTGTATGGCGCTGCTCTGTGCAATGCGCGGGTGATGGGTGAGTTCGGCGCCGTCTCCATCGTGTCCGGCAACATTCGCGGCCGCACCTCGACCCTGCCGCTGCAGATCGAACTGCTCTATCAGGACAGTCAGGTGGCCGGAGCCTTTGCCGCCGCCACGGTTCTGGCAGCGGTGGCATTGTTCACGCTGGTGGCGAAACTCATCATCGAGCGCCTCGACCAGGAGCGGGAACGCTTGAACGTGGTGCGCGGCCCCGGTCACTGATCGGGGCGCATGTGAGCACCCCGCCGACGAGGGCGCCCGCACAGCCCCGCTGAGACCAACAGCTCCGCTGAGACGAGCCCCGCTGAGACGGGGGGCACCGCCGAACCCGGCGCTCAGCGCCGGATGGGGGCCGAGAGCGCTGTGCCCGTGGCGCGCTGCGGCGCATAGGTTTCGTCGGTCCGCTCGCGTCCGCGGCGGAGGCGGCGCGCCTCGCGGCGGTAGCGGCCCTGGCGCATCCAGGTGACGAGACCGCCAATGACCAGGCCCAGAATCACCGCGCCGAGGATCACCGCGAACAAAGGCACGGTCACCGCCAGGGCCGGAGCCTCGGGGCTGAAGGGATCCAGCGAGAGCGTCACCGGGCGGCGGTTGGCCACCGCCAGCGCCACGATCAGGATCGAGGCGGGAACGCCGAGGAGGATGGAAAGGAAACGACCCAAAGGATTCTCACGCCTCGCCGTTGAGACGCTCGCGCATCTCCTTGCCGGTCTTGAAATAGGGCACGCTCTTGCTGGAGACGTCCACCTGCTTGCCGGTGCGCGGGTTGCGGCCGGTGCGGGCATCGCGCTGCTTCACCGAGAAGGCGCCGAAGCCCCGCAGTTCCACCCGGTCGCCCTGCGCCAATGCTTCGACGATCTGGTCGAGGATGGCATTGACGATATTTTCCACATCCCGCTGGTAGAGATGCGGGTTGGCTTCGGCGATTTTCTGAACCAGCTCGGATTTGATCATGACCGCTCCGTCTCTCTTCCCGACCGCTCCGAAATCTGGCTCTCTAACGGTCGCGCGCCCACGGCGCAGCGGCAAGGAGACATGAGACCGGCGACGGTCATTCAATACCCCTTCAATTCTGCGCGGGAGCCTGCCAGAGGGCCAATAGGCCGTCAAGCCGAGCGCGCTCCCAGGCGGTCTCCGTCGCCTCGGACAGCAGGGTGGCCAGGGTTCCAAAGCCGCTGGCCGCCGCAATCTGCGCGCCGAGGCCCTTCAGCCAGCTGAATTCCGTGCCGGCGCCCTTGGCGTGCCAGGTGCGCACCCGCAGGGTTTCCGGAATGCCCTTCTCCCGCGCCAGCCAAGCCCGGGCGGCACGCTCGTCGCCGATCTCGTCCACCAACTGCAAGGCAAGTCCCTGGTGGCCGGTGAAGACGCGACCGTCGGAGACCTCCAGCAGGCGTGCGTCGGACAGCTTGCGCCGCTCGCTCACCAACCCCTTGAACCAGTCATAGCTGTCCACCACCAGGGAGTTGATGGCGGCGCGCGCTTCCGGGCTGGTGGGCTGGTAGCCATTGGGCACCGCCTTCAGCGGCGACGATTTGATGTCCTCCACCGTCACGCCGATCTTGCCGAGGAGGTCGGTGACGTTGGGAAATTGGAATATGACTCCGATGGAGCCCACCATGGCGTTGCGACGCGCCACGATATGGTCCGCGCCGATGGCCGCGATATAGGCACCGGAGGCGGCCATGCCATCCACCACCGCGACCACGGGCTTCTTCTCCGCCAGACGGCGCAGGGCGTCATAGAGCTGTTCCGCCCCGGTGACCGTGCCGCCGGGGCTGTCGATGGACAAGATCACTGCGGTGGCGCGGGACTTGGCAATATCGTCGAGCATTTGCACCCGCTCGCGGTCATTGCGGATGATGCCGCCGATGACCACCCGGGCCACATGGGGCGTCGACGGGCCATGTTCGCGCCCGAACATCACGTAACTGCCGATGGCCACGGCGCCGACCACCGCCAGCACGCCTACGGTACGCCAAAAGCTGAGCTTCCGGCGCAGACGACGGCGATCTACGATCTGGTCCACATCGAGCGACATCTAGAACTCTCCGGCCACACGGTGCGGGCGCGCACTAAAGCCTTGCGCGGACCGCTTGGCAAGCGCTGCCACGCAATCGCACGGCCTGCTGCGCCGATTGGGCTTTGAGGGGGGTAAGATCGGATGGTGTCGACCGCCGGTCCCCGCCCATCATTGAGGGCGGACTGCTGCAAAACAACAAAAAAGGCCGGCGCTGGGCGCCGGCCTTCCTGTCTTCGAACCGTGCGGTGAGGCGCGGTCTCAGTCTTCCTTGTCAGCGGTTTCCACCGCCGGTTCGGCCGCATCGCCAGAGGTGCGCTGCTTGAGGGCGGCGCCCAGGATGTCGCCCAGCGACGCGCCGCTATCCTGCGACCCGTAAGCTGCCACGGCTTCCTTCTCTTCGGCGATCTCGAGCGCCTTGATGGACACCTGCACCTTGCGCGCCTTGCGGTCGAACAAAGTGACGCGGGCGTCCAGCTTCTCGCCAACGGAGAAGCGCTCGGGGCGCTGGTCGTTCCGCTCGCGGGCCAATTCGGAGCGCTTGATGAAGGCCGAGAGGTCGGTGCCCGTGAGCTTGACCTCGATGCCGCCGTCCTTCACGTCCGTGACTTCGCACGTGACGATGGCGCCCTTCTTCACTTCGCCCGCGTCGGCGAAGGGATCGCCGGCCAGCTGCTTGATGCCGAGCGAAATGCGCTCCTTCTCGACGTCCACGTCGAGAACAACCGCCTTCACCATGTCACCCTTGCGGAACTCGTCGATGACCTGCTCGCCGGGACGATTCCAGTCCAGGTCGGACAGATGCACCATGCCGTCCACATCGCCGTCGAGGCCGAGGAACAGACCGAACTCGGTCTTGTTCTTGACTTCGCCTTCCACGACCGCGCCGGGGGCATACTTCTCGCCGAAGGCTTCCCACGGATTCTGCAGGGTCTGCTTGAGGCCCAGAGAAATGCGGCGCTTGGCGGGATCCACCTCGAGCACCTGAACTTCCACTTCCTGCGAGGTCGAGACGATCTTGCCGGGGTGAACGTTCTTCTTGGTCCAGGACATTTCCGAAACGTGGATCAGGCCTTCGATGCCCGGCTCCAGTTCCACAAACGCGCCGTAGTCGGTGATGTTGGTGACGCGACCCTTGAAGCGGGCCTCCACCGGATACTTGGCTTCGATGCCCTCCCACGGATCGCCGAGGAGCTGCTTCATGCCCAGCGAGATGCGGTGCGTCTCGTGGTTGATCTTGATGATCTTCACCTTCACCGTCTGGCCGATGTTCAGCACTTCGGTGGGGTGGTTCACGCGGCGCCATGCGATGTCGGTGACATGCAGCAGGCCGTCGATGCCGCCCAGGTCAACGAACGCACCGTAATCGGTGATGTTCTTGACCACGCCCTCGATGGCCTGACCCTCTTCGAGGTTCTGGACCAGTTCGTGGCGCTGCTCGGCGCGGGTCTCTTCCAGCACGGTGCGGCGGGAAACGACGATGTTGCCGCGGCGGCGATCCATCTTGAGGATCTGGAACGGCTGCTGGTTGTGCATCAGCGGGCCCACGTCGCGGATCGGGCGGATGTCCACCTGAGAACGCGGCAGGAAGGCCACGGCGCCGTCTAGATCGACGGTGAAGCCGCCCTTCACCTGGTTGAAGATCACGCCCGTGACCTTCTCATTGGCGGTGAACGCCTTCTCGAGCTTGACCCAGCTCTCTTCGCGGCGCGCCTTGTCGCGCGAGAGAACGGCTTCGCCCATGGCATTCTCGACGCGCTCGAGATAGACCTCGACCTCGTCGCCAACCTGGATGGGGGTATCGCGGCCGGGACCTGCGAACTCGCGCAGGGCGACACGGCCCTCGGTCTTCAGACCGATATCAATGATCGCCAGATCCTTTTCGATCGCGACCACAATGCCCTTGACGACGGCGCCTTCCATGAGGTCGGCGCGGCCGAAGCTCTCTTCGAGCAACGAGGCGAAATCTTCACGCGTGGTTTCTACGGCGGACATCTAGTCTCCGAATGTCTGGCGCCGGCGTCTGGTGTTGAGACGCCCGAACCGCACGGATGGCCTGGGAGACACCCAAGCCGCCGCCGGCAAAAGCCAGCGGGCCGGCGCGAAGGCCGTGCGGAACGATGCAAGATGAGGATGTCCCGCGGCCGATACGCGCGAAAACCAGGGCGGGCAACCTCCGGTGCGTCGATAGTACGTATCCCGCACCATCGGCCCGCCCAGGCGGCTCCCGCGAGGGAATGAGCAGCCAGGAACGCCGGTTACCTAGTGGAAAATCCGCTCATCCGCAAGGGTTCCGGCACCTGCGTAGCCGGATTCGACCTGTTTTCGCCGGATTTTGATCGCAGCCGGCTTCGGCCTGGCGGCAAAACCCGCCGCATCGCCTATTCGGTGACGATCTTGACCTTGTCGCCATAGTGCAGCTTGGCGTCGCGATCGAGGCCGTTGAGGATCAGGAACCGCTCCATGGGGCGGTCCGGCACCTGCATTTTCGCCGCCATCTTCTCCACATTGTCGCCGAGGCCCACGGCGACGATGCGGATGCGCAGCGGCTTGACGGTTTCCGCCTCGTTGGTGGCCACCCGGCGGAAGGTCTCCGCCGCCGCCCGGAACTGCTTGTCCAGGTCGGGGGTCAGGGTGCGGGCGGCGAAGATCAGGCGGTAGACGTCCGAGCCGAAGCGGATGGCGAACATGCGGAACGACCATTGCTCGCCCCGCGCCACCGCGGTGGCTGCGGAAAATCCGTTCACGCTCAGGGTTTCCACCGAATTGACCTCGACCCCGTCAATCCAGCCGGAGGCGAGATACTGCCCCAGCGACTGGTCGCCCGGCACCCGCACCGCATCCAGCCGCAGCGCTTCGGAGCCGGACGGGGTGGCGCCCAGCACCGCCTGCGAGGTGTTTTCCAGCGAGAAGCCGTCCGGCGCGGTGAAGGTGAAGCCGAGCTTGGGATGGAAGAAGTTCCGCCCCCGCACGAAGCCTTCCTTGGGATCGTCGCCATAGACCATGCCGTCGATGGCCGAGAGATAAGCCGCCTTGTCCCGCTCGCCATTGCCCGGTGCCGCATATTCGCGGGCATTGGCGATGGCGATGGAGATGCGCTCGGGCGTCGCGGGATGGGAGGACAGGAAGTCCATGTCCGGCGTGGTGGAAGGGGCGCCGCCGAAGGCGGTGGTGCGCAGATTGGCCTGCTTGCCCATGTCGGTGAGGAAGCGCGAGGCGCCATAGGGGTCAAAGCCCGCCCGCGCGGCGATGCCGACGCCGATGGCGTCCGCTTCCAATTCCTGGCCGCGGGAGAAGGTGGCCAGCGTCTGGCGGCTCTTCTGCATGGCCAGCGCCCCCATGTTGGGGTCATTGACCACATCGGAGATGACCCGGCTCACCAGCACCGCCTGCTTCACCTGATCCTCGCGGATGGAGGCATGGCGGGCGATCACATGGGCCATCTCATGGGACAGGACCGAGGACAGTTCGGACGTGTCATTGGCCAGCGAGAGCAGCCCGCGGGTGACATAGAGCGAGCCGTCCGGCAGCGCAAAGGCATTGATGGCCGGGGAATTGAGCACGGTGACGCGATATCTCAGGTCCGGCCGCTCGGAGGCTGCCACCAGGCGCTCCACCACCTGCTGGATCAGCGCCTTGAGCTGGGGATCGTCATAGGCGCCGCCATAGCTGGCCACCAGGCGCTCGTGCTCCCGCCGCTGCGCCGGGGTCATGTCGGCGGTATCCGAAGTGGATAGCGAGGCGCGGGTGAGGGGGATGTTGCTGCGGTCGAGATCGACGCTGCCGCAGCCGGTCAGCAGGCCGGCGATGGCGATCAGGGTGATGCTGCAGCGCACGGCGCGGCGCATGCGGCCGGCGGCGTGGCGCGCGCGCAGCGGCTGGCGCACGGGGGCACCTTTCCGCTCATGCGGCGTCATGGCCGATCCCGCAAGGCTGCGCCCGCTCACCTGGTCCTCTCCTCCACCGCGTCCATCTGACCGGGCAGACGCACCGCGATCACCGGCCCGCCATCCTCCCGCACCACACCGCGCACCCGTATCAAAGTGCCGCGCAACATGGCGGGATCAGGGCCATAGCGCAAAATTGTGGCATCCAGTTCCGTCGGCACCGTCACGATCAGCGCGCGATGCCCCGGTGGGGCAAAATAGAGGTAGGTGATGCCGCGGGTCTTGCGCACGCCGCTGACCCGGCCTTCCACCACCGCAAAGGTGCCGACGCGGGCGTGCAGTGCATCACCCGCCTCGGCCCGGGCCAGGGCCCCGTCCACCGCCCAGATGCCGCGGCGGGCCTGACGGGCGGTCCCTTCGGCCGCCAGCACTTCGCGCCGGCATTCGGGCAACGCGGTGGGATCGGCATAGCCGGCGCCGTTCTGGAGTAGGGCTTCGGCCAGGCTCGGCCCATCCGGGGAGTCCAGGCGGCCGTGCAGCCGGCTGACGCCGTAGCGGTCCGTTTCCGTGCCCGGAGCCGGGAACAGAAGGCGGCCGCGGATGCTGCGGGTGGCGGCGGTCTGGGCGGTATCGGCGAGGCCCGGGACGGTTTGCGTCCGGGTGGGAATGACGATGCCTTTCGCCACCAGTTCAACCCCGGATGCGGCGATCAGCCGGCCGTTGCGGATGCTCTCCAGCCGCAGGGGGAGGGCCGCCGGGCGCGCCGGGGCTGCAGCGGTGGCGCGCTCCGCCAAGCATGGCGCCGCTCGGACCGGCGCGATGCCGAAAGGCATCGCCAGGGCCAGTGCGAGGGCCGAAGCACGGGGGGCGCCTGACTGCATCATCATCCCAAGCCTGCGGGCCGGACACTCACGGGGCCGCGCAAATTGTGTAGGAGATGCAAGCTTACCGGAACGTGACGTTCCGCTCCAGCGGTGTGGCGCTGGAACACTGTTCACCCTTTCTTACACCGTCTTTCCCCCACCGGTGCCTTGAGCTATGAGGGGGGCGGCGTCCCGGTAGCTCAGCAGGATAGAGCAGCGGTTTCCTAAACCGCAGGTCAGGGGTTCGAATCCCTTCCGGGACACCATTTGCCGGACATCGGCAGCTCCGGCTCATGTCATGCGACCCCGTAAGACACGGTGTGCCACACGTGGGCGGGCGCGCACCCGGCGGTCGCGCAAAATCGGATGTCACCCACGGCAGGTGTAGCGCGCAAAATCGAATGTCACCGCGCGCAGGATCATATGTCACCCACTGAGCAGTGGATTTGGGCGGCGGTTGAAGGCGCTTGGAAGGCGGTTTCAATGGGCAGCGCCAGGGCATGTCCACTGGCAGAATCAGGGGCGTCTGGCGGTCTCTTCGGATAGGGCTGCGGTGGCAGGCGAAGGCGTTTGCGCCAGCTCTTGCGCAGGAAGAAGACGTAGCGGAACTGGCGGAAGCTGCACCGATGCGCGCGGTGAAGGTTGGCGCGCAGGTGATCGCCCCGGCCGCCCTTCTTGTGCGCGGTGAGCAGCATCTCGTGGAAGTAGGTGCCGTCCAGCTCATAGAAGCTGGTGCGGTGGGAGCCCACATACAGGAAGTTGGCGGCTTGGTAGACCACGCCCCATCCCCCGCAGCGCTCATCGGCGAAGGATTGCAGCCAGCTGACCTGGGGCATCGTTGCCCGGATGTAGCGCACCGCATAGGCAATGGCCCGGCTTTCGCTGTTGCGCGGGGCCGCATCGGACAGCCACATGCGGTTAAGTTCCAGATAGTCGGTGGAACTCGATCCCGCGACCACCTTGCCCATGGCGGCAGGATTGAGCGCATAGCCCAATTGCAGAACGCCGTGCAGCTGGCCGTCGATGAACACGCCCAGGTGCACATAGCTGTTGTTGACGATCCGCCCGGAATAATGGTGGCGCACCACCATGTCGCAGGCGAGCGCGCGGGGAATGACCGCCACATAGAACCAGCGGGTCCCGAAGCCGGCGACGGCTTCGGTCCCTTCGATGTAGCGGGGAACGTCACTCCAGGGACGCTGATAGGTGCCCGGGATGGGCGGATGATGGGGCTTCCTCGCCATGCGAGCGCAACCTTTCGGAAGGACGCTCGCGGCGCTCGGATGAGGGCTCGGGGGGCCTCAGGGCGTTCAGGGTGCCGCAGCGGCGGCACTTGATTTCGATGGTGCCGGAGATGGCACCCCGGCCGGCGCGGAACAGCAGCGCGCGGCACGATCCACAACGGATGTTCTCCACTTGTTAAGGCCTTGCGGGTTACCGGCCCCATTGGGGGACCGTTCCGCTTTCTTCGGTCGCGCGGGGCTTTGCTGCCAGGCTGGCCCGCGTTCGGGGCACTCGCGCCCCGCCCCACCTCAGGCAACAGTGCCGCCCTCCGGATCGCCGGCCATGGTGCCGGTGCCGGACGCACTGTCGCCGCTGTCGTCCTCGCTCTTGCTCTTGGCGGCCTCCTTGGTTTCCAGGGTCAAAGTGGTGACCCAGCCGGCGCCGGGTTCGATGTGGTGCTCGACGCTCTCGGCACACCAGGCGGTGCCGTCCGCATCGGGGCCGAAGCCGGTGACCTGCACCGGGCAGCCGGCCACGGCGGCGGGATCGCCCGCCACGGTGACGTGACCAGTGGCGGACTGGCGGCCCCGCTCACGCGCGGCTGCGCGGGCGCCATGGCGTGCCTCGTCCTTCGAGGGCCAGGGGTGGGGACGGGCCAGCCGGCCCTTGCCGGCGTCACTCTCGTCGTCCTCGTCCTGCCAGGTGCCGGTCGCCTCGTCGTACCAGCGGCCCTGACTGGAGCGGTACGCCCCGCGCGGCTCGAAATCGAAGGCGAAGTCATAGGCTGGGTCATAGGCGACGGTGAGGGTGGGCAAGGCCGCGCCGGAGGCGGTGCGGCCGGCGCCGCGCTCGGTCATCATCAGCTTGCCGCCGGCCACCTTGATGGCGCCGCCGAAGTCGTCGGCCAGGTCGGAGAGGAAATCCAACGCCTCCTGCTGGACGCGGGCGCGGTAGGGAATGGCAATCGCCTTCAGCGCCGGATCGATCACCACCTGCAGGCCCAGCCCCTTGGCCACGTCAGACACGATTGTCCCAAGCGTCGCCTTGTCCCAATGGCCGCTGTCCACGGATTTGGCGGTGTCGATCAGATCGGCCGCCCGGCATTCCACGCTCATGGCGTGGCCGCCTTCGGGGTCGCCGGTGAGGCCGGTGCGCTGCACGGTGTAGATGCCGGCCAGGGCCATGGCATCCTGCGCCCAGCCGATCTGCACCGCGTAGCGGGTGCCCTTGGGAGGCATAGCGGGGAATGGCGGCGCCACCCGGAAGGTGAGCGTGCAGGTGTCGCTCTCATGGCCCACCGCGTCGCGGATGCGCACGGAGGTCAGCGTGTCGCCCCAGACCGACAGCAGGTTCGCGGTCTTGGGGCCTTGCACCATGACGATGGGCGTGCGGATGGCCATGCGCTACTCCCAGGCCCGCACATAAGCGCTGGACGGCGCCGCGGCGGGAAGCTCCGGCACCACGATGGCCGTGCCGGCCGGGATCACCGGCCCCAAGGCGGCAAGGCCGGGATTGGCGGTGACCACCGCCTCCACCGCACCGTTGCCAGCGGTGCCCATAAGCACGTCCACCAATTGGTCGAGGCGGATGTCGCGGGTGACCAGATAGCGCGTCATCGGAACGACCTCAGGGCGCCGGCCACGGTGGAGCCCACCGCCACCGCCGAACCGAGGGCCGAGGTGCCGCCCAGGGCGTTCACCGCGGCGCCCAGGCCGGTGCCCAGAGCACCGCCGGCCAATGAGGTGGCGCTGCCCACATGCAGCAGTTCCGCCTCGCCATGGACGATGCGACCGACGCCACTGCGCGGATGAAACCGCTCCTCGCCGACGTCGAGGAATTGCACCACTACCAGCCCCTCCAGGCTGCCGGCATAATTGGCGCCGAGGCGGATCAGCGGCACCACGGTCTGCTGCTGGTGGATCAGCTTCAGGATGGCCAGGGCATCCATGCCGCCGAACATGGCCGGCCAGGTGGCGAACTCGATGCGGCTGGTCTTCGGCCCGGCGCCGGTGAGCTGGAAATCCATGCCGGAAAAGGTCGCCGCCGCCGGCACGCGGGTTTCCGAACGGGTGCCCAGGCGCTGGGGATTGAGCCCCACCACTTTGAGCACTGCGGCGCCGATGGCCATCAATCCGCTCATGCCCAGGCTCCGATGTCATGCAGGGCACCGGCGCGGGCCTGGCGGATGGCCCGGTCCTGCTCACGCTGGGCAGCGCGGGCGATGGCGTGGGGATCGCTGCCGGTGATGTGCTGGTTGATGGTGGTGCTGCCCAGGCTGGACTGCCGGCCCGGTGTCGCCGCCGCCCCGCCGCCTGCGGGCGCCGCGGCACCCGCCGCACCGGCGGGCGCGATGGTGGGGGTGGCGGTGATGGACAGGAT
>NZ_CALRWL010000010.1:0-127689 GCF_943371865.1 Azorhizobium sp. AG788 | reverse complement strand
GCATCGCTGCATTGGAATCGGAGCGCACCGGCGCCCGCGCCATCCGCTTCGAGAGCGCCGCTGGCCTGCTGGACTGCACCGTCCAGCCCGACGGCACCGTGACCGTGGATATGGGCGCCCCCGGGCTGGCCTGGGACCAGATCCCGCTCGCCCGCCCGGTGGCCGATACCCGTGCGTTCGTCATCGAGGGCTTTGCGGCGCTGGGTCCCGCCAGCTTTGTCAGCATGGGCAATCCCCATGCGATCTTCTTCGTGCCCGATGCGGATGCGGTGGATGTGGAGCAGTTGGGCGCGACCCTGGAGCACCACCCGCTGTTTCCCGAGCGCGCCAACATCTCCTTTGCCCAGGTGATGAGCCCGGACCATATCCGGCTCCATGTCTGGGAACGTGGCGCGGGGCGCACCCGCGCCTGTGGCACCGCCGGCTGCGCCACCGCTGTCGCCGCCGCCCGCACCGGCCGCAGCGGGCGGCAGGTGCGGGTGACCTTGCCCGGCGGCGATCTCACGCTCCACTGGCGGGAGAGCGACGACCATGTGCTGATGACCGGGCCGGTGGCCCATGAATTCTCCGGCATCCTCACCGCCGAGATGCTGGCCGAGGCGGCCTGAGCATGTCCCACGCCTGCGGCCCTTGCGCCCCGGAGACGGTGCTTGAGAGCGGACTCGCCGTGCGGACTTTCGGCTGTCGCCTCAACACCTTGGACTCCGAGCAGATCCGCCGCGCCGCCACCGCGGCCGGGCTGGAGCGCACGGTGGTGTTCAATACCTGCGCGGTGACGGGGGAGGCGGTGCGCCAGGCCCGGCAGGCAATCCGCAAGTTGAAGCGGGACCAGCCCGAGATGCGGGTGGTGGTCACCGGATGTGCGGCGCAGACCGAGCCGGCCACCTTCGCGGCCATGCCCGAGGTGGACCGGGTGATCGGCAACGGCGCCAAGGCCGCCCCCGCCACCTGGCGCGAAGCCAGGCGGGCGCTGGATTTCGGCGTCTCCGGCGAGGCGAAGGTGGTGGTGGACGACATCATGGCGGTGCGCGAAACGGCGCTGCACATGGTGGATGGCCTGGACGGGCACACCCGCGCCTTCGTGCAGGTGCAGACCGGCTGCGACCACCGTTGCACCTTTTGTATCATCCCCTATGGACGCGGAAATTCCCGCTCAGTTCCCCTGGGTGATACAGTGTCGCAAATTCGCACATTGGTGGAGGCTGGCCACGGCGAGGTGGTGCTCACCGGCGTCGATCTCACCTCCTATGGGGAGGGCCTGCCCGGCGCCCCCACCCTGGGCAAATTGGTGCGGGCGATCCTGCGCCATGTGCCCGAGCTGAAGCGGCTGCGCCTGTCCTCCATCGACAGCGTCGAGGCCGACCCGGACCTCTTGCGCGCCCTGGCGGAGGAGGAGCGGCTGATGCCGCATCTGCACCTCTCGCTGCAATCGGGCGACGATCTGATCCTCAAGCGCATGAAGCGCCGCCACTCGCGCGCCCAGGCCATCGCTCTGGTGGGCGAGATGCGCCGGCTGCGGCCGGACCTGGTGCTCGGGGCCGACCTCATCGCCGGCTTCCCCACCGAGACCGAGACCATGTTCCGCAATTCGCTGGCCATGGTGGAGGCCTGCGGCCTGACCTATCTGCACGTCTTCCCGTTCTCGCCCCGTCCGGGCACCCCGGCGGCGCGCATGCCGCCGGTGCCATCCGCCCTCATCACCGCCCGCGCCCACCGCTTGCGGGAGGCGGGCGCCAGCGCCCTGCGCCGGCACCTGTCCGCCGAAGTGGGCGTGAGCCGGCCGGTGCTGGTGGAGCGCGGCGGCATCGGGCGGACCCCCCATTTCACGCCGGTGCGTCTCGCCCGGCCCGCGGCGCCTGGCGCCATCCTCGATCTGCGCATGGCCGGACACGACGGCACGCGCCTGGTGGCTGCATGACGCCATCCCCTGCCCGCGCCAGGGGTCCGGCATCTGCGCGCTGTGCCGCTCAGAGCTTGGCGGCCTTGCGCAGAGCCTCGTCGATGCGCGTCTGCCAGCCCGGTCCGGCGCTCCGGAAATATTCCAGCACGTCCGGGGAGAGGCGAAGGCTGACCGCCTGCTTCGGGCTGCGCGATGGCGGCCGTCCACGGCGGACCGGCTGGCCGGCGATTTCCTCGAGGGCCGTGGCGAAAAAGGCATCGTCCAGTTCGGGAATGTCGTCATATTCGGCCGGGCCGATGGTGTGGGCGTCAACGCGGGTCAAGTCGCTGCCGATAGAGCGCGGTTTCGCGGTCATTGCATTTCCTCATCGAGACGATCCGGCGACTTTCGCCGCGCGGCGTCCAGCACACGATCACCAAGCGGCCCGCCAATTCGCCGACCGTATTGATGCGGATTTCCCCATCGTCGCGCCGGGTATCTTCGGCGCTGAAGGTGCGGCCGGCGAATACCGCGGTGGCGTCCGCAAAATCCAAGCCACGCTCCTTCAAGGTCGCGGCTCGTTTCGCGGCGTTGAAGGTGATCTTCATCGAATTAATGTATATACAAAAAAGATGGCCGTCCAGAGTCTGTATCTCCGGGCTGCCACGGGCGTTGAAGGGCGAAGCGCTGCATGACTGACACTCCCCCACCGGAAAAGCCCGGCTTCTGGCGCCGCCTCACCGGCGGATTGGCGCGCACCGCCACCAACCTCACCCAAGGCATCACCGCCCTCGTCACCAAGCGCAAGCTGGATGCGGCGACCCTCGAGGAACTGGAGGATCTCCTGATCCGCGCCGATCTCGGCACCGCCACCGCCGCCCGCATCGTCGAGGCGGTGGGCCGTGGCCGACACGACAAGATGATCGAGCCGGACGAGGTCAAGGCGCTGATCGCCGCCGAGGTGGAGGCGATCCTCGCCCCGGTGGCCAAGCCCTTGGTGATCGATCCCGCCCAGAAGCCCTATGTGGTGCTGATGGTGGGGGTGAACGGCTCGGGCAAGACCACCACCATCGGCAAGCTGGCCTCGCAATGGCGGGCCGAGGGCAAGAAGGTGACGCTGGCGGCCGGCGATACGTTCCGCGCCGCCGCCATCGAGCAATTGAAGGTGTGGGGTGCGCGCACCGGCGCCCATGTGGTGGCGCGCGAATCGGGCGCCGATGCCGCCGGTGTCGCCCATGACGCCATCACCGAGGCCCGCGCCAACGGCTCCGACGTGCTGCTCATCGACACCGCCGGCCGGCTGCAGAACCGCACCGAACTGATGGCCGAGCTGGAAAAAGTGGTGCGGGTGATCAAGAAACTGGCCCCCGGCGCGCCCCATGCGGTGCTCCTGGTGCTGGATGCCACCGTGGGCCAGAACGCCTTGACCCAGGTGGAAGTGTTCACCCGCCTGGCCGGCGTCACCGGCCTGGTGATGACCAAACTGGACGGCACCGCGCGGGGCGGCATCCTGGTGGCCATCGCCGCCACGCACGGCCTGCCGATCCATCTGGTGGGGGTGGGCGAGAGCGCCGAAGACCTCCAGTCCTTCTCCGCCAAGGATTTCGCCCGCGCCGTGGCCGGCCTCAGCTGAGGCCCGCCCAAGCGCTGGCGCAACGGTTCTGCCTCCCCTGTGCATGGTTTGCAGGGGTCGCTTGACAGGGGGAGGGCTCAAACCCTAAATGGCGCCTCCCAAGGTACGGGGCCGTAGCTCAGATGGGAGAGCGCTGCAATCGCACTGCAGAGGTCAGGGGTTCGATTCCCCTCGGCTCCACCACTTGATTAATTTCGCCTAAAATTCATCCGGCGGAATGATGCATTCCCAGGCGATCCTCCCGCCCATTAAAGTATAATAGAATCTGAAATGGCGTAATTATACGCCACGTCTGCGCTTGCAAAATGTGTTCCCTCTAAAGGAAGGCAGTGAGCGTGATTCTTGCGCCGTGGTCGAATACGCTCAGCAGGGCAGGTGGACACGGTTGAATCGCCCCGCCGCCCTCGTCTCATCTAGACGCGCAGCTCTCGGATATCGCTCAGCAAAGTGGGGTCGACGATGAACTCGGCCTCACCCATCCAATTGCTGTGCTCGCCCGGCCCCGTGAAGATCGCGTTTGCCGGTGCAAAGGCAGTAAGGAGGATGCCTCCGCCTTCATAATCGCTGCACAATCCGCGCGCGAACTGCTCCGCCGTGGATTTGTTGGATGACCAATTGAATCCCAGGCGACCCCCACGAAATCTTAGCGCTTGCTCGCCTCGATAAAGTGTCTGGGCCGTGCCGTGATAAGGTGGGAGGAGTATCCGTAGTGTTGCTCTGATTAGATCGTCATCATCAACGATTTCGCGGATAATGTGGCTTCGCACAGACCATGCTGTACGGAAACATAAACGGAAGTGGGGAGGAGTGCTGCCTATTTCCCTGGCAGACTGAATTATCTGAAAGTAAGCGTCTTTTGATGAAATGCTATCTAAAGCGAGTATCAGATCATCTGAATGGTGATCTGATAGCGCCGAGAGTATTATTTCGAGAGCTAGCGCTTCTGTTAGAGACTTGGGAGGAGGCCCATCATACGGCGTGATGCTGATCCTTACGATTCGCGGGTCATCGGTGGGGTCGATCTGAATGCCGGTCATCGCAGAAATCCTGGCGGGCGGTGTGTCGCGTGTTCCTGAACGCCAGCACCGAGAGGTGGAAGCTCCGTCACACCTTGGGCAAGAAACCTGCACCGAGCCGTGGGCATGCCGTACACTCCGTTGCCAGCAGTGAGTTTAGCGCGAGAGCTATGCCCTTGCACATATACACAGCCCATCAGTTGCAAGCTTTTGAGGCCGGCAAGGGCACAGATTAGGATACCCCCGCCGGCCCACCAGCCCCGCTCAAATCATCAGCGTCTGCTGCCAGAAGGCCAGCCGGCGGTCGATGCACCATTGGACGCTTTCGCGGATCGCCGCCTGCATGGCGTCGGCGCTTTCGATCGGCTGGCCGTCGCGCATCAAGGGCACCGCATTGTCCGCCATGCGGGCCTCCACATAGGCCAGCAAGGGGGCAAATTCCGCCGCCACCCCGTTGGCCAAGGCGTCATAGACCAGGGCTTCCATGGTGTTCAGCGTCAGGCCGGAGCCGGTGAGCGGGGCGGCCACCGATGCGGTCTTCGCCCGCTTCTCGGCCACTTCGCGCACCGCCAGGCGGTTCAGTTCCAGGGCCGCGCGATCCGCGGTGCCGGTGAGGCCATAGGGCAGGGGCAGGGCCTGGGCGGTGCCCACCAGAATGCCGGCCAGTTCCACCATGGAGGGGCGGTCCGCCTGGTCGCGCAGCGCCGGCAGGTCCACCAATTCCCCCAGGGTGTGCGGGCGGATCGTCAGGGCGTCAAACACGGGCCGGTAATGGCGCTCTTCCAGTTGCGCCTTGCCGGCGGGCACGTCGATGCTGGTCTTGGTGTCGGTGGCCGGCACGCTGAGGGCGAGGCCGAAGCCGCGCAATTGGGCATCGCGCTCCGCATCGGCCAGGGGCCGGGCGCCGCGCACATAGATGTCGCGGCGGAATGGCCGGCTCACCAGATAATCGCGCAAGGTCTCGCGGAACGCCCCCGCGGGAACCGAAGCCAGCATCTCCCGCTGCGCCGGGTTGAACATCAGGTCGGGGAAATTCTCGGTCAGGGTCGCCGAGCCCACATAATTGAGCTTCGCCTGCGCCAGTTGGCGGGCGGTGTCCATGTGATAGAGCGGCTTCCAATTGGCATTGAGATATTCGTGGGCGAGATAGACCGAGCGGTCGTCGCCCGCATGCTTGGCCGAGCCGTGGCGCAATTGCTCGAACAGGGTCGCCGAGCCCAGCACGCCGGAGCCGGCGCCCAACAGCTTCTCGGCAAAATCCAGCGACTGGAGAATCTGCGTGTCGCTGCGCCCGTGGCTCAGCGCGGCATGCTCGATCAGGAGGCGCTGCAACGGCAGCATGGCGGTCCAGCCGGGCATGGAATTGTAGCTCACCGATACCAGGCCGCCGGGCTTCACCCGCCGCGCCAGGAAGGCGGTGATGGCGTCGCGATGCTCCGGGCTGATCCAGGACCAGACCCCATGCAAGGTCACCACGTCGAAGTCCGGCAGGGCGGCCTTCTGGGGATCGAGCATCTCCTCGAAGCTGAGTTCCAGGAACTCCACATTGGTCAGGCCCGCCGCCTTGGCGGAGGCGCGGGCGCGGGCGATGTGGGCCGGGTTGAAATCCACCGCCACCACATGGGCAGAGGGATTGGCCGCCGCCACCACATTGGCGGTGACGCCCTGGCCGCAGCCCAGTTCGCAATACGTGAACGCCCCGCTCAGGTCCGGCGGCGCCATGCCGTTGAGGAGGCAGGCCAGAACCATGTGGCCCGGTGCCTGCTCCACATAGAGGCCGGGCAGATATTCGATGTCGCTGACATAGCCGGAAGCCCAGGAAGACATGTGCGCGTGCTTCAATAGGAGGAAAGGAAGGGACGGGGCTCGGCTCAGCCGAGATCGTCCGCGGGAAAGATGGCGTCCGATCGATCGATGGGGCTCGGGGCGCTGAGGATCCAGCCGGTGCGGCCCAGGCGGGCGGCGTCCGGGTCGTCATCCCCCTGGGCGAGGCGGGCCGCGGGCACGGCGTCGGCCTTGAGGAGCACATTGATCTCGAAGTCGAACTCCATCCCGCAATACAGCCGCACCAGATCAACGATGCGGCGGAATTCGGCGCCGCCCGGCAACAGATCGTGCAGGCCGGCCCGGTCGATGGGGCCGATGATCACCCGGAAGCAATCCTGCGCCACCCAGGCGCGGGACCCCAGCATGGCGCTGGAATCCAGCTGGCAATGCAGGCCTGCGGGCGCGGCGGGCGAGGGCAGGCTGCTCTGTTCGCCGGGGGCCACCGACAGCCAGCCGCCCACAAACGGCAGGATCGAGACCGGATGGGTCAATTCGCGCACCAGGAGGGCTTCCAGGTCCGACAGCGAGCGCACATTGCCCGAGAACATGCCCGCATAGTGCAGGATCACGTCGTCGGACACCGCCAGCCGATGGTGCATGGAGGGAAAGCCCAGCCCCACCAGGCTGCGCAGCACCGCCGTGAAGGCGTCGGGCTGCTTCGGCGTGCGCTGCTCGTGCGAGATGGCGAGGCGGTATTTGGTCGAGGCCCGATAGAAATGCGCCGCCGCCCGGTGCTGGAAGATGTCCAGGAAGGCGGTGAAGGCCGGGTTCTTCTTGTGCAGGCTCTGGGTCGCCAGATTGGAGTAGCCATAGGGCAAGACCCCCAGCGGCCCGATGAGGCCGAACAGGGCCACCGTGAGCCGCATCGGCCCGTCGGGGTCCAGCAACTCCGCTTTGGTGATGGTGGCGGCGGGATAGGTCAGCGACGGCTCGCTGACGAAGCGCACCGCGTCCAGATGCACCTCGCGCTCGCTGCCGTCGGCGGCGGCCCAGAAATCGCGCAATTCATGGGCCACGGCGCGGTGATGCCGCCGCAGCCGCTCCAGAACGCGCACCGCCTGGATGAAGTCAAAGCTCTGCGGCTCCGCGATCAGCCGCTCGATTATAGTAGCGGGCGGTATCCGGCGCGAGCGGGCCATGTGCGGAGGATTCCTGATTTTCCCTTCACCGTGGCGGTGAGCCGGGTGAAGGAATTGATGGAGGCATAGAGGCCGAAGAAGCGGTCCAGCACCATGGAGAACAGGAAGATGCTGCTGCCGCTGAAATGGGCCGGATCAAACTCGATGCTGATGTCGATGCCGCGACAGATGGCGTCCCCCCACGGCACGTCGCCCGGCCGCACCGGCGCCCGCGCGGTGCCGCGCTGCGCGGTGAGGGCGACGATGCCGTCGGTGATGCGGTAGGTCTCGGCGGAATCGAGCAGGTCATACAGGCGCAGGATTTCCTTCAGCGCCTCCAGGCCCTTGGGGCCGGTGATGGACAGATGGTTCAGGATCAGATGGGAGATCAGCTGCCAGCGGTAGCCCTCCGCGCTGCCGGGCCGCAAGGTCCGCGTGGGCGGCGAGATGCAGGAGATGGCGCCCACGGTGCCGATGCCCTGCACCGGCTTCAGATAGGGATGCCCGCCGCCATAGGGCAGCTTGGCCGGCAGGTCGCGGTTGAGGCACAAGGTCTCCAGCGACAGCACCAGCTCCTTGTGCGGCGACAGGTCCTGCTCGCGGTCCACCACCGACATGAACACTTCCGTCCCCGGATCGCGCCCGCCCGCGGGCCGGCGGGCGGTGGTCCAATAGGCCGGCTCCGCAGCCTCCTCGCCGGACTTGTTGCGGGCGTAGAACGGCAGGATCGGGCGCTGGGCCCCGGCAGCATCGGTGCCCACCACCGAGATGATGGAATGCACCTCCAGCACGCCCTGGCGCCGCGCATCGGGGATCACCCGGTGCTCATAGCGATTGTGGGAGGCCACCAGCGGCTCGGCGCGCTGGGGAAACAGATTGATGATGGGCGTGCAGCCCAAGGCGAACAGCTCCTTGGAGACGGTGCGCTCCAGGGTGACGTCGGTGTCGTTGAAATAGAAGAAGATATCCATGTTCGGGCCGGCGCCGCGCAGCACCTTGGCCGAGATGTCGATGTCGATGAACAGGAACTTCTCGGGAAAGACGAAGAATTCCGTCAGCAGCCGGTAGGCCCGCTGCGACTGCGGCGGATAGGGCTGCATGTTCTCGTCATCGGCAAATCCCACCGGCGAGACGGCGCTGGGGGGCAGAAGGACCGGATTGGGGTCGCCGACCCCATCCGCCAGGGCCACCGATACGGTGTTGTTCAAGATCAGCTGCTGCAGCGCATAGACCTGATGCGGCTGGCCGCGCAGGAAGAAGCGGATGCGATCGGGCTGCAACTGGGTGAAGGTCAGGCCCGGCGTGGTGCATTTCAGCGACAGGCGCAGCACCGCCGCGGCGCCATCCGCCGCCGGATTGGCGGGGGCCACCAGGGGGCGCCCGGTCATGGCGGCATCCGCCAGCACGAACGGCCACAAGGTCACCGGATAGCGGGTGCGGAAGCGGCACACCTCCCCTTGCACCGGCTCGGACTCCAGCTCCGTGTCGGGCGGGATGAATTGCGGGCCGGTGATCTCCGCCTTGGGCTGGAACTGCACCGTGGCCATGGAGGGAATGGGCGCGAGATAATGGGGGTAGAGCACCTCCAGCATCGCGTTGACCAGCTCGGGAAACTCGTCGTCCAGCTTGCGGCCGATGCGGGCATTGAGGAAGGCGACGCCCTCCATGAGCCGGGCCACATGAGGGTCGTCGATAGCATCGCCCGACAGCCGCAGATGGCCGGCGATCTTCGGATTGGCGCTGGCGAACTCACCGGCCATCTGCCGCAGATAGGCGATCTCGCGATTGTAATAGGTGAGAAGATCGTCACTCACTGCGGGCGCTCTTCAGGACAATCGAATTGGCGACGGGATCGATCACGGTATCGAACACCAGGACCTCGGGCGATGAATCGACGGTGACCTCCGCATCGATGCGCATGCGCAGCGAGCGGTCGCCGGAATCGATATTGGGCAGGACCGAAACACGCATGTTCTCGAGCCGCGGCTCCCACCGCCGGATGATATCACCGATCTCCTTCACCACCTGTGCCCGCCGCTGCTCGGTGGAGAGATTGACCGTGGACAGCGACATGATGCCGTAATTCAGCAGCGAGGAGTCCAGTTCGGTCAGGTCCGCCGACCATCCGGTCACCCGCCACTCGGTGTTCAGCAGATCCTCGATGTCCCGGCGCAACCCATCGCGGAAGGCGAGCACCGACGGGCGCTCGTCATCCAGCAGCCGATCGACGATCGACAGCCCCAGCGAGGTGCGCGAGCCCGGCCCGTTCATGCGCTCGCGGGCGCCGTGAAGGTGAGGGTCCGCAGGTTGAGGATCGGCAGGCTTTCCTCGCCGACCAGGAAGCAGCGCTGGCCCTGGCCGAACACGCAATCGGCGCCCGCTTCCACCCAGTCGGTTTCCCGGCCCAGCTTCAGTGCCTCGCTCACCTCCCCGGACCGCACCGGATAGGTGGCGGGCACCATCACCTCGCCTTCGGGGCCGCCGCGCACGCTCATGCGCACCGTGCACCAGGCGGAATCCAGCGGCCGGGTCGGCGCGGTGAACACCGCTTCGTCCACCTGCTCCAGGGGAATCCAGAAATACTTGCCGGTCACCGTCATCACTTCGAAGATGCCGGCGGTGAGATCGTCGAGATCGCGGAAATCCTCGAACGGCACCCCGTCATGGGTGCCGCTGACCGGCGGGCGCGCCGCCTCGGCGCGGGCCAGCGCGGCCCAGCCTTCCTCGGAGCGGCCCTCGCGCAGATGCATCAGGGCCTCCAGGCGCAGCGCCACATGCTCCGGCGGGGGCGCGGCGAATTCGGGCGAGCGGCCTTCCGTCCACACCTGCTGGCGGGCCATGTCGGCCCGGATCAACTGGCGCAGGCCCGCGACCCGCACCGCGGTGGTGGGGTCCTGGGTGGCGATGGCGTCGAACTGGCGCTCGGCGCGCTCCAGATCGCCGGCCACGCAGAGGAACTCCGCCAGCTGGCTGCGCCGCTGGATGTCCAGGGGCGCGGCCTTGACCTCTTCATTGCTGGCGGCGATCGCCTCGCGGAGGCGGCCGGCTTCGAACAATTTCAGCGCGGAAAGCGACATGGGGTCATCTCCAAGAGCCTGAGGCGATCAGGCTCTAAGTGGCTACGAGAGATCGGCTTTACCGATCCGATGGCGGTGCGCGCCGGTCGGATCGGTCTGTGGGCATTTCGTCATCCGGCGCGCAACGGGGCGATGGCCACGTCGGTCACCAGTTTGAAGCTGGTAAAGATCTGGTCGAGCTGAAAATGCGGCCGCAGATGCATGACGCAGGCAAACGAGCCCGGCCGGCTGGGCACGGCGCGCACTTCCACCGTCGCCTCCCGCAGCGGATAGCGGGCCTTCATCTCGGCGCCCGCATCGTCATTGCCGAGGCAATAGGAATGCAGCCAGGTCTGCAATTCGCGCTCGCAGGCATCGGCGTTCACATAGGCGCCCAGCTTGTCACGGATCTTCACCTTCACGTAATGGGCAAAGCGCGACACGCAGAAAATGTAGCGCAGCATCGCCGACATATGCGCGTTCACATTGGCGATGGAATGCAGCCGGCTGTTGGGCACGCTCTGCAGGGACGGGCTGGATTTGAACGCCAGGTACGGGGTGCCCTTGCAGACGTTCAGGGTCATGATGCCCATCTGCCACAATTCGTATTCGGTTTCGTCGGAGAGCACGAGCTGGCTGCCGAAGCGCTCCACCACCCCTGGCGCGTCGGTCTCCGCGCTCGGGGCACGCACCCCGGTGACGAGCCCGTAATCGATCTCGTCGCGATGGGTGCCGCAGATGTCCGCGAACCAGCCGTGCTGGTCGAAGGCGCGGATGAGCACCTCGCCGAGGGCATAGACCGCGCTGCCCCAGCACATGTCATCCTCGGTCAGGCCGCGGATGTCCTCCCGATAGCGGAAGCCCACGCCGGACACGCCATCCTGGCTGTAGGGCTTGCGCATGAGGATCCGCGGCATCACCAGGCCGAGGAAGCGCACGTCGTCGCCCGCGCGCATGCGCTCGAAGCGGATATATTCCTGTGCCCGGTAGACGCCGCTGATGCTTTGCAGCCGGCTCAGCTCGGAAAAGCTGTCGATGCCCAGCAATTGCGGCGAGGCGGAGAGGATCGCCGGCGCAAACGCCGCCGCGGCCACGGCAGCCAAGCCGCTCAAAGCGGTGACATCATCGGTGCGGTGGTCGGGGGTCGGGCGATGCTGCACCTCATAGTCGCACAGCAGCACCCCGAACGGCTGGCCGCCGGGCATGCCGAATTCTTCGCTATAGACCTTGGTGAACAGATGGCTCTGGTCGAAGTCCGCGGCCCGATCGAAATCGGCGCACACTTCCTGCCAGGACAGGTTCAGGACCCGAACCACCACGTCCTGCGTCCCCAGAGCGGAGGCGCACAGATAGGCCAGCCCGCGCCACGAGGCCTCCATGGCCCGGAAGCGCTCATGGTGCAGCACGGCATTCAATTGGTCGGTCAGCAACTCGTCGAGCAGGGCGATGTCCCGGTCGATCACCCCGGCGAGGGCTGAGCCGCTGGTCAGGTGGGCGACATCGTCGCCGAACCAGGCGCGCAGGGCGCGGGCGGGATCCGTCTCCGCCACGAAAGCCGCCAGGGGCGCATCGTCGAGGCGACCCACGGCCATGGCGACGGCTTCCCGCCGCAGCGCCACGCGTGCGGGGCCGGGTTCAGAACTGTCGGGCCCGGAGGATTGCGCCTCCGGGTCCGAGAGATGCGAGGCGGCATCCACGGATATCAAGCAGATGCCCTCCCTGCGCGATCCGCGATCAGCCCACCGTCGGGATGCGGGCGACCATGCGCAGCGAGGCGGTCAACTCTTCCATCTGCAGCCACGGACGCAGCCAGGCCACGGCGTTGTACGAGCCCGGCTTGCCGGGGATCTCGCGCACTTCCACCTTGGCTTCCGCCAGCGGATATTTGGCCTTCATGTCCTGGCCGGCTTCGGGATTGCCGTTGACATAGTTGATGATCCAGCGGTTCAGCCACGCCTCGCAATCGCTGGCTTCCATGAAGGAGCCGACCTTGTCGCGGCCCATGATCTTCAGATAATGGGCGAAGCGGGAGGTGGCCATCATGTACGGCAGACGCGCCGAGATGGCCGCATTGGAGGTGGCTTCCGGCCGGTCGTACTTCTTGGGCTTCTGCGTGGTCTGGCCACCGAAGAACACCGCATAGTCCGTGCCCTTGTAATGGCACAGGGGCAGGAAGCCGAGCTTGGACAGTTCGGCCTCGCGCCGATCGGTGATGCCGATCTCGGTGGGGCACTGCTGATCGCTGTCGCCATCATCGGAGATGAAGACGTGGCTCGGCAGGTTTTCCACCTTGCCGCCGCCCTCGGCGCCGCGGATGGCGGTGCACCATCCATGCTGCGCGAACGCGTCGGTGAGGCGCGCACCCAGCACATAGGCCGAGTTCATCCAGGTGTATTCGCTGTGGTGCATGGCGTGGGGCACGCCATTCACGATCGGGGCTTCCTCATAATCGAAGGCCTCGACCGGCTTGGTGTCGGCGCCATAGGGCAAACGCGACAGGGTGCGCGGCAGGGCCAGCGTGACGAAGCGGGAATCCTCGCTGTCGCGGAAGCTGCGCCATTTGGCATATTCGATGGTGTCGAAGATCTTTTCCAGATCGCGCGGCTTGGACAGTTCGGTGTAGTCGTCGAAGCCGAACAGCTTGGGGCTGGCCGCCGCAATGAACGGCGCGAACGCCGCTGCGGCAACGCTGGAGACCTGGGTCAGCAGCTCGACGTCTTCGGGATGGTTGGTGAATTCATAGTCGCCGATGAGGGCCCCATAGGGCTCGCCGCCGGGGCTGCCGAACTCGGTCTCATAGATCTTCTTGAAGATGGTGCTCTGGTCGAACTCCGACGACTTCGTCAGGCTCTTGTAGAGCTCGCGCTTGGTGCAGTTGATGACGCGGATCTTGAGGCCGGTGCCGGTCTCGGAATTCATCACCAGATAGTTCAGGCCCCGCCAGGTACCTTCCAGCTTCTGGAAGTCCGGGTGGTGCATGATGGCGTTGAGCTGGGTGGAAATCTTCGCATCAATGCCCTTGATGGCATTGTTGATGGTCTGCGACAGATTCTTCGAATAGGTCACCGTCCCGGCGAGCGCTTCGCGGGTAAAGGTGCGCAGCAGTTCGGTGGTGCGGTCAGGATCGGTCTGCTTGGTGGCAGCGATGGCCTGATCGAGGAAGCTGGCGGTGCCAGCGGCGGCTTCGGAAGCTGCGGCTTCCGGGGCGGCGCCGTCTTGAGCCTGTGCGTCAGCCATGATCTCAGCCCTCCTTCTTTTCGGGGGCAGTCTCGATGCCGAGCTGACCGCTCAAGGTCTTCAGGTCTTCTTCCTTGGTGAGGATCTGCTCCAGCAGATTCTCCAGATTTTCCGAGCGATCCGCCTTGGACAGCAGGTCGCGCAGCTGGTCGCGGGCTTCCATCAGCTTGCGCAGGGGCTCCACGCGGGCCACCACCGACGCGGGATCGAAGTCGTCCATGGACTTGAAGCCCAGCTCGACCGTCATCTGGCTGCCGTCGTCGGCCAGGGTGTTGTCCACCTTGAGCTTCAGCCCCGGGGTCATGCGGGCCAGGATCTGGTCGAAATTATCGCGATCGATCTGAATGAACTTGCGATCATTCAGGGGCTTCAGCGGCTCCGTGGGGTCGCCGGAGAAGTCGCCGAGAACGCCGACCACGAAGGGCAGTTCCTTCTCGACCACAGCGCCTTCGGTTTCCACATCATAGGTGATGTGGACGCGCGGTTTGCGCACCCGGTTGAGCTTCTCGTGAACACTGGCCATCGCGCTTCACCCCTTTGCCTTTGAACACCTAAAAATCTTGCAGAGCCTCTGGCCCACGCTGCGGTCCGCCGCTTAACCGTCGCTGTCCGCGGCCGGCGCCGGGGCCTTCAGGCCCGAGGCGATATAGAAGTAGCGGCGGGCGTCGGCGTCGACGATCAATTCCTCGAGCAATTGCCCAAGGTTCATGCGCCCGCGCCGCACGATCTCCTCAAGACTGTAGGAGATGGGCGAATGGGGCTCAGTCTTGCGAAAATAAGCTGCAACGCTCAGAAGCTGCCGGAACGCCTCTTCCCGATTGGAGAGCGCCCCGGATGAAACTGACGCCGAACCCACGTCCCCGTCCGCCGTGGATCCGTCCGCCCCTCCCACTTCCGCCGCCGCAATTTCCGCCGACTGGGCCGATTGCGCAAGCTTGTCGGCTGCAAAAACATTGACCGCATCCAACATGCTGTTCAGCACGTTGCGCAGGCTGCCGGCGGGGGGCGCATCCACGCCGACGCGGGCGGAAAACGCACTGGAGAGCTCATCCAGCGCCGTCAGGCAGCCTTGCAGGTCCACCACCAGCTGGCGATAGAAGCTCGCCGGCGTCGCCTGCACCGCCTGGGTGATGGCATCAAGCACCGGACCGCCGCTGGCCAGCCGGGCCTCGCGCTTGGCCTCGTCGGTGATATGGCTGATATCGAGCGCCTGCTCATATTGCCAGAAGGCATAGGCGGTGCCGCCGCCGGTCACCGGGATCATGCGCAGCGGCTGGATCAGGATTCCCTGCCCGTCGGCCCCGTTCAGACCGATGAACGGCATCAGCCGCGGCTCTTCGCCGTCCTCGTCCGGCTGCGGGAAGATCCCGTCCCAGAACGCGTTCACCAGCCCTTCGGCCACCTTCAGCCCGGTATAGAAGCCAGCGAGGCCGTCCACGCGCACCAGGCCCTCCACCAGCCACGCGGCGACCTCCAGATCCTTGGCCTCTTCGATCAGGATGGCGCCGGTGAGTTCCACCACCTCGGCCCATTCCTGGCGCGGCGGCGCGCCTTCGCCATCCACGTCATTGGCGCGCTCGGCGCGCCGTGCGGCGGCGCGGGCGTCTTTGGCCTGGAGATAGCGCGCGGTCGGCGAGCCGTCCGCCCGCGGATCGGTCCCGCAGGGGGCCTCTTCGCTGATGGGCTGCAGCAGGGCGTCGGTTTCAAAGGTGCAGGTCGGGAGCATGGAGATCCAAGCAGGCCTGAGGCAAAACGGCTGAACGGTGATGACAAAGTGGACTGCGCATTTCTGCTAAAACATAAGCCAAAGCTTATCGGTCAAAAAGGCTAGGCGGTACACCAAAACATTGATGTGACACGGGGGTCAAACGACGAGGTGATCACCGCCGCTTGAACCGTGCCGGTCTAGGACGGCACCAGCGACGGCAGGCAGCGGAAGCCTGTCAGCGGGTTCTGGCGGAACGGATTGTTCACCGACGACGCCTCCAGCGTGAAGCTTGCGGACCGCGGCCCGAGATTGACGTTGAACGCGAAGCTGTTGGCATTGATGCGCGACAGCCCGCGCGCATTCAGGAACCGGAACAGCGCCCACGGCCCGGTCACGCTGACCGCCGCCGGTTGGCCCGGCTCCTGATTGCCGAATTCCACCCGCATCACCCCGCTCGCCCCCGGCCATTTCACCGCCAGCGGCAAGGTCGGGCCATATTGATACACCAGCGCCTGGCCGTCGATATCCAGCCGCACCCGCAGCGCCGCCGGATCCAGCCGCGTGGGGACGATTTCGAAGTCCAGCTGCGGCGCGGTGGCCCCCGCCGCAAAGAACATGGCGCGGATCCGGGAGGCCTGCTCGAAATAGCCCAGGGCCGCAGGCGAGATGTCCGGCCGCGCCCCGGCATTGGCCAGCAGTTTCCACGGCGCCGAGCCGGTGTCCACGAACGGCTTGAGCTGCTTGTCGAAAAACTTGTCCAGCAGGCCGCCCGGCGCGAACATCTTGGAGAAATCGGCGAACGTCACCTCATTCTGCGCGTTCTCGAACGGATAGCGCCCATTGATCGCCGCCTGGCAGAAGGGGAGCACCTGCGCCTTCCAGGTGGTGTTCAGATCCTCGCGCACCCCCGCATTGGCGATGGTCGAGGTCTGGCGCACCAGCGACATGATCGAGTCCGCAATGGCCGGCGGGGCACTGAGCGTGCTCAGCTTGAGCTGGCCCATGATCTGCGCGAACGAAGCACCGGAGGTGAGTTCCGTCACCTGCGCGGGGCTGGCATCCCCCATGCTGGCCGCCGGCCCGATGACCATGCGCAACTGCGCTAAGGCCTTGATCACGTCGTCCACCGGCGCCGGCGTGCCATTGGTGAACTGATGCAGGCCGGAAAAGCGGTTGGTGACCGCCTGGCCGGGCGAGGGGGCCGAACTGAGCAGGTTGGACAATTCCGCCTTCGCGGCGGAGGCGCCCGGCACCGTCACCGGGGGCGCAGGGGGGGTGAGGGTGGTCTGCTGCGCCACCGCGGTCAGATAGAGCTTCAGCGGCGAGGGCGGCCCGACCACCGATTGGAGCACGGCCATTTCCTGCTGCAGATTGGAAAACGGCGCCAGCGTCACATCGCTGAGCAAGGCTTCCCACTCGGCGGCATAGTCGCTGGTGTAGAGATTGAGCATGTCGCTCTTGAGCCGCGTCAGGCGGACCAGGGTGGGCGTGCTGTTGTTCACCGGCGTGCGCACCCAGTCCTCATGCACCAGCACCTCGGCCGCCTTCGCGATGGCCGGGAGGATGACGCTGAAGAAATTATCGGCGGTGTACATGCCGGAAATGCCTTCGGCCAGCGTCTTGCCCGAGCGCCGCACCAAGGCATAGCTCGCCAGCGGACCGGCGCTTTCGGCCACGGTCCAGGGCTGCAGATTCTTCACCTCGGGCAGGTTCTGGATGATGGCCAGGCCCCGCTCGGCGGTGGGATATTGGTTCAGCACCGCCCGCGCCCGCACGATCAGGCCGACATTCATCTCGATGGGGGGGAAGCCGGCTTCCAGCAGATTGGTCAATTGCACAGCGAGCGCGGCCCGCAGCGGGGCCTGGCCTGGCCCCGGATAGGCAACGCTCCATTCCCGGCGCATCCATTCCTGGACCAGATCCTTATCCATGGGGCCGGCGCCGCCGAACATCAGATAGACCATCAGCGCGCCATAGAGGTTGCTGGGCTTGGTCAGGTTGTCCTCGATCTGCCGCTGCATCATGGCCTCAAGCCGATGCAGGAACAGGGTCTGAAGCGCGTCGGTATATTCAGTGCGGGTCACGGGCGCCAGGAAGCGCTCCTGGTTCAGGCCCCCGGTCATCTGAAGCGGCACCGGCTTGTCGCGCTCGTTCCAGCCGGTGGGCAGCGCGGCCAGGGCGGTCAGCACGGGCAGGACGGTCGAGAAATCCTCGCGGCCGGGAACCGACACGGTGGGATCATTGCCGAGCGCGGAGATCAGCGGCTCGATCTTCTCGGCGCTGCGTCCCACCTGCAGCAGGAGGTTGCGATTGTCGATGAAGCTCACCGTCCACCAAGCGGTCAGGCCGATGGCCAGCAGCGCCCCGAGCCCGGTGATGCCGAACAGCAGGCGCTTCTGGCGGCGCTGGACATCGGGGTCCACCTCCACCAGGCCCGCCTCGCCGAAGACCACTTTTTCCAGCGCGTCATGAATGAAATAGCCGATGCGGCGGCGCTCGCCGGCCACCGCGTCCTTCGCCCGCTCGCTCTGGATCAGGCGATAGTGCGGCTTCGCATCGCTTTCCTGCGTGTCCGCGCTGGTGAAATACATGCCGCGCAGCAGCAAGGGGCGCTCGTAGCCGTTCGGCTTGAACATGATTTCGAGAAAATCGCAGATGATCGGCTTCAGCGTCGCCATCTGCGGCAGGAACATGAATGTGTCGAAGCCGCGGACCGGATCGGACTGCGTGTTCACCCGCTCCAATACGCGCGGGAGCTGCCATTTCATCAGGTTGAAATATTCGCGATCAATGAAGGTGAAGATGGATTCGCCATCTTTGGTCTGCGCATTCTCATCGCAAAGCGGCAAGGTGAGGCCGAACACCCCGTTGCGCTCCTCGGGGCTGATGCCTTCGAAGAAGGCGTGGAAGCCGGGGACGGAATCCACCTTGGTGAGTGCGATATAGATCGGGAAGCGCACCTTCAGCCGGGCCTGCAAAGCCACCAGTTGGTGGCGGAATTCGGTGCCTTGCGCATGCCGCTCGGTCTCGCTCCAGCGCTCCAGGTCCGGCAGGCTGAGGGTCAGGATCAACCCGTTGATGGGCTGGCGCGCGCGGTACTTCTTGATGAGGCCGACGAAGCCGTTCCAGATCGGGTTCCCACCCGGCGCCACGCTGCCATCCGGTCGAAACGGACCTTCCGTATCCACCAGCACCGCATCATCGGTGAAGAAGAAGGCGCTGTTGACGCCCTGCGCGATCATCTGCCCGGCGCCGCTGCGCCCTTCGGTGATGGGAAAGCGCAGGCCTGAGCCGCGGATCAGCGAGGTCTTGCCCGATCCCGGCAGGCCGAACACCAGATACCAGGGCAATTGATAGACGTAGGAATGACCCCAGCGCCGGGACTCCCGCATGCTGCGCAGGACACCGAGCGCCCGTGCCATGCCCTGTTCCATGGCGGTGATCTGCCCCTCCGCCTTGCCATCCGGCGCGGTGGGCACCACGGCGCGGGCGCCATTGGACCCGCCGGGCATGGCCTGTCCCTTGGGCTCGCGCCGCCAGTGCCAGCTGAGAACGATCAGGACGTCCACCAGCAGCACGAGCACCAGGCACAAGGCCCGCGGCAGGATGTCGGCCAAGGGCGCGTCGCCCGCGACCTCCAGCTTCGGACCCAGGAACCAGATCGCGGCGGCAAGTCCCACGGTCACGACAGTCAGCACGACCCAGCGCCAGAAGCCGCGGGAGGTCAGTATGTTCGTCATCGCTCGCATTGCCTCAGCCGGGACATTCCAGGCGCGCTATTGGGGGGTCAGGACGATTTCGAGACGCCGGTTGGCCTGTCGTCCCTCCGGCGTACTGTTGGTGGCAATGGGGTCGGCGGCGCCGCGCCCGGTGGCGCTCAACCGCAGCGGGCTGCCCATGGCCGCGGCCAGGAAATCCGATGCCCGGCCGGCCCGCGCCTGGGACAAAGCCAGATTGTCCGGGAAGGCCGCGGTGCGAATGGGGACATTGTCGCTATAGCCGATGACCACCACCGGCCCGTTGGTCTTCATGAGGGCCTGCGCCACATGGGTCAGCACGTCGATGAAGGGCGTGCGGATATTGGTGCTGGCGGTGGCGAAAACCTCGCCCACGGTGCGGATGACCACCTGATCGCCAGACTTGAGCACTTGCAGCACGCCGGCCTTCTGTTCCGGCTCCAGGAATTTGGAGACGATCTCATAGGCGGTGAGGATGGGCGGGGGCGGCGGGGCGGGCGCCGGCGGGCGCACGACCGGGGCCACGGGTTCCACCACCGGCGGCTCCGCCGGCAATGTCACCACGGGGTGCGGGATGGGCGAGGCCAACAGCGACATCACCTTCTCGGTGATGATGGCGGTGTCGCGCCGCAGCACGCTGGACAACTGGATGAAGGCAAAGAACATGATCACCAGCAGCGCCGTGGCGCCGATCCAGACCGGGAGCATCTCCCGCAGGCGATGATGCCGAACGCTCACCCCGTGCCATTTGGGCGACAGCTCCGTCTTCACCGCGCCGTAGGAACTGCGCAGGATCTGGTAGATTTCCTCACGCAGATGGGCCAGCTCACCGGCCCCATTGGTCACCAGCCGGTATTTGCCCTCAAAGCCGAATTCCAGGCAGTAATAGAAGAATTCGAGCTCCTTCAGCGCGGCCTGCGGCGATATCTTCATCTGCTGCAGCAGGAGGAAAAACCGCTCGCCGCCCCAGGTCTCCTGAAAGAACATGGAAATCATGCTCTTGGACGACCAGAAGCTGTCCTTGCCCCAATTGGTCTTGAGGATGCCGTCGTCCACGGTCGCGGCCAACGCATAGAGGGTCACGCGCACATGGCGGCTCGAGAGGCCATATGTGGCGGCCTGGCTCTCGAAATCCTGCAGCCCTTCCACCAGGGTCTGATGCAGCCATTCGACGTCGGGCGCCTCGGTGGTGGCGGCGATGCTGGCCAGCAGATCGAAGATGGGCGCGGCCAGGCCAAGGCTGGGATTGTAGCGATAGACGTCGAGAGCGGCGTAGAGCGCGTTGGAAGGCTCCCGCCGCGCGGGCGCCGCCACCGGGGCGGCGGGCGGCGCCGATCGCCCGTTGCGGGCGGACCGGGTCCGGGACGGAAGCACATCATCCGCCGGGTGTCCGCCCCCGGGCTCCAGGAACGGAGATGACCGCACCGGATCGGAACTGCCATAGCTTGCGACCGCGACATCCACCGGGCTCGCCGCCGACGGGGCGGGCGGGCGCTTCAGCGGCGTGTCGGCGGCGGCCGCCACCACGGCGCCCGTGGTTCGGGCGGCGCCTGGACGAGCGAAAATGGTCTCTTCCGCCCCTCCGTCTTCCGTCCCTTTTTGGGTCATTTTCTCCGCTTTCAATCCACTGCTCACTCCTTTTAGCCGTGGTTCCCATGGCGTGGAGGAGATCTTGGCAAAAACTATTGCTTAACCTTAATTGCGGATGGCCCACATCTCCATGTGAACGCCTGGAAACTCGCCGGCCAGATGGACCGCGACGCCGCCGGAGAGGGCCAGTTGCTTCCACAGCGGATTGGCGGACTCCAACTCAAAATACACCGCGCCCACATTGTAGGGAATTTGCCGGGGCGCCATGGCCAGGGGGCGCACCCGAATGCCGGGCAGCTGGACGTTCACCAGTTCGCGGATCTGCTCCACCGGGCCGATCTTGATCAGGGAGGGCAGGGAGCGGCGAATGACTTCGCCGGGCATCTCCGCCTTCACCACCAGCACAAAGGTGGCGTTCGAGATCAGGTTGCGGTCTTCGATAATCCCCACGCGGATGCCGTATTTGCGATCCTGCAAGGCGATCTGCACCGCGGTCTGCTCCAGCACCGCACTGAGGGAGCGCCGCAATTCGATCATCACGGTCTCGAACGTGTCCTCCAGATTGTCGTGGCGATACACGGCAAAGTCGCGCGGCCGCTTTTGCAGCGCGGTGAAGGTGGAGAGCTCGCCCGCCAGTTCCATCAGCGTGGTGTAGAGCCGCTCGGGGTGGAGGGAGGACAGCCGCGCCAGATGCGCCAGATGCGGCTCGGCCCGGTTGATGACCTGGAGCATCAGGAAGTCGGCGATCTCGGCGACGCCCTGGCTGTCGGCGCCGGTGACCCTTGGTGCCAGCGCTTCGCCGCGATGGTGCAGCATGGCGGTGAGTTCGTTGAGGAAGCCGTTGAGCACCGGCGAGGCGGAGGCATCGAGGAACGGCGGAATGTAGTTTGGATCCAGCCGCGCCTTGCGGTCGGCGCCCACCTCCGCGATCCGCGCCAGGCCCAGGCAATGAAAGCCGCTGCGATCCTGGTGCTGGAGCAGCAGCGACAGCCGCAGGCGCGCAGTGCGGATATGGGCGGTGTTGTTGGAGCCGCTGATCTCGTCCACCACGTCCTGCTCTTCCGAGCCGAAGCGCGCCGCCGAATTGGAACTGGTGCCCACCTCCACATCCGCCGCCCCGCGCTGGCGCACCGGCACGCAGAGATAGACCACGGAATCGGTCAGGGTGATGGGCAGGTCGATGGGGTCGGGATGCTGGTGATCTTCGGGAATGGCGAACGGCGTGCCGTCCTCGAATACCCCCTCGCAGCGATCCAGGGCGAACTTGCCCAAAGCCAGCAGGTCGCGATTGATGGAGATGGCGCGCAGTCCCCAGGGGAATGGGCACAAGCCCTCCACCCGCAGCCGCACCAGGCGCTCGAGGTAGCGGTCCTGCTGCTGGAAATGCTGGGCGCGCAGAAACATGCCCTCGGACCAGACGACCTTGCCGTTGGAATTCATTGCGTGTCGTCTCCGTCAAAGGGCGTGCGCCGCGCGGGAAGGGGGGGAGCGGGCCAATCGTCGAGCGGCTGGCGTGCCTGTTCCCCTCCGGATGCAAAGTCCCGGCTGGCTGAAAGCTGCTTGGCAATGCGTACGGACAGGCTGACCAGGGACAGGCTGGCCCATTCCGGGTCCAATTGGGAAAGCCGGCCCAAGGCCTCCTCCGAGGTCCCGGCGAGCAGGTCTTCCGGTGCGCTCGGATCGGCGGCCCGGGCGACCCGGCTCAGCGCCTCCACCAGCGACAGCACGACGCTCCGCGGCAGCGCGGCGGTATCCGCGGGCCGGGGTTCGGGGAGACGCGGTGGCGCGGCCTTGCGCGGGGCGAAAGCCGGCTCCTCGTCATCCCAGGCGTCGGGGATATGGGCATTCACCGGCTTGATCGTCCCCAGCGCCTGGAACTCCGCCGGCGCATGGTCCGATTGGGTTTCGGTCTGCCAGGCGCTCTGGGCGAACAGGGGGCGGGGCAGCGGGGTCGCCTCGTCCTCGGCCCAGGGCAGCAAAGGCGAGGGCGCGTAAGCGGGAAAGGCGGTGTCCTGCACCACATTGCGACCGTCGCCGAACAGCTCGTCGCCGGTCGGGCGGGGCGCCGGGCGCGTGCCGCCCGCGCCGGGCAGAATGGCCAGGAACGGATCCCGCGCGCTCTCGACGCTGTCGCTGACGCCGACGGAGATGCTGATATTGGCCAGATGCAGCACGTCGCCATCGCTGAGGATGACGGAGTTGCCCCTGCCGAGCGGCTGATCGGAGGTGTTCACCAGCAGGCCATTGATCGATGTATCAATGACCAGGAACACATTGGACTTGAACTCGATGGTGCAGTGATGGCGCGAGACGAGGCGGGCCGGATCATCGATGACCCAGTCATTGTCGTCCTCCCGGCCGATCCGGAACGGGCATTGGGTGACGCTGCGGGTGCGCTCATGCAGCGGCAGGATGGCAGGCTCGATGATTGTCAGTCGCAAATTGGGCGCCATGGTCCTCACGCGCTCCTGGTCTCGGCCGGCTGCCCGCTGCCCCCATTGGCGATGTCGACGCCAATCAGCAGCGCCGAGCTGTGGCGCGCGCCAATGGTCTTCGCCGGCCCCGGCACGCAGGATAGCAGCAACGAGGCGCCAATGGCGCTCCCCGTGAGGGCGTCTCCCGGCGGCACCACCACGGCGGCCTCGGGCGGGGCGAGGCTGCCACCGGACCAGAACACGCCCAAGGCCGCATAAGCGCCCGGGGTCTCGAACTTCAGCGCCGCCGCCGGCGCATAGGCGGCGCGACGGTTGGCTTCCGTGGGCTGGTAGACCCAGGCCTCCGCCGCATTCCAGGCGGCCGCCTCCGCCGCCGGCAGTTCCGCCGGCAGCAGGCTCTGGCGGACGGCGCAGGCCCACCACACCGCCTCCCGGCGCGGCAGGCCCAGCGCCAGATAGCGCATGGCCTCGGTGACCAGGCCGGCATCCGCAAGGGCCTGGATCAGTCCGGCCGCGGTCATGTCGGGGGTCAGGAGGGCCAGCGCCTCCTCGCTCGGTTCGATCTGCGTGGTCAAATGGCTCGCCAAGGCGAACCGGAGCTTGGGAAGAAATCCGAACGTCATGATTGCCTCCCTCAGTTGATGGTCACCAGGCCGCCCTGGACCTGCACTGTGCCGCTGCCGTTCACGCTGACCATGGGGCCGCTGACCTGCACCTTGGCGTCGCCGGTCAGGGTGATCTGCGTTCCCTTGAGGGCAATGCCGCTCTGGCTGATGGTGATGGAATTGCCGCCCACCTTCAGGGTGATGGTCTGCGCCGCCTGCAGCGTGATGCTGCCGCCATTGCATTGCAGCGTGGCATTGCCCGAGCCTAGCGTCACCGTCTGGTTGCCCTGGCTGATCTCGGTGGTGGAATTGCCCTTCGACACCGTGAGGGCATGGTTGCCTTCCGAGACGGTGGTGGAGGCATTGCCCTTGGAGACCGTGGTGGTGGAATTGCCGCCGGAGACGGTCAGGGTCTGATTGCCCTGGGTCACGGTGAGCGCCTCATTGCCCTCGCTGATGGTGACGCTGCGATTGCCCTTGGAGACCGTGACGGTCTCATTGCCCTTTTGCACCGTCTCGGTGCGGTTGTTGACGATGGTGATGGTCTGGTCGTTGTTCACGGTCAGGGTATCGTCATTCACCACGTCCCGGGTCTGGTCCTTCTGGGCGTGAATATAGATCAACTCCGAGCCCTTCTTGTCCTCGAACCGCAGCTCGTTGAAGGTGGTGGCGTCGCCTTGGGCGCTGGAGCGGCTCTTGAACCCGCTCTGGGTCTTGTTGTCCGGCAAGGTATAGGGCGGCATGTTGGTGCCGTTGTAGACGCAGCCGGTCACCAGCGGCCGATCCGGGTCGCCCTCCAGGAATTCCACCACCACTTCCATGCCCACGCGGGGCGTGAACAGGGTGCCCCAGCTGTTGCCGGCCATGCTCTGGGCCACGCGGATCCAGCACGAGCTCTTCTCATTGTTGGTGCCGAGGCGGTCCCAATGGAACTGGACCCGGATGCGGCCATACTTGTCGCAATAGATTTCCTCGCCGGACGGCCCGACCACGGTCGCGGTGTGCGGTCCGGGAATGATCGGGCGCCGGGTCACCGGCGGCGGGCGATATCCCGTGGTGGCGGGCAGCGCGGTGAAGGTGTTGGTATATTGCTGCGGGGTGGTCTGGTTGCCCAGATGGGACAGATCCTTCGCCTCGTGGCTCACGCTGGCCAGGACACAACTGCGTCCCTGCTCGGACGCCACTTCGTGCTTGGCCATGGTGAATTTGGCGCCGGCCTGGAACGAGGGATAGGTGCCGCGCCCCTTGGTGATGGCATAGTTCGCCTCATCCGCTTCCATGCGCACCCGGGAGGTGGAGGTGCCCACATCCTTGACCTCATAGTCGCCGGGATAATCGTAGATTTCCCAGGACTTGAAGCTGGAATTGCTCAGAACCGTGGTGGTGGATGCGGTGAGATCGGTGGTGGGCTGCTCGAAATTATAGTCGCTCAGCGTGGTCTTGCCGGACTGGAAGAAATACCCCGACTCCCACGCCTGGACCGCCAGCATGTGGCCGGCCTCCGGCTGGGCATGCTGGACGCTCTTGTCGGCGCAATCCACGTATCCGGCGGCGCTGTCGCTCAGGATCAGGGTGTGGCTGCCGTTGGCGTGCTGAAAATAGAAATAGATGCCTTCCTCCGCCAGGATGCGGGTCAGGAAGGCGTAATCGGTCTCGCGATACTGGACGCAGAATTCCCGGGTGGGATGGGAGCCGGTGAGGCCCTGCTTCTTGTAGTCGGACACTCCGGCGTCGGAGAGCAGCGTCTCGGCGATCTGCACCACGGTCTGGTTCTGGAAGATGCGGCAGTCGGCGGTGCGGGTCATCAGCCACAGCTTCGGCGCGACCAGGGCCTCATAATTGCGCATGCCGTCCACCATCTGGTCGGCGGCCTTGAAGGCGATCACGATCCCATTGATGTAGCGTGGGTCGGCTTGCGGCCGGGCGATCTGGAGCGTCACCGATTTGCCCAGCAGGCTGTCGGGCGTGATCGCATTCTGCTTCGACACCATTGCCAGGGTAAATTGAAACAGCTGCGAAAGCCCCTCCGTGCCGGTGAATGCGGTCGGGATCAGCACGTCACCGCCCAGGGGAGTGGTCAGGGTCAGCAGGCGGTCGGTCTGGACCGGCGCTTCAGCACTCATGGGTCTGGTCCTGTGTCCTGCGGGGCAAGCGGGATCTCCCCGCCGCGGGAATGGAGGCGCTCATCAAATGGAAAAACCGGGATGCCCTGGCTCACGCCCGGCACCCCGGCTGCACTGCGTCCAAACGGGCGTCACCGCACCGGCTGCGCGGGACGATCAGGACGTCTTGGTGGTGGCCATGTCGTAGGACACGGTGACCGGTGTGCCGGCCTTGTTCTTGTCGTCGTAAGGGGTGAACTTGAATTCCAGCTTGGTGAAGCTGATGGAGACGGATTCCGTGGGGCGATCACCGCCGGTGGACACCGAATAAGACGAGATCAGCGCATTGGTCAGCGTGTAGGTGCAATAGGTCACGCCGGGGCTGCCGGTGGTGGTCAGATCGATCTTCACCGTCTTGCCCACATTGCCGGTGCAGGCTTCCGTGAACAGCTTGGGCGAGGAGGCGTCGAACATCTTGACGATGGACACTTCGCTCACCGACGGCTCGGAGGCCTCACGGTTGTTGGTGGAGCCCGACACGGTGGAGATGCCGCGGCCCACGCCCCAGGACAGCGACAGCACGTCGATCCACTTCTTGTGATCCTGCTGCGTGGCTTCGCCGGGAATGCCGTCGTAATTTACATAGATGGCCATTTGTGCGCTCCTTGAGCTCAGTTTTAGTAATGAATGCAGAACGGCTTGCTAGAGTTCTGCCGAATTGATGATGCCGATCGTCACATATAGATTATCTTTGACCTTGTCCCAATTCTGGGTTCCAGTCACGATTTTTCCAAGGTCAACGTTCATCACGACAACGCTGGCAAACATGTAGATCATCGTTCGCTCGGCATCGCTGGGAAGGCTGCCGGGAAATCTCAGACGATAGTTTCCGGCCGACGCGGAGCCGTGGCCCGTGACTTCCCGTTTCTTTGCCTCGCTGATTTGCCCGAACCATTTGGAGTATTTCGCGACGAAGTTCAGTTCCGCCAGTGTATCGATCCAGCTGTCCTGGTACGAGAAGGATTTTTTGCGCGCGACGGCGCCGAGAACCTCGTTCACAATCAGGCTGCAGACGGCGACAAGCCGCACGATGTCGGAAATGCTGGGCGTATTGGTTTCACCGCGGCGGAGGTTCTTGGCAAGCGTGTTCGAGAGGGACGATTTCAACAGGCCGAAATATCTCCCGGCACTGGTCCCTGCGGTATCAATCGCGTCGTTGATGACCGGCCCCGTTGGGGCGGACCAGATCCGTCCGTCCTGAGGCGCCTCGATGACGCTCTTGAATTGCTGTGTGTTGATGAACGCTTTGGCGATGGCTTGCGACTCCGGATTCAGAGTCGGCAGCATGGCCGTGAGCCCGCCGCCCGGAACACTCGCCGTGATCGTCCAGCCGGGATAATATTTTCGCATAATGGCGAGGAGCGCGGCATTATGTAATGGGTTGTTCTTTATATAGCGATAGAAATAGTACCCCATCACAAGGGTCGAGGCGGCTTCGAACTTCTTGTCCGCAGACGCCGCCATGAAGGTGGGGGGCGGTACGCGCTTTGCTGTGGCGAGCGTCGTAACCTCCTGCCGCAATGCAGTGATCTCGTCGTTCAGCGACTCGACGATCGAGGCGTACATCAGCGCCAGAACGTATTGTCGATACGCATTCAGCGTCTCTGGAACCTTGTCGTAATATTGCTTGATCGTGTCGGATTTTTTATTGAGCAGCGACTCAAGCTTTCGCTCTTCGACATCCGGCCTTACAGTCGAGAAGAGGCGGTCATAGATCCGATTGGTGACCACTTGATTCTGGGTCTGCGCACTCATAATCCGGACGATGTCGACCTGCTGGTCCAGGTTGCCGCCCTGAACGATTGCGTCGATCTCTTTATTCTTGTTGCGTTCCTGCCGCGCCTGCCAGAGGCCGTAGAAGAAACTGACGGCACCGTCATATCCACCGAGGACCGGTGCATTCTTGGCGATGGCGGCGGAAAGCCCCTTGCCGGCGTCCTGGATCAGGCCGGACCCGACCCCCGAGGTTAACGTGGTGCCTCCCAGAACCGTGGCCAAGGTGCTTTCGTCCTTCGGAGGGGGCGTCAAGGCATAATTAGTGATGGCTTGGAAGCCGCTCGCCACGCCGGCACTGAGCAGTGTGCCGGCATTCTGCGCTGCGGCGGACAGGAACGGCCCCGCGTACGGAACGGCCATCAGCGACTGCGCGAGGAGTGCGTCGAGAACTTTAACAAGCGGCGAGGGCGGCGCCTTCTTCTCAAGCTCGGCCTTGCCGATGGTCGTGATAGCGCCACGCAGCGCATTGATCGCCTCGCCGAGGGCAAACAGCGTTTCGGCGCCGCCATTCCCGCTGCTGATGGTGGAAAGGTTCAAATCATTACGGATCGATCGTAGCTGGCTCTGGAAGCCGACGTCGTTCTTAAACTCCAGCGCCATGACGGCCGCGCATTGTTTGGTCTTTTCGCTCTCCAGCTTGGTCGTGAGCGGGCCGAGCTCTGTCTGCAGGCTCGGCTCAGGGGTTGCCAGGACAGTGATCTTGTCCTGCCAATTGAGAGCCATAGCTCTGTCTTGGACCCGCTTGAGGTGACCTTTGAGGTCTTCGGTACTCGTCGCCATGGGCGAATTCCCTCCCGTCCCGGCTACGAGCTTTTCGTCGTCGCCATGTCGTAGGAGACGGTGACCGGGGTGCCGGCCTTGTTCTTGTCGTCGTAGGGCGTGAACTTGAATTCCAGCTTGGTGAAGCTGATGGAGACGGATTCCGTGGGGCGGTCGCCGCCGGTGGTCACCGAATAAGACGAGATCAGCGCATTGGTTAGGGTGTAGGTGCAATAGGTCACGCCGGGGCTGCCGGTTGTGACCAGATCGATCTTCACCGTCTTGCCCACATTGCCGGTGCAGGCTTCCGTGAACAGCTTGGGCGAGGAGGCGTCGAACATCTTGACGATGGACACTTCGCTCACCGACGGCTCGGACGCTTCACGATTGTTGGTGGAGCCCGACACGGTGGAGATGCCGCGACCCGAGCCCCAGGAGAGCGACAGCACGTCGATCCACTTCTTGTGATCCTGCTGCGTGGCTTCGCCGGGAATGCCCTCGTAATTTACGTAGATCGCCACGGTCACTGCTCCACTGATGGGGTCAGAAGGGTGGTGCTCTGACTAACACGGTTTAGCTTTAGCAGCCACGATTGACACTCGTACTACCGTACCAAAATTGGGTAGGTTTCTTTCGAGGCTTCCCCAATACCGGAATGCCGGCGGCGGCCGCGTTGGGCGCAAGATACTGAATGATATGATGAAATCGCGTGCGGTCGCCGCTAGCTGTGGACGGCGGTGAGCATATGGGCAGCATATTGCATGCTCGCGCGATCGTGCAGCCGCACCTGCCAGTCCACCTCCACGCCGGGGCCCGTGGGGAGCAGGGCGCCCAGCCCCGACCGCTCCGTGCCCGTATTGACCTGCGCCAGGAGGGCCGCGAGCGCGACCGGGCCGTCGATCCAGGCCCCCGGCGGCGTGGCATGGCTGGCCCAGTCGAACGGTGTCACCACCGCCGCGCCCCCGCCTGCCGCCAGCACGCGGGTCATTTCCCACAGCAGTCGGGCAGGATCGCTGACGCAATCCAGCACATTCATCGCCATCCCCATGGCCATGCTCGCGCCCCGGAAGGGCAGGGCCAGCGCATCGGCCACCCAGAAGTCCACCCGCTCGGCGCCGGGCAGGGCCACGCTCTGCCGCCGACGCTCGAAATGCAGACCCAGCCGCCGATGCGGATAGGAGAGCTCGCCTTGGTCAATGACGCCGCGGCCGATCGTCAGCAACGGCCAGTTGAGGTCGATCCCCAGCACCAGCCCGCCGGTTGCCGCCGCCAGGTCGAAGCTGGTCCGCCCCACCGCGCAGCCGATGTCGAGCACGGGACCGTGCGGGGCCGGAAGGCGCGCCAGCGCAGTGGCCAGACAGCGCCGCACCGCGCCCGGCGCTGCCCCCAACCCTGGCTCCCCCTGATCGCCGCTGCTGGTGAGATCGCCATAATGATCGTGTGCGTAGCTCGCCTGCTGATGGCGGATCACATTATAGGCGGCATCTGGGCCCAGCGCCGCGGCAATCAGGTCCTCGACCGGATCGGGCAGGGCATGGCGTTGCAGCAGCAGATGGCCGTTCGACGCCAGCCAGGCAGGGAGGTCCGGTACCAGGATCGGCGCGCCGTCGAGGATCGGATAGGCCTGGCTGCAATCGGGCGCCGTGCAGCGCAGCACTCCGGCATGGATGCCGCGAGCATCCTCCTGCGCACCCGCGTCAAGGCGCAAGGGGGCCTCCAGCCCGCGCCGGAGGCAGGCCGGGCACACCGGCTGGAACGCCTCGAAATGAGCCTGACGCATAGGGTCAGCCGCCGACGATGACGGTTGGGCAGCCCGGCGGCAGGATCGAGCCGTCCGGGCTGGGGATCGGCGCCACGCAACTGGAATGAAGCGAGGCATCGCCCACCCGTGCCGCGGGCATGCTGCCGATCATCACCGTGGACGAGCCCTTCATGATCATGCCGGGGCCGGCGGGAATGCAGCCCATGAGCATGCAGGGCATGGTGGTGTCGGTCATGCGCGCGGCGGGCATGTTGCCGATCAGCACCGTCGGGCAGCCCTTGATGATCGCCAGCGGCATGGCCGGATGGGGCACCGCCGTCGGCACCAGCGCCGGCGGATGGATCGGGGCATGGCAATGGGGCGCCGACTGCAGCACCATATCGCCCATGCGTGCGGCGGGCGGCATCAGCCGCGCCCCGGGGAAAAGCGGAACGGGGCCCGTCCCCGCGCCCTGCTGGGCATGCGATCAGGAGACGTCATAGCTGAACGCCCCATGCTCAGCGATGCCGACCGCGATCGCGGTGATCGGCAGGCCCGTGGCCAGGCGCTCCAGCACCCGCGCGGAGATTTCCGGCAGCAGGGTGCGGGAGAGAATGTTCTCCACGTTGCGCGCGCCCGAGGCGCTTTCCGTGCAGCGGGCGGCGATGGCCTCCACCAGCGCGGGATCGTAGGTGAACGCGGCCTTGTAGGCCTCGCGCACCCGCTTGCCCACGCGGTCCAGTTGCAGGCCGACAATGGTGCGGATGGTGGCATCGTCAAGCGGCAGATACGGCACCAGCGTCACGCGGCCGAGGAAGGCCGGCTTGAAGTATTTCATCAATTCCGGCCGCAGCGCTTCCGCGAGAACCGCCGGCTGCGGCATGGTCTCAGGGTCGGCGCACAGCTTCGCCAGCAGGTCGGAGCAGGCGTTGGAGGTCATGATGATGATGGTGTTCTTGAAGTCGATGTCGCGGCCTTCGCCGTCCTTCATGTTGCCCTTGTCGAACACCTGGTAGAACACGTCCTGCACGCCGGGATGGGCCTTCTCCATCTCATCGAGAAGCACCACCGAATAGGGCTTGCGCCGCACGGCCTCGGTCAGGATGCCGCCTTCGCCATAGCCCACATAGCCGGGCGGGCTGCCCATCAGCAGGCTGACCTTATGCTCTTCCTTGAACTCGCTCATGTTGATGGTGGTCAGGTTGTGATCGCCACCATAGAGCAGTTCCGCCAGGGTCAAGGCGGTCTCGGTCTTGCCCACGCCGGACAGGCCGATCATCAGGAATACGCCCACAGGCTTGCGCGGATCGGTGAGCTTGGCGCGCGAGGTGCGGATGGCCTGGGCCACCGCCTCGATGGCATAGGATTGGCCAATGATGCGCTTGCCCATGGCTTCCGTGAGGCCCAGCACCGTGCGGATCTCATTGGACTGCATGCGCCCGGCCGGGATGCCGGTCCAGCTCTGGACGATCTCGGCGATGGCCTGCCCGTCCACCACCGGGAACACCAGCGGCTGCTCGCCCTGCAACGTCTTCAGCTGGGTGGCCGTGTCCTGCAAGGTGGCGAGGAGCGCCTCCTTGTCATCCAGCACCGCCGGGTCTTCCAGCTTGGCGCGGGTGGCGTCATAGGCCTCCACCAGGGTCTTTTCCTCGGCCCAGCGGGCTTCCAGCGCCTCCAGTTCGGTGGCGACCCGCGCGCGGTCCTCGCTCAGTTCGGCGCAGCGCGCCGCGTGGGTGACGCCGGAGGCGGCCTCGCGCTCCAGAATGCTTATTTCGGTGTCGATCAGCGACATCTGCCGCTGGCGATCCTCGATGGGCGCGGGAATCGTGCTCTGGCTCACCGCCACGCGGGCGCAGGCGGTGTCGATCAGCGAGACCGCCTTGTCCGGCAACTGGCGGGCGGGAATGTAGCGGGCGGACAGGCGCACCGCATCGATCACCGCTTCGTCCAGGATGCGCACCTTGTGGTAGCCCTCCAGGGTGGCGACGAGGCCGCGGATCATCGCGACGGCGACGGGCTCGGCCGGTTCCTCGATCTTGACCACCTGGAAGCGGCGGGTGAGGGCGGCGTCCTTCTCGAAATATTTCTTGTACTCCGCCCAAGTGGTGGCAGCGATGGTGCGCAACTCGCCGCGGGCCAGGGCAGGCTTCAGCAGATTGGCCGCATCCCCTTGTCCCGCCGCGCCGCCGGCGCCCACCAGCGTGTGGGCTTCATCGATGAACAGGACGATGGGGGTGGGGCTGGCCTTGGTCTCGTCGATCACCGAGCGCAGGCGGTTCTCGAACTCGCCCTTCATGCCTGCGCCCGCCTGCAACAGGCCAAGGTCGAGGGTGCGCAGCGTCACATTCTTCAGCGCCGGGGGCACGTCGCCGGCGGCGATGCGCAGCGCGAAGCCTTCCACCACCGCGGTCTTGCCGACACCGGCCTCGCCGGTGAGGATCGGGTTGTTCTGCCGGCGACGGGTCAGGATGTCGATGATCTGCCGGATTTCCTGGTCGCGGCCCAGGATGGGGTCGATCTTGCCCGCCCGCGCTTGGGCGGTCAGGTCGATGGTGAATTGGTCCAGCGCGCCCTTGCGGCTCGGCAGGGCCATGTCGCCGGGACCGCCGGCGGTGGCTTCCGCCAGTTGCGCGGCGCTCTTGGCCTCGGGGGTCGTGGCGGTGAGGCCGGCCAGATCACGCTTCAGGGCTTCGGCGGGAATGCGGCGAAACTGCTCGGAGATCTCATAGGTGCGGCGGGCCAGGGCGTCATCCGCCAGCAGCGCCCACAGCAGATGTCCGGAGCGCGCCCGTGCGAGGCCCGCATCCACCGAGGCCAGGAGCCAGGCCTGCTTGGCCAGGTCCACCACGTCCGGCGCCAGGCCGGGCGGGCGGGAGTTGCCGGTCTTCAATTTGTCGAGGGCGCGGGTGATATCGACGGACAGGCGCCCCTGATCGACGCCATAATGAACCAGAACGGCCGCGAAATCTGAATCGCTCTCGCTCATCAGCTTGGAGAGCCAATGCTCGATTTCGAGATTGTAGTGGGTGCGCATCAAGGCGAAGCCGGCTGCGCTTTCCAGCGAAGCCCGGCACAGATCGTCCAGACGCATGATCAGGGATTTCAGGTCCACCGCGGCCATTGACATCCTCACCCGCAATTGAAAGATCGCATCCATGACCGGTGCATGGGTACGTGATTTTTTCCGCACAGTGGCGTTCCGGACGATGTATGGCTAGTGGAATGTGTCACCTTCACCACGGACGCTGAGATTTCCGCAAAACAGCGCGCGACCGCACAGAGCTGTGGAAGCCGGGGCCACCCGTCAGGCGTGTTGCATGGGGGCGGGACCGCATCCAGATCGTCGGCGCATGTAAGAGCCTCGGCTTCGGCATGCCCGAATTAACCCATTCGCCAACCCGCGTTCCGGGACGCGAGGTTGTCTTCGATCCGTGGGATCAGGAATGATAGGCTCCGTTTGCGCATCGCCCATGTCGAGGGGATAGAGGGCGGGTCGTCGCTGAGCAGCATGTCGCTGAGCAATCATCAGGAGTGCTTCTTGTCAGGACGGTCCGCGACGGAAAAACCGGGACATGGGTGCGGTGCCGCTTGGAGCGGTCCGCATCTGGCGCGGCGAACCTTCCTCATTGGCAGCCTGGCCAGTTTGAGCGGATGCGCCGGCCTGGGCGCGCCGAAGCCCACCATCATCGGTGTGCGCCTGCTGGCCGATGACACCATCAATCCCAGCCCCACCGGGCAGGCCTCGCCGGTCAATGTCCGGCTCTATGTGCTGAAGGACGAGACCGCCTTCCTGCAGAGTGATTTCCAGACGCTCTATGCTTCCGATGCGCAGGTGCTCGGTTCCAGCATGCTCTCCAAGAAGGAAGTGCTGGTGCCGCCGTCCGGCAATATTCCGATCCAGGAAACGGTGCCGCTGGAAGCCACCTCGCTCGGGGTGCTGGTGGCGTTCCGCACCATCGACACCGCCCAATGGCGCTCCACCATCGGGTTGCAGCCCGGCCTGGTAAATGACGTGCAGCTCAATTTGTCGGGCATCACAGCCAAATTCATCCCGGTCGTGGTCGGGCACAAGGGCTTTCCGTAAGGCGGGCAACGGCAAGACGGGCAACGGCAAGATGGGCGACGAGCGTTCCGGCGGATGCCCCTGCTGAGGTGCGCCGGATCTGGGTTGGCCTATGCCATGCGGCGGCCGTGCATTTCCTCGGCGAGCAGCAGGAACGCCAGGGCGACGCAGATCATGCAGCCGGCAAACACCAGGAAGGTCGGGGCGATGGCGGCCTGGGTCATGGCCGGGGCGACGATATTGCTGGCGCCTGCCATCAGGGCGAGAATCAAAGGCCCCACGATCCGGCCGATGCCCGATGCCGCCTGGGCCAGGCCCGCGGCGCGTGCGCCCAGTCGCGCGCCATATTGTTCGATGGCAAACGGCGCCAGATTGGCCAGCCCGCCCTCGCAGAAGAAGGATGTCATGGCGATCAGCGCGATCATCACATTGCCGCTGGTGGCTCCCAGATGGGTCGTGATCGCGATGGCCGCCAAGGACGCGGCGGCCGCGATGGCGCAGGTCGCCCCGGAGCGCCGGCGTCCCAGCTTGGGCGCGATCATCGCCACCACCACCCGGCCCACGGCCCCCGAGAGGGCAATGATCATGAAATAGCGCGCCGCGGTCTGCGCCGAGGCCCCATGGACATCGGCGATGATGCTGGGCCCCCAGAGATAATAGCCGAACACCACGGTCAGCGAACAGGCGTTGAGGATCATGGTCTGCCAGAACAGGCGCGGCGACTTGTAGAGTTCGCGCAGGCGCACGGCGGGGATGGGCGGGCGCGACGTGAGCGCGGCGGCCGGCAGATCGCGTCCGATCTGTCGGGCGATTTCCGCCCGCGCCAGGTCCTGCCGGCCGGTCGCATGGAGCCAGCGGGCGGATTCCGGAAGGAAGAAGAAGGCCAATGCGGCGGGGATCAGCGGGGCGGCCCCGAGGAAGCTCAGGCCGCGCCATCCGAGGACGCCCAGCAGCAATCCCGCGGAGGTGGCCGCCAGCAGAATGCCAAGGCTGGAGAACACCATGAACAGGCTGGTGATGGCCGTGCGATGGCGGGTCGGGGTGGTCTCGACGATCATCGCGAGCGAGGGGGTTGCCGCGGCCGCGAGGCCGAAACCCACCAGGACGCGCAGGGCCACAAGGCCTTGCCAATGCCCGTCCGGCAGGAAACCGATCAGCCCGGAACTGATGGCGCAGATGCAGGTGCCGGCCACAATCAGCCGTCGGCGGCCCCATCGGTCCGACAGATATCCCCACAGCAGCGCCGCCACGATGGAGCCGACACCGCCGCCGTAGAGGATGGCGGCGGACTGCCAGTAAGTGAGCTGCCATTCACGGCCGATGATCGAGAGGATGAAGCCGATGAAGAAGAAATCCGCAAAATCCATCACCGCGATGGTGGCGATGATGGCAAAACTTGACCAGTAGCTCCCGTTGAGCGGGCGCTGGTCATAGTAGTCGAGCAGATCATCTGGGGCAGGTTGGGTCATTCCCGGTTGCCGGTGTCTGAGGGGAGGGAGAAGCTGAACACGGTGCCCACGTTCCGGGCGACGGCAGTGAGGCGACCCCCGTGGGCCTCCACGATGGATCGGCAGATGGACAGCCCCATGCCCATGCCCGTGGCCTTGGTTGTGTAGAACGCATCGAAGATGCGGTCAGCGTCCTCCGGGCGGATGCCGCTGCCGGTGTCGGAAATCTCCACGTGCAAGCGGTCATCATCCACTTTGTCCGACATGATGGAGAGCAGCCGCGCTCCTGGGCGATCGGCCATGGCCTCGGCGGCGTTCATCACCAGATTGATCAGCACCTGCTGGATCTGCACCCGATCGCCCAGCACCACGGGATGGCGCGGCGTGAGGTGAACCACCAGCGTGACCCGATGCCGACGCAGCTCGGCTCCGGTCAGCACCAGCACCTCGTCCAGCGCGTCCTTGAAGGCGAATAGCGCCCTCTCCGTGCCCGACTTGTTGGCAAGGCCGCGCAGGCCGCGGATGATATCGCCGGCGCGCGCGCCCTGCTCGGCAATGCGCGCCATCAGGACCCTGGCCTCGCCGATATCGGGTGGAGACCGCTCCAGCCACCGTACCCCCGCGCTGGCATTGGTGACGATGGCCGCCAAAGGCTGGTTCACCTCGTGGGCGATGGAGGCCATGAGTTGGCCCATGGTGGTCAGGCGCGACACCCGCGCCAGTTCCGCCTCCGCCATCTTCAGGCCCTCCTCCGCCTGCCTGCGTTCGGTGACATCCATCAGTGTGCCGACAAAGTCGAACAACTGGTTGTTGGGACGCGGTACCGGCGTGCTCAGGCTCTCCATGTACCGCACCTGTCCATCTGGAAGCACCACGCGGAATGCGGCGGAGCAACTGACCTGGGTTCGGAAGCCCGCATCCAGGATCTTGCGGGCATCTTCGAGATCGTCGGGATGGACCCGCGCCCAGAAGGCGTCGAACGACGCCGGTGTCTGGTCGGGGGCATAGCCCAGCAGCCGGAACTGCTCATCGGACCAGACCACCGTGTGGGCGCCCTCGTCCCAATACCAACTGCCGACCCGGCTCACCTGCTGCGCGGCGGCGAGGAAGGTGCGGCTGCGGCGCAGGTCTTCCTCGATGGCGATCCGCCGGGCGATGTCTTGATGAAGCTCTTCATACAGGCGCGCATTTTCGATGGAAATGGCCGCCTGGGCACCGATCAGCTCCAGCGTGCTGAGGCGCTCCTCGGAGAATACATGCGGGGAGAGGGTGTTTTCCATATAGAGCACGCCGATCAACGCGCCGCGCTTCATCAGTGGCAGGCAGAGCACCGAGCGGGCATCTCCGGCAGCGCAAAGCGCGCTGCCCGCGTCCGATGGGGCCTGCGCATCATCGAGAATGACGCTCTGGCGACTGCGCGCCACGCGGTTGATCAGGGCGGTGGGAAGCGGCCGCAGGGGCGCGGCAAATGGCGCGATCTGGATGACGATGCCGCTCGTGCGCGTCTCTGCGGTGCCGATGACCTCCAGTTTCTGGTCCTGCAGCAGCAGCAGGGCACCACGGTCGGCGCCGGCGTTCTCCAGGGCCAGGTGCAGCAGACGCTCGATCAGCGTTTCAAGGACAATCTCCTCCGATACCGCCTGAGAGGCGCGCAATACGGTGGCGATGTCGAGGGTGCCGGACCTGAGCCCGGTGCCGTGCGCCGGCGGCGAGAAGGGCGTCCGGTTTGTGGCGCCGTGACTGCCGGCCTGTCGCAGTTTCGCGGCCGCGCCCCACCGGCCGTAGCTCGCCACGGCATTCTGCTCATAGCCTTCGGCGGCAATGGGAAGGGAGCGCTGCCGGTAAAACGCGCCGGCGCATTCGCTGGCCAGGGCCTCGTGATGGGGCATGCCAAATCGGCGGCCGCAGGCGATGGCCCGTTCGTAAAGCTCGGCCGCATCGCTGGGGCGATCGTCCAGCCGCGCGACCTCAGCGCTCAGCAGATGGAACATGGCGGCGAAATTGTCCGGGCATGATGCATGCCAGATCGCCGCCTGATCGCGATGGCCGGTGACCTGGGCCGCCGCGGCTGCGGCTCCAGTCTCGTGTTCCGCCAGGGCGTAGGCCAGGCCGGCATAGAGATGGAATTCCGCCGTCTCCAGAAAATAGGGCGACGTCCACATGAGCGCTTTTGCGCGCGTCGCGGCATCCTGGGCCTCCCGGTAGCGGCCGGTCAGCACCCGCATCTGTAGCTGGCGCACCCAATAGCAATATTCGGCCACCGCCAGGCGGGGGGCGTCGACGAACATGCGCTCCATGGCTGCGGCGTCCGCGTCGGAGCCCGCACTCTCGCCCGGCGTGGGCGCGCCATCGCGCAGCGCGCGCACCAGCATCAGCTGGGCCTTCAGGATCAGGCTCACCCGCCCCAGGCTGACGCGCTCGGCATAGGCCAGGCCCCATCGGATCTCCTCCTCCACATGGGGGAGCGGATCACCCGCCAGAAGCATGTTGGAGACGAGATTGTTGCAGCTGTACGCGGCAAAGTTGATGTCGCCGCTGGTTTTCGCCAGCTCGAAAGCGGCGCGGATCAGGGGCTGGCCCTCCCGCACCGGCCGCGTCCAGGGCAGCACCAGATTGCCGAGGCACATCAGCACCTTCGGCTTGACCCGGTCGAGCCCCGGACGGGCCGTCAGGTCCAGGCCCAACTGGCCGAACCGGAAGGCGATCTCATAGGCGCCGAAGGCCGGGCCGATGACCATGGCCAGGTGGACAAAGGCAAAGCAGGAGGCTTCCGCGAGGCCGTGCTCCAGGCTGAGATTGGCCAGTCGGAGCGGGATCAGGTCATGCAACTCCGGATCGAGGAAGGAGGCCGGCGACATGACCTCGGCGAGCACATTCACCGCCCCCTCAAACACCGGGTCGGCCATGCGCGGGAGGTCCGCCAGACTCTCGATGGTGCGCCCATCCAGGCGGGCGAGCAGGGCGGCATATTCGGCCTGGATGGATGTGCCGCGTCGGGGCGACCAAGCGGGGCCAAGGCGCGCGAGATAGGCAAGGCCGGTCGCCACCGCTTCGTCGGACCGATCCATGGTGGTGAAGAGGGACACCCGCAGCCGGGTAACGGCCCCAAGGTCCAGCAGGTTCGCGGCACGGTCCGCCAGGGCGGCGAGGCGCGCATCGGCCAGGGCGCGCTCGCCGGTGAGGATCTCACATTCCGCCGCGAGCATATGCAGCGCCAGCATCAGCCCATAGTGGGAGGACCAGGCGGTCTCGGGCAGCAGGTCGGTGCCATGCCGGCAATAGCCGAGCGCGGCGGGGTAATTGTTGGCGGCCTTGGCCTCTCGCGCCGCGTCCAGGTTCAGCGCCGAGGCCAGTGCCGGGTCCACACCGGCGCTGTGGCTGTCGATGCTGGCCAGATTGAATTGGGCGGTGACGTCGTAAATCGAGACGTCGCGCCCTGCGGCTTGGCGGTGCTCCAGCAGACGCGCGGCGATCTCGGCATGACAGCTGGCGCGCCGCAGTGCGGGAATCCCCTCGTAGACCGCGTCGCGGATCCGGTCGTGGGTGAAGCGATAGCCTTTGTCCTGGCGCAGCAGGAAGCCGGCCTGAATGGCCTCCGCCAAAGCGGACCGGAGGCGTTCCGCGTCAGCGGTTGCGGACTCGAACAACGCGTCGCGCACGTCCGACCCGAGGCATGACAGCCATTCAAGAGCCAGGAGCGCGCCCGGGGTGAGTTTTCGCAGCGTGCTGACCAGGAGATCAGCTACGTCATCGGTGAACGCGCGCTGGGTAATCTCGGCCTGATCCCAGCTCCAGCGGGCCAAAGCGGCGTCGTAGGTCAGCAGCCCATCGTCGGCGAGGCTGTAGAGGAACTGGCCGATGGCGAACGGGTTGCCACCTGTCGCCGCGCCAACGATCGGCGCCAGCGGCGCCGCCTGATCAAGATCCACCTGGAGCAGGCTGGCCACGAGCGCATGGATGGCACCCGCTTCGAGCGGGGCGATGGGAATGCCGCGCGCGGTCGCGGCGAGGCGGGCGAGCTGGCGCTGGCGTGGGGCGTCCGGCTCGATCCCCGCAGCGGAAGGGCGCAGGGCGCAGACCATGAGAATCCGGTCGCCGTCGCCCCGTTCCACCAGATTGCATAGCAGCTCGATGGTGCCCACATCGGCCCATTGCAGGTCGTCCAGGAACAGGACCAGGACCTGGCCCTGGGCGGTGAAAGAGGCCAGCAGCCGCCGGATGGCGTCGATCATGCGCGCGCCGGCGGTTTCCGGAGAGCTGGCGTCCGGTGGGGTCTCGCCGATGAGCGCCTCGATCTCCGGCACCATGGTCGCGATCAGCCCGCCGCTGTCGCCGAGAGCCCGCCGCACATGGACCTTGGTCAGTTCATGGCGGGCCTGATCTTCGCCGAGGAGACGATCCACCAACGCCTTGAGCGCCACCTTGAGCGCGGAATAGGGGACCTCCGCATGGACCGGATCGGACTTTCCGGCGGCGAAGATGACCCGCGACGGCTGCAGGAGACGCCGCGTCTGCTCCACCAGCGCAGTCTTGCCAGCGCCGGCCTCGCCGCGGACGAGCACGACGGCGGAGCGGCCACTGTCGGCGACCTGCTCGAAGGCCTCGATCAGCGCGGCCAGCTCCCGGTCTCGTCCGATGACGGTTCCGCTCTGGCGCAGCATCGAGGCAGGATCAAAACGACCGAGGGGAAACGTCTCAACGCTTCCGCGCAGGGCCGCCGTCAGGCAGCGCTGTAGATCCGCTTCCAGGCCCTTTGCGGACTGGTAGCGCTCATCGGGGGATTTCCGCAGCAGCTTCGAGACGATCCGCGACACCTGGATCGGAATGGCGGGATCCTCCTCCTGCAGCAGGCGGGGCTCGCGCGCCAGATGGCAGTGAATCCACTCCATGGGCGTATTGGCAGAGAAGGGCAGGTGGCCGCACAGCAACTCGTACAGCACAATCCCGAGCGCATAGAGGTCCGATCGGGCGTCGGGCACCGCGCCGGTGCGCCCGCTCTGCTCGGGCGCCATGTAGGCGAGGCTTCCGGGCCAGGAACCGGAGGGCGCCTGTTGATGGGACGTGCATCGCTCGTCCATGGTCAGGCCCATCAACCGGGCGTTTCCGCTCGCGGCGTCGGCGAGAATGTTCTCCGGCCTGATGTCTCGGTGCACAACACCTTGGGCGTGCATGCCGCGGACAGCGTGGCTGATGCCGACGGCCAGGCGCAGGCGCTCCGCGACGCCGAGCTCAGTGGTCATGATGGAATAGAGGGGGACGCCGCCGGGATCGTCCAGCAGCAGCGCCGCCGCGCCCTTTGTGTGGGTCAGGCCCAGCGGGCGGACCGCCCAATCGCGGTCGCCCACGATGGTCATCTGGGCTTCGCGCGCCAATTGCGCCGCGTGCTCGGCGGCTTGGTCCGCACGGTCAGATGTCTTTAAAAGTATTTTGTTACCATCATTCGCTGCGCCTCGATACAGCGCAAAATCCCGTACGCCGATCAACGAATATCCGAGCTGATCAAATCCCATCCTCTGATCGCCGACGTCAGGCTTAGCCATCTCATGCTCCGCCACCCATGGCAGGCGACCCACGCCACCCGAGCCATGATGGCATAAACTGGTGGCTGTTATAGGCGACCGGACCGGCAATGGAAATGCATCGTGCAAAAGATGATCGTGCAAAGCCGGGAAGGTGCCGATGCGCGGCCGCTGGGTGTCCCACGGGGCCATGACATCGGAGCACCACCTTGCCTCCCGAGAGCGTCGCGGTTTTCGTCGCGAGGTCACGGGCCGTGACATGATCTGGACATTCTGATGCTGGTTCTAGGGCACGGGCTGATCCCTTTGCCGCGCAGGGGATCGAATTCAGCTTTCCGTCTCCCAAGGGCGCTTCGCTCGTGGTGGATCGGCGATGGGTGGTGACGCGTGGAGACCATTGCGCTTATTCTTCTTCTGCTGCTGGCGGTGGTGATCAGCGGCACTCTCACGCGGCTGTCGCCGGTGCCGGTGCCGCTCCCTCTGGTCCAGATCGGCCTGGGTGCGCTGATCGCTTCGGTGGCTGAGCTCACCGTGCCGTTGCAGCCGGATATCTTCTTCCTGCTGTTCCTGCCCCCTCTGCTGTTCCTCGATGGCTGGCGCATCCCGAAGGAAGGCCTGTTCCGCGACAAGGGCACCATCCTGGAACTGGCCTTGGGCCTGGTGGTGTTCACGGTCATCGGCGTCGGCTTCTTCATCAACTGGCTCATCCCGGCGATGCCGCTGGCGGTGGCGTTCGCGCTGGCGGCGATCGTTTCGCCCACGGATCCGATCGCGGTCTCCGCCATTGCTGCGCGGGTGCCGATCCCGGCTCGGCTCATGCACATTCTGGAAGGGGAATCGTTGCTGAACGATGCCTCCGGCCTGGTCTGCATGCGCTTTGCCGTGGCGGCCGCTTTGTCGGGGACGTTCTCTCCCGCGGCGGCATTCGGAACGTTCCTGTGGGTGGCGATCGGCGGCGTCGCCATCGGTGTTGCCGTCACCTGGGGGACCACGGTGGCGAAGAACTGGATCTCCCGCCATCTCGGGGAGGAGACCGGGTCGCAGATCCTCATCAGCCTGCTCATCCCGTTCGGCGCGTATCTTCTGGCCGAGCATCTGCATTGCTCCGGCATCCTGGCCGCCGTGGCGGCCGGCATTACCATGAGCTATGCGGAACATAGTGGGCAGGCGCTGGCGGTCACGCGCGTCCGCCGCAGCGCGGTGTGGGATACGGTTCAGTTTGCGGCCAATGGCGTGATCTTCGTGCTGCTGGGCGAGCAGCTGCCGCAGATTATCGCGGGGGCGGCGCAGGTGGTGCGGGAGACCGGACATCATGAGCCGGCCTGGCTCATCGCCTATGTGGCCGCGATCAATCTGGCTCTCGCCGGTCTGCGCTTCACCTGGGTCTGGGTGTCGCTGCGCTTCACCCTTGCCCGGGCGGCGCGCAAGGGGAAAGTGCCGTATGTGCCGGGCTGGCGCCTGGTGGCGGCGACTTCGCTGGCCGGCGTGCGGGGCACGATCACCCTTGCGGGCGTCCTGACGTTGCCGCTCACCTTGGTGGACGGCTCGGCATTTCCCGCGCGCGACCTGGCCATCTTTCTCGCCGCCGGGGTGATCGTGTTCTCCTTGGTGGCAGCCAGCATCGGCCTGCCGTTCTTGCTGAAGGGCCTGAAGCTTCCGCCCGAGCCGTCCCACCAGAAGGAGGAGGATCAGGCGCGCGACGCCGCCGCCGAGGCGGCCATCCGGGCGGTGGAGCGGGCGCAGCATGAGATGGGCGATGGACGCGCCGATGTGGATCTCTACGTCGATGTGGGCGCCCGCATCATGGAGCTGTACCGGCAGCGGATCGACGGTCGCGCCAAGATCGGCGCGGAAGGCGACCTGGTGCGCAAGCTCGATGCGGTGGAGCGGGAGTTGCGGCTGGCGGGTCTGCGGGCCGAGCGGGAGGAAATCTACCGGTTCGCCCGGCTGCGCCGGATCTCGGACGACATGACCCACAAGCTGGTGCGCGAGATCGACCTGCTGGAGGCCCGGTTCAGCGCGGGATGACCTGGCGCGGAGCGGCGGCGCGGGGCGTCGTCCCGCGCCGGGACGCCTTATCGGGTTTCTTTCAGGAACTGGTCGAGGATCGCGGTGGCTTCGGGCCCAGCGGCGGTCCGCCAGTCGGCCAGGGTCTTGGCAGCGGCGTCTTGCATGGCCGTCATGACCGCGGCGGGCGGCGCCACGTCGATGGTGACGCCATTCTCGCGCATGCGCTTGAAATTGGCGTCCACGCGGCCGGTCATGGCACTCCATTGGTGCGCGGTGGTGGCCGCTCCGGCCTTCAGCACGGCCGCCTGCATCGGCGCATCCAGGGCATTCCAGGCGGTCAAGGAGACGGTGCCGAAGCTCAGGGGCACCGCATAGACGATTTCGGAAAAGTGCGGCAGGTACTTCCACAATTGCCGCCCCGCCCCGCCATCACCGGAGGACAAGACCGCATTGATCGCGCCGCTCTCCAGTTTCGGCGTGAGGTCGGCATAGGACACGACGCTGGCGGCGCTGCACAGCCGGGCGAACAACTCGGTGCCGGTGCTGTCATAGGTCCGCATCTTCAGCCCCTTGAGCGCCGAGAGACTGTTCACCGGCACCGTGGACCAGATGCCGCTGGGCGGCCATGGTGTGATGAACAGCAGCTTCTGTCCGCGGGCGGCAAACAGGGCCTCGTAGAACGGACGGGCCATCTCATAGAGACGGCGGGCCTGATCCGGCGAGGCGGTGACGAACGGCAGCGACGACAACAGGAACACCGGGCTGTCGTCCCCCAGGCCTCCGCCAAAGCTGTCGGCCATGGCGATGCGGCCCTCGCTGACTGCCTTCAGCTGCTCGCGGCTGCGCAGGCCCGATTTGGCGTCCGGCACGGGGCGGATGACAACGGCTCCCGCAGTCTCACGGGCGACCTCAGCGGCGAAGAAGCTGTCGGCCTGGCCGGGAATGGCGGTGGCTGGATATTCATTGGCCAACTCCCACACCACCTCGGTTCCGGCTGCCCGTGCCGGGGCCGCGAGCGTATTCGGGAAGGGGAGGGAGAGGGACGCAAGGGCAAGAAGGCTGCAGCAGGCAGCGCGGGCAAAGAAGAGGCGCATGAAAGGGCTCCGCGGCGGCGTCGGTCTGCGACGACCGAGCAGAGCCTAGGGGGCAGGATCACCTGCTGTCGATGCATAAATGAGCACGCGGCGTGAAAGCCTAATTTTAGGCCAGCCGGTCGCTTCGCCTGCGCCGCAGGGGCGCCGTGGTGGGGTGCATTCGGCCATTTGAACAAACATGCGCCCGATCGGATACGGCCGCTGGAGGCGCGTGGTGTGGCCGGACGCTTGACGACGGCCTCTGGCGCGAGGGACAGGTTGACGCTGCGATGCGTCTGGCGTCGCGCCTGGGGAGGAAGCGGGCCATGGCATTCAATCGACGGTTGTTTCTGGGCAGTGCCGCGGCGATGCCGCTGGCCACCCTCGCCGCGAGCGGCGCCCGCGCCGCAGATGTCCCGGCGGGTGTCCAGACGGGAATGGCGCAGTTCGAGGCGGTGACGGCGCAGGCCGGCGGCCTGATCCGCTGCCACCGGGGGCAGGACCTGCAATGGGAACTGGGCAAGAAAGCCGCCGAGCCGCTGTTCGTCGGCAGTGCGGTGAAGACTTTCATCCTGGCGGAGGTCTTGCGGGCGGTGGAGGCGGGCACGCTGTCCGAGGCCGATCAATGGGCCGTCAATGACAGTGTCCGCTCACTGAGCAGTCCGGTGCTGATCAACCTCACCGGCACCACCACCGGCCGCAGCGTGCTGGAGGCCATGATCGCCCATTCGGACAATACGGCCACCGATATTGCACTGGCCAAGGCCGGTCCTGACAATGTGCGCCGTCTGATCGCCCAGGCGGGCGCCACGAAGACCCTCATTCCCCATTCCACCCGGCGGATGGTGTCCTACTTCGCCGGCGCCCCGGTGGGGAAGGATCTCAGCTGGGACGAGCTGAAGAAGCTGGATACCGGTCCGCAGGCGGGGCCCGGGCGACCGCCGATGAATGATCGCGAGACCATGATCAGCAGCGCCGTCGATCTGGTGAATTGGTATCAGACCGCATTGGCCGGAACCTACTTCAAGAACCCGTCCACGCTGACCGAGTTCAAGCGCATCCAGAACATGGCCGATGCGATCGCCATGGTGGTTCCGGCCGGCATCGCCGCTTATGCCAAGGGCGGCAGCATCGAATGGGAGGGGTTCCGGTGCTTTGCCCTGGCGGGGCAGATGGTGTCCGGACCCCACAGCGTGACGTTCAGCTTCACCATCAACTGGTCCGGACCGAACGAAACCGTCGCGCCGATCTTCAAGGGCTATGGCGATGCGGTCCGTCTCACGCTGGCGGCGGCCATCGACAGCCTCAAGGCCTGAGCGTCTAAGACCTGAGCGTCTCAAGGCGTGGCCGGCCCAGGGCATCCGTGCCCGGGGCCGGCGATGCCGTCGATCAGGCGGGTTCGGCCGGAGTGACCGGAGCGGGCGTCGTGGTCGGGGCCGCGGCGAGGGCTTCGCGCAGCGCCTGTTCCTTGGTGTGATCCAGAGAGGTCTTCAGCACCACGCCGCCGGAGCCCTTGATGTCTTCCAGCACCTTGTCCGCGGTCATGGACTTGATGAGCACGAACAGTGCCGCATTGCCCGGCGAGATCGAGCCGGCAAGATCCTTCATGAACGCGTCGTTGATGCCGAAATCGGTCATGGCCCCGCTCAGGGCACCCGAGGCGGCACCGATGGCGGCACCAACCACGGGCATGAGGAAGATGGCGCCGACCAGCAAGCCCCAGAAGCTGCCGCCCAGGGCGCCGGCGGCGGTGGTGTTGACCATCTGGTTGAGCTTGACCTGCCCATCCTCGGTCTTGACCGCGATCACCGCATCTTCCAGGGCGATGACATATTCCTTTTGCAGCGAGAGCAGGTGCTGGCGGACTTCTTCCGCCTTCTGCTCGGTCGGATAGACGATGACGACGAGATCGGCCATGGGATGTCTCCAGTGCTGTTTCTTACCACCGGGTCATGACATATCCGCTTGATCCGGTTGTGACACCCCTTTTTGCACGACCACGGAGATTGGCGAGCTCCGCCGGGATCTGCCCGGGCGTAGGCATCATGGTGCTTCCCTGCGCAAGTTTGGCACACTAATGTGACAGCGTGGAACAAGGGCGGGGCAATGCCCGCAGGTCCGAGGGAGATGCGCGTGACGGGCGAAAATCAGACGACGGCTGTCGACGGAGCCGCGCCTCGGCAGTATGCTGACGGTCATCCCCTCGACGAGATCCACTATATCGAAGCGAAGATCATTCTCCATGGCGGGCGCTTCACCTGCGTCCAGAATTTCTTCGACTTCGCCAAGATCGTACGCAAAGTCGCCAAGGAGACCGGCGTCGATTTCAATCAGGATGAAGTCGAGGGCATGCGGCCGCAGATCCGCGAAGTCCTCTTCATGGATACCAAGGATTTCAAGCTCTACAACAATGCATTCATTCTGCGGCGCCGGATCAATTATGAAGACGGCTTCCCGGTGGGCGACCCGGAGATCGTGTTCAAGTTCCGCCATCCGGACCTGGAAACTGCGACCTTGTTGGATGTGCGCCCCTCCATTAACGGCCAGTACCGCATCAAGTTCAAGGAAGAAGTGCTGCCGCTGAAGGACCGCATGGGCGGTATTCGTTCGCTGTATTCGCACAATGTGGAATTCAAGTTCCACCCCACCAACATGAGCGAGGATCCCACCGCCGCCAGCACCCTGGTGCGGGTGTTCCCCGCCTTGGCTCCGGTGCTCGCCGGCACGAAGGAGCATGTGCAACTGGTCAACCGCACCGCGGTGGAAGAGGTGCTCCAGCAATTGGGCACGCTGGATTTCGGCAAGGGCGTTCTGGCTGCCAGCAACGTCTCGGTCTGGCGCACCCGCGGCGATCAGCATCAATTGGTGGGCGAGTTCTCCTACCAGATGCGCATGGAGCGCCGGGCGGACGTCAGCGCCAAGGCGATCCAGCGCAGCAACGAGTTTTTCTGCGCCCTGCAGCATGCGGCGCAGGACTGGGTGTCGCTGGGGACCACCAAGACCGGCGCGGTCTATCGCCTCAAGGGCGCTCCCCCGCAGAGCCATGAGTGAGTGCGGGCTTGCTCGATGCCACGCCTGATGATGTCCATCCGAAGGATCTCCGTCCGTCATGAGTGACAGCGTCGCCGGGTTGCCCGGCGCTCCAGATCCGACAGTGTCCGAGGGCGTGCCATTGCCGCCGCCCTCCGTCCTGGCGATCTTCCTGGCCTTCCTGTCCATCGGCGCCACCAGCTTCGGGGGCGGCGTGGTGGCCTATCTGCGTGCCGGTCTGGTGACGCGGCACAAATGGGTGGATGACAAGACCTTCCTGGAACTGCTGTCCATCTGCCAGTCCCTGCCGGGGCTCAACGCCTCAAACATGGCGATCCTGGTGGGCGACCGGCTGCGCGGCACGGCGGGGGCGGCGGCGGCGCTGGTGGGCATCTGCCTGCCGGGCGGCCTCCTGATGGTCGCCGCCGCCATTGCCTACGGCTCGCAGCACTCCCAGGGCGGCGTGGTCAATGCCATGCTGCACGGCGTCTCGGCGGCGGCGGTGGGCATGGTGCTGGCGGTCACCATCCAACTCGGCCTGAAGACCGTCACCCGGATGGCGGATATCGTGTTCGTGGCGCTCACGGTGATCGGAGTCACGGTGCTGCACCAATCGGTGCTGCTGGTGCTGGCGGTGGTGGGCGCGCTGGCCATCTATTGGTATCGCCCCGGCGCCCCGGCCCATGCCGGTGCCAAAGAAGAAAATCACGAGGCCGCCCATCATGCGGCCGGTACCAAGCCCGCTGACGCAAACATGGGCGACAAAAGCGGCGGTGGTGCATCATGAACCAGTTGCTGCCGCTGATCAGCGTCTTCGCCTATCTGTCGCTGCTGACCGTGGGCGGCGGCATGGCGGCGTTTCCCGAGCTGAAGACCCTCACCGTCGATGTGCACCACTGGCTCACCTTTCCCGAGCTGATCCACCTCTACAGCATCGGGCAGATGGCGCCCGGTCCCAACATGATGATGATCGCCGCCGTCGGTCAGTGGGTGGCCGGGCCCCTGGGCGCGATCGCGGTGACGCTGGCCTTCTTTCTGCCCACCGGGCTGCTGACGCTGTTCGTCGGCCGGCTGTGGGTGCGACTCGCCGATTGGCCCTGGCGGGCGTCCATCCAGCGCGGACTGGCGCCCGTGTCCATCGGCTTGCTGCTGGCGGGGGTGATCAGCATCTCCAAGGGGGCGATCACCGGCTGGGAGGCGGGCGCGATCGGCGCGGGCGTGCTGGGCATCTTGTTGGCCACGCGCATGAATCCGTTGCCGCTCATTGCCATGTCGGCGGTGGTGGGCGCCTACGTCTTCCGCTGAGCGGCAGGCGCGCGGAACCGTGATCGATTTTTCGGCGCTGGCGCCGGAACCGGGCCCATCTCGGGGCGTTGCTCTTCGCTTGCTTGGTGTGCGAGGGGTCCGATGGCCAGTGCCGCGTATCGTCCGGAGGTTGTAGCGGAGCCCCGTACAGTTCTCTTGGTGGAAGATGAAGCGCTCCTGCGCATGCTCATGGCGGAGCTTCTGCGCGGCGCCGGTTTGCGGGTCATCGAGGCGGCGACCGCGGACGAAGCGGTGGCTGTTCTTGATGCGGGCCTGCACCTGGACATGGTTTTCACCGACGTGCGGATGCCAGGCCGCATGGATGGCGTTGGTTTAGCGCTGACGGTTCGGCGAGACCGACCGGAGGTTGCTGTTCTCGTCACCTCCGGTGATCTCGCGCCTGACATTGCGCGGCAAATGCCTGCCTTCATCCCCAAGCCCTATGATCTGGACGCCGTCGTGGTCCAGATTCTGGATCGGCTGGATGCGCCGGTGCCCGAATGAGCGGACCCGAAAGCAGAGCCCTGCCCGGCGTCCTTCTGGTGGATGCCGACATCCTGGTCCGCCATGTGCTGGCGGAATATCTGCGAGGGTGCGGCTATCGCGTGGTCGAGGCGGCCAGCAGCGACGAGGCGCGGAGCCTGCTTGCCGCAGGCGAGGTGGAAGTGGATGTGGTCCTGGCGGATGTTCAGGCGCCCGGCCAAATTTCCGGCTTCACCTTTGCCCGATGGCTTCGCGAAGCGTTTCCCCACATCGACGTGGTCGTCGCCGGTGCCCCAGCCCAGGCGGCGAAGGAGGCGGCGGGGCTGTGTGAGAGCGGCCCGCATTTGGCGCGGCCCTATGAGCCGGAGCAGGTGGTGGACTACATCAAGCGGCTGCGGGCCTCCCGTGACCGGGCAGCGGTTCCCTGAGCCACACCATCGGGACCGTGCCCCTCAGTGGAGCGCGTAGCGGATGCCGATGCGGATCTGCTGGGTGCTAAGGTCGTCAAACACTAAAGGCTGTTGCAGCAGATGGAAGGTGGGCGAGCCGAAGCTGGAATAGCGATAGCCCACATCCAGCGTCCAGAGCGGGGTGATGGCCCAACCGACGCCGGCAGAGACATTCCAGCCATATTCGATCTGCGACTGGTCTCCCAACGAGGTGGAGAAGGTCGGCGTGAAGTTGAACGTCAGTTGCGTTACGCCAATGCCGGCACCCACATAAGGGGTGATGTTGGCAAAGGTGAAGATGTCCCAATAGACATTGGCCATGGCGGTCACGGCGGACAGGTTGGTCACGCCGTTCATCGTCGTGGCGGACACGGCGGTGCCGTAGTCCATGGTCAGGTCCGCCCGCAGCCAGGGCTGGAAGCGATATCCGGCACCCGCGCCGAAGACGTGCCCGTAAGTGGCATCGGTGGCAGCAAGGCGCGCAGCGCCCCGGACATGGCCCTGCACGTCGGTCGCGCCGCCGGTGGACCGCAGATACCAGCCGCTGCCGACCTCGTCGTCCACCTCTGGCGGGGTGAGGCTGAAGTCGCCCGGCTTGCCGAGCATAGGCAATTCCGGGTCCGCCGCGCGGGCGGCGGTTGCCAGGGTCAAAATGGCGGCGCAAACGCACAGACAACGGAGCATGGCAATCCCGAACCCGCGGCGGTCGCAGCCGCTCAATGGCGTCACCGTTGCAGAGGATGCTTAATTCGGAATTAACCCTAACGTCATGTCAACAGAAGACCGGCGGCGTCCTCCGGCGTGTGGCCGCTTCAGGCCGCCACGCGGCGCAGGGCCTCGATCACGCCGTCCACCGCGCCTTCCACCAGATCATAATCATCGCCTTCCCCCATCACCCGGATGACAGGCTCGGTGCCGGAGGGGCGGATCAGCAGGCGGCCATGGTTGGCAAGGCGCAGTTCCGCATCGGCGATGGCCGCGATCACATTCGCATGTTCCAGCGGGCGGCCCGAGCTGTAGCGCACATTCTTCAGCACCTGCGGCAGCGGGTCGAAGCGATGGCACACCTCAGAGACCGGGCGTTGGCTGCGCGCCACCACGGCGAGCACCTGCAGCGCCGCCAGGAGCCCGTCGCCGGTGGTGGAATAGTCGGACAGGATGATGTGGCCGGATTGCTCGCCACCCACATTGTAGCCGTCGGCGCGCATGCGCTCCAACACATAGCGGTCGCCCACGGAGGTGCGGGCCAGCGTCAGCCCTTCGCTTTGGAGATAGCGTTCCAGGCCGAGATTGGACATCACCGTGGCGACGATGCCGTCCCGCGAGAGGCGCCCGTCCTCCTTGAAGCTCTGCGCCACCACGGCCATGATCTGGTCGCCGTCCACCACATGGCCCTTCTCGTCCACGATGATGACGCGGTCGGCGTCGCCATCAAGGGCGATGCCGATGTCGGCGCGCACTTCGCGGACCTTTGCGGAGAGAGCGGCGGGGGACGTGGAGCCCACGTCGCGGTTGATGTTGACGCCGTTCGGCTCCACGCCGATGGCGATCACATCGGCGCCCAGTTCCCAGAGCGCTTCGGGCGCGACCCGGTAGCCGGCGCCATTGGCACAGTCCACCACCACCCGCAGCCCCTCGAAGGACTGGTCGCGGGGCAGGGTGCGCTTGGCATATTCGATATAGCGCGCATGCACCCCTTCCAGCCGCTTGGCGCGACCGATCTCGGCCGGGGGCGCGAGCTTCTTGACCATGTCATGGTCGATCAGTTCCTCGATCTCCTGCTCGATCTGGTCGGAGAGCTTGAAGCCGTCGGGGCCGAACAATTTGATGCCGTTGTCGTCGAACGGATTGTGCGAGGCGGAGATCATCACGCCCAGGTCCGCGCGCATGGAGCGGGTGAGCATGCCCACCGCGGGCGTCGGCACCGGGCCGAGCAGCAGCACATCCATGCCCACGGAGGTGAAGCCGGCCACCAGCGCGTTCTCGATCATATAGCCTGACAGGCGCGTGTCCTTGCCGATGACGACGCGATGGCGATGTTCACCGCGCCGGAACACGACACCCGCCGCCATGCCCACGCGCAGGGCCAGATCGGCGGTCAAGGTTGCATTGGCACGCCCACGCACGCCGTCGGTTCCAAAATACTTACGCGCCATTCGCCAAAGCCCTCGCCCGCATGGGTGCTTGTACCGCCATTTAGCATCGTCCTTCCGTGAAGACAGTCACGTTTTATGAGCGCGCATGTCGAAAATACGTCCGATGGGTGTGCCGAGGCTGAGCATTTGCGGCGCTCGCGCATGCTGTGCATTGCCCTTGGCAGGGCGGGAATGGTAACCGATGCGCAGGTTCGCTGGAGTCTCGTGCCCGTGTCGTCTCTTTCCCTCGACGTCCTCACCATCGGAAACGCCATTGTCGACGTCATCGCACGTACGGACGAAGCGTTCCTGGCCGCCCATGGCATGCCCAAGGGCTCCATGACCCTGATCGACGAGGCCCAGGCGGAAACGCTCTATGGCGCCATGGGGCCTGGCCTGGAGATTTCCGGCGGCTCGGCGGCCAACACCGCGGCCGGGGCGGCCTCGCTCGGCGCGCGCACCGGCTTCATCGGCAAGGTGCGCGGCGACGGGCTGGGCGGCGTGTTCGCCCATGACATCCGCGCCGCCGGTGTGGCTTATGCCACCGCCGCCGCCACCGACGGCCCGGCCACCGCCCGCTGCCTGGTGCTGGTGACCGCAGATGGCGAGCGCACCATGAACACCTATCTCGGTGCGGCGCAGAATCTCACCGCCGCAGAAATCGATGCGGAGATGGTGCGCGGTGCCGCCATCACCTATCTGGAAGGCTATCTGTGGGATCCGCCGGCCGCCAAGGAGGCGTTCCTCACCGCCGCGCGCATCGCCCATGATGCGGGACGCGAAGTGGCGCTGACCTTGTCGGATGCCTTCTGCGTCGGGCGCTATCGGAGCGAGTTCCTCGACCTGATGCGCACCGGCGTGGTGGATCTGGTGTTCTGCAACGAGGGTGAACTGAAGGCCCTCTATGAAACAGCGGATGTGGATTCCGCGCTGATCCAGCTGCGCCGGGATGTGGCGTCCGCCGTGGTCACCCGCTCGGAGCATGGCGCGCTGTTCGTCACCAAGGATGCGGTGGTCTCGGCTCCCGCCTTCCCGGTGGAGACCGTGGTGGACACCACCGGCGCCGGCGACCTGTTCGCCGCCGGCTTCCTTGCCGGCCGCACCCGCGGTCTCGATCCGGCCACCTGCCTCCGCCTGGGCGCGCTCGCTGCCGCCGAGGTCATCTCCCACATGGGCGCCCGGCCGCAGAAGAACCTTCTGGACCTTGCCCGCGAGAACGGTCTGATCTCGTGAGCCTGCCGGCGGCGCCGGAGGATGGCGCCGCCCGCGCGCTGGCGCATATCGATGCCGGTGCCCGGGCGATCCTGGTGCTCGGCGGCGCGGGGACGGGCAAGACCACGTTCCTGCATGAATTGCGCAAATCCCCTCGCGGGCGGCAGGTGTTCCTGGCGCCCACGGGAGTGGCCGCCCTGCAATTGGGCGGGCAGACCCTCCATTCCTTTTTCGGCATTCCCCCGCGCATCCTCAATCCGGAGGATGTGAAGCCACGGGTGCAGGTGCGCCGGCTGCTGAAGAAGCTCGACCGGCTGGTGATCGACGAGATCTCCATGGTCCGTGCTGATCTGCTGGATACCGTGGACCGGACCTTGCGCATCGCGCGGGAGAGCAATGTCCCGTTCGGCGGCGTGCAGGTGGTCCTGGTGGGCGATTTCCTGCAATTGCCGCCGGTGGTGCCCAATGTGGAGCAGCAGGTGCTGGAGCAGATGGGCTATGAAGGCCCGTTCGCTTTCCATGCCAGGGTGCTGGCGGACCATGCGGTGGCCCATGTGCCTTTCACCGTGGTGCATCGCCAGTCCGACAGCGAGTTCATCCGCCACCTCGGCGCGATCCGGCGGGGCGAGAATCTGCGAGAGGCGCTGGCGGCGCTTAATGAAGCCTGCGTGCGGCCGCACCGGTCGGGCGTCCTGCCGGTGCTGCTCACCCCCACCAACGCCCGGGCCGATGCCTATAACCAGCGCGGCCTTGCGGCACTCGCCGGCAATGAGCGGGTGTTTGAGGGGGCGCTGAAGGGCGAGTTCGGCCTGGATGGCGATCGGCTGCCGGTGCCCGAGCGCCTGGTGCTGAAGACCGGCGCGCGAGTGATGGCGCTGCGCAACGATCCTGCCCGGCGCTGGGTCAATGGCTCGGTGGGCACGGTGACCGGCATCGGTGCCCATAGCGCGCTGGTGCGGCTGGACGGCGGCGGCACGGTGGAAATCGAGGCCTTCACCTGGGAGCGCATCCGCTATGCCTTCGACGATGCCACCGGGCGCATCGAAGGGCAGGTGGTGGGCACCTTCAGCCAATTGCCGCTGGTGCCGGCCTGGGCCATGACCATGCACAAGGCGCAAGGCCTGACCCTGGAAGACGTGCGCATCGATTTCGACAATGGCGCCTTCGCGGCGGGCCAATCCTATGTGGCGCTGTCGCGGGCACGCTCGCTGGCGGGCTTGTCGCTGGTGCGGGAGATCCGTCCGTCGGACATCCGCATCGACCGCCGGGTGGCGGCCTTCGTGCGCGATTTCGAAGCGGGATCAGCCGCAGCCCTGCCGCCGGCCTGACCCCGGACGGGAAAAGAGCCCCCTTACCGGCCCATATCGGCAGCTGCTGCGTCCGCCAGGGCAGGGCACTGCCCGGCGGCGCCTCGGCGTTCGGACATATTGTCTAGTGGCTTCGGACGAAAGCGCGGCTATCATCGTGCGTGATGGATGACAGGCTCTCACCTTCCGGACAGAAAGCGGCGCGCCAGACGCGTTGGCGCCGGTTCGTGCGCAGCGTGCCCGTGTTGCAGATCCTGTGCGTCTTTGCGCTTCTGCTGGTGGGGTCGCTCCATCAGCCGCCGCAGCCTCGGGCCGATGTGGCCAGCACGTTCGACGTGGCGGAGTACGTGCTTCCGGACGGGAGCGTTCCGGATCTTTGCCTCTCCGCGGCGGGGGATGAGGGCGGTTCGGCGGCCATAAAGCACAGCCACGGCTGCGAAGCCTGCCGCCTCACTGCAATTCTCGACTTCCCGGCACCGGCGCACGACGTCTATCGACAGGCCGACTATCGCATCACGGCGCCGATCATCCCGGTGGACACCGGCGGCGTTGGTCGAGAACCGCGCTACCGCGCGCCGCCTCGCGCTCCACCTGGTTTCGGCATCGAAGCATGATCCATGGCAGGCCTGCGCCTGCCGTCGTCGCTGCGGATCGGCTGAGCCTCGCTTGCAGGTTCGCCGGGAAAATGTCGGAACTTCAATATGTTGATTAGCCCAGCACTTGGCGGCGCCAGGCCGGCCACTGGCTTTGATCTGCCGTTCCTCTCGCTCGGACGCGCGGCATGCCCGCTGTCGGAGCATTTCGAGGCCTATACCAACCTCCCCGCAGATGCCCTCCAGGACGGGCAGCTCTACCGCGTCAGCGAAGGCTGCCTGGCCCTCTATCACCAGCTGGATCGCGCGCGGCGGCAGATCCTCGATATCCTCGGGCCGGGCCGGATCGTCGACCGGGCGATCCTCGAACGCCTGCGGTGCGAAGCCATGACACTGGCGCCGACCCGTCTCGAGCGGATCGACGACGCCCCGCTCGCGCTCAAGATCCTGGCCGCGGACAATCAGGACCTCATGCTCAGCCGGGCGTTCGGTCATCTGACGCGGATCGGCAAGCAGGGGGCGTCCGAGCGGGTTGCGGCAGCCTTGCTGGATCTGAGCAAGCAGTTCGCGCCCAACGCAACGCAAGAGGCGAGCCTGGGTTTCCCGCTTCATCTCAGCCGGAGTGATCTGGCCGATTGGCTCGGCCTGACCCTTGAGACCGTGAGCCGCTGCCTGAGCCGGTTCAAGCGCGACGGCCTGGTGGCATTCGGCAAGGCGCCGCAGATGATCATCACCGATCGCCGGGCGCTCCAGGAGATCGCCCGAGGGGAACGAACGGTGGAATCCATCTACAAGCCGATGGGGGAGCCCGCCCCAAAGGGCCTGTCCTCCGTCAGGGGCCTTTGACTATTCGCGGGCGGCTGGCACGCTCTCCCTCTCCGGGGGCGGGCGTGCCGGCGGCTTGCGCCATCTCGCCCGGCTCGAAGCTGGCCAGCGTCGCGTCATAGCGCGGGTGGAGGGTGCCCATCAGCCGGTCCCACCACGAGAAGGTGTGGCCGTAATTGTATTTGAAATGGCCGTGGTGCTGGTCGTGAAACACCGTCGAGGCGAACGGGAACGGCGCCCGCCCGGCCGGCGAGGCGAAATGCTCGAAGCCCGCATGGCCGAGCATGCCACTGACCTGATCATAGAGCTTCTGCACCAGCAGCATCTGCCAGGGGATCGGCAGGATGAACGGCAGCAGCAGATAGAAGCTCTGGTTGAGAAAGCCTTCCATCAGCGTCTCGTGGTGGTTAGTCCACACGGTGGGGGCGACGCTTTTGTGGTGCAGGGCGTGGAAGCGATAAGCCGGCTTCCAGTGCAGCAGGCGGTGGATCCAATAGAACCACGCGTCGTAGAGCACCACCGAAATGCCCAGCATCAGCGGACCCGACCACCAGGTCAGCGGCAAAGGCGAGATGGTCCAGCCCTGCGCCTGGGCAAACAGGCCGCCGGCAAAGCAGAAGGCGATGATGGCGATGGATCCCGGCGCGTGCGCCAATTCCTGCCATTTGCGTTTGTTAACGCGGGTCTTCTGGATGCGGCGCTCCGGGTGGCGCGCATTCATCACCTCAAAGAACACACCCACTACCACCAGAACCACCACGATGGCGGCAACCACGCAGCCGAAGAGGGCGAGGAAGTCCAGCGCGAGGCCGGACCAACCTGCGGCCGGGTCCGAGGGTCCCAATATGCCCATGTCGCGCGTCCCGCCGGTTGAGAGGTGTGGGCAGACCTAGCAGAAGCCCCGACCTCTCACAATCAAGCGCCTGTCGCGGGGCTTTCCGGGGCGCGCCATCGGCATCGCCGGACGAAAAAGGGCCCCCGTGCGGGAGCCCTTTCCGTGATCCGCCTCAGATCAAGCGATCAGCGCTTCCAGCGGCCGTCGTACTTGAACTCGGGCGCGCCCTTCAGCTGCTCCTTGGTGGCGTCCATCATGGCCGTCCACTTCTTGTCGGTCTCGTTGTAGGTGATCTTCACGGAGGAGGGGCGCACGATCACGTAGCGCTCGCCCATGCCGAGAAAGCCGCCCACCGACAGGATGTAGCCGGACAGCTGACCCTGAGCCAGGATCAGATCCTTGATCTCGCCCACGGTCTCCTTCTGGCCGTTCATCACATTGAGGCCGATGAGATTATAGCTGAGCACATCAGTCTGATTGGCACGCACGAAGGTCTCGGTCGCGACGGTGCTCTGCGCCAGGGCCGGAACAACCGGCATCACGAGCGCGGCAGTGGCAGCGAGAGCGATAAGGGTGCGACGCATTGATATAAGCTCCTCATATGAAACGAATGCCCTAACAATGATCCAGGCGATGAAAAGTTCCTCATATGCCTGTTTGGTTGGCGAGAATTGCGAATTTTTTTCATCGTTCATTTCAGATGAGGACGTGGGGGTTGAGCTGAAACTTGACCTTGTGGCTGAAAGCTTGGCTGTAGGGCTTTTTCTATTTGACTCTCTCGGTCGCCGGCGCGGCTCTCCCCGCGCGCCTGCGACGCGCCTTGCTTTTGCCCGTGCCCGGATCTAGACCCATCAGTGGGACACTCCTCCCCAACGAGGAGCGCCCATCTGCGAGGATGGACCACATGACGATGAATGACGCCCCGGCCCACAAGCCGGCGAACCCGAACTTTTCCTCGGGCCCCTGTGCCAAGCGTCCCGGCTGGACGCTGGACGGCCTGCGCGATGCGCCGCTGGGCCGCTCGCACCGTGCCAAGGTCGGCAAGGCCAAGCTGAAGCTGGCCATCGACCTCACCCGCGAAATTCTCGAAGTGCCGGACAATTACCGCATCGGTATCGTCCCGGCCTCCGACACCGGTGCCGTGGAAATGGCGCTGTGGTCCCTGCTGGGCGCCCGTCCGGTGGACATGCTGGCCTGGGAGAGCTTTGGCGAGGGCTGGGTCACCGACGTCGCCAAGCAGCTCAAGCTGGCTGACGCGCGCATCATGACCGCCCCCTATGGCGAACTGCCGGATCTCAAGGCGGTGGATTTCAGCCATGACGTGGTGTTCACCTGGAACGGCACCACCTCCGGCGTCATGGTCCCCGATGCGGACTGGATCCCGGCCGACCGCGAAGGCCTGACCATCTGCGACGCCACCTCGGCGGCGTTTGCCCAGCCGCTGGATTTCGCCAAGCTCGATGTGGTCACCTTCTCGTGGCAGAAGGTGCTGGGCGGTGAAGCCGCCCACGGCATGCTGATCCTCTCCCCCCGCGCGGTGGAGCGGCTGGAGAGCTACAAGCCGGCGTGGCCCATGCCGAAGATCTTCCGCATGACCAAGGGCGGCAAGCTCATCGAAGGCATCTTCGAGGGCGAGACCATCAACACTCCCTCCATGCTGTGCGTGGAAGACTATCTGGACGCGCTCCATTGGGCCAAGTCCGTGGGCGCCCTGCCGGGCCTGAAGGAGCGGGCGAACCGCAACTTCGAGGCCATCGCGCAGTGGGTGCATCGCACCCCCTGGGTGGACTTCCTGGCGGTGGATCCCGTCACCCGCTCCAACACCTCGGTCTGCCTGAAGGTGGTGGACCCGGCGGTGACCTCGCTGGCGCCGGAAGCCCAGGCGGCCTTCGCCAAGGCCATCACCTCCGGCCTGGAAAAGGGCGACATCGCCTACGACATCGGCGCCTATCGCGACGCCCCTCCTGGCCTGCGCATCTGGTGCGGCGCCACCGTCCAGACCACCGACGTGGAAGCCCTGACCCATTGGCTGGATTGGGCGTTCAATGTCGCCAAGGGCTCGTTGCCCCAGGGCTAAGGCGGCCGGCGTGACGCGTCACGCCTGAGCGGTCCGCTTCTGTGGCCGGGTTCACCCGGCCACTCCAGATGCACCACATCGCTGCGCTTGCGCCCTGTCGTCGCGCCTCCCGGACTATTGTGGGAGCGACGCGCCGGGTGCGTGAGCGCCCATGGCACTCATATTCCGGAGCCCACACCATGGCCCCTCGCGTTCTCATATCCGACAAGCTGTCCGCTGCCGCCGTCCAGATCTTCAAGGATCGCGGCATCGAGGTGGATTTCCAGCCCGACCTCGGCAAGGACAAGGACAAATTGGCCGAGATCATCGGCGCCTATGACGGCCTTGCCATCCGCTCGGCCACCAAGGTGACCCCGAAGATCCTGGAAAAGGCCACCCGCCTGAAGGTGATCGGCCGCGCCGGCATCGGCGTCGACAATGTGGACATCCCGGCCGCCACCGCAAAGGGCGTGATCGTGATGAACACGCCGTTCGGCAATTCCATCACCACCGCCGAGCACGCCATCGCCATGATGTTCGCGCTGGCCCGCGAGATCCCCGCGGCGGACGCCTCCACCCAGGCCGGCAAGTGGGAGAAGAACCGCTTCATGGGGGTGGAGCTGACCGCCAAGACTCTGGGCATCATCGGCTGCGGCAATATCGGCTCCATCGTCGCCGAGCGCGGCATCGGCCTGAAGATGAAGGTGATCGCGTTCGATCCCTTCCTCTCCGCCGAGCGCGCCAAGGATCTGGGCGTGGAGAAGGTGGAACTGGACGACCTGCTGGCCCGCGCCGACGTCATCACGTTGCACACCCCGCTCACTGAGAAGACCAAGAACATCCTCTCGGCGGAAAATCTCGCCAAGACCAAGAAGGGCGTACGCGTCATCAATTGCGCCCGCGGCGGTCTGGTGGACGAGGTGGCGCTGCGCGCCGCGCTCGACAGCGGCCAGGTGGCCGGGGCGGCGTTCGACGTGTTCACGGTCGAGCCGGCGGAGACCAATCCGCTGTTCGGACATCCCAATGTGGTGTGCACCCCGCATCTGGGCGCCGCCACCACCGAAGCGCAGGAGAATGTCGCCCTCCAGGTGGCCGAGCAGATGAGCGACTATCTGCTCTCCGGCGCCATCTCCAATGCGGTGAACTTCCCCTCCATCACCGCGGAAGAGGCCCCCAAGCTGAAGCCGTTCATCGAACTGGCGGAGAAGCTGGGCTCGTTCGCCGGGCAGCTCACCGACACCGACATCAAGACCGTGCGCATCGTCTATGAAGGCGCGGTGGCGGATCTGAAGGTGAAGGCGCTGACCAGCGCCGCGGTGGCGGGTCTGCTGCGGCCGGCGCTGGCGGACATCAACGTCGTCTCCGCGCCCTCCATCGCCAAGGAGCGGGGCATCGTGGTGGAAGAGACCACCCGCGCCGCCGAAGGCGATTACGACAGCCTCATCACATTGACCGTGGAAACCGAGAGCTACGCCCGGTCGATCTCCGGCACGGTGTTCGCCGATGGCCGCCCGCGCATCGTGGACATCAAGGGCATCAAGGTGGACGCGGAATTTGCGCCCTCCATGCTCTATGTGACCAATGAGGACAAGCCCGGCTTCATCGGCAAGTTCGCCAGCCTGCTGGGCGATGCCGGCCTGAACATCGCCACCTTCGCGCTGGGGCGCGACCGCCAGGGCGGCGATGCCATCGCCTTGGTGGAAGTGGACGGCGCGGTGCCGGCCGACGTGCTCGACAAGGTGGCGGCGCTGCCGCAGGTCAAGCAGGCCAAGCCGCTGGCGTTCTGATTCCCCGCCGGTCTGCATCCAAAGGCCGCCTCCGGGCGGCCTTTGTCGTTCCGGGACCATGCCCGCGCCGGCGGATATATGCGGCGCAATCAGAGCCCGTCGGCCGGCTCCGCCACCGCCGGGCGGGCGCGGGTGGCCGTCAGGATGCCCGCCAGCACCAATGCGTAGCCGGCGCCGTGGAACCACTCGAACCGCTCGCCCAGGAACAGGATCGCCAGCGCCGAGCCGAACACGGGCATCAGGTGAAAGAATGGCGCGGCGCGGTTGGCACCCACCAGTTGCACGCCACGGTTAAAGGCGAGATAGGCCAGCAGCGACGGCGCCGTGCTCACATAGGCCAGCACCGTGAAGGTGAAGCGATTGAAGTGCAGTTGCGCGCCGCCGGCCAGTTCCAAAATCATGAGGGGGGTCAGCAGGAGGCCGCCGATGAACATGATGCTGGTGAGGAAGGACAATGGCCCCAGCGGCGGGCGCACCCGCAGGATGGCGGTGTAGAAGGCATAGATGACCAGCGCCCCCAGGATCCACATGTCACCCACGTTCAGCGTCAGGTGCAGCAGCGTATTGGGGTCGCCGCGGCCGACGATCACCAGCACCCCGGCCAGCGAAATGAGGATGCCCGTGACCTGTCCGCCGGACAGGCGATCGCGGAACAGGACCAGGCTCCACACCCCCACCAGGAGCGGCCCCATGGACTGCACCAGCAGGGCGTTGATGGCCTGGGTATATTGCAGGCCGTAATAGCTCATGGCGTTGTAGCAGGCGATACCGCAGGCGGAGAGCAGCACCAACTGCCAGAAATGGCGCCGGATCAGCGGCGCCTCGGCGCGCAATTGCGGCCATGCGAACGGCAGGGCAATAAGGGCGGCCATAAACCAGCGAATGCAGGCGGTGGTGATGGGCGGCATGGCCCCCACCATGTAGCGGCCCACCACGATATTGATGGCCCATAGCAGAGCGGTCAGGGTCAGCAGCACATAAGGCGCGTTGCTCAGGCGAGCGACGCCGCGGCTGACGAGTGTTGGCGTGGGCATGCGTCCTCCATGCGCCCCTTGGGCGGGGCGTCGCGTTGGCTGGACGATGAGGGGGGAGTGCTCATGTCCGCGCCGCTTGACTTGCGCTGGCGCCGGATGCCCAGAGCGGCCAAGGCGACGTCAACACGCAGAGACGCCAACTTGGGCGACGGGAAGCAACGGCCGATCGTGTCAGCCGCCACGGCGGCCGGGACGATGCGATGGGCCCCTGCTTCCCTCACCTGTAGCGGCTGCGGCGTCCGGGGAGAAATGCAAAGTCCGCAGGGCTTTCATCGATCCTGGTGATCAATCGTGGGGCGGGCGGGCTATCAGTGCTGCGGCAGTTGCAGGCCCGGCAGCAACTGGTAAGCCACCGGATTGTCGGGGCAGAGGCCAGCGGCGCATTCCAGCACCGTCGAGACCCCATTGCCGAGCGCCAGGAGCGCGGCGAGCGCCACCATGGCAAGGCCGAAGGTGGCCGCCCCCGATCGCGACAGTCCGCCCTGGGATTGCGACTGGCCGTGTGCGGGTTCTGCAAGTCCGAAGAACTGGCGGTCGAACAGCAGCATGATCGCGCAGCCCAGGATGATCGCCACATAGACCACCAGCGCCCACGTATAGAAATGCAATCCCATGATGGCATCGCCATAGGTGCCGGTCCCCGGCGCGATATGCAGCAGGGTCTGGCGGGTGGAGACCAGGGCGCCGAAGAAGGCCGAGAGGATGACCACCGCATAATGGCTGGGACGGGGGCCGAATTTCACATTCAGCGCCAGACCGAATGTGGCGCCCACGAAGCCGACGCGCTGGAGGATACACAGGGGGCAAGGCAGGTCGCCGAGCACGATCTGGTCGACGAAGGCGACGATCAGAACCATGCAGAGGCCAAGCAGGCCAAGCGCATTGAGGATGCGGGCGGTGGCGGCATTCATGGCTTTGCCCTCACAGGACGATGTTGAGGGGATCGGTGGCGTGCAGCTTAAACAGCACCATCAGGCAGACCATGGACAATGCCCACAATGCCAGGGCGGCCCTGCGCCGGCCCGCGAACACGCAGGCGAACGCCGCCAATAAGCCGAAGAACGGAATGCTCATCATGGTGCGGCCCCCCGCGGTCTGGCCATGGTGGCCGACCTTGCACTTTGCGTGACCCTAGAGCGCGCCTCCCCGCCGCGGAAGCGAAAACGGGGGTTATTTCAGGTAGGTGGCCAGGAAGTCGGGGACCCGGGACAGGGCATCGGCGCGGGCGCCCGGATCGGTGCCCGTCACCGGCACGACGCCGGCGGCTGTCCGGTACTCGGGCCGTTCCCGATAGGGCAGGTTCGGCCAATCGAAATCGTGATAGGCGCCCGGATAGATCTTCAGCTGGACCGGGCTGCCGTTTGCCGCCGAACGCTCCAGCAGGGTGCGGCACGGGTCCAGCGGTGTCCAAACATCGCCCGTACCCAGGAGCACCAGCAATGGGACGCGGGATGTCCACCCGCCGCGCTGGCGCTCGGGTTTGCACGAGGCCGGATAGAAGGCGACCGCCGCGCGGAAATCATGGTCCGGGGACAGTCCGGGCGGGCGGCCCGAACTGTCGGTGCGAAGAGCGTTCAGCACCGCGCCGCCGCCCAGCGACCAGCCCATGACACCCACCTTGGTCGGCAGCACGAATGACTGTGCCTGAAGATAGGCCAGTGCGCCATAAAGGTCCTGGGGCCGCGCGCGGTAAACATCCCCTTGGAACGTGGCGGGCGCACACATGTTGCGGATGCCGCGCGTGGTGAAGCTGTCCACCATCAGCACCACATAGCCGGCGGATGTGAGGGTCCGCGCCCATGCGGTCTCGCGGGCATTGATCCGCCCTGCCTGGCTCAATAGTCCGCCGCAGCCATGGGCGAAGACCAGGGCCGGGGACGGGCCGGAGCCGGAGGGGCGGAACAGATAGGCGCCCAGCGCCGTCCCGTCGCCGGAGGTCACGATGACTTTCTCCTGCGCCCGCGCCGCCGGCATGTCGGTGAACAGGACCAGGGCCGTGAGACACAGGATACGGAGAAGAAACGCCGTGCCGCCACGCTGCCGCTTGTCCATGCTTAGCTCCAGGCTTCCGTGGCTCCAGGCTTCACCGCCGCGAACCTAACATGGAGGGTGGCATGACCCTGAGACAGTCGCCGTCCGTTTTTGCAGGGCGGTCAGGCGGCGACCACATGCGCAGTGTTGCCGCTGGGGTCGGTGAGGACGATCGCGGATCCGCGCTGTTCCACCGGATATCCCGCCGCTGCCACCCGCGCCGCCAGGGCCGGGATCTCGTCAGGCGGCAACCGGATTTCGAACTGTGCCAGACCGCTGGATGCGGCCGGCGGCGGGGCTGCGTGGGCGGACTGCCACACATTCAGCCCAAGATGGTGGTGATAGCCCCCCGCCGCCACGAACAGGGCGCCAGGGTAGCGGGCCATGATGTCGAAGCCGACGGTGTCGTGCCAGAAACGGTGGGCGTCGCCGAGGTCTGAGACCTTCAGATGCACATGGCCCATGTCCGTGCCGGCAGGGGCGGCATGGATGGTGTCGGGAAGCGGGATTTCTGCCGCAACGGCGGCCACGTCCAGCCGCAAGGTGGCCATGGCGATGCCGCCGGCGCTATCGCGCGGCCATTCCGCCGGCGCGCGGTCGCGATAGATCTCGACCCCATTGCCGTCGGGATCGTCCACATAGAGCGCTTCGCTCACCAGATGATCGGAGGCGCCGAACGGCACCCCCAGCGCCCGCAAGGCATGGATGCGGGCGGCCAGCGCCTTGCGATCCGGCACGCGCACGGCGAGGTGGAACAGCCCCGGCGCGGGACGCGCCAACGGAACGGCGGCGGGATCGCGCAGCAGGATCACCAGCGGCGCGTCGCCTGCTCCCAAGGTGATGTCCTCCGTCGTGGATCCAAGGCGCGAGAGGCCCACGGCTTGCTCATAGAAATGCGCGAGACGTTCGGGATCGCGGGTGCGCAGGCTCACCGGGCCAAGCGACAGGTGGGCGGACAGGGCAGGGTGGGTCTCGATGGCGGCGGCGGCAGTCATGATCGTGTTGTCCTCAAAGGCCCACGGGCGTGGGCCGGTTCCGTGCATTTTCATAGAGATAAGGACGTGGGTGGCACGGCGCCATTGCAGCCGTGCAAACGGCGCGATGCAGGGGCGACGCCGAGAACTTGATCCTGGCCGACCCGCCACTGGCATCGAAGGTGCGAAGGGGGCGTCTCGAAGCGGGACGCTCGGGCGCGCACCAGTGGAACGGGGCGAGATCAAAGGTGGCTCGAATCGGCGCGGGCCGGATGTGCGCGGTTCGTTCCGCCCCCGCTTGGCCGCGGAGGGCTGTGCCGAAACGGGATAGCGGAGGGCCACCGCAGGAACGGGCTGAGATCAAACCCAGCCCGAATCGGCTTGGGGCGGAGGGGCACGGTTTGTTCCCGACGTGCCACGGGATGGATTACGCGGAGGCGGGCCTCTGTCCCGAAACGGGACCGGCGGCAGGTGCAGAGGAACAGGCCGGGGACAAAGCCGGTCCGAATCAGCGGATCCGCCCCGTGCCTGCTTCGTTCCGCCGACGGCGCGCCCGCAACCGCCGATGGCGCGCGTGCGTTATCGGCGCCGGGAAGGCGGCATCTTAGGTCACGGTCGGGAGAGCAGGGCGTCGCCCCCCCCGAGAGCCCGCGCTCAGGCGGCGCGCTGGGCCTCGCGGTCCACGATGGCGACGATGTCGGCCATGATGCGGTTCAGCTCGAAATTCTTCGGCGTATAGACCGCCGCAACTCCGAACGCCTGCAACTGCACCTCGTCCTCCGGCGGGATGATGCCGCCCACCACCACCGGAATGTCGTCCAGCCCCTCGGCCCGCATGCGCTCCATCACCTCGCGCACCAAAGGCACGTGGGAGCCGGACAGGATGGACAGGCCCACCACATGGACGCCCTCTTCCAGCGCCGCATTGACGATTTCCGCCGGGGTCAGGCGGATGCCCTCATAGACCACTTCCATGCCCGCATCGCGGGCGCGCACGGCGATCTGCTCGGCGCCGTTGGAATGGCCGTCGAGGCCGGGCTTGCCCACCAGGAATTTCAGCCGCCGGCCCAGTTTCAGCGACACCGCATCCACCCCGGCGCGCACCTCGTCCAGGCCCTTGGTATCTACCCGCGCGGCGCGACCGACCCCGGTGGGCGCGCGATATTCGCCGAAGATCTCCCGCAGCGCCGTGCCCCATTCGCCGGTGGTGATGCCGGCCTTTGCGCACAGGATGGAGGGCTCCATGATGTTGGTGTTCTCCCGCGCGGCCCGCTTCAGGGCTTCCAGCGCGGCAGCGGCAGCGACCGGGTCGCGGCTCTCGCGCCAGGCTTTCAGGCGCGCGATCTGGTCCGGCTCCACATGCTCGGGCACGGTGAGGATGGAGCCTTCGCCGGTGGTCAGCGGCGACGGCTCGGTGTCGGTCCAGCGGTTGACGCCCACCACCACCTGCTCGCCGCGTTCGATGGCCTCCAGGCGTCGGGTGTTGGACTCCACCAGTTGCTGCTTCATGTAGCTGTTTTCGATGGCCGCCACCGCGCCGCCCATGGCATCGATGCGCGCCAGTTCGGCGCGGGCCTCTTCCTTCAACTCTTCCACCTTGCGGGCGATCTCGGTGGAGCCGTCGAAGATGTCGCCGTAATCCAGCAGGTCGGTCTCATAGGCCACCACCTGCTGCATGCGCAGCGACCATTGCTGGTCGAACGAGCGCGGCAGGCCCAGGGCCTCGTTCCAGGCCGGCAGTTGCACGGCGCGGGCGCGGGCCTTCTTGGACAAGGTGACGGCCAGCATCTCCAACAGGATGCGATAGACGTTGTTTTCGGGCTGCTGCTCGGTGAGCCCCAGGGAGTTCACCTGCACGCCATAGCGGAACAATTTCTGCTTGGGATCGGTGATGCCGTAGCGCTCGACGCAGATTTCATCCCACAGATCCACGAACGCCCGCATCTTGCACATCTCGGTGATGAACCGCATGCCGGCATTCACGAAGAAGGAGATGCGCCCCACCACCTCGCCGAAGGTCTCGCCCTCGGCTTCGCCGGACTTCTTCACCGTGTCGAGAATGGCCACGGCGTTGGCCAGCGCGAACGCCAGTTCCTGCACCGGCGTCGCCCCGGCTTCCTGCAGATGGTAGGAGCACACATTCATCGGGTTCCAGCGCGGCAGATGCTGGGTGGTGAAGACGATCACGTCCTTGGTCAGCCGCATGGACGGGGCGGGGGGGAACACATAGGTGCCCCGCGACAGATATTCCTTGATGATGTCGTTCTGGGTGGTGCCCTGGAGGCGGGTGCGATCGGCGCCCTGCTCGTCCGCCACCGCAATGTACAAGGCCAGCAGCCACGGGGCGCAGGCGTTGATGGTCATGGAGGTGTTCATGTCGGCGAGCGGAATGTCCGCGAACAGCGCCCGCATGTCGCCCAGATGCGAGATCGGCACGCCCACCTTGCCCACTTCGCCGCGGGCGAGGGGGTGGTCGCTGTCATAGCCGGTCTGGGTGGGCAGGTCGAAGGCGACCGACAGGCCGGTCTGGCCCTTGGCGAGGTTGGAGCGGTAGAGCTTGTTGGATTCCGTGGCGGTGGAATGGCCAGCATAGGTCCGGAACAGCCACGGTTTATCACGGCTCGCCATGCGTTTTCCCCCTCGCGTGCGTTTCAGCACCTCTTCAGTGGCATCATTTTGCGCTGCAACGCGCGCGTCGTCGATGCCAAACTTGCGTCTCAGGTGGTCTTGTCCGGCGGTGTCAGGTCACCAGCGAGATGACAAACAATAGAATCACCGCGCCAACGGTGGCGCAGATGATCTGGCCGACCAATCCTCCGACGATGAAGACATTGCCGAACAGAAAACCACCCACCAGAGCGCCGACAATGCCAACAGCAATGTTGCCGAGAAGGCCGAAGCCCTTGCCCCGGAACAACTGACCCGCGAGAAAGCCGGCGATGGCGCCGACGATGAGCATTCCGATCAATCCACCCATGCCCGAAAGTCTCCCTTAGGTTCGCGCCGTGCAGTGTGCCGCGCCAGGTGCTCCACTGGAAGTGGCTCGGCGGCGTTGCAACGCCGCATCGTGGCATGCCGGACCTCTGCACCGCCGTTATCAGGCCGAAGGCGGGGTGGAAATGCGTCTAAAGAGGTCTCGTCAGGCGAAATTTCTCTGCTACGCTGCAACGCGAAACACCCTGAGTACAACGAGACCGAACGGTCCGTCAGAGCAGAGAGGACCGTCGCCATGGGCCAGCACGCCACTGCCACCTCCCCCACGTCCGCGGTTCCGGCCGCTGGCGCAGCGGTGAAGGATCTCTACGAAATCGGTGAGATCCCGCCGCTCGGCCACGTGCCGAAGCAGATGTATGCCTGGACCATCCGCCGCGAGCGCCACGGTCCGCCGGAGCAATCGTTCCAGGTGGAAGTGGTGCCCACGTGGGAATTGGGCGAGACCGACGTGCTGGTGCTCGTGATGGCCGCAGGCGTCAATTACAACGGCATCTGGGCGGGCCTGGGCGAACCCATCTCGGTATTCGACGTGCACAAGCAGCCCTATCATATCGCCGGTTCCGATGCCTCGGGCATCGTCTGGGCCGTGGGCGCCAAGGTCAACCGCTGGAAGGTGGGCGACGAGGTGGTGGTCCATTGTAACCAGGATGATGGCGACGACGAAGAGTGCAATGGCGGCGATCCCATGTTCTCCCCGTCCCAGCGCATCTGGGGCTATGAGACGCCGGACGGATCTTTCGCGCAGTTCTGCCGGGTCCAGGCCCGCCAGCTCATGCCGCGGCCCAAGCATCTCACCTGGGAAGAGAGCGCCTGCTACACCCTGACCATGGCCACCGCCTATCGCATGCTGTTCGGCCATCCGCCCCATGACGTGAAGCCGGGCGACTTTGTGCTGGTGTGGGGCGCCTCCGGCGGCCTCGGCGTGTTCGGCGTGCAACTCGCCGCCGCCTCCGGCGCCCACGTGATCGGGGTGATTTCCGACGAGACCAAGCGCGATTACGTGCTGGGCCTTGGCGCGCGCGGCGTCATCAACCGCAAGGACTTCAAGTGTTGGGGGCAGTTGCCCAAGGTGAATTCGCCCGAATATGCCGAGTGGGTGAAGGAAGCCCGCAAATTCGGCAAGGCGATCTGGGACATCACCGGCAAGCGCGACGTGGATATCGTGTTCGAGCATCCCGGCGAGCAGACCTTCCCGGTCTCGACGCTTGTGGCCAAGCGCGGCGGCATGATCGTGTTCTGCGCCGGCACCACCGGCTTCAACATCACCTTTGATGCCCGCTATGTGTGGATGCGCCAGAAGCGCATCCAGGGCTCGCATTTCGCCCATCTCAAGCAGGCGTCCGGCGCCAACCAGTTCATCATCGATCGCCGAGTGGATCCCTGCATGTCCGAAGTGTTCCCATGGGACAAGATCCCGCTGGCCCACACCATGATGATGAACAACAAGCATGCCCCCGGAAACATGGCGGTGCTGGTGAATGCGCCGCGCACCGGCCTGCGCAATCTGGACGACGTGCTGGAAGTGGTGGGCGGCTGAGGCCGCTCCGCCCGCCGGGCCGCGGGCGATGGCTTGAGATCGCGGCGGCGCTTCGGTGCCGCTGTCTGGTCCTTCTACTAGGCCCTGCGCAGCCTCCCCACGGGGTTTGGTCGCGCTATGCCTTCCCTGGAGTGGCGCTCGGCCTTACAGGGGAGGGATGAGCGCAAACCTCTCGTCATCGCCGCCGTCCACCCCCGATCCATCGGTGCCGCAGCGTCCCCTGGTGGCGATCATCGGGGCGGGCCCCGCGGGCCTCATGGCCGCCGACCGGCTGGTGCAGGCGGGCCTCGCCCCGGTCCTGTTCGACCGGATGCCGGCGCCGGCGCGCAAATTCCTCATGGCCGGGCGCGGTGGATTGAACCTCACCCACAGCGAGCCGCTGGACCTCTTTCTGACCCGCTACGGCGCTGCGGCTGCTCATCTCGCGCCCGCCATCCGGGCCTTTCCCCCCGATGCGGTGCGGGCGTTCGCGCAGGAACTGGGCGAGCCAACGTTTACCGGCAGCAGCGGGCGGGTGTTTCCCCAGAGTTTCAAGGCATCGCCCATGCTGCGGGCCTGGCTCCGCCGCCTGGGGGCGGGCGGGGCGACATTGCGGCTGCGGCATCACTGGGCCGGCTGGACCTCCGAGGGCGCGCTTGCCTTCCAGACGCCGGACGGGCCGGTGGAGATGGTGGCGGACGCCACCATTCTGGCGCTGGGCGGCGCCTCCTGGCCGCGGCTCGGGGCCAATGGCGGTTGGGCGGCCCTGCTCAAGGCCCAAGGATTGGAGGTCGCACCGTTTGCGCCGGCCAATATGGGCGTGCGGCTGGCGTGGTCCGAGCACCTGCGCACCCGCTTTGCCGGCACGCCGGTGAAGCGCATCGCCTTGTCCTGTGCCGGAGTGCGGGTGCGGGGGGAGGCCGTGATCACCGCCGAGGGCCTTGAGGGAGGAGCGGTCTATGCGCTCTCAAGCCGGATCCGTGACCTTGTGACGGAAGCTGGAACCGCGTCGATCCAGATGGATTTGCGACCGGATCTGGATGCGGCGCATCTGGCGGCACGGCTCACCGCAGCGCCGGCCAAATTGTCGTTCGCCGAGCGGCTGCGCAAGGCGGGCGGGCTTTCGCCGGTGCAGGCGGGACTGCTGCGCGAGGGCATGGGGGAGCGGCCCCACACTGCGGAGGCGCTGGCCCATCTCATCAAGGCCGTGCCGCTGACCGTCACCGGCGTCTGCGGCCTGGAACGGGCCATCTCCAGCGCCGGCGGTCTGGCCTGGTCGCAGGTGGGGGCGGACTATGGGGTGCGCGGGCATGACGGCCTGTTTGCCTGCGGCGAGATGCTGGATTGGGAGGCGCCCACCGGGGGCTATCTGCTGCAAGCCTGCCTCGCCACCGGCCGGGCGGCAGCGGAGGGGATCATCGCGTATCTGCGCGCGGATCCGGGTGAAAAGGATCGAAAATCATTCGAGTTTCGCTCCTGATTGATGATGAATAAAAATTTTAGGTAATGGTAGTCGAATAGAACATAGTTCCACCCGTAACCGTAATCTCGGGCGGGTGACATCATGGCCGTTCTTGTCGGGACTGAGGGCAAAGATAATCTGGCGGGGCAATCCGGGACGGGCGACACCATCATCGGTCGTGACGGCGATGATCTGCTGATCGCCCATGCCGGCTCTGGCGCCGACTATCTGGAAGGCGACGGCGGCAATGATCATCTGGTCGGCAATGGGGGGAACGACATTCTCACCGGCGGCGCTGATGACGACATCTTATCCGGCGGGGCCGGCGCCGACCTGCTCATGGGCGGCAGCGGCAGTGATCTGGCGGACTATTCCGCCCAGGCCGGCGTGCTGCAGCAGGGCATCATCGTTGATCTTGCGGCCGGCGAGGGCGCCGGCGGGGATGCGCAGGGCGACCTGTTGTTCGGCATCGAGAATATCCTCGGCACCAGCGGCGCCGACGTCCTGATCGGCGACGATGGCGCCAATGCCATCCATGTCGGCTCCGATTTCTTCCACGCGGTGGATGTGGTGGATGCGGGCGGCGGGGACGACACCGTCACCATCGGCACGGCGGCCGCCATCGTCGATGGCGGTGCGGGCGAGGACCGCCTGATTGTCACCCTGGCGGGCACCACGGGCTCCACCTTCACCTTCGCCAGCGGCACCACCGAAACCGGGGCCAGCTTCACCCATTTCGAGCACGTCACGATCACGGGCACCCAGGCGACCGACACGCTCTATGGGGGCGCCGGTCTCGACGTCCTCATGGGCGGCGCGGGACGGGACTATCTGCGCGGCGGCGAGGGCAATGACGCGCTGTTGGGCGGCGACGGCCACGACAGCCTGCGCGGGGGCGGCGGCGATGATCGCCTGGAGGGCGGCTGGGGCAATGATTATCTCGTGGGCGGGACCGGGGCCGACACCTTCGTGTTCGACGCCCTGAATTCCAGCCGCGATCGCATCCTGGATTTTCAGGCGGGCGCCGACGGTGACAAGATTGAGCTCTCCCTCGCCCGGCAGGGGGCCGCCGAGATCCATTCCTTCGACGACTTCATTGGCCACCTCACGGAGACCGATGCGGGGCTCTATCTTGATCTGTCCGGGGCGGCGCCCTGGCCCGTCGGTGTGCTGTTCGAGAACATGCACATCTCCGACTTCACGGCGGACAATCTGGTGCTGGTGGACCATCTAGCGTGAGCCTGCGCAGTGTCGCGCATACGTCGGGCCGGGCTATTCCCGGCGCGGCGTCGGCGCGGCTCAGCCGCGGCGGGAGAGGCCGGGAGGCGCCAGGGGGTTGTCGGTCAGCGCCGCCCGATCGGGCATGTCCACCGCAGGCACGCCCAGGAAGGCATCGAACAGGCGGCGGATGATCTTCGGGTCGAGATCCCGGACGATCATCACCAGGCGGGTGCGGTGGTCGTCGTCGGGCCAGTGCGGCAGGCGGGTGGGCGGGTGCATCACGTGCTGCACCCCGTGCAACACGATGGGCGCGCTCGGGTCGTCCTGGAGCTTCACGATGCCTTTGAGCCGCAGCAGGCTGTTGCCATGGGTTGCGCGCAGCAGTTCCAGGAACAGATCCAGCGTCGAGGCGGAGATCGCCGCGTCGGTGGCGAGCGTAAAGGCCTTGATGCGGTCGTCATGGCGATTGGGGTCGATGCCGGTCGGCAGGCCGCTCTCGGCCTCCTGCTGCGCGGCCACCCGTTCGTCCGCCAGCCAACGGGACACATCAGGGATCTTGCGCGCGGGATCATAGAGCCCGGCTTTCATCACCTTGTCGGAGGTCGCCTCGCCATCGGCAGCCACCAGGATGGGCGCGGCCGGCGCCAGACGGGACAAGCGCGCGCGCAGGTCTGCGACGGCGGCCTGCTGCTCGGGCGTGGTGGCGAGGTCGGTCTTGGTCAGCACGATGCGATCGGCCACCGCCGCCTGCTTCACGGATTCCGCCTGGCTGTCCAGGGTGTCCATGCCGTTGATGGCATCCACCACGGTGACGACGCCGTCCAAACGGTAGCGCATCAGCAGATAGGGATGGGTCATCAGTGTGTGCAGGATGGGCGCCGGGTCGGCCAGCCCTGTGGTTTCGATCAGCACGCGGGAGAAGGGCGGCAGACGATTGTTGTCGCGGCCGCGCAGCAGGTCTTCCAGCGCGGCCACAAGGTCCCCGCGCACGGTGCAGCAGACGCAGCCGCTGGCCAGCAGCACCACGCCTTCATCCACTTCGCGCACGAACAGATGGTCGAGCCCGATCTCGCCGAACTCGTTGATCAGGACAGCGGTGTCCGCCAGCGCCGGGTCGCTCAGCAGGCGGTTCAGCAGCGTGGTCTTGCCGGCGCCGAGGAAGCCGGTGAGCACCGTGACCGGCAGCGGGTCCGGCGGGCCGCGTCGCGGCTTCGCCGCAAAGGGCGAGGCGGCAGAGGGGGCAGAGACGGACGGCGGTGGCAAGCCGTCACCGGATGCGGCCAGGACGCGATCCGGTGTTTCACGCGTTTCGTTCAAGACATCGCCTTTCGGCCCAAAGCGGGTCAGGTGCCGGGCCGCGTGGCGGTCGCCGGGGCCGGGTCGGACTCTGGTTGCGTCGGCTTGGCGGCCGTCTTGGGCTTGGGCGCCGGCTGCGCACCGTCGGACGCCGGTTTTGCTGCAGTTGTGGTTGCAGGCTTGGCCGGCAGCGTCGGCTTGGGCGCTATGCCGCGCTTCTCCGCATTGGTCAGCGTGGCATTGGCAATGGGCTTGGCCGCGGGCTTGGCGGCTTCCTTGGCGGCAGCATCCTTGCCTGCGCCGGGCTTGGCGGTGCCGGGCTTGGCGGTGCCGGTCTTGGCGGCAGCGGGCTTGACCGGCGCGGGCTTGGCTTCGTCCGGCGCATAGGCGGTGTCGAGCGAAGCCGGAGCGCCCTTGGGGCCGATGAACACCGGAATGGGCGGCATGGAGGGCGGCAAATTCTGCAGCAGGGCTGCGCCGGGGTTCTTGCCGGAGAAGCCAGCGGCCGCTGCCGCTGAGGCTGCATAGGAACTGGCGGTGCCGCCATTGCCGAAGATCGCGTCGTCTTCGTTTTCAGCCGCCAGCATGCCGCGCTTGCCGCCGCAGATGAAGGGCTTCATGTCCGTGGGTTCGCCGCCGGTATCGGCGATGGAATCCAGCGTGGGCGCGGACGAGCCGAAGATAGACCACGAGGGCTGGAAGCCCTTCTCGAACAGCATGGCCGCCTGCTCGGTACGCACCACGGCGGAAGGCGCGCCGAGAATGACAGCGATCAGCCGCTTCTGGCCGCGGGTGGCGGTGGCCACCAGATTGAAGCCCGAGGAGCAGATGAAGCCGGTCTTCATGCCGTCGGCGCCCGGATAACGGTCGATCAGGCGGTTGTAATTGCGCAACACCGTCTTGCCGAGCTTGATGGCCGGGATGCGGAACAAGGCTTCCTGCTCGGGGAAGTGATAGATCAGCGCCCGCGCCAGAACCGCGAGATCCCGGGCCGTGGTATGTTGGTTGGGGTCCGGCAGTCCGTTGGGATTGGCGAAGTGGCTGCCGTTCATGCCGAGCTTGGCGGCGGTGTCGTTCATTTCATCGACGAAAGCGGGCACGCTGCCGCCGACGCCTTCGGCGATGACGACGGCCATGTCGTTGGCGGACTTGACCATGAGCATGCGCAAGGCGTTCTCAAGGGTCAGCTGCGTGCCGATCTTGAAGCCCATCTTGGTGGGTTGCTGCGAGGCCGCGAGCGGCGAGACGGTCATCAGCGTGTCGAAGCTGACCCGCCCTTCGCGCACCGCATCGAGCGCCACATAGACCGTCAGCAGTTTGGTCACCGAGGCGGGGTACCAGGGCTTGCCCGCATCCTGCTGCTCCAGCACCTTTCCCGTGTCGGCCTCCACCAGGAGGACCGGCGTGGCGGCGGCCTGAGTGCCGGCGAAGCACAGAATGGCCATCGCCGCGAGGGCGAGCCGGGACAACGCGGCGCGTGCGGCGGAACGAGACGGCGCTGAGCGCACGGAATAGCTGGACAGGCCCGGCAAAGCTGGCTCCCTCATGCGCGCCACGTGTGGCCTTCCTTGCGGTGATAACCGCCAAGATGACCGGCACTTTTTGCGCGCGTCGATGAAACGCGGCATAGGCGTGCGCCCATTGAGGAACGCTTCGACCATGCTTGGCTGAGACGCCCCCCGGCGACGCTGGTGTTTTCCTTAGCCTTTTTCGCCCCTTCGGAAAAGCCGCAATGGCACGTGTACGTGCAGGGCGGCCCATCACTTTTTGCACCGCATGCTGGCCTGGGCCTGACCTGCCACTCAGGCGAGTCCGTCAGCGGTTTGATTTCGATGGTATTTTTGAAGCTTTTTCGAACGATATGCCGAACTGGGTGGGTCCAACCCGCTCAGGTTTCCACCAGCGGCTTGTGCACCTGTTCCGACGCGGACAGGAACTGGGCCCGCGCCAGTTCCGCGAACCGTCCTCCCAGACGCACCAGATCGTCGAAGGTGCCGGCTTCGATAATGCGGCCCTGGTCGAACACCAGGATGCGGTTGGCATTGCGCACTGTGGCGAGGCGGTGCGCGATGACGAAGGTGGTGCGGCCCTTCATCACCTCGTCGAGGGCCGCCTGAACCTTGACCTCGGTGGTGGCATCGAGAGCGCTGGTGGCTTCGTCCAGGATCAGGATGGGCGGGTTCTTCAGCAACGCGCGGGCGATGGAGAGGCGCTGGCGCTCGCCACCGGAGAGGGAGCGGCCCCGCTCGCCCACCATGGCCTTCAGGCCCAAGGGGTTGCGCTCCACCAGTTCCAACGCTTGTGCCCGCTCCAGGGCTTGGCGCATCTCCGCCTCCGTGGCGTCCGGTTTGCCGACCCGCAGATTGTCCTCGACGGTGCGGTTGAACAGCATGGCCTCCTGAAACACCACGCCGATCTCGTGGCGCAGGGAGGCCAGGGTGACGTCGCGAATGTCGATGCCGTCGATCAGAATGGCGCCCGATTGCGGGTCGAATACCCGGTGTAACAAAGTCAGTGCGGTGGATTTTCCCGCGCCCGTGGTGCCCACCAACGCGATGGTCTCACCGGCGGCGGCATGGAACGAGATGTCGGCGAGGGCGCTGCGCTTGCCGTCATAGGAGAACGACACGCCCTCGAACCGGACATCGCCCTTCACATCGGTCAGGACTTTGGCGCCGGGGCGGTCGCGCACCTGACTTACGGTGTCCAGCACCTCGAAAAACTGGGCGAGGCCGGGCGCCGACATCACCATGCGGTTGACGAAGCTGACCGTATGGTCGAGCCGCCCGATCAGCATGCCGGCAAAGCCCACATAGGTGACGATGTCGCCAATGGCGGCGAGGCCGTGGAGGAAGAGCCAGGTGCCGATCAGCAGGATGGCCAAAATGCTCAGCGTGGTGGCGGCGCGGGTGGCCACCGACACCAGCGCCCACCACGACAGCACCGGGATTTGCGCCTCCAGCACCTGGGTGGCGGTATCCTTGAGGCCACGAACCTCCGCTTCAATGCGGGTGTAGCTTTGTACCAGCGCCACATTGCCCAAGGCGTCCGAGGCGTGCTCGGCGAGGCTGGCGTGGTGCTCCTCCACCGTGCGCTGGAGCGACTCGGTCTTGCGCAGCACGTAGGCGGTGACGAAGCCGAAGACGATGATCAGCGCCACCAGCACCACGCCCAGGCGCCAGTTGATCCACACCCCGACCGGCAGCAGCACCAACAGCGAGACCACGGCGGCGCAATCGTCGCGGAAGAAGGACAGCCACATGCCCCACAGCGCATCGGTGCCCTGGAGCATGATCTTCAGCAGCCGACCGGAATGGGTCTCGCCATGGAAGGAGAGCGGCAGTTGCAGCACATGCTCGAAATATTCGGTCAGCACGCCCAGCCGCCGACGATGGGACAGGCGGTCCGCATGCAACGAAATCAGCACTCCGGCGATGATGTTGAACAGGCCGAATGCCACCCAGGCCCCCAGGAGCGGCATGAGCTCTGCATATTCGGGCAGGCGTCCCTTGCCCTGGGCCCCGGCGAGCGCATCGATGATGCGGCCGAACAGAATGGGCTCGGCGAATTGCGCCACGGCAAGAGCAAGGTTGCCGACGGCCAGGGCGGCCCCGACCTTCGCCAGGGGCCCAAGCAGGGAGAGCGCGCGGGCGTAGATCAGCAACAAGTTCATGGGGTGCCCTGTCTCCCTGAGGCTCGCGAGAGAAGCTCACCTGCCAAAGGTATGCAAGGGGGGGAAACTACGCGCGGTTGCCAAGACCGCGGCGCACAGAGGTCCGGCCATCATCTGGTCCAGCTCTGGCGGCATCTCCCTGCTATGGTTGAAATCGGATCGGTTGGTCCCCTTCGACGCCACCTTGCGAGACTGCATGACCCATACGCGCGACCCCGCCGCTGACGCCCGGTTCCATATCGGTGCGACGGATCTCCAGGACGCCGTCGCGGCGGGGGTTCTCGATCGATCGCAGGCGGACGCTCTGTGGGCCTTCTGGCGCGCCGGCGCGCCGGGGACGGCAGCAGCGCGCGATCCCGGCACGGTCCGCTTCAGTTTCGGCCATACCCTCTATTATTTCGGTGGGCTGTTGGCGATCGGCGCCATGAGCCTGTTCATGACTCTGAGCTGGGACGCCATCGGCCCCTGGGGCGTGTGCATCCTCGCACTCGCCTATGGGGTTGCCTGCTGGATCGCGGCCGAGATGCTGCTGCAGCGCGGCTTGTCTATTCCCGCCGGGCTGCTGGGCGCGCTGGCAGTGTGCCTGGTGCCGGTGGCGGTGTGGGCGGGGCAGCATGCGCTCGGGCTTTGGCCAGAGCTGGCGGGCGGTATTTCCGGGCAGCGCTACAGCCAATACCACCAGTGGATCGACGGGCGGTGGCTGACGCTCGAGATCGCGACCCTTCTGGTGGGCGGGGCCTTGCTGGTGCGGCTGCGGCTGCCATTCATGGTCATGCCGCTGGCGGTGACGCTCTGGTACATGAGTATGGATCTGTCCCGGTTCCCCGCGCGGCCCGAGTCCGACTGGGATTGGGCCCATGCCCGCCTGGTCTCGCTGGTCTTCGGCATCGCCATGTGCCTGCTGGCGGGGGCGGTGGATGTCTATCGCCGCCGGCGCGGCGGGGCGGATTTTTCCACCTGGCTCTATCTGTTCGGCGCCATCACCGCCTGGAGCGCACTTTCCTTTCCCGACACCAGCACGCCGTGGACGCGCCTGATCTATGCGCTGTTCAATGGCGGACTGGTGCTGTTCGGGGCGGTGATCGGGCGGCGGATCTTCACCGTGCTGGGCGCGTTCGGTGTCGCCTTCTATCTGGGCTATCTGGCCTTCGAGCTGTTCGAGGACAGCCTCTTGTTCCCGCTTGCGCTCAGCGTGCTCGGGCTTGGGCTCGTGGCCGCCGGGGTGTGGTGGCAGAAACACGAGACGGCGATCCAGGACCGTATCGGGGCTTTGCTACCGAAGGCCTGGCGTCAGGCCTCCGGCCCTGGGGGAACGTGACGCCGCCGGTTCGGAGTGCGCAACGAATACCATCGCCAAGCGCAATCCCGGAGAGCGGTCCTGACAGGCGTCCGCCGTTGTCACGGTGCTCAATGGGATGGGGTGCGCATCAAAGGGATAATCGCACCCGATCCGGCGCGGGCACTAAGCCCGCACCGGAGAATTTGCCAAGCGATCAGACGTCGACGCTGGCCTTCAGGGCGTTTTCCTGGATGAACTCGCGGCGCGGTTCCACCAAGTCGCCCATGAGGCGGTTGAACAGATCGTCCGCCGCATCCACTTCCTTCACCTTCACCTGGAGCAGCGAGCGGGCCGTGATGTCGAGCGTGGTCTCCCACAATTGCTCGGGGTTCATCTCGCCCAAGCCTTTGTAACGCTGGAGCGACAGGCCCTTGCGGCCGGTGTCGGTGACCGCGTCGAACAAATCCACTGCGCCGAACACCGCATGCTCCTCGGCCTTGCGGCGCAGGATGGCGGTGCCGTCGAACACCCCCTGCAACTGGCGGGCGATGCTCTCCAGACGCCGGGCTTCCGGCGAGGCCAGGAAAGCGGCATCCAGCAGGTTGCTCTCCAGCACGCCGCGCACGGTGCGCGACAGGCGCAGGCCGGTCTCGTCCGCAGCGCCGACCCAGCCGCGCTCGGTGTCGTCGGCAAGCGTATCGAGGCGCGTTGCCACACGGGCGACGGCGGCAGTAGCCAGATCGGGATCGTCCAGCACACCGGCGGCGACCGCCAGGGCCAGCACGGCCTGCTCGGCCACGGCCTTGTTGTAGCGCGGGTGCAGATTGTTCAGCGTGGCACGCAGCTGCCGCGCCAGTTCCACCACGGCCGCCAGGTCCGCGCCGGTGCGCACTTCGCCGGAGGCGAGATGCAGAGAGGCGTCGTCAAGGCCGGCGGTGATGAGGTAATCCTCCAGCGCCTTCTCGTCCTTGATATAGGTCTCGGACTTGCCGCGGGCCACTTTGAACAGCGGCGGCTGGGCGATGTAAATGTGCCCGCGCTCAAGCACTTCCGGCATCTGGCGGAAGAAGAAGGTGAGCAGCAGGGTGCGAATGTGGGAGCCGTCCACGTCCGCGTCGGTCATGATGATGATCTTGTGGTAGCGCAGCTTGGCAATGTCGAAGTCATCGCGGCCGATGCCGGTGCCCAGCGCGGTGATCAGCGTGCCGATCTGCTCCGAGGACAGCATCTTGTCGAAGCGGGCGCGCTCCACATTGAGGATCTTGCCGCGCAGGGGCAGCACCGCCTGGAAGGCGCGATCGCGGCCCTGCTTGGCGGAGCCGCCGGCCGAGTCACCCTCGACGATGAAGATTTCAGACTTGGCCGGATCGCGTTCCTGGCAATCGGCGAGCTTGCCGGGCAGGGAGGCGATGTCCAGCGGGTTCTTGCGGCGGGTCAGATCGCGGGCGCGGCGGGCGGCTTCGCGGGCGGCGGCGGCTTCCACCACCTTGCCCACCACGGCCTTGCCTTCGGAGGGGTTTTCCTCAAACCAGTTGGAGAGCGCATCGCCCACCAGGCTTTCCACCACCGGGCGCACCTCGGAGGAGACCAGCTTGTCCTTGGTCTGGGACGAAAACTTGGGGTCCGGCACCTTCACAGACAGAACGGCGGTCAGGCCCTCGCGGCAGTCTTCGCCGGTGGGATCCACCTTTTCCTTCTTGGTGATGCCGGAGCGCTCGGCATAGCCGATCACCTGCCGGGTCAGAGCGGCGGCAAAGCCGGTGAAATGGGTGCCGCGATCCCGCTGCGGGATGTTGTTGGTGAAGCAGAGAATGTTCTCGTGATAGCCGTCGTTCCACGACAGAGCGGCTTCCACGGTGATGCCATCGCGCTCGGCGCGGATCACCACCGGCTTTTGCAGCAGCGCCTGCTTGTTGCGGTCGAGATAGCGCACGAACGCCTCGACGCCGCCCTCATAGTGCAGCTCCTCGCGCCGGGGCTCCGGCTCGCGGGCGTCCGTCAGCACGATCAGCACGCCGGAATTCAGGAACGCCAGCTCGCGCAGGCGATGCTCCAGGGTGGCGAAATCGAACACCACCTTGGTGAAGGTGTCGGTTGAGGGCAGGAATGTTACCTTGGTGCCGCGCTTGCCGCCGGGGGCGTCGCCCACGATCTTGAGCGGGGCGTCCGCATTGCCGTGGCGGAACCGCATGAAGTGTTCCTTGCCGTCCCGCCAGATGGTCAGGTCGAGGAAGGAGGACAGCGCGTTCACCACCGAGACGCCCACGCCGTGCAGGCCGCCGGAAACCTTGTAGGAGTTCTGGTTGAACTTACCGCCCGCATGCAGCTGGGTCATGATGACCTCGGCCGCCGAGATGCCCTCTTCGTCATGGATGCCGGTGGGAATGCCGCGCCCGTCATCGGTGACGGTCACCGAGCCATCCGCATTGATGGTGACGGTGACTTCCTTGGCATGACCGCCCAGGGCCTCGTCGATGGCGTTGTCCACCACCTCATAGACCATGTGATGCAGGCCCGAGCCGTCATCGGTATCGCCGATGTACATGCCGGGTCGTTTGCGCACGGCGTCCAGCCCCTTGAGGACCTGGATGGACTGGGCCCCGTATTCTTCGGGGGATGCCGCGGGCACGGGTTCGGCCATGGTGTGTCTCGAATCGTTAAAGAGCTTGGGATGCTTTTACCGCAAAGCCGCGGTTATTTGGTGGCAACCGCCACCGCAGTTCCGGCTAAAACTGTGCCGCACACACGATTTATCACCCGCATGGCAGAGGGGCGGGCGACCAGGCGGCGTGCGCGATCGGCCAAATACACGTAAAACGCGAAAATGACGGATAGGACGGCAAAGATGACGCCGGCCATCTCTGCGAAGCCGAGCGCGCTGAGGCTTTCCAGGTCCATCATGGCGGGCAGGAGTGCCAGATAGAAGGCCATGGTCTTGGGGTTGCCCATGGACAAGGCAAGTCCGGCACCGAACAGGCCTAGGGCGCCCTTAGGTTCCGGCAAATGGGCTGCATCCGGCGCGGCGGCAGGCGCGCGCCATAGCCGCACCGCCAGCACGACCAGATAGGCGGCGCCGGCGAGGCGCACCAGAAAGAACAGGCTGCCCAAGGCGGTCGCCAGCGCTGCAAGGCCCATAGTTGCTGCGGCAAGCCACAGCACGTCGCCCAAGGCGAGTGCGGCGATAAAGGCCACAGCGCCATTCCGGCCGCGGGCCAGGGTGCGGGCGATCAGCGCCACGACGGCGGGTCCTGGCGTCGCCGCCGCCACCGCGAGCACCGCGGCGAAGAAAGCGAGGGTGGCTAAATCCATGGGATTTGTGTGCGCTCATGGGCGCGCAAGGTCAAGGCTGCGTCGTTTCCGTTGGGGCAGGCTTTCTTTCCACGCAGAACGCACCCGCGGAAGAGCGGGCGGGGAGGGTGCCCCGCCATCGCATCAGTTGACGACGTAGACCCGGGTGCCCAACGGCACGCGCTCATAGAGGTCAATGATGTCCTGGTTCAGCAGCCGGATGCAGCCGGACGAGACCTGCGTGCCGATGGTGTCGGGCTCGATGGTGCCGTGCAGGCGGAACAAGGTGTCACGGTCGCCGTCATAGAGGTACAGCGCGCGGGGGCCGAGCGGGTTTTCCTCGCCGCCGGGCATGCCGGCCGCATAAGGCTTGTAGCGCGCCGGCTGGGTGGCGATCATGTTGGGCGTGGGGGTCCAGTGCGGCCACTTTTCCTTGCGCTTGATGGTCGCCCAGCCGCGATAGCTGTAGCCCTGGCGGCCGACGCCGACGCCGTAGCGAATGGCCTTGCCGTCCTTTTCCACCAGATAGAGGAAGCGGTTCTGCACATCCACGATGATGGTACCGACTGGATATTTGGTGGGATAGTTCACCACCTGCCGCAGAAACTGCGGGTCAATACCCGTGGTATCCACGGCGGGAACCTCGAACGGCTCGCCTGGGATCGGCCCATAGATGGACATGGGCCCCACCGGGGCCGGGGAGTTGGTAACGCAAGCCGCCAGGAAGAGGGGAGTGCCAACCACGAAGGCGCGCCGACTAAGGGCGGCGGAAGACGGGAAACGATCGCGGGCCATGATTCCCCGAAGCAGTGAGGTGATTCGATCTGGCTTCTAGCATGGGGAGTCCGTGGGCAGGTGGCATCTGCGCCACACCCCTGGGAAAAGGTCCTCACGGCGCCGTGAAACCCGTTGAGTCCATGGGGTTTGCTAGGCGGCCGGGGTGATCTGGCCGGGGCTTACGGTAAAGCGTTGCGCACGGGCGAGCATCTCGAAAGCGAGGGGGTCGGCGCCCGTCATCCAGACCTGTGCGCCCAAGGCCGCCAGGGCAGAGAACAGCCCGGCGCGGCGGTCGCTGTCCAGATAGGCCACCACGTCATCCAGCAGCACCACAGGGGCCAGGCCCTGCATGGCCGCAACCAAGCGGGCATGGGACAGCGACAGGCCGATCAGCAGCGATTTCTGCTCGCCGGTGGAGCAGCGGGCCGCGGGCAGATCCTTCGGGCCATGCGCAACGACCAGGTCGCACAGGTGCGGCCCCTCGAGGGTCCGGCCGGCGGCGCGGTCGCGCGGGCGGTTATCCTGCAGCAGGGCGCGGTAGCGATCTTCCACTTCCACGGCAGGGGCACTTGCCAGCATGCGCTCCAGCGCCCCGTCGAGACTGATGTCCGCGAACGGGAAGGGGGAGGCGGTGTCCCCATGGGCCGCGATCTCGGCGGCGAGGCGGTGCACCGTCTCCAGGCGGGCGGCCGATACCGCCACCGCCAGTTCCGCCAGTTCGTGCTCCACCGCACCGAGCAGGCGGGCGTCCCCGCCATCTTCCAGCACGCGATTGCGGCTGCGCAACGCGCGCTCCAGGGCATTGACGCGGCTGCCGTGGCTGGCATCCACCGCCAGCACCAGGCGATCCAGGAAGCGCCGCCGATCCGAGGGGGGGCCGATGAACAGCCCATCCATCTCCGGCGTCAGCCACACCACTTTCAGATGATCGAGGAACGCATTGGCGGAGGACGCGGTCTCGCGATCCACCCGGAAGCGCCGCGCCGCGCCTTCGGTGCGTCCCGCATCCGCGCCGGTGCCAAGGGCCACGGTCCCAAGCGCCCCCTCCACCTGCGCGGCAACCGCCCAGGCGCCGTCGCTGCCGGACTGGGCCACGGCATCCAGTGGGGCACGGCGGAGCCCCCGGCCGGGGGAAAACAAGGAGATGGCTTCCAGCAGATTGGTCTTGCCGGCGCCATTGGGGCCGGTCAGCACCACCGGGCCATCCGCCACGTCGATCTGCGCCGTCGCATAACTGCGGAAGTGCGTCAGGGAGAGGCGGCGGATGCGGGCGCGGGGGGCGGTCACGTCGGCGGCGACGCTCAGCTGCGTGGTGCTCACACCCGCATGGGCATGAGCACGTAGAGTGCGTCGGTCTTGGTATTATCCCGCACCAGGGTTGGCGAGCCGGGGTCGGCCAGCTTCAGTTCGGCGGTGTCGCCTTCCAACTGCGAGGTGATGTCCAGCAAATACCGGCTGTTGAAGCCGATATCGAGCGGCTCGGAGCCATACTCCACCTCCAGCTCTTCGGTGGCGCTGCCGCTGTCGGGATTGGTCACCGACAAGGTGAGCTTTCCGTCCGCCAGGGACAGCTTCACCGCCCGGCCGCGCTCGCTGGACACGGTGGAGACGCGGTCCACGGCGGCGGCGAAGTCCGCCTTGTCCACCAGGAGGATCTTGTCATTGCCGGCGGGGATGACCCGGCCATAGTCCGGGAAGGTGCCGTCGATGAGCTTGGAGGTCAGCACGATGGCCCCAACCGCCACGCGGATCTTGGTGGTGGACAGCGACACGGTGACTTCCGCATCCTTGTCTTCCAGCAATTTCTGCACCTCGGCCACGGTCTTGCGCGGCACGATGACGCCGGGCAGGCCGATGGAGCCCTCAGGCGCCTCCAGTTCGGCCTGGGCCAGACGATGGCCATCGGTGGCCACGGCGCGCAGCATGGGCTTGCCGCCGGCGCTATCGGCCACGTGCAGATAGATGCCGTTCAGATAATACCGCGTCTCCTCGGTGGAGATGGCGAATTGGGTCTTGTCCACCAGCCGGCGGAACTCCGCGCCCTTCACCTTGAAGGAGTGGGAGAAGTCGCCCGGTGCCAGATCCGGGAAGTCGGTCTCCGGCAGGGTCTGCAAGGTGAAGCGGGCGCGTCCGGCGCGCACCGCCAGGCTGCCGCGATCGCCGCCGGCCTCCAACTGCACCTGGGCGCCGTCCGGCAATTTGCGGACGATGTCATAGAGCACATGGGCCGGAACCGTAGTGGCGCCATCCTGGGAGACCTCGGCTGGCACTGTCTCCACCACCTCAAGATCGAGGTCGGTGGCTTTCAGCGACAATCCGTTGGTGCCCGTGCGGATCAGCACGTTGGCCAGGATCGGAATCGTATTGCGCCGCTCGACGACGCGATGGACGTGGCTGAGCGACTTGAGAAGCTCGGCGCGTTCGACGGTGACCTTCATGGCCCAGACCCGTGACTCTTCGCTCGGGGGAAAGTGAATGCACACGCTGGCAGGCACCACCGCGGCCCCTGCAAGGTTCGTCGAAACGAACCGCAGGGCCGCAGACATTGCCGCTGGCGTCGCCGCAACGCAAGGCCCGCGCCTCGATTTCCTGCGCGGCCTTGTCGCGACAACGCTCCGGGCGGACCCAGGCGGTGCGATGGAGCGAACCTTGTCCGCCGGGGGCTTGGCTGCGCAGGTGGTGCACAGATGATGACGGGCCCGCGGCGACGCGTGTGCAAGAACGCATCCCGTTGCCGCGGATCTCCGCAGGCGCAGGATGGTTTCGGCGAATGCTACTCGGCAACCAGACGCTTCAACGCCTCGATCTCATCGGCGAGCGAGCGGTCGGTGGCGATCAGGCCATCGATCTTGCGCACCGCATGGAGTACCGTGGTGTGGTCGCGTCCGCCAAACCGGCGGCCGATTTCCGGCAGAGACCGCAAGGTCAGCGTCTTGGCCAGGTACATGGCAATCTGGCGCGGCTTGACCACATTGGCGGTGCGGCGCTGCGACAGAAGATCAGCCCGCGACACGTTGTAGTGCTTGGCGACCACGCGAAGGATGTCGTCCACCCGCACCCGCTTTGGGTCACACGGGCGCACCAGATCCTTCACCGCGCCTTCCGCCATGTCGAGCGTGACCGGCTCGCCGGTCAGCTTGTTGACGGCGAGCAGCTTGTTCAGCGCCCCGTCGAGATCACGGCCGCTGGTACCCACGTGTCGGGCGAGGAATTCCAGGACCGCCGCCGGGACCGCAAAGCCCCGATGCTGCTCGGTGAGCACCTGGGAACGGGCGCGCAGGATCTGATGGCGCAACTCTTCCTCGAGCGGCGCCAATTCCACCACCAGCCCGCCGGCCAGTCGCGAGCGAACCCGCTCGTCAAGGGCGTCAAGCTCCGCCGGGGGGCGGTCCGCAGCCACAACCACCTGGCGGCCGGCATCCATCAGGGCGTTCAGCGTGTGGCAGAATTCCTGCTGCATGTTCTTGCCGGTGAGGAATTGCAGGTCATCGATCACCAAGGTGTCGATGGAGCGCAGGGCATCCTTGAAGGCAATGGCCGCATGCGACTTCAAGGCGGCGACGAAGCCATACATGAAGCGTTCGGCGGTGAGATAGACCACCCGGCGACCGCGCGCGGCACCGGCCCAGGCTACCGCCTGGAGAAGGTGCGTCTTGCCCAGACCAACGGCCGCGTGGAGATAGAGCGGGTTAAACAGCGGGCCTGCGCCCGGCACAGCCTCGGCCACCTGGCGGGCCGCGGCATGGGCGAGCGTGTTGGACTTCCCGACCACAAAGGTCTCGAAGGTGAAGCGCGGGTCCAGCGGCGAGCCGGCACCGACGTCCGCCGACGTGGTGGTTGCATTGGTAACGGGCGCCTGACGCACCATCGCAGGGCGTTCGGATACGCTTTCGCGGGTTTCGTTGGCGGCCTTCAGGGGCAAGGTGCGGGTGACGGCGGTGCGCACCGCCAGATCGACCTTGCTGGTCGCGCCGCTTTCCTCGTGCCACAGCTCCGACAGGCGACCCAGATAGTGATCCTGGATCCACGCCTTGAGGAAGCGGGTGGGGACGGACAGTTGCACAGCGTCAACGCCCACCTTGTCCACTTCCAGCCGGGCGAACCAGCTGGTGTAGGATTCCTCGCCGATCTCCTCGCGCAGCCGCTGACGCACCCGGTCCCACTGGTGGACGCAGACATCCGCGGCGACGGCTCCGGGCAATGCGGGCCGATATTTGGCGACGTCTACGGCTTCCGGCTTCAGCATGAGGGCTGCTCCCGCGCGAGGCGGTTCCCTAGTTGTGACGCGAAGGGTAATCGCGCCGACGAACGGCGCGCTCCACGCAGGTTGATGATGACGAATTACGGACGCCCGGGGGCGTGGTTCAGGTCATGCCGCCGTTGGGCTGGCCGACGCTGATGGCGCGGGTGTGGACCCCGCTGCGGTCGAGGATGCGGAACCCGCATCGGCAGGAGGAGCCGCAGAAATAGCGCAGAATGCGTCGCGCTGATCACTTCCGCAAAAAGTCATAGCCGCCCCATCCGCCACCGAAATTGCTTTCAGCGGACTCTTTAGTGATTAGATATATTTTGCTATAATTACAGAATGTCTAGGGTCGCTAAAGTTGCGCCCCTAGCATAACGCGCCCCCGCTCAAGTAATGCTGTGCCCAAACTGAGAGGTATGCAGAGGGGATAAGGATACTGGAGCACATAACATTCCCTCCCTCCACCCACGAAGAGTCGTGAAACCTTCAGTCTGTTGGTGAATGCCCGGGTCAGCCCCTGAGGTGAGATTGAACATACACAGGCCCCGAGAGCGGTGCAACGCCTTTCAAGGCGCTTTGGGATAGTGGGGGAAAGCCCCGCGATAGCGTCGTTCATGTGGTGCTTTATGTCAGCCGGCAAACCTCTGAGTAGACAAGGAGAATCCTGGTGCACTCAACGTTTGCGGCCGGTCGCCTGCGGAGTAGGTTCATAAGTATTTTAATACCGCATCGCGCGGGCTGGAAGTGCCGTCTTCAGCGCTTGGCCCATAACTCGTTCAATCTGATTGGCTTTTCCTGTGCGGTCCGGAGAGAACTCCTGTGTCCGCGCCTTGTTGCCGCCACCCAGGGGGCTTGACCAGAGCTACAAAAAACGTGCAGCGCCCGGGGCGCTCCTGAGTCGTGATGTTCCCGTGCTTCCACAAAACTAAAAAAGCCCGGCAGAGCCGGGCTTTTGTTTCGAAAGCGCTCACAACGACGCGCAGACCTTGCTGTTGCTTCAGGCGCTCAGCTTGCGGACGCGTGCTGCAAGGCGCGAGACCTTGCGAGACGCGGTATTCTTATGAAGAACACCCTTGGTCACCGCGCGCATGATCTCGGGCTCGGCAGCCTTGAAGGCGGCGTCGGCGGAAACCTTGTCGCCTGCGGTCAGGGCGTCTTCGAGCTTGCGCAGATAGGTGCGCACACGCGAGCGGCGCGAGCGGTTCACTTCGGTGCGCCGCTCGATCTTGCGAGCCGCCTTCTTGGCGGAGGGCGTATTGGCCATCGGCCATCCTTCGGTTTGGCGAACGCAGATCGAAGCCCGTCGGGCTTGCCTGCATTACGTCTGGAATGAATATCAATGCGGGCGACCGGAGCCACCAGCGAAGTGCCGGGCTTATAAGGTCAGAGCGCGGCGGCGTCAACTGGGTTCCGGTCCAGGCTGGGCCGATTTGACCGCCGGCGCCCCTTCCTGGAGGGCTTGCGCGACGCGGTGGCGCTTTACGCCCATGGCGACCATCGCGTATGTGCAGGGGCGTCGTATATAGAGTGCGGGACAGCAGGTCGACGGGCGCGACGGCGCACCCGGAACGGCGGGAGAGGGCAGATGAGCGAAGTGACGGTGGCGGATCAGCCGGTGACCAACAGCTTGGTGACCGTTTTCGGCGGGTCCGGCTTCCTCGGACGCCATGTGGTGCGCGCCTTGGCCCGCCGGGGCTACCGGATTCGGGTGGCGGTGCGCCGCCCCGAACTGGCGGGCTTCCTCCAGCCCTTGGGCTATGTGGGGCAAATTCAGCTGGTGCAGGCGAACCTGCGCTATCCCCAGTCCGTGCGCCGCGCGGCGGAAGGCGCTGACGCGGTGGTCAATCTGGTGGGCATCCTGAGCCCTTCCGGCCGCCAGTCGTTCAAGGCCGTGCAGGCCTTTGGGGCCCGTGCCGTGGCGGAGGCCGCCGCCCAGGCCGGCGCCCGTCTGGTTCATGTCTCCGCCATCGGTGCCGATTCTCACAGCGAGTCGGTCTATGCCCGGACCAAGGCGGAAGGGGAGGCGGCTGCGCGCGAGTTGGTGCCCGATGCCATCATCCTGCGCCCGTCGCTGGTGTTCGGTCCGGAAGACGAATTCTTCAACAAATTTGCCAGCATGGCCCGCATGAGCCCGGCGCTGCCCCTGATCGGCGGTGGCCAGACCCGATTCCAGCCCGTGTTCGTGGGTGACGTGGCCGCGGCGGTGGAAGCGGCGGTGGACGGCAAGGCGAAGGCCGGGACCACTTATGAACTGGGCGGGCCGGAGGTGCGCACCTTCGAAGACCTCCTCAAGCTGGTGCTGCACGAGATCGGCGCCAAGCGGCCGCTGGTGACGCTGCCGTTCGGACTGGCATCGGTGATCGCCGGCATCGTGGAGCATTTCCCCATGGCGCCGCTGACCAGCGATCAGGTGACGCTGCTGAAGACCGACAATGTGGTGTCGGATGCGGCGCAGTCCGAGGGCCGCACCCTGGCGGCGCTGGGCGTCACCCCCATGGCGTTGGCCTCGATTCTGCCGAGCTATCTTTGGCGATTCCGCAAGGCGGGCCAGTTCACCCATATCGAGACCTGAGCGACGGGCGCCCACCGGGACGATCCGGACAGGGCGTGCGAGGAGAGCGGCCAAGCCCATGGGCATCGAGGTGAAGATCTGCGGGCTAAGCACGCCGGACACGCTGGAAGCCGCGCTGGAGGCCGGCGCCGATCTGGTGGGCTTTGTACACTTCCCCAAAAGCCCGCGCCATGTGGCGCTAGCCGCCGCTCCGGCGCTGGCCGCCCAGGTGGGGACGCGGGCCGGCAAGGTGGCGCTGCTGGTGAACCCAGATGATGCCACCGTGGCGGCGGTGATCGCTGCATTCCATCCAGATCTGCTGCAATTGCATGGTGCCGAGACTCCGGAGCGAGTGGCGCAGATCCGTGCGGCCTTCGGCTTGCCGGTGATGAAGGCCATTCCGGTGGCCCGTGCGGCCGATCTGGCCGGAGTGCCGGCTTATGCCGCCGTGGCGGACCGGCTGCTGTTCGATGCCAAGCCCGATGCCGGCGATGTCCTGCCCGGCGGCAACGGGCGGGTGTTCGACTGGACGTTGCTCGCCGGCCTTGACCCCGGCGTCCCGGTCATGCTTTCCGGGGGGCTCGATGCCGGTAATGTGTCACAGGCCCTGTCTGTCATCCGGGTAGACGGGGTGGACGTATCCTCCGGAGTCGAGACCGCACCCGGTCTGAAGTCGGCGGAAAAAATCTTTGCCTTCGTCCATGCGACAAGGGCAGCAGAGGCGGCCGGTGCAGCCGCCCCCAGGTGGAAAGTTCAAGCTCCGTGAACGCGCTCAATTCCTATCGCACCGGCCCCGACGAGGGTGGCCATTTCGGCATTCACGGCGGTCGCTTCGTGGCCGAGACGTTGATGCCGCTCATCCTCCAGCTGGAACAGGCCTACGAGGCCGCCAAGGTCGACCCGGCCTTTCGGGCGGAGATGGACGGCTACCTGTCCCATTATGTGGGCCGGCCCTCGCCGCTCTATTATGCCGAGCGGCTGACCGAGCATCTGGGCGGCGCCAAGATCTATCTGAAGCGCGAGGAGCTCAACCACACCGGCTCCCACAAGGTGAACAATGTGCTGGGGCAGATACTGCTCGCCCGGCGCATGGGCAAGGAGCGGATCATCGCCGAGACCGGCGCTGGGCAGCACGGGGTCGCCACCGCCACTCTGTGCGCCCGCTTCGGGCTGAAGTGCGTGGTCTATATGGGCGCCGTGGACGTGGAGCGCCAGAAGCCCAACGTGTTCCGCATGGAGATGCTGGGCGCGGAGGTGATCCCGGTCCAGTCCGGCTCGCGCACGCTGAAAGATGCCATGAACGAAGCCCTGCGCGATTGGGTCACCAATGTGCATGACACCTTCTATTGCATCGGCACCGTGGCAGGTCCCCATCCTTATCCCTCCATGGTGCGCGACTTCCAGTCGATCATCGGCAAGGAAACCCGCGCCCAAATGCTGGAGGCGGAAGGCCGCCTGCCGGACAGCCTGATCGCAGCGGTCGGCGGCGGCTCCAATGCCATCGGGCTGTTCCACGAGTTCCTGGACGACGCCAGTGTGGAGATCTTCGGCGTGGAAGCCGCCGGGCATGGCATCTCCAGCGGCCAGACCGCCGCTGCCATCCTGGCGGGCCGGCCGGGCGTGCTGCACGGCAACCGCACCTATCTGCTGATGGATGACGACGGGCAGATCGCCGAGGCGCATTCCATCTCCGCCGGCCTGGATTATCCCGGCATCGGGCCTGAGCACTCCTGGCTGCACGATATCGGTCGCGTAAAATACATCCCCTGCACCGATACTGAGGCGCTGGTGGGGTTCCAGTTGCTCTCCAAGCTCGAAGGCATCATCCCGGCGCTGGAATGCGCGCACGCCATCGCCAAGGTGATGGAGATCGCGCCGGCCAAGCCGAAGGACCACATCATGGTGGTCAATTTGTCGGGTCGCGGCGACAAGGACATCTTCACCGTGGCGGAACATCTGGGGGGCCAGATATGAAACGTGCAGCATTCGGACTTTTCGCCGTGGCCATGGCTGCGTTCGCACTCCCGGCCTTCGCCCAGGCGCCAACGCCTGCGGGGCTGCAGCTGACGGCGGACAATGTCGTGACGGACCCCGCCGGTGCTTTCGTCAATGTGCGGGTGAAGAATGCTGGCACCACCGTGATCTCGCAGATCGACGTGGGATGCCAATTCCTTGCCAAGGGCAAAGTGGTAGGCAATTCCACCACGACCCTTTATGCGTCCGTTCCCGGCGTCACCGGCATCGGCCAAGTGCGCCTGATGGGGGCCACCGGCGCCACGGATGCGCGCTGCGGCATCCTGAAGGCCAATTGAGCCTTCGGCTCGATTTCCGGCCATTGCGTGCGGCGGGGCTGGACCCTCGCCACCACTTCCTTCGCCCTCCGGCCGCGTGGCGGCCGACCCCTCGCACGGGAGGGGAAGAAACCCACGGATCATGACCACCCGCATCAGCACCCGCTTTACCGATCTTGCCGCCGCAGGCCGTCCCGGTCTGGTGACCTTCATCACCGCCGGTGATCCGGACTATGAGACCTCGCTGGCGCTGCTGAAGACACTGCCGGAGGCAGGGGCAGACCTGATCGAGCTTGGCATTCCGTTCACCGACCCCATGGCGGACGGTCCGGCCATCCAGGCGGCGGGGCTGCGGGCGCTCAAGGGCGGCCAGACCTTGGCCAAGACCATCGATCTGGTCCGCGCCTTCCGTGAGGAGGACGCCACCACCCCCATCGTCCTCATGGGCTATTTCAATCCGATCTACGTCTATGGCGTCCCGCGCTTTCTGGCGGATGCGAAGGCGGCCGGCGTCGACGGCCTGATCGTGGTGGATCTGCCGCCGGAGGAGGATGCGGAACTCTGCCTGCCGGCGCTGGCCGCCGGGATCGACTTCATCCGTCTGGCCACGCCGACCACGGACGAGAAGCGCCTGCCCACGGTGCTCGCCCACACCGCCGGCTTTGTCTATTACGTTTCCATCACCGGCATCACCGGCTCGGCGACCCCGGATGTAGATCTGGTGTCGGCGGCGGTCGCCCGCATCAAGCGGCACACGACCCTCCCCGTTGCGGTGGGTTTTGGCGTTCGCACCCCCGAACAGGCCGCCGCCATTGCCGCCGGTGCCGATGCGGTGGTGGTCGGTTCTGCACTGGTGGAAATGGTGCGCAAGACCCTGGAAAATGGCCAGGCAACGGCCAATACCGTGCCGGCGGTAGAAGCCATGGTTCAGGAACTGGCCGAAGCGGTGCGCGCAGTTCCACGTCGCGTCACTCTCTAGGCAAGCAGCCGGTGGCCGGCGTTGGATGATTGAGATGAGTCATTGCCAGGATGGCAATGGACCTTATTGGTTCTGCTGTACCGTCACTGGGGCAGAATGATATGTTTTGGAATACCTTAAAGCGCCGCCTTCTCGGCGCTGTTGCCATGGCGGCGGCGCTCTTGGCCACCCTGCATCCTGCTGCGGCCTGCACCCGGGCGCTCTATGTGGGCACTGACGGCACCGTGATCACCGGTCGGTCCATGGACTGGGCCGAGGACATGCGCTCCAACCTTTGGGCCTTTCCAAAGGGTATGACGCGGGACGGCGCCGCCGGCCCCACATCGCCGAAATGGGTGTCGAAATACGGCAGCCTCATCGCCGCGGGCTATGACGTGGGCACCGCCGACGGCATGAACGAGGTGGGGCTGGTGGCCAACCTGCTCTATCTGGTGGAATCGGACTATGGCCAGCCGAACGGCAAGCCGCCGCTCTCCATCTCGCTGTGGGCACAATATGCGCTCGATCATTTCGCCACCGTCTCCGAGGCCGTGGACGCGCTCGCCAAAGAGCCGTTCCAGGTGATTGCGCCGACGCTGCCGAACGGGCAGCGGGCGCAACTGCATCTGGCGATTTCCGATGCCTCCGGGGATTCGGCCATCTTCGAATATGTGGGTGGCAAGCTGGTCATCCATCACGGCAAGCAGTTCCAGGTGATGACCAATTCGCCCACCTTCGACCAGCAACTGGCGCTCAACGCATACTGGGAGCAGATCGGCGGCCTCACCTTTTTGCCCGGCACCAATCGGGCGGCGGATCGTTTCGCACGGGCCTCGTTCCTGATCGGGGCCATCCCCAAGGCCACCGACCCCAATTACATCAAGGCCGTGCCGGGGCAGCTCTATGCCAACCAGGCGGTGGCGAGCGTCATGAGCGTCATGCGCAGCGTCAGCGTGCCCTTGGGCATCACCACGCCAGGGCAGCCGAATATCTCCTCCACTTTGTGGCGGACGGTGTCGGACCAGAAGGACAAGGTTTATTTCTTCGATTCCTCCACCAGCCCCAATGCGTTCTGGGTGCCGCTCGGCGATCTGGACCTTAAGGCGGGGGCGCCGGTGAAAAAGCTGACGCTGGAAGGCGGCAAGGTCTATGCGGGCAATGCGGCGAGCCAGTTCCAGGTGGCGCAGGCCTTCGCCTTCCTCCCCGCCAAGCCCTGAGCGTTCAGCGGTAGTCTGGTCTGCATGACGGGCGGCGCCCCGATGCCCGGCATCGGGGCGCACCCGCGAACGGAGCCTCAAAAGGCGCGCGCACGGCTGCAATGCCGCACGATCGGCCTTTCGTTCGCCATCGAGGGGTATTACATGGAGCCCAGACAGACTGGAGACGCGTGTTGAACTGGATTTCCAACGTCGTTCGCCCGAAAATCCGCAATTTCCTGAACCGCAGGGAAGTGCCGGAGAACCTTTGGGTGAAGTGCCCGGAAACCGGGCAAATGGTGTTCCATAAGGATTTGGAAGCCAATCAGTATGTGATCCCCGGCTCCGGCTACCATATGCGCATGAGCGTGCTGGACCGGTTGAAGACCACATTCGACGATGGCGCCTATGAAGAGGTGGCGCTGCCGGAGGTGGTGATCGATCCGTTGAAATTCCGCGACGAGCGCCGCTATGCGGATCGGCTCAAGGATGCCCGCACCAAGACCGGGGCGCAGGATGCGGTGAAGGTGGCGACCGGCCTGCTGGAGGCTCTGCCTGTCACCATTGCGGTCCAGGATTTCGGCTTCATGGGCGGATCCCTCGGCATGGCCGCGGGCGAGGCGGTGGTGACCGGCTTGCAGACTGCGGCCGCGAAAAAATCTCCCTTCATCATGTTCGCGGCCTCCGGCGGCGCGCGCATGCAGGAAGGCATTCTCTCGCTGATGCAGATGCCCCGCACCACGGTGGCGATCCAGGAACTGCGCGAGGCCAAGCAGCCTTATATCGTGGTGCTGACCAACCCGACCACAGGCGGCGTCACCGCCTCCTACGCCATGCTGGGGGATATCCAGATCGCCGAGCCGGGCGCGCTGATCGGCTTTGCCGGCCCGCGGGTGATCGAGCAGACCATCCGCGAGAAACTGCCTGATGGCTTTCAGCGGGCGGAATATCTGTTCGAGCACGGCATGATCGACATGGTGGTCCATCGCCACCAGATGCGCGAGACGCTCGCCCGCATCTGTCGCCTCATGGTGAAGGCGCCCGGCGTGCCGCCGAAGGCGCGGCTGCCGCGCCCCACAGTGGCCGCGTGAGCCTCCGCAACGTTACCAACCATACTGCACGCGCCCCATGGCCGGTCCCGACCCCGTGAGCCCTCCCGACGCCATTCTGGAGCGCCTCTCCGCGCTCCATCCCAAGCGCATCGACCTGTCGCTGGAGCGCATGGAGCGTCTGGTGGCGGCGCTGGGCCATCCCGAGCGGCGCGTGCCGCCGGTGGTCCATGTGGCGGGCACCAATGGCAAGGGATCGACCATCGCCTTTCTGCGCGCAGCGCTGGAGGCGGGGGGGCGGCGGGTGCATGTGTACACCTCGCCCCATCTGGTGCGGTTCAATGAGCGCATCCGGCTGGCCGGGCGGATCGTGAGCGATGCGGCGCTGTCGCAGGCGCTGGATCGGGTGGAGGCCGCCAATGACGGCGCGCCGATCACTTTTTTCGAGATCACCACCGCCGCGGCGCTGCTGCTGTTCGCCGAGGAGCCGGCAGATGTGCTGTTGCTGGAGGTGGGTCTGGGTGGTCGCCTCGACGCCACCAATGTGATCCCCGCGCCCCTGGTGAGCGTGATCACGCCGCTCTCCATCGACCATGTGGAGTTTCTCGGCGATACGCTGGCGGCCATTGCCGGGGAAAAGGCGGGCATCATCAAGGCCGGCGTGCCGGTGGTGGTGGGGCAGCAGCCGGATGAGGCGCTGTCGGTGATCGAACGGGCCGCTGCGCGCAAGCGCGCCCCGGTGTTCGTGCGCGGGCAGCAATGGACCGTGCATGAGGAAGCGGGCCGCCTGGTCTATTCCGACGAGGACGGGCTGCTGGATCTGCCCTTGCCGCGGCTGGTGGGGCCGCACCAGATCGACAATGCCGGCCTTGCGGTGGCGACGCTGCGGGCGGTACCGGTGTTGCGGATGCCTGGTCCGCTGATTGAGCACGGCATCCGTGCCGCCGAGTGGCCCGCGCGGTTGCAGCGCTTGCCGTCCGGGCCGCTGGTGGACCGGGCGCCTGCCGGGGTCGAGGTGTGGCTGGATGGCGGCCACAACGCCGCTGGCGGCGCGGCGCTGGCCCATGCGGTCGCGGCATTGGAGGAGCGCTATTCGCGCCCGCTGGTGCTGGTGGTCGGCATGCTGAACAACAAGGATGTCACCGCCTTCCTGGAACCGTTCGCCGGTCTGGCGCGTGAGGCAATCGCGGTGCCGATTTCCGGCGATCACGCCGGTCTCGCGCCTGAGGATCTTGCGACCGCTGCGGCGGCGTTGGGCTTTTCAGCATCCATGGCCCGGGATGTGGGATCTGCGCTGGACGGCCTGGCTGCCTTTCCGCTGGTGCCACCGCCGCGCGTGTTGATCTGTGGCTCGCTTTATCTGGCCGGGTCCGTGCTGGCGGCGAACGGAACACTGCCCGTCTGAGCGACACAGCATAAACGGCCGCCCGTTCGAGTGGCCGAGATCTCCATCCCCCATACGAAAAAACCCCGCCGAAAATCGGCGGGGTTTGATCAGCGGGCTAAGCGCTTTGCGATACGTCGGGCTCTCTCGACTATCCGTGACCGTGATGGCCCCGCGAGCACGATGTCCGTGACGGCGCAGGCGTGCGTCTCAGGCCGCCTGTTCCGCTTCCATGTCGGGTTCGATTTCGGCCTCGGCTTCCGCCTCGACGTCTTCGGCATCTTCCACCTTGGCGGCACCGCGCTTGGGACCCTTCTGGAGGTTCTGCTCGATCATCTTGACCGATTCCGTCTCGGTGATGTTCTCCACCGCCGACAGTTCCCGGGCCATCCGGTCGAGCGCGGCTTCGTACAGCTGCCGCTCGGAATAGGACTGCTCAGGCTGGGCGTCGGAGCGGTACAGATCGCGGACCACTTCGGAAATGGCGATGAGATCGCCGGAATTGATCTTGGCTTCGTATTCCTGCGCGCGGCGGCTCCACATGGTGCGCTTGACGCGGGCGCGGCCCTTGAGGGTTTCGAGCGCCTTGGCGACCACGGGGGCTTCTGAGAGCTTGCGCATGCCCACGGTGGCGATCTTCGGCACCGGAACGCGCAGCGTCATCTTGTCCTTTTCGAACGAGATCACAAACAGTTCGAGCTTGAAACCGGCCACTTCCTGTTCTTCAATGGAGGTGATACGACCGACCCCGTGCGACGGGTACACGATATGTTCACCCGTCTTGAAACCGAGACGGGCCTGCGTGCTGATCTTCTTCGTCGTCGTCATGCTCTGAACCGCTCCTGACCAGGCCCGGGGGCCGGATCGTGTTGGCGCGCGGAAACCCGTGTCCGGCTCAAACCGGCTTCGGCGCACCTTGTGCTGACAACTTGGGTTGCGGCCGGAACGCCCGACAACCCGCTCTGGCAGTCGAAATCACAATCAATCCTTCGCGCCAAGCCGTACCCCGCGGCTGGACACGCCAATTCTCGCCCCTATGTTCCCGAGAATGCGCAGATGATTTGAGCGCGGGATGGCTGACTGAGACGCAATCGACTGTAACTGCTTGTATAACACAAAAATCGCATGAATCAAAGCGCTGCTCGTTTCGCGGCTGTCAGCCACGCGCAATGCACGCATGCGAATTCCGGTGGGGCCTGCGCTCAAGTGGATCAATAGATATAAACATTTCTTTATATCCTTATTGATGGTTTCCGCTGTCCGTGCTACTGGCCCGCCATGGGTCGCTCGCGTCGCATCGCGCCGACCGCCAGGCCCGACAGGGAGAAGAACATGACCATCGATTATGTGGTGAAAGACATCAATCTCGCCGATTGGGGCCGCAAGGAACTCGATATCGCCGAGACCGAAATGCCGGGCCTGATGGCCACGCGCGCCGAATACGGCGCCGTGCAGCCGCTCAAGGGCGCCCGCATCGCCGGCTCGCTGCACATGACCATTCAGACCGGCGTGCTCATCGAGACGCTGACGGCTCTCGGCGCCGACGTGCGCTGGGCCTCCTGCAACATCTACTCCACCCAGGACCATGCCGCCGCCGCCATCGCGGCCGCCGGCACCCCCGTCTTCGCCGTCAAGGGCGAGACGCTGGAGGAATACTGGGACTACACCCATCGTATCTTCGAGTGGGCCGACGGCGGCGCCCCGAACATGATCCTCGATGACGGCGGCGATGCGACCTTGCTGGTCCATCTGGGCCTGCGCGCGGAAGCCGGCGACACCGCCTTCCTCGAAGGCGCCACCAATGAGGAAGAAGAAGTCCTCTTCGCTGCCATCAAGCGTCGCCTGAAGCACAAGCATGGCTGGTACACCATGCTCGCCAAGTCGATCCGTGGCGTGACCGAAGAGACCACCACGGGCGTGCATCGCCTGTACGAGATGCAGAAGAAGGGCACGCTCCTGTGGCCCGCGATCAACGTCAATGACAGCGTCACCAAGTCCAAGTTCGACAACCTCTATGGTTGCCGCGAGAGCCTGGTGGACGGCATCCGCCGCGGCACCGACGTGATGATGTCTGGCAAGGTCGCCATGGTCGCCGGCTTCGGCGACGTGGGCAAGGGCTCGGCCGCTTCGCTGCGCAATGCCGGCTGCCGCGTGATGGTGTCCGAAGTCGATCCCATCTGCGCCCTGCAGGCGGCGATGGAAGGCTATGAAGTCACCACGATGGAAGACGCCGCCCCGCGCGCCGACATCTTCGTGACCGCAACCGGCAATTTGGACGTGATCACCGTCGATCACATGCGCTCCATGAAGGATCGCGCCATCGTCTGCAACATCGGCCATTTTGACAGTGAAATTCAGGTCGCCGGCCTGAAGAACTTCAAGTGGCACAATGTGAAGCCGCAGGTGGACGAGATCGAGTTCCCCGATAAGAAGCGCATCATTCTTCTGTCGGAAGGCCGTCTGGTCAATCTTGGCAACGCAACGGGCCACCCAAGCTTCGTCATGTCTGCGTCGTTCACCAATCAGACGCTGGCGCAGATCGAGCTTTGGACCAAGCCGGGCCAGTATGACAAGAAGGTCTACACCTTGCCCAAGAAGCTCGACGAAAAGGTCGCCGCGCTTCACCTGGACAAGATCGGCGTGAAGCTGACGAAGCTCTCCGACAAGCAGTCCGAATACATCGGTGTGGCTCAGGAAGGCCCCTTCAAGCCGGAACTGTACCGCTACTGATCCATGCCTGCGCACCCGGCCTCGTGCCGGGTGCGCCCATCAGGCCGGGGGCGGGGCCCGCTTGCTCCGATCCGGCGCATTGTCATGCCTCTCGAACGGAGCTAGGTGTGAGCGGCGGTCGTCCTGCGAGGCGGCCTGTTGCGGGGGGCAGCCTTGAACCGTTTCGACTTGAGATCGGGGCGCCTCAAGCGCAGCCGATGCAGAGAGATAGCCTTGAGCGCTCGCCGTCCGTTCGTCACGTCCCCGTCAAAACCTTAAGCGGCCGGATCTCGAGACATGTCCTTGAGCCTCAGTCGCAGCCGCAAGCTTATCCTGCCGTTCGCGGCCGAGATCGGTGCGCTCGGCGTCGTGTTCGGTGATATTGGCACCAGCCCGCTCTATGCCCTGAAGCAGGGCGTTCTGGCGGTGGGGGGCACCGACTTCCTGCCCTCCGACGTGCTCGGACTTCTGTCCCTGATCACCTGGAGCATCATCCTCTCCATCACCGTGAAATACGTGATGCTGGTGCTGCGGGCGGACAATGACGGTGAAGGCGGCATCCTCGCGCTCGTCACCTTGCTGGATCTGCATCGCAGCGCCCTCGGCCTGCGCTGGTATCTGCTGGGCGCCGGCCTTATCGGCGCGGCCATGCTCATCGGCGACGGCGTCCTGACCCCGGCCATGTCGGTTCTCTCCGCCATCGAGGGCCTCCAGGTCATCTCGCCGGCCCTGAATGCCTGGATCGTGCCGATCACCGTGCTGGTGCTGCTGGGGGTGTTCCTGTCGCAGCGGCTCGGGACGGAGCGCATCGCCAGTTTCTACGGCCCGATCATGATGGTGTGGTTCGGTTCTCTGGCGGTGCTGGGCGTCTATGGCATCGTCCAGGCGCCCGAGGTGCTGGCGGGCCTGGATCCGCGCCTCGGCGTGCGGCTCCTGCTGGACCATACCGCGCTGGCCGGCGTGATTCTCGGCGCCTGCTTCCTGGCCATCACCGGCGGCGAGGCGCTGTATGCGGATCTCGGCCATTTCGGCCGCAGGGTCATCGCTCGCGCCTGGCTGGTCGTGGCGATGCCCGCCCTGCTGCTGAATTATTTCGGCCAGGGCGCGATCCTGCTGCGCGACCCCGCCGCAGTGCGCAATCCCTTCTATGATCTGTGCCCGGATCTGTTCGACCTGCCCATGCTGGTCCTGGCGACGGCGGCCACGGTGATCGCCTCGCAGTCCATCATCACCGGCGTGTTTTCGCTGGCCAAGCAAGCCATCGAACTGGGCTATCTGCCGCCCATGCGCATCCGCTACACCAGCGAGCACAATGAGCAGCACATCTATGTGGGCCGGCTCAACTGGCTTTTGATGATTGCCTGCATTGCCGTGGTGCTCGGCTTCGAGGCGTCGGACCGGCTGGCCTCGGCCTACGGCATCGCCGTGGCCTTCGCCATGGTCACCACCACCATCTTGTTCGTGGCCCAGGTGCATCGGTCCTGGCACTGGCCCAAGCCGGCAGTCTGGGCGCTGGGCATCGGTCTGATGGCGCTCGACCTTTCCTTTGCGACATCGAACCTCACCAAGCTGCATGAGGGCGGCTGGCTGCCGCTGACCATTGCCGGCGTCGTCATCTTCGTCATGGTGAGCTGGCGCCGCGGCCTGGAGGGCGTGGTGGCGCAGCAGGTGCGCTTCACCGAGCCGCTGGACAATTTCATCGCCCGCAAGGAGACGGCGAGCGATGCGGAAAGTCCGCGCACCGCCATCTTCCTGTCGCGGGCGGGCGCGGTGACGCCTGTGGCGCTGTCGCGCATGTCGGACCTGCTGAAGGTGCGGTTCCACCGGGCGGTGATCGTCTCGGTGTGGATTGCGGCCCGCCCGCGGGTGTCGGTGGATGACCGGGTGCGCGTGACCGCCATCGACGGTTCCTTCGTGCGGGTGGACCTGCGCTTCGGCTACATGCAGCAGATCGACGTGCCCTCGGTGCTGGGGCCGGCCTTGAGCGCGCGGGGCCTGGATCCCGACGAGGCGATCTATGTGATCGGCCACGAGCGCATCATTCCGCCCGACGAGGTCACGCGCATGAGCGACGTGGTGGCGCACGTGTTCGCTTTCCTGGCCCGCAATGCGGAGCGCTCGGTGGATCGCTTCGGCCTGCCGCGCAGCCGGACGGTTGAAATCGGCTATCCCGTGAAATTGTGAGCGTTCAGGGCGACGCCACGGGAGCGCCGTCTTGAGGCGTTAAGGCATCAATGCAAGGATGGTGGCGACGTAACGTCAGTCCTTCCGGCCCGTACAGTGCCATCCTTTGGTGGTCACCGTTTCGGGGTATCGACGTACTGGGTATCCCGGAGGCTGTTCGGCCGTCGGCGGGGAAAACGGTGCCTTATGAGCGTTCCATCACGGATTTGGCGTTTCCTGCGCGACAAAGTGGGGCTGCATGGCCTTGGCTTTATCGCCAGCCTTGTGGTGATCGGCATTGCCGGCACCGTGCTCTACCGCATGCTGCACAATCTGAATTTTGCGGACGTGGTCGCGGCGCTGAAGGCCAAGGACCCGCTGCATGTGGCCGCCGCCTTCGTGCTGGTGGCCTGCGCCTATGTGACGTTGACCTTCTATGACTGGTTTGCCCTGCGCACCATCGGCAAGACCGAGATCCCCTATCGCGTGGCGGCGCTGTCCGGCTTCTGTTCTTATTCGGTCGGGCACAATGTGGGCTTCACGGTGTTCACCGGCGGTTCGGTGCGCTATCGCATCTATTCCGCCTGGGGTCTGAATGCCATCGACGTGGCGAAGGTCTGCTTCATCGCCGGCGTCACCTTCTGGCTGGGCAACATCGCCGTGCTCGGCCTGGGTATCCTCATCCATCCGGAAGCGGCGACGGCGGTGGATCAGCTGCCGCCCATGGTCAATCGCCTGCTGGGCGCCGGTGCCCTGGTGGTGCTGGTGGGCTATGTGCTCTGGGTCAGCGCGGCCCCGCGCAAGATCGGTCGCTCCACCTGGTTCGTCACCTTGCCGGCGGGCAAGACCACCCTGCTGCAGATTGGCATCGGCATTCTCGACCTCAGCCTGTGCGCGGCAGCCATGTACATGCTGATGCCTGCCAGCCCCTATATCGATCCCATCGCCCTGGCGGTGATCTTTGTCACGGCCACGCTGCTGGGCTTTGCCAGCCATGCGCCGGGCGGTCTCGGGGTGTTCGATGCGGCGCTGCTGGTCGCGCTGCCGCAGTTCGAGGCCGGCGAGATGGTCGGCGCGCTCCTGGTATTCCGCCTGTTCTATTACATCATCCCGTTTGCCCTGGCGTTGACGTTGCTGGGCGTGCGGGAGATCGGCCTCGGGCGCAAGCGTGCGGCAGCCCTGGTGGCGGGCACCGATGAAGCGCCGGCGGCTCCGCCGTTGGCGCCTGTGGTCGGCGAGGCCGCGGCGGAGCCAAAGCCGAACCGGGTCACCGCCGCCGAATAGGGCCGGGCCGTCGCCCGCTCTTACACGGGGGCCTGGCGCCAGGTGCACCGTCCTGATCCGCCCGTGTTAGCGCGACCGATTGGCGTCGCGTCAGTGTAACCCATACGGCATCGGGACTTGGCCGCCGCTCCCGTGCCGGGACTGCGGGTCAGCGGACCATGCCGCCGGGAATGAGGCTGGGGAGGGCCGCAGCGGACGCGCCCTTGGGAATCTTGATGGTCTGCACCCCGGTGGGCATGACGAACAGATGGGGATCCTGCGGGCCGCGGGTGACCGACGTGGCCTCGTAGATCAACTGCTGCTTGCCCTGGATTTCCACTTCCGTGCGCAGCGAGATGCCGTCCGGCGTGATGCATGCCGTGGTCGGCCCGGCGGAGGCGCTGGTAACCGAGGTCTCCACCTTCCAGATCTCGCAGGGCTCGCCCGCCACCGTTGACCGGCCCATGGGGGTGCCGGAGCCCGTCAGCGCGGCGAAATGATATTCCGGGGGAAGATCGGTCTGCACCGCCATCTTCGGCATGGATGGCACCATCACCACGATCTTGCCCGCCTTCAGATCAATGAGGCCCACCACCATGGCGGGCGAGGCCTTGGGCTGCATCTCCATCCGCATCTTGCCGTTGGAATGGGCGAGATCCAGCGTGCCGCCATCCCGCAGCTTGGCCTTCAGGGCGAAATCGAGGGTGGGCATGGGCAAGGGATCGGCATGAGCGGGGGATTGGCCTGCGATGCCGCTCGCCAGTGCGAGCACCAGAAAAGCGGAGCGAGCGGATGACATGGCAACCCCCTGAACACACGAAGGGTTAGCAATCTAACCCCTTCTGACAGCAAGACGGAACGCCGGCGAACGGTTCCGCGCCGCGGCAATGATCGAAATCCATCGATACACCGAAATGTTGTCTTATTGCTTTCGTCGGACCGATTCACCATGACGGGAATCGCCGCACCATGCGGGTGCTCCCGCACCGTGCGGCTGTCGAGGAAGAAGCCCATGACGGGCCTGAAGCGCCGGGGCCTCCCACGGGCTCCTTCAGAGGTGACCGCCCCTTTGGCGGGGCAGGACGCCTGTTTATGACGACGCCGACAGAAGACGAACCGGGGACCAGGCCCGGCACCGCCGGACGAGCAGCACCCGCGAAGGCGTGGTTTGCGCGCGCCATGGTCTGGCTGTGGCTGGCGGGCCTGCTCACCCTTGCGGGCGCCGCGGCGGACCGGGCCCATCCCCTGGTCGCCATGGGCGTGCTGCTATGTGCCGTGCTTGGCACGCTCTGCGTGCGGCGGGACGATCGCCAGGTTGTCCAGGCACCGGCGCCCGAGCCAGAACCGCCGCAGGCGTCCCGCCCGCCGGTGGAGGCCCCGGTGGCGGCGCTGGTGGCCGCTCTCCCGGAGCCGGCGCTGCTGCTGAGCCCCGATGGGGAGATTTTGGTGGCCAACGAACGGGTGGGTCTGGCCATCGGTGCCGCGCGGGTGGGCGATCCCCTGTCGTTCCTGGTGCGGGTGCCCGAGGTGCTGGCCGCGGTGCGGGCGGCGGCGCAGGACGGCTTTCCCCGTCGGGTGGAATTTGCCGAGCGGGTGCCCCTGGATCGCTGGCTGGAAGCTCATGTGGTGCCACTCCACCTCTATAGCGCCAAGGGACGGGATAGCGGCGTGCGGGGCGCCGCCGATGCCGCCGCGCGCATTCCCGCCCCCGACGCGGTGCTCCTCACCTTTCGCGATCTCACCCAGCAGCGCCGGGTGGAACAGATGCGCGCCGACTTCGTGGCCAACGCCAGCCACGAACTGCGCACGCCGCTCGCCTCGCTCTCCGGCTTCATCGAGACCCTGCTGGGGCCGGCGCGCAACGATGCTCCCGCCCGGGAACGCTTCCTCACCATCATGGGTGCCCAGGCGCGGCGGATGTCGCGGCTGATCGACGATCTGCTGTCGCTCTCGCGCATCGAACTGAACGCGCATGTGCGCCCGGACACGCCGGTGGATCTGGGCGGCATCCTGTCTCACGTCTGCGACACGCTGACCCCGTTGGCCAATGATCGCGGAGTCGTCATCGAACTGACCCGCGAGACCCGCCCGCTGGTCATCCGTGGCGACCGGGATGAACTTATTCGCCTGTTCGAGAATCTGGTGGAGAACGCCCTGAAATACGGCGTCACCGGAAAGCGCGTGGCGGTGGATCTGGCGTGCGAGGCCGGCCCCGCCGGTCCAGTGGCGGTGATCAGCATCCGCGATTTTGGCCCCGGCATCGCCCCCGAGCATCTGCCACGCCTCACCGAGCGCTTCTACCGGGTGGATGTGGCCGCCAGCCGCGACCATGGCGGCACCGGCTTGGGCTTGGCCATTGTGAAGCACATTGTTGCCCGCCATCGCGGCCGTCTGGGGGTCGAAAGTACCCCCGGCGAGGGGGCAAAGTTTACGGTCCGGCTCGATGTTTTTGATGAGGCGGCAAAAAATCAAATTTCGGCAAAGGCTTAGTCTGTCATTCAGGTGTCACGGGTCGGTCATAGAACGGTGCAGCCCAGCCGCTATGTCTTGGCGGTCCAATGGTGCGTCGCGATGGAAACGTCGAGAGGCGGCACCAGATTGGCAATGGAGAGAATCCCGTGAAACTCACCACCGCATTCGGCGCAGCGCTCGCTGTCGCCGGCACACTGTTCGCCGGTAGCGCATCAGCCCTTGATTTCAATGGCGCCGGCGCTTCCTTTCCCGCTCCCGTGTACCAGTCCTGGGGCGCTAAGTTCAAAGAGAAGACCGGCAACGGTCTGAACTACCAGTCGATCGGTTCCGGCGGCGGCCAGAACCAGATCATCAACCGTACGGTTGATTTCGGTGCGTCCGACGCCCCGATGGACAGCGCCAAGCTCGCCTCCGCGAACCTGCTGCAGTTCCCGGCCGTGATCGGTTCGATCGTCGCCACGGTGAATGTGGACGGCATCGCTTCCGACCAGCTCAAGCTGACCGGCCCGGTCCTCGCCGACATCTATCTCGGCAAGATCACCAAGTGGAACGACAAGGCCATCGCCGACCTGAACGCCGGCGTGAAGCTGCCGGACCAGGCCATCGTGCCGGTGTATCGTTCGGACTCGTCCGGCACCTCCTACGTGTTCACCAGCTACCTGGCTGAAGTGAGTCCGGAGTGGAAGTCCAAGGTCGGCGCCGCGACTTCGGTCCAGTGGCCCGCCGGCGCGGGCGCCAAGGGCAACGAAGGCGTTGCCGGCACCGTGAAGAACACCAAGGGCGGCCTCGGCTACGTCGAGTTCGTCTACGCCGCCGCCAACAAGCTGGTGGTGACGCAGCTGCAGAACAAGGCCGGCAAGTTCGTCGCCCCGTCCGTCAAGGCGTTCATGGTTGCGGCCGACGCCGCCGACTGGACCGGCTCGAAGGATTTCGCGGCCTCCATGCTGAACACTGCCGGCGAAACCGCTTGGCCGATCGTGTCCGCCACCTACATCCTGCTGCCGAAGAACCCCACCAACGTGGAAGCTTCGCGCGAAGTGATGAAGTTCTTCGAGTGGTCCTACGGCAAGGACGGCGGCGAGATCGCCGAGAAGCTGCACTACATCCCGCTGCCGGAGTCGGTGGTGGAGCGTGTGAAGGCCGCTTGGAAGGCCGAAGTGAAGGCCCCGGACGGCAAGCCGGTGTTCTGATCGCCCTGAGAGGCGCCGCTCCCCACACGGGAGAGGCGCCTCCGGGCAGCCTGAGGGCGCCGCCGGATCTCGGCGGTGCCCTTCGCGCTGGAGGTCGCGATAACCTCCAATGAATATGCGCGCGGGTGCCAGGGTCGGGACCGCCGGTCCCGACCGGAGCTTAGGGCTTCGGACCTTAGGGCTTCGGACCTTGGGGCTTCGGATCTGCGGCTCCAGCCCTGACCGTCGGTTTATCCAGGGTTCGCGGGTGGCACGGCGCGCCAGTTGAGCAGAAGCGGGCCGGGTTCCGGACGGTGGCGTCGGCGCGAAAATCGCTGCCGAGGCCGGGCTGTGGGAACCCGCGATGAGGCAGACACATGGGATTGGCCGCCCGCGAGGCGCGGCTCACGGAACGAGGGGTGTCGGGGATGGACGCGACGATGGATACGACGGGAGAGGTGGGCCGGATCCCCATCCACAAGGCCAAGAGCGTCGGCGGGGTGTCCGATCCGCTGTTCGTTGCTGCCTTGTGGGCCAGTGGCATCTTCGTCCTGATCCTGCTGGGCCTGATCATCGCGCAGCTGTTCATCGGTGGCTTCCCGGCGCTGCAGGAATTCGGCCTCGACTTCATCTGGACCGCCAGCTGGAATCCGGTGACCGAGAAGTTCGGCGCGCTGGTGATGGTCTATGGCACGCTGCTCAGCGCCATCATCGCCGTGGTGGTGGCCCTGCCGCTGTCGTTCGGCATTGCCTTCTTCCTCACCGAGATCGCGCCCCAAGCCTTGAAGCGTCCCATCGGCGTTGCGGTTCAGCTGCTGGCGGCGGTTCCGTCCATCATTTACGGCATGTGGGGCTTCTTCGTGATCGCCCCCTTGATGGCCCAGTATGTGCAGCCGCCGCTGATCGAGTTCCTCGGGCCGATCCCGCTGCTGGGCGTGCTGTTCCAGGGCCCGCCGCTGGGCTCGGGCATGTTCACCGCCGGCCTGATCCTGGCGGTCATGATCGTCCCCTTCATCACCGCGATGTTCGTGGAGACGCTGGAATCCGTGCCGCCGATGCTCAAGGAATCCGCCTACGGCGTCGGTGCAACGACCTACGAAGTCTATAAGAACGTCTCGGTGCCCTATGGCAGCACGGCCATGGTGGGCGCGGTGATGCTGGGCCTCGGCCGCGCTCTGGGCGAGACCATGGCGGTGACCTTCGTCATCGGCAACGCGACCCGCCTGTCAGCGTCGCTGTTCGCCCCGGGCGCCACCATCGCCTCGACCATCGCCAATGAATTCCCGGAAGCGGCGATCGGATCGCTGAAGCTGACCTCGCTGCTGCAGCTCGGCTTCATCCTGTTCGTCATCTCCTTCATCGTTCTTGCACTGTCCCGGGCGCTGGTGCGCTCGCGGCTCGACTGACCGGGGAAACCGCACATGGCCTCGCTCGCCGCACGCCGGACCAAGGACTACACGATCAAGGCGATTTCCGTCGCCTTCGCCGCCCTCGCCATCTTCCTCCTGGCCTGGATCCTGCTCACTTTGATCGCCAAGGGCCTGCCGGCCCTCGGCCTCAACGTGTTCACCAACATCACCATGCCGCCGGGCCAGAACGGCGGCCTGCTGAACGCCATTGTCGGTTCGCTGATCCAGATCGCCATCGCCCTGGTGATCGGCGGCCCCATCGGCATCTTCGCCGGCACCTTCCTGGCAGAGAATGGCAAGGGCACCCGGATCGGCGCCGCTGCCCGCTTCGTGAACGACATCCTGCTGTCCGCCCCGTCCATCCTGGTGGGGCTGTTCATCTACCAGCTGCTGGTGGTGCCGTTCGGCGGCTTCTCCGGCTGGGCCGGGTCGCTGGCTCTGGCGATCCTGGTGATCCCGGTGATCGTGCGCACCACCGAAGACATGCTGAACCTGGTGCCGGTGGGCCTGCGGGAAGCCGCCTTCGCGCTGGGGGCTCCGCAGTGGAAGGTGGTGATGATGGTCACCTGGCGCGCGGCTCGCGCCGGCATCGTCACCGGCATCCTCTTGGCCATCGCCCGCGCCGCGGGTGAGACCGCGCCGCTGCTGTTCACCTCGCTGGGCAACAATTCCTGGTCGGTGGATCTGAGCAAGCCCATGGCGAGCCTGCCCATTGCCATCTATCAATATGCCGGCAGCCCGTTCGACGACTGGGTGTCGCTGGCCTGGGCGGGAGCCCTGCTGATCACGGTGGGCGTGCTGGTGCTCAACGTGGTGTCGCGGCTCGTGCTGTCGCGGTCACATTGACCGCGTCCCGTGATCTTCCTGGGATGCGCGCTGCGCGCCCGATCGACTTTCGCCCGATTGCCCCCGCCTTGTCGCGGCGGGCGCCCGAGACCGAACGAGGCCTGCCATGAACTCTGCCGTCGATCCGACCTTCAATCTGTCGTCCTCCGTGTCGGCAAAGCCGGGCGCTGTGGAGGCGCCGACCAAGATCAAGGTCAACAATCTCAATTTCTACTACGGGCAGAACCATGCCCTGAAGAGCATCAACTTCCAAATTCCCGAGAAGCGGGTCACCGCCATGATCGGGCCGTCCGGTTGCGGCAAGTCCACGCTGCTGCGGGTATTCAACCGCATGTATGACCTCTACCCCGGCCAGCGCGCCGAGGGCGAGGTGCTGTTCGACGGCGTGAACGTGGTGGGCAAGGAACTGGACTCCACCGTGGTGCGCAGCCGCATCGGCATGGTGTTCCAGAAGCCGACGCCATTCCCCATGTCGATCTATGACAACATCGCCTTCGGCGTGCGCCTGCACGAGCGCATCGGCAAGGCGGCCATGGACGAGCGGGTGGAAAGCTGCCTGCGCAAGGCGGCGATCTGGGAAGAGACCAAGGACCGCCTGCACACCTCGGCACTGGGCATGTCCGGCGGCCAGCAGCAGCGCCTGTGCATCGCTCGTACCATCGCGGTGCGCCCGGAGGTGATCCTGCTGGACGAGCCCACCTCGGCGCTGGATCCCATCTCCACCTCGAAGATCGAAGACCTGATCGACGAGTTGAAGCAGGAATTCACCATTGTCATCGTGACGCACAACATGCAGCAGGCTGCCCGTTGCGCGGATCTCACTGCCTTTTTCTATCTTGGCGAACTGGTGGAAGTCGGAACCTCCGACGTGATCTTCACCAACCCCAAGGAGATCAAGACGCGCGACTACATCACCGGCCGTTTCGGCTGAGCAGCGGGGGACCCCCCTTATGTCCGACCATACCGTTTCGGCCTTCGACGCCGAACTCAAAGAACTCGGCCGCAAGATCGTGGAAATGGGCGGCCAGGCCGAGCGCCTGGTGTCCGATTCCGTCGGCGCCCTGATCCGCCGCGATGGCGTCGCCGCCCAGCGCGTGGTGGTGATGGATGCGGCCATCGACCAGTTGCAGCGTGAGATCGAGGACAAGGCCGTCCTGGTGATCGCCAAGCGCCAGCCGGTGGCCAGCGATCTGCGCGACATCGTCGCCACATTGCGCATCTCCAACGATCTGGAGCGCATCGGCGATCTGGCCAAGAACGTGGGCAAGCGCGTGCTGGCCATCGAGGGCGAATATCACCCTCAGAAGCTGGTGCGCGGCGTGGAGCACATGTCCGACCTGGTGCTCGAGCAACTGAAGGAAGTGCTCGACGCCTATGCGGGCCGCGACCAAGCCAAGGCCCTGGACGTGTGGCGCAAGGACGCCAACGTGGACACCATGTACACGTCCTTGTTCCGCGAATTGCTGACTTACATGATGGAAGATCCGCGCAACATCTCCGTGTGCACGCATCTTTTGTTCTGTGCCAAGAATATTGAGCGCATCGGCGATCATGCGACCAATATTGCTGAAACCGTGTTCTACATGGTGTCCGGGAGCATGATTTCGGACGACCGCCCCAAGGCGGACGTCTCCAGCGAGACGACGGTGTCGTTTCCCACGCGGACCCTTCAGGGGTAATCATTCGTGGCTGCGCGTATTCTGATTATCGAGGATGAGGAACCCCTCACCCTCCTGCTCCGGTACAATCTGGAGTCGGAGGGGTATTTCGTCGAGAACGTGGCCCGCGGCGACGAAGCCGAAACCCGGTTGCGCGAGAGCGTACCGGATCTGGTCATTCTCGATTGGATGCTGCCGGGTCTCTCCGGGATCGAACTGTGTCGGCGCCTGCGCACCAGGCCCGAGACGGAGCGCCTCCCCGTCATCATGCTGACCGCGCGCGGCGAGGAAACCGAGCGCGTGCGGGGGTTGGCCACCGGGGCCGACGATTATGTGGTCAAGCCGTTCTCGGTGCCGGAACTTCTGGCACGGGTGCGGGCGCTGCTGCGCCGGGCCAAGCCCGAGCACGTGGCCACCTTGCTGCGCGCCGGGGACATCGAACTGGACCGGGAGACCCATCGGGTGCACCGGGCCGGTCGCGAGATCCATCTCGGGCCGACCGAATTCCGCCTGCTGGAATTTCTCATGCAGAGCCCCGGCCGGGTGTTCTCCCGCGAGCAATTGCTCGACGGGGTCTGGGGCCAGGACGTCTATATCGACGAGCGCACCGTGGATGTTCACGTCGGGCGCTTGCGCAAGGCCATCAACCGCGGCCGTCAGTCGGACCCCATCCGCACAGTGCGCGGAGCCGGCTACTCGTTCAACGAGATGTTTGCCCGCGCCCATTGAGGCAAAGATGGCCCTGCCGCCGGTGCGCCGGCATCTGGCGGCAGTGGCGCCACCGCGCCGCTGGAACCGCCTCGGCTGCCTGGCGTGGGGATAACGCTCCGACCACGAGATCCTCTGGTGTCAGGATGCTTCTTCCTTTGCGGCATATTCCGCTAAGGTAGCGGCGGAGGAGACCTGACACATGAAGCGATTGTTCGGCATTATCGCGCTTGCCGCTACCGTGTGGGCCAGCGGCGCCGCGGGGCAAGAGACCTATCCCAACCGGCCGATCCGGCTCGTGGTGCCGTTTGCGGCGGGCGGATCGACGGATATCGTCGCCCGCATCATTGCCGCGAAGATGGGCGACATCCTTAAGCAGCCCGTCGTGGTCGACAATCGCGGCGGCGCCGGCGGCAATCTCGGGGCGGCGGCGGTCGCCCGCGCAGCGCCCGATGGCTACACGGTGCTGATGGGCACGGTGGCGACCCACGCCATCAATCCGGCCCTCTACACCAAGATGCCCTATGACCCGGTCAAGGATTTCGCACCCGTCTCTCTGCTGGTGAACGTGCCGAACGTAGTGATCGTGCACCCATCGCTGAACGTGAAGACCACCGCGGAACTGATTGCGCTCTTGAAAGCCAATCCGGACAAATATGACTATGCCTCCTCCGGTGTGGGCACGCCGCTACATCTCTCCGGCGCTCTGTTCGAGAGCATGGCGGGGGTGAAGATGGTGCATGTGCCCTACAAGGGCGCCGGCCCGGCCATGCTGGATCTGGTCGGTGGCCAGGTGAAGATCATGTTCGACAATCTGCCCTCCGCCATCGGCCATATCCGCAAGGGTTCCGTGGTCGGCCTCGCCATCACCACCAAGGAGCGCTCGCCAGCGGCCCCCGACCTGCCCACGGTCTCGGAATCCGGCCTGCCGGGCTATGAGACCTATTCCTGGAATGCCATCTTCGCGCCGGCGGGGACGCCCATGGCGATCATCGACATCCTGGCCAAGGCCGGGGCGCAGGCGGTGGCGGACCCTGAGGTCCAGGCCAAGCTGGCCGACCTCAGCGCCGTCACCGTGGGTAGCACGCCGGACCAACTGGCTGCCCATGTGAAATCCGAACTGGCGAAATGGGGGCCGGTGGTGAAGGCTTCCGGGGCGTCCATCTCCGAGTGACCGCATTGGCCTGCCGGGCGCTTGGTCCGGCAGGCCCTCCCGCACCAAGGGGCGGCCGCGACGGGCGTAGTGCTTTCCCGCGCGCCCGAGTGACATCTTGGTTAGGGCGTGAGCGCCGGACGCATCGATCCGGCCCTTGCTGCGGCAGGCGGCACCGCATTTCGTGCATGGCAGCCCTGCGACTACACCGCTCGTGGCAACCAGCGGAGGACGAAGCATGCGATCCGATCAGCTATCCTTGCGGCGCCCGGCCTGCCTCGGCCGGCCGGTTGTGGCAATCGCTCTCGCCTGTCTGGCCATGGCAGGCCCAACATCCGGTGCGAAGGCGCGCCCCGCCACCACCGCCATGACCTGCGCCGCCGCGGCGGCGCTGGTGGCGCGCAGCGGCGGCATCGTCCTCGACACCTCCGCCACCACCTTTGACCGCTACGTGTCCGATCGCCGCTTCTGCATGCCCGACGAAGCGACAAGGCCCGCCTTTGAGCCCACCCGGGACAACCCGCAGTGCTTCATCGGCTACACCTGCTTCGAGCCCGAGCGCGACCGCTGGCGGTGGTAACGTCCGCGTGGGTGCGCCGCTGTGCCGCCCTCCGGTTGTTCCGGGTGCGCCGATTTGGGGGTAAGGTCCGCCCGCCGCGTGCCGGTATGACCCGCACGCACGCCAGGATCGTCCGGGAGAATTCCATGTGGAAGTTTGCGCGCCATGCGGGCGCGGCGCTGGCGGCCTCGGCCGCATTCCTGCCTCTGGCGGCCATGGCCCTGCCGGCGAGCCCGCAGATGACCTGTAGTCAGGCCGCCACCCTGGTGCGCACCGGCGGCGCCGTGGTGCTGTCCACCAGCGCGACCACCTATGACCGCTTTGTGATCAGCCGGCAGTTCTGCCCAGCGGACCAGACACTCGATCCCGCCTGGGTGCCGACCCGCAATAATCCGCAGTGCTTTGTGGGCTATACCTGCTTCGATCCGACCCGCGACCGGCGCTGACCGGCCAGCAGAATTGTCCAGGCGGCATCCGCCGTCCGGTGACGGGCGCGGCGCCGGCAATCCACGGCGCTGCAGGCGCGCAGAACAGCAATGTCATTTTGAGCGTGTTCCGGCCAAGCCGGGACGGTGGAGCAGGGGCTGCGTTGCACCGTCGTCGATCTGCAACATCCAGACCGTAGGCTGTCGGCTTGAAGTGGTGGCCCGACCTCCCGGTGGCCGCGTGCGGCTGAGACCGGGATGACGGAACAACACGTCGGCATGACCGCGGCGAGTGCCGCGGGGTTGCCGTATCTTCACCTCGCAGAGCGCCGGCGACTTTGACCTCTGAAACCGCAAAATCAGGTCGTCCCGGCGATCCGCGTGATGCCTCAGATCCGCGCCACGCGCCGATCACGCCGGCGATCCTGCACCGGCTGGTAGGCCATGCGGGCGTGCTGGGTGCAGTAAGGCAACCCGGACACGCTGCGCCCGCCGCAGAAGTAGAAGGACTCCGTGCCGGGCTCGCCGAGCGGCCAACGGCAGGTGGATTCCGTGAGGTTCATGATGGTGCAGCGCTGGCCGATGGCCAGAACATTGTTGGACTGCTGTGGCGCGGGTGCGGGCGCAGGAGCGCTCTCCACCATGGCGTCGAGAGCAGGGGCGAGCGCGGTATTGCCGTGCGTCGCCGGCCTGTTAGGGGCCTGGGGCCGTTGGGCCGGGGTCTCCGGGCGCGCGGTCTTGCGCGGACGGGCGGCCACTGCGGGGGACTTCGCCCGCCCAGACAGTCCAAGACGGTGGACTTTACCGATCACCGCATTGCGGGTGATGCCGCCGAGCTCTCCAGCAATCTGGCTGGCGGACAAACCCTCGCCCCAGAGCTTCTTCAAGAGTTCGACGCGCTCGTCGTTCCAGCTCATCGCTCTCCTCCTTGGCTGCCTCATCGCAATCCCCGGCCGCACCCGAAACGCGCGAACCGCGCGCGGGATATGGGGATCCGACGCCACTTGGGAACGGTGCCGCACGACATCTCGTGTCCGGCGAGGAGCAACCTACAATATGGGGCGTGCCCCGCGAAGAGTCAGAATCGCCTCAGGGTCTGTTTTCCCCAAGTCGTTGCGAAATCGTTAACCACGCAAGGTGTGTTGACCCGCCGCAATCGATCATTAGAATCCCAGATGTGGGGCTGCTCCCGTGAGCGGCCTTTTTCCGTTTCTCCAAAGGCGTCGCATTCCGTGGCGTCTCCTTCCACCCTCGCAAGGAGGGGTCCGTGATCACCCCCGTTCTGCCCACCTACGCACGCGTCAATCTCGAATTCGAGCGGGGGGAGGGCTGCTGGCTCGTCACCACGGACGGGCGACGTTACTTGGATTTCACCGCGGGCATCGCCGTGAACGTCCTCGGCCACGCGCACCCCTATCTCGTGGAGGCCTTGACGGCGCAGGCGCAGAAGCTGTGGCACACCTCCAACCTGTTCCGGATTTCCGGCGGCGAGCGGCTGGCCCAGCGCCTCACCGAGGCGACCTTTGCGGATACGGCCTTCTTCACCAATTCCGGTGCGGAAGCGCTGGAGTGCGCCATCAAGATGGCGCGCAAATACCAGTACGTATCGGGGGCGCCGCAGCGCAATCGCATCATCACCTTTGAAGGTGCGTTCCACGGACGGACGCTGGCGACGATCGCCGCCGGGGGCAATGCCAAGTATCTGGAGGGCTTCGGCCCCGAGATGCCGGGCTTTGACCAAGTGCCCTTCGGCGATCTGGATGCGGTGAAGGCGGCCATTGGGCCGGAGACCGCCGCCATCCTGCTGGAGCCCGTTCAGGGTGAAGGCGGCGTGCGCGTGCCGCCGCCGCAATTCCTGGCGGCCTTGCGGGCGCTCTGTGATGAGCATGGCCTGCTTCTGGTCCTGGACGAAGTGCAGAGCGGCGTCGGGCGCACCGGCAAGCTGTTTGCGCACGAATGGGCGGGCATCACCCCGGACATCATGGCTGTGGCCAAGGGCATCGGCGGCGGCTTCCCCATGGGCGTGTGCCTCGCCACGGAAGAGGCGGCCAAGGGCATGACCTTGGGCACTCATGGCTCGACTTATGGCGGCAATCCGCTCGCCATGGCGGTAGGCAATGCGGTGCTGGACAAGGTTTTGCTGCCGGAATTCCTCGACCATGTGCGCCAGATGGGCCTGCGCTTCACCCAGATGCTGGCGCAGGTAAAGGATCGTCATCCCGATGTGATCGCCGAAGTGCGTGGGCAGGGCCTGCTCATGGGCCTGCGCGCCCAGGTGCCTGCCGCCGACTTGGTGATCGCGCTGCGCGAGGAAGGCATGCTGGTGCCGGGCGCCGGCGACAATGTGGTGCGCCTGCTGCCGCCGCTGGTGGTCAGCGAGGACGAATTGAGTCTCGCGGTGGAGAAGATCGAGGCCGCGTGCCAGCGGATCGAACAGCGCCTTGCGGCCGCGCCGGTGCGGGGGGCAGCGGAATGATCGGCAATGGTGTGCGTCATTTTCTCGATCTGTCGGACATTTCGTCCGACGATCTGCGGCAGGTGCTCGACCTCTCCAAGGATTTGAAGGCGCAGCGCAAGGCCGGCACCGCCGACAAGCCGCTGGCCGGCAAGTCGCTGGCCATGGTGTTCGACAAGCCCTCCACCCGGACGCGGGTGTCGTTCGATCTGGCCATGCGCCAGTTGGGCGGCGATCCCATCATGCTGACCGGTGCCGAGATGCAGCTGGGCCGCGGCGAGTCCATCGCCGATACGGCGCGGGTGCTGTCTCGCTTCGTGGACGCCATCATGATCCGCATTCTCAGCCATGAGGATCTGATGGAACTGGCGCGCAACGCCACCGTGCCGGTGATCAACGGCCTGACCCGCATCTCCCATCCCTGCCAGGTGATGGCCGATGTGCTCACCTTTGAGGAGCACAAGGGTAATATCCAGGGCCGGAAGGTGGCCTGGACCGGGGACGCCAACAACGTGCTGGCCTCCTGGGTGCATGCGGCAGAACGGTTTGACTTCTCGCTGAACGTGGCCTCCCCCAAGGAACTGTCGCCCCGTCAGGCGCTGAAGGAGTTCGTCAAGCGCACCAAGGCCAAGGTCCGCTTCATGCGCGATCCCGAGGAAGCGGTGGAGGACGCCGATTGCGTCGTCACCGATACCTGGGTGTCCATGGGCGACAAGGAGGCCGAGCGCCGCCACAATTTGTTGAAACCCTACCAGGTCAACGGCGCGCTGATGGCACGGGCAGCCCCCGGCGCCATCTTCATGCACTGCCTGCCCGCCCATCGCGGGGAGGAAGTGACCGACGAGGTGATGGACGGTCCACAGTCCGTGGTGTTCGACGAAGCGGAAAATCGTCTCCATGCCCAGAAGGGCATCCTTGCCTGGTGCCTCGACAAGGCCCACCTGTGAGGTTCACCCGCGCCGTTCTGGCCGGGTGATGCGTCCCCCCTCCCGCGGGCAGGGCCCGCAGGGGGATTGCGGACGACCTTCGGACACGGCGCCGGGCTCTCAGCTTCCGGCGCCGCCTTGCATAAGTGGAGCCCCCATGGGTGAAGAGGCCAGATCCCCCCGGCAGGACCCGGAGGACGATTGCGTCACGCCGTTTCAGGTGGACGCGCTGGATGTGCGCGGCCGGGTGGTGCGCCTGGGGGGCAGCCTCGACGCGGTTCTGGCCCATCATGCCTATCCGGCTGCGGTGAAGCGGGTGATCGGCGAGGCGGTGGTGCTGACCACGCTGCTGGGGTCGTCATTGAAATTCGAGGGCCGCTTCATCCTGCAGACCCAGACCGATGGGCCGGTGGACATGGTGGTGGTGGACTTCGTCACCCCCGACAAGATCCGCGCCTATGCCCGGTTCGATGCGGACGCGGTGGCGGAGGCCGAGCGCGGCAACACCGCCACCCCCGCCGCGCTGCTGGGCCGTGGCCATCTGGCCATGACCATCGACCAGGGCATTTCCACCAATCGCTACCAGGGCGTGGTGGCGCTGGACGGGGCGGGGCTGGAGGAAGCGGCGCACGAATATTTCCGCCAGTCCGAACAGATCCCCACCAAGGTGCGCCTTGCGGTGGGCGAGGAAATCCGCCCCGGCGGCGAGCCGTCCTCCTGGCGTGCCGGTGGCCTTCTCGTGCAGTTCTTGCCCCAGGAGGCCAATCGCGCCGCCCAGGCCGACCTGCATCCGGGCGATGCGCCTGAGGACGCCGCGTTCCACGATGTGGCCGAGGACGACGCCTGGGCTGAGGCCCAGGCGCTGGTCTCCACCCTTGAGGATGTGGAACTGGTGGACCCGGTGCTGCCGGGCGAGCAATTGCTGTTCCGGCTGTTCCATGAGCGCGGCGTGCGGGTGTTCTCCACCCAACCGGTGAACGCGCAGTGCACCTGCTCGCGCGAGCGGGTGGCCGGGGTGCTGGCCAGCTTCTCCCGCGACGAGCGGCGGGACATGATCCAGGATGACGGTCGGGTCACGGTGACCTGCGAGTTCTGCGGCAGGTCCTACGGATTTGCCGGCGAAGAAGTTCTGGGGCAGGCGGACGCCTGATCCCCAGGCTCAGAGGCATGGGGCTGGAGTCGCGCTCAGCGGCTCCAGAAGCGTGGCATCACCAGCACCAGCACGGTGACGATCTCCAGACGGCCGAGCAGCATGGCCAGGGTCAGGATCACCACCGCAGGATCGCTCAGATTGCCGTAATTGGTCGCCGGCCCCACGATGGGGCCGAGCCCCGGCCCCACATTGGATAGGCAGGCGATGGCTGCCGAGAAGGCGGTGCGCAGGTCCAGCCCTATCGCGCTCAGCGCCACCCCCACCACAGCAAAGGTGGCGATATACAAAAACACGAAGCCGAGCACCGAGGCGACCACATCGTCCGCCACCGGCGCACCGCCATAGCGGATCGGGAACAGCCCGTTGCGGTAGGAAATCCGCTTCAAATGCTGTCGCACCGCCTTCATGGCGATCAGCAGGCGCAGGGTCTTCAGGCCGCCGGCGGTGGAGCCGGTGCAGCCGCCCAGGAACATCAGCACAAAGAACAGGGCGTCCGAAAGCGGGCCCCAATTGGTGTAGTCCACGGACATGAAGCCGGTGGTGGAGATCAGCGAAGCCACGGTGAACAGCGCCCCGCGCAACGCCACCTCGCCCGCGGCGACCCCCTGAAACACCTGCTGCAGGAAGGACGCCACCGTGAACACCAGCACGATGGCAAAGAAGGTCCGCACCTCCGGGTTGCGGAACAGCCGACCCGGATCGCCTGCGAGCGCGCGCACATAGAGCGGGAAGGGCAGGCTCGCAGCCAGCATGAACACGATGGCGACATAGTCCACCGCCGGATCGGCGAACACGCCGAGCGACGAGTCCGAATTGGCGAAGCCGCCGCTCGACACGGTTGAGAGACCTAGGGTCAATGCATCGAATAGTCCCATCCCCGCCAGCGCATAGCCGATGATGCATAGAACCGAGAGCACGCCGTAGGCCAGTAGCAAGCCCTTGGCCACAGCGCCCGCCCGCGGCAGGAACTTCTCCGAGCGGTCCGAAGATTCGGTGCGGAACAATTGCATGCCGCCGATGCTCAGCGCCGGCAGCACGGCGATGGCGATGACCACGATGCCGATGCCGCCGAACCAGTGGAGCATGGCCCGCCACAACAGGATGCCGGGCGCCATGGCATCCAGCCCGGTCATGACGCTGGCTCCGGTGGTGGTGAGGCCGGACACGCTCTCGAACAGCGCATGCACCACGCTCAGGTGTGGCGGCCCCCAGATCAGCGGCAAGGTGGCAAAGATCGCCAGCACCACCCACACCGAGGTGGTGAGCAGGAAGGCCTGGCGCAGGTCCAGCCGCGGCACGCTGGCGCCACGTCCGGAAACGGAGAGCAGGACACCGACGAAGATGGTGACGGCGGCCGATCCCACGAAGGCCCCCGCGCCACCGGAATTGGCGCGGAAATCCGCCAAAGCCGGCAGCAGCATGCTGGCGCCCAGGATGCTCAGGAGCGTGCCGAGCGTGGCTGCGATCGGGCGCAGGTCGAGGGCCGGCGTGGCCTCGGTCTGAACCCGTGAGGCTTTCGCCAATGTCATCGGAATGGCCGCTTCAGTTCAGGACGCGGGGCATGTGCGGGATATCGAGCGAAAAGGCTGGAATTTCCACGGAAAAGGCCTCTCCAGCGTCGGTCCGCATCTCGTAATGCCCGCTCATGATGCCGGTGGCAGCGGAGAGCGGGACGCCGCTGGTATATTCGAAGCGGCTCCCCGGCGGAAGCACCGGCTCCTCGCCCACCACGCCGGCGCCGTGGACTTCCTCCACATGGCCGTGGGCGTCGGTGATGACCCAGTGCCTGGCCTTGAGTTGAACGGTCTCGCTGCCGAGGTTCACCACCTCGATGGTATAGGCCCAGAAATGCCGCCCGTGTTCCGGCTCGGACCGTTCCGCCACATAGCGCGGCGTCGCGGTGACCTGGATCTTCCGCGTGATCGCCCGATACATGCCCTGTCGCCTCCACCCGCCGGGGATCGCCCCGTCGCTTGGCGCTAGTGAACCCGCCAAACGGGCGCCGTGCAATGGGAACCTTGGGAAAGGGGCGGTTCAGTTCAAGCTGGGGGCCACCGGGGCCGGGGGCAGCATGTCGTCCAGTTTGCGGATCATCTCCTCCCGCGACAGCGGTGCGGCGGGCGCGGGCCGCGGCACCGCAAAGGGCGAGGCCGGATGGGTCAGCGCCGGCACGGCGAATACCGTCGCCAGCACCAGCATCTGCACCGCCACATAGGGCGCCAGGGCGGTGAGCATGGCGCGCAGGCTGGCCGGCCCCTTCAAGAGGTCGCGGGTCACCACCAGGGCGTAGCCGAGCGGCGGCAGCAGGAAGCTCATCTGCAGCGTGAGCAGGATCAGCACCGCCACCCAGGTGGCGTCCTGCACCCGAATCAGCAGCGGCGGGACGATGATCGGGACGATGACGAACACGATCTCGAACGCATCCAGCACCAGGGCGCAGGCGGCCAGCACCGCCAGAACCACCAGCACCGCCACCGTGTCGCCGCCGGGCAGCAAAGCGATCAGGTCCGCGATCAGCCGGTCGGTGCCGAACAGGCGGAACACCAGGGTCAAGGTGGTGGCGGCGGCCAGCAGCGCGAATAGCGCGCCGGTCATGCGCATGGTTTCGTCCAGCAGCGGGCCGATATTGGCGCGGTTCACATGCCCGCTCACGAGGCCGGCGATGAACAGCACCATGGCGCCGCAGGCGGCCGCTTCCACCGGATAGATGTAGCCCAGGGTCACGCTGGTCAGCAGCCCGCCCACGAACGGCACCGCCAGCGCGCCGATGATGGCATCGCCCAGTCGCAACGGGGCATGTCTCGGCCGCACCACCAGGGGGCCGCGCCGGCGCCACGCCAGCAGGGTCACCAGCAGCGCACCGGCGACGAACAGCAGCGCCGGCAGCAGGGCGCCCTGGAACACGTCCTGGGTGTTGATGACCCGCCCGCTGCGCCCGCTGACGTTCAGCGCGATGGAATGGGCGTTGAGCATGGCGTCGCCCAGCAGGATCAGCACCAGCGAGGGGGGGATCACTACGCCCAGCGTCGCCGCCGTGGCCGTCACCGCCTGCACGGTGGCGAGCGGGATATGCCGCGCGCGCATTTCCGGGGCGATGGTGCGGGCCAACGCCATGGCGCTGGCGCCCACCGAACCGTTCATTGGGCCGAGCAGTGCGCCGATGACGATGCCCACCACCGGGGCGCTGGCGTCGGCGCGGGGCAGCAGGGCAATGCCGGTGCGGAACAGCGCAGAGGCCACCGGCAAACGGTTCATCAGCACGCCCATGAGCACGAACAGCGGCAGCGCCTGGAGCAGATCATTGCTCATCAGATCGACGATGCGCGAGGGCAACGCCGACATCAGGTGCGCGTCGATGCTGCCGGTGAGAAGGCCCACAAGCAGGCCGAAGACAGCCACCGCCAGGAGCACCACCACATTGGGCAGGCCGGTGAAGACGGTGCCCCAGCCGATCAGAACCAGCAGAAGCAGGCCGAAGGCGCTCATGGGCGGCGCACGTCCGTCGGCGCCCACACATCCAGCACCGCCTGCAGGAAGGCCATCAGCCCCATCAGCCACATGGCCGCCTTCACCAGGAAGAAGCCGGGATTGGTGGTTTCGGGAAAGGCTTCCAGGCTGGCCACCGATTGCAAGGTCAGGCTCGCACCGGCCGTCAGCAGCCAGAGCGACCAAGGCAGCAGGCCCACGGCGGCGCCGATGCGGGCGAGCCGGGCGCGGGTGGCCGGGGCGTAGCGATGGGCGAAGAGGTCGCTGGCCAGATGCGCCTTCGCCCGGGTGGTGGCGGTGACAGCGGCGGCCACATAGAGCGCGAACATCCATTGCCCAAGGTCATTGGCCTCGCGGGCATAGGCCTTGACCAGATCGCGCAACGGCCATTGCAGGAACAACAGCAGCGAGATGGGCAGGATCAGCCAGCGCGTGGCCCTGAGGCTCGCGGCCAGCGCCGCCGATACGCCCGCTGTTGCCCGTGCGCGCATGGGACACCGCCCCCCTCAGCCTCTCTTTGTGGGAGGCGTCAGGGGACGGTAGCTTTTCACCGGGCAATGTCCAGGGGCCACCAGCCCCCGGACCAACGGCTCAGACCGCCTTCAGCGCCTGGGCGATGTCGGCGAGCAGATCGTCGGGATGCTCCAGGCCTACGGACAGCCGCACCAGCCCATCGGAAATACCCATCTGCGCCCGCGCCTCGGGGGTGAAGCGCTGATGGGTGGTGGTGGCCGGATGGGTGAGCAGGCTCTTGGCATCGCCCAGATTGTTCGAGATGCGGATCACCTTCAGCGCATTGGCGAAGCGGAAGGCGCCCTCTTTGCCGCCGGCGACCACGAAGGTCACCAGCGTGCCGCCGCCACTCATCTGCCGACGGGCCAAGTCCGCCTGGGGATGATCGGCGCGGAAGGGATAGAGCACCTTCTCCACCTTCTGCTCGCCCGCCACCGCATCGGCCAAAATGGCCGCGGTGCCTTGGGCGCGGGCGACCCGCAGGCCCAGCGTCTCCAGGCCCTTCAGCAGCACCCAGGCGTTGAACGGCGAGATGGAGGGGCCGGTCTGGCGCAGGAAGGTCTGCAGATGGTCGGTGACGAATTGCTGCGAGGCCAGAACCACGCCGCCCAGGCACCGGCCCTGGCCGTCGATATGCTTGGTGGCGGAATAGACCACCACGTCGGCGCCCAGCTGGAACGGCTTCTGCAACAGCGGGGTGGCGAACACATTGTCGACGATCAGCATGGCGCCGGCGGCATGGGCGATGTCGGCCACGGCGCGGATGTCGATGATTTCCAGGGTCGGATTGGTGGGGCTTTCCAGGAAGTAGATCTTGGTGTTGGGCCGGGCCGCGGCTTTCCAGGCCTCCAGATCGGTGCCGTCCACCAGGGTGGTCTCGACGCCGTAGCGGGGCAGGAAGTCTTCCAGGATCCAGCGACAGGAGCCGAACAAAGCGCGGGCCGCCACCACATGGTCGCCGGCCTTGAGCTGGCACAGCAGCGAGGCGTTCACCGCCGCCATGCCGGAGGCGGTGGCGCGGGCGGCTTCCGCGCCGTCCAGCAGCGCCATGCGCTCCTCGAACATGGCGGTGGTGGGATTGCCGTAGCGCGAATAGACGAAGCCGGGATCCTCGCCCTTGAAGCGCGCTTCACAGGCTTCGGCACTGTCGTAGACGAAGCCCTGGGTCAGATAGAGCGCTTCCGAGGTCTCGCCATAGGGCGAGCGGGTGGTGCCGCCATGGACGAGCAGCGTCTCGGAATGCAAAGTGGAGGGGTCCGGCGGAACGAATTTTTGTGCCACGGTCATAAGCCTTCCAGCGAGGCCGAGGACGCGTGACCGGGTGCATGCGGAGTTGGCATGCGTGCGGACCCATCACGATCCCCGGCCTTTTAGCAATTTTGTTTAACGTGGCAGCAAGCCGGCCGGGCTCAAATTCACCACGAGTGCTCGGCAGTTAAAGCCCTCGCTCCCTTGGCGTCAAGGGAAGCGTCCGTTAAAACGAACGATATGACCGGAACGGAGTGCAGCGTGGCCGAACAGTTGAGAGCAGGCATTCTTCCGGCCCAGGCCATCGCCGCCATGGCCGCCGATGGCAGCATCACCACGCGCCGCCCGCTGGATGAGGACCAGATCCAGCCCGCGAGCCTGGACCTGCGGCTGGGGCGCAGCGCGTGGCGCATCCGTGCCAGCTTTCTGCCCGGTGCCGGCATCACGGTGAAGGATCGCCTCGCGGACCTCGCCCTGCACAAGCTGGATCTGGCCGATGGGGCGGTGCTGGAGACCGGCTGCGTCTATCTGGTGCCGCTGTTCGAGAAGTTGCGCCTGCCGGCGGATGTGGCGGCCTCCGCCAATCCCAAAAGCTCCACCGGCCGCCTCGACGTCTTCACCCGCGTCATCGCCGATGGCGCGCGGGCGTTCGATGCCATTCCGCTCGGCTATGAGGGGCCGCTTTATCTGGAGATTTCCCCGCGGACCTTCCCCATTCTGGTCCGCACCGGCTCGCGTTTGTCGCAGGTCCGGTTCCGGCGGGGGATCTCGCGCCTGTCCGACCTGGAACTGCTCACGCTGCAGAAGGAGCAGCGCCTGGTGGATTCCGACGCCCCGGACGTGGCCGGCGGCGGCATCGCGCTGGGGGTCGATCTGGCGGGCGATGCCTGGAACGGCCTGCTGGGCTTTCGCGCCAAGAAGCATACCGGCGTGGTGGATGTGGACCGCCGCGCCAGCCTGGATGTGGAGGATTTCTGGGAGCCGATCCGGGTGCGCGGCGCCGCCGCTCTGGTGCTGGACCCGGACGCTTTCTATATCCTTGCCTCCCGCGAGGCGGTGCAGGTGCCCCCGGATCAGGCCGCCGAAATGGTGCCGTTCGATCCCCTGGTGGGCGAATTCCGGGTGCATTATGCCGGCTTCTTCGATCCTGGATTCGGTCATGCGGCGGCGGGCGGGCAGGGCGCGCGGGCGGTGCTGGAAGTGCGTTCGCGCGAAGTGCCGTTCATCCTGGAACACGGCCAGACCGTGGGCCGGCTGGTGTATGAGCGCATGGCCGCACGTCCCGACCAGCTCTATGGCGAAGGGGGCAGCTCAAACTATCAGGGGCAGGGGCTGAAGCTGTCCAAGCACTTCCGCCCATTCCTGCCGCAGGGATAGGACGACCGAGACCGGGACGGGATCGGGCCGCGGCCTCTACGCCGCCCGCTTCTCCGTCGGCGGCGGGGATTCCAGGGCGGGGGGCGGCGCCGTGGTGGTCTTCGCCGGCGGGTTGAGCACGGTGCGCAGGTCGGACAAGGGCTGGAGGATGGCGTCGGAGAACGCCAGATAATCCGCCACGAACGGCAACAGCCGCCGGGTGGCGTCATCGGACGTGATGCCCAGGGCCGAGGACAGGGCCGCGTCCACTTGCGGGGCGTTGGTCACGTCCGCCGCCGGAGGCGCATCCCCCAGCGCCAGATCAAACCCCAGCAAGGTGCGCGAGCGGGCGGCCTCCAGCACGTTGACGATTTCCTCCGGCGGCGACAGCACCGCCAGCCGCTGGGCGGCATCCTCCAGCAACGCCAGATAGGTGGTGAGGACGTCGAGGGTGGACACCAAGTTTACCACGTCGCCGGCGCCGCGATGTCCGAGCGAGGATTCCGCATCCAGCTGCGGCAGGCGGTCCATCACCGGGCGCATCTCCCAGGCCAGCGCGCTCACCGACTCGCGCTTCTCGCCGCGCGGCCACCAGCCGGCGAAGGCGTGGCGGCAGCGTCCCACCATGGTCTTCACCTGGCTGATGACTTCGTCGCTGCCATAGATGGGCAGCACCAGATAGGAGATCACCAGCGCCACCACCGCACCGATGGCGGTCTCATAGATGCGCGAGAACATGCCTTCGGCGCTGAGACCAGTGACGAGGTGCAGGCCGACCACCACCGAAAGGCCGGTCGCGGCGGAGGCGATGTCGTAGCGATCGCGCATGGTCAGCAGGCCCGCCACCTGTCCCACCAGACAGACGGCGGCCAGCAACCAGATGTTGGTCTCGAACACATAGACCGCCACCACGCCCGCCAGCACGCCCAGAATGGTGCCCCAGGTGCGATAGCGCACCCGGATATAGGTTTCGCCCAGGCTGTTCCCCAGCACGAACATCACCGTCATGGTCGCCCAATAGGCGTGGTCGAGGCCGATGGCGAGGTCGAGGCCGGTGGTGATGCTGGTGGCGACCAGGGCCTGGATGGCCACCCGCATGGCGGGCGAGAGCCCCGGTGTGACTGGCACGGCGGGCGGCGCGGTCTTGGGCTGGGTCGGCGGTGAAAAAGCAGCCAAGCTCTGTTCCACCGGCCGTTCCAGGCGAAACCGCTCCAGCCCCCGGATGAGCAAAGTCAGGCGCTCGAACGCCGTCACCGCGCGCAGCAGGGTGAGCTGAACCTTCGGGTCGATGGCCGGGTCGGTGGCGGAGCGGCGCAGCCGGGTCAGCCCTTCATCCATGCGTGCATCGCCGAACGAGGGGCCGATGCCGATCTGGTCCAGATGGCGGGCGACTTCTTCCGCCATCGCGGCCACCGGCCCGCTCCAGGCATTGTCCGCGCCCTCGGCCCGGCGCACGGAGGGAATGCAATCGTGCAGCAACTGGGTGGCGACGCGCAGCCGGTAGACATTGGTGCGTACCGCTTCCACCCAGGCACGGGCGTCTGGGTCCTCGGCGGTGGCGGTGAGCAGAGCCACGCGCACCCGCACCCGCAGGCGGTTCAGCATGGTGTCGCCCGGCATAGGGGCATCCTGGCCGGTGCGCACTGCTTCCGCGAACACGCGCAGATAGTCGCCCACCCCCTGCACCGCATCCACCACCGCGTCATTATAGGCCTGCATGGCGCTGGGCCGGAACGGCGCGAGGCGGATGAGGGCGGTGACGACAAAGCCCTCCAGGGCCGCCAGTAGAAGCCACATCGCCTGGGCCTGGGTCGGCCGCAGGATCGCCTCGACGGTGGCGATGATGATGAAGGCGATGCCCAGGCGCTGGCCGTCCATGCCGTAGCGGCGCAGATACATGGCCACGAAGGACAGCGGCACCAGCATCAGTTTGAGGATCAGCGCGTTCTGCGGATGATCGCCGGGTCCAACCGCCACCACCAGCAGCAGATAGCCCAGCACCACGCCGAAGATGCGCAGGAAGGTCTTGGCCTCGATGGCGATGGAGGCCGCGGGCGTGAAGGTGATCAGCACCGAGGCGGTCATCGCCCCGGTCATGGGGAACACCACCTCCATGTTCAGATTGAAGGTCCAGGAGGTGGCGACGCCGAGGATGATGATGACCACATAGGCCAGCGCCAGATGAAACGAGCGCATCCGGTCGATGCCGCCGGGATCGTGGTCGTCCAGCCACGCGCTCAGCCGCTGCATCAAGGGGCTGTGGTTGGGAAGGGTCTGGAGGGAAGGCCGAAACTTCACCGCGCGCACCCCGGGTCCATCCGCATCAAGGGGATGGGTTCATGGCCTGCAAAAAATGTCCAGAGCACGGCGGTGCTTTGCGGACGGCCCCGTCCACTGTGGACAGCACAACCGTCGCTGCCGCGGCGGTCAATAGGGCCGATAGCCGGGCATGGCGTAGCTGGGATAGCCGGGCAGGCCATAGCCGGGCGCCATGTATCCGGACGAGCCGTACCAAGGCTGAACGACGGTGGTGGGAATGAGCGCAGGGCCGGGCAACGCCTGCACCACCGGCACGCCGACCACCATGGGACCCGGCGCCATCACCGGAGCCGGGGCGACCACGGGACCTGGAACCACGACGGCTCCGGACCTGGGCAGGGGAATGGTGGTGACGAAAATCTGGCCGGCGGGCGCAACGATATTGGCGCCCGGCTTGCCGACCGACTGGGCGGTCTGATCCTGGATCAGCACATAGCCGCCGCGCTGGCCGAAATAGTCCATCTGGCGCTGGAGGACCATGCTGTCATTGCCTTGGCTGACGGAATCATCCGCCCGCGCCGCCGACAGGGCAGCGGTCATCCCGCCAGCGAGGACAATCGCAAGGGCGAGGGTCCGCCGCGCGTTGGCTGTCATCGTCCACTCCAGGGCTCGTCCGCATCGGCGTTTCGACACGGCGCTTTCGCGGCGAAGTCTGGCAGGACGAACTTGCGGGACGCTGACCTCAGGCGACCGGCCCCGTTCGGGGGGATTGGCGCAACGGACGCGGCACGGCGGGCGCCGCAGCGCCCGCCCATCGATCAACCGTCAGCCTGTCGCTGAGGTCAGCGATAATAGGGCGCATTGCCGGGGACCACGTAGGTGGTCGGGCCGTAGCTGGTGCGGCCATACGTGGCCGCACCATAGCCGGCCGGCACCTCGATCACATAGGTGGGCGTCGCCGGCGCATACACCCGCTGCATCGGCTCAATCATGGTGGAGTTGCGACCGCCCACCGCCTGGGAATTCAGATCCTGGGTCAGCACATAGCCGCCATGGCGGCTGAGGTAGTCCATCTGGCGCTGGCGCACCATGCTGTCATTGACCTGATTGATGGAGTCGTCGGCGGAAGCGGCCATCGACAGACCGGCAACGCCGGTGGCCAGGGCCAAAGTGAAGGCGGCGGTTCGCAGAATGCTCTTGGTCATAGGTGTTCTCCTATTGCTTAAGCCCGCCGCGTGACGTCGAGCGAAACCGCTCGGACGGGTACTGGTGCGACGGCTGTTGCGCTCACATGGGAGCCAGGATTGCGCAGGGGCCGCGGGATGGTCTCGCCATCCCTTCTGCCGCTGCACACACGCATCTGACCAACGTCGCCGGTCTGATTTGGTTTCGTTCACCGAAGCGGAGTTCGGCGGTTGCGGGTGCTTGCGGGGGGGCGGGCGGGCGTCTAAGCGAGGGCTCGGGCACCGATCATGTCGCGGTGCCGCACGGGCGGAGGCCATATGGGGATCGAGAACGCGCGGGTGTTCGGCCGCTATCGGGCGATGCTGACGGCGGGCGAGATCCAGCCCGATGCGGCGCAGGAAACCGTGGTTGCGGCGCTGGCCCGCCTGGAACAGGACGTGCGCGATCGCACGCTGGCCAAGAAATCGTCCGCGCTCGGCTGGCTGTTTCATCGCCGCACCCCGACCGTGCCACGCGGCCTCTACATTTACGGCCGGGTGGGCCGGGGCAAGACCATGCTCATGGACCTGTTTTTCGAGGCCCTGCCCGGTCCCTCCAAGCGGCGGGCGCATTTCCATGAGTTCATGGCCGACGTCCATGAACGCATCTATGCGGAGCGCGAGGCGCAGAAGCGCGGCGAGCGCAAGATCGCCGATCCCCTGCTGCCGGTGGCGGCGGCTCTGGCGGCGGAAGCCAGCGTGCTGTGCTTTGACGAATTTCACGTCACCGACATTGCCGATGCCATGATCCTGGGCCGGCTGTTCCAGCGCCTGTTCGATGATGGCGTGGTGCTGGTGGCCACCTCCAACGTGGCCCCGCAGGATCTCTATGCGGGCGGGCTCAATCGCGCGCTGTTTCTGCCGTTCATCGCCATGATCGAGGCCAAGACCCAGGTTCTCGCCCTCG